>QIAM01000099.1 GCA_003225555.1 Acidobacteriota bacterium | reverse complement strand
ACGTCCAATCCACAACCGCGTTCGATCAGAGTTTGCATAACGCCTCCAGCGGAGGCGATTGCTGCGCCGCAGGTCTGATGCAGACACTGTCATGCGTCCTTCCCGTTTGCGGGTGCGACAAAAGGTGATACCTTTACCGGCGCGGGTCAGTCTTATCGGCGGGATCTGTGTCATCACATAGGCTACCGACCTTCAAGCAATCGCCAACCACGGATGCTTGTATCACAGACTGACCCTTTCTACGTGGCTAGCCCGCTGAACCCTATTTTCATGCTTGGTGATGCGCCAGAGGCGCATGATGTCTTATCGAAAACGCCTCGGATCGAGATCCCCCCTCCACGCAAAAGTCTGCCCCGAGGCGTATCCGATCACGGCTAGCGGCCACACGGAAGTGATCTGGGTGCCCTTAACGCGATTAGTTATGGGAAATCGGCCCATGCGTCCGAGCAGTAGCGAACGCTCACAAGTTGCGCTAGACTCTGCTCGAACGGCCCCCACCAGCGGGTACCGCAAAGGAGATCCGATGCGCGCTGCTTTGGTAATTTTCTTGATGGCGCTGTGCTCGATAACTGTCGTGGCCCAAGGCGCAGACGCCAATCTACGGTCTGATCTTGAAACCCTCCACGCCAAATGGTTTAAGGCTTTCGATAGCGGTGACGGAGCCACCATGGACCAGATCGAGATGGACAAGCTAACGCTCGTCATGCCCAGTGGAGTGATATGGGCGAAGACGAAGGCGAGAGCAGGCGAGCAGCTGAAGCGCGACCCGCAGACTGAGCGCGCATTGAGTGCTGTGTCGGTCCGGCGATTCGGGGATACGGCCATCCTCACCGGCATTCTCACCACTAAGTCAGGCAAAGAGAACTCACAGGAAGCGACGACGGTGGTGTTCGTAAAGAATTCTGGCAAGTGGAAGATAGCCTCAGCGCAATGGAGCCCAGTCACGGAAGCTGATCGTCAACAAAACCCTGATGGCCGGCGCCCGCCACATCTGGGGCGTGGGGGTATCACCGGACGGCATTCGCGAGGGCCACCACCGATGATCCGGCCACCGAACTGGGCCGCGCTTCGCTCACCATGGGCAAGCCGTCATCTCCGGTCGAAACCCTCAAGATCACGCTGTCGGGCGCCGGCGGCGCCAAGGGAAAACTGCTCATCGAATGGGAGAATGTGACGGCGTCGGCGCCGTTCAGCGTCAGGCCGCACTCGGCTCGCGCGGCGTCTTTCCCAATTGCCGGACGTTCACCGTCACCGATGCCCACCGGTAGCGTAAGATACCTCGGGAGCACATTTCGAGTATTCCGCACTGCGCCAGCTTACCGGCTGCCACTCGATCGGTATTAGCGACCTCCGGCCAGAATTGCCCGCGGATGGCGAACGTGCAGGCCGGTTTACCGGCCGTTATTGCAGATTGCTCACAAGCCGCTTTATTCGCTCCCAGATTGCTTTTTCCCAAGTTTGTGTTTTTGCACCGGTCTCATCCTTCACACGAGGCCGCCTACTAGTGTTCCCAGGTAACTCTCCAGTCTTCATCTGGGCGGGTCGACGTCACGATGAGCTGTTTGCCAGAAAATTCAAATGAGCGCGGCAGGTCTTTGCCGATCAGAGTTCGCATCAGTGCACCCGCAACATGGAAGATGAAAGTGTGAGTGCTCTCGTCGATCTCGTATCTGCCAAAGATGGCCTCGTACCCGCCTTGCGAATATTGCTCAGGCCCGGCAGGGGCTTGTGCTGGCGGGTTGCGTTCCATGACCTGGACCGACATGTGGCCGTCATTTGGAAACTGGGGCTACCGTTTGAGCAAACGCGGCCGCAGAAGCGAGTAAATAGAATGCCGTGACCACTATGGCGAGCAGTTTCATCTCCTCCCCCCGATTTAGTAATTCATGGGTCGAAACACGTCCCATCTCTCAACGCCTTCACTCCCTTGCGGTAGTTCAGCGGCCCACTAATTTCTGCAGTTCTTCGGGATACCGTTCTCCCTGGACCGGAATTTTCGACGCAGCCCTTTCGAGCTGCCGGAGATCGTCGAGCATAAGTTCGACAGCAGCGCCTCCGATGTTCTCTTCGAGGCGATGCAGTTTGGTCGTACCCGGGATCGGAACGATCCAAGGCTTTTGCGCGAGGAGCCAGGCAAGGGCGACCTGGGCAGGCGTCGCCTTCTTCTGTTGCGCGAACCGGCCAAGCAGGTCAACCATAGCTTGATTCGCCTTTCGGTTCTCCGGCGTAAAGCGAGGAACGACGTTGCGGAAGTCGGTCTTGTCGAACTGGGTGTCCTGGCTGATCTTGCCAGTGAGGAAGCCCTTCCCCAGCGGGCTAAATGGAACGAACCCGATTCCGAGTTCCTCGAGGGTCGGTAGTACTTCTGCTTCAGGTTCTCTCCACCAAAGCGAATACTCGCTTTGAAGTGCCGCGACGGGCTGAACGGCGTGCGCGCGACGGATGGTTTTCACTCCTGCCTCCGAGAGTCCGAAGTGCTTCACCTTGCCTTGATGGATGAGGTCCTTCACGGCGCCGGCGACATCTTCGATCCGTACATTGGGATCGACGCGATGCTGATACAACAGGTCAATCCGATCAGTCTTGAGACGCTTCAGCGATGCATCGGCCACTTCTTTGATATGTTCGGGACGACTGTCCAACCCAGCCTGTTTGCCATTCTCGATTTTGAACCCGAACTTAGTGGCGATCACTACTTGGTCACGAAATGGAGCCAGCGCTTCGCCCACCAATTCTTCATTTGTGAATGGACCATAAACTTCGGCAGTATCAAAGAAAGTTACGCCGCGTTCGACAGCTGCTCTGATCAGCGAGATCCCTTGCTGTTTGTCTACGGCTGGGCCATAGCCAAAACTCAGCCCCATGCACCCGAGCCCGATGGCCGAAACTTCAAGATTGCTTTTTCCGAGCTTGCGTTTTTGCATCATTTTTCCTTTCATAAATCCGCCAGTTATGACGCCACTCTCGCGCGCTGTTGTTCTCGCCAACGAGCCGGTGGAACCCCTTCCCAGGTGCGGAAGGCGCGGACGAACGAGTTCGCGTCCTCATAGCCGAGCAAGTAGGCAGCTTCATTCAACTCGAGGACAGAATTGTTGAGATAGTAGCGAGCGAGCTGGCGGCGAGCTTCTTCTAAAACCAGCTGAAAATTCAGCCCTTCCTCTTGCAAACGCCGCTGCAGAGTGCGCGAGCTGACATGCAGTGTGTCGGCGATGTCTTCAATAGTTGGGCGCTGGCCTGTGAGTTTCTGCTGTATCGCGACGCGCACTCGATCCGCGAAGTTCTCGTCAAGGTTTTCTTGTTTCAGTTCTTCTTCAAACTGCGGCGCAAGCATGGCCAGGAGCTCGGCATTCCGAGTGACGAACTGTCTTTGTGCGTCGGCGGCACGGAATACAATCGCGTTGCGCGGCGCCCCGCAAACCGCTTCACAACCAAAGTGGCGCTCAATCGTTTTCACGTGCCGGCGAGGCTCTACGAACTCCACACGCATTGGCGAAACGCGAGTACCGGTGCCGTGGCGAGCCAGCGAGAGCAGCCAAGCGAAGCAGCATTCGATCAGCACCGGTGGCTCGACTTCGTTAGCAAGAAGCCAGCGGAATTCGATGCTCCACTCTTTGTCATCCTTTTCTTGCAGGATCTCTTCCGGGCAGGTGAGTTGCTTGTAGCGAGCCATTTGGTCTATGGCTGCGCCGAAGTTCTCTGATGAGAGAGCGGCGAGCCCGACGGGGTGAAATCGCTCCGTTTTGCTTTCTGTTCCAAGCAATAAGCCAATGCCCGGATCGGTGCTGATTTCGCCCACGGCACGCCACAAGGCAAAGAGTTCCTCCGTCTTGAGGAGCACACGCGGTTGATCGATGAATCCCTGGGAAAGCCCGGCTCTCCGCAAGACTGCAGAGGCACGGACTCCCAGTTCCTCCAGTCTCGAAAAATTGCTGCCCGAAAAGCGAAAGTGCTTGTTCATCAGTTTGCTCAGAATTGAGAGAAGCCATCTCGATCGAACAGCGGTACCGCACATCGCACGTTGTGCATGTAGACAATTTAGATGCTCGCAAACATCTCGGCTATGCAAAACACGCCATTGTGCATGCAAAGGCCGCCAGTCTGCGGGCCGAGGCTCGTCTTCATAAACCCTTCGAACCTTCAAAAGTGGAATGAAAGCGGACTGGAGAAACAAAGAGCCTTTCAACTTGGTCTATTTACATTCACTTGGCCGCGGAGCAAATGGAATGGCCTAAAAAAGCGGACTGAGAGCGGACTGAAGGAAACGTTCCGATTCGGCGTAACTCTTTTAGAATGATGGTGGCCAGGGACGGAGTTGAACCGCCGACGCCAGCCTTTTCAGGAAAGGTCAACTGCCGGTAACTTTTGTTCGCCTTTTGTTCACCTCGGCCATTTCGCGATCCTCGACTTGATCAATACTATTAGGATTAAGGGAAGACGGTATCTCGGGAGTTTGCCACTCGTTAGGCGAAAAAAACGGTATCTTCCATATTTATGGCACGTATGAAATAATCATGTTTATGAAGCAAGAATCGATTCGGACGACGGTGGACATTCCGGCGCCCCTTTATCGGAAATTAAAGGAACAGGCGGCGGGAACTGGTTCTTCGATTCGTGAACTGGTTCTTCTCGGTGTGAGACGTGTGGTCTTGCAGGCACAGCGGCCGAGGCCAAAGCGGGTCGAATTTCCTCTGATTGTTTCCAAAGGACCACAGGTAGACCTGACGAATGAGCAGATCTATGAACACGTTGAATTTCCTTGATGCCAATGTCTGGCTGGCGCTCCTGTGGAGCCGGCATATAGATTCCGAGAGAGCCAGATCCTGGTTTGAGCAGGCCGGACAGGAGCAATTCCTTTTCGGTCGGTTCACGCAAATCACTGTTCTTAGGCTTCTCACAACTGAACAGATCATGGGAGTGGACACAAAATCTATGGCGGAAGCCTGGAGCCTGTGGGACCGGATCTGGGCTGATGATCGAGTTGTTTTCGTGCCCGAGCCGGAGGATATCGAGAAGGAGTTCCGCGCGCGCTCTCGAATGCCTAGTCGCTCTCCAAAGGTCTGGGCAGAAGCGTACATGTTGGCTTTCACGGCCGTGGCAGGCTTGAAGTTGATCACGTTTGACCGCGCTCTGAAGTCGCGCGGAAACGATGTGCTCGTGCTATAGGACAGCTAAGCGGATACGGCTGTGCACCGCCAGAATGTCATCGGACGAAAATGTCGCGAGTCTCTTTCGCCAGCCGCGACCTTTGATAGAACCCGATGCGCTTCGTTCGCTGCAAGACGACCAGCGGATACGAAGCGATGATCATAACTCCCGAACAAGCTTATGAAGTCGTTCGTAATTTGCGAGAGCCGGAACGTACCCTGACGCTCCTGGCTGCAGGCACGGGCCTTCGAATCTCCGAGTGCCTGGGTCT
>QIAM01000098.1 GCA_003225555.1 Acidobacteriota bacterium | reverse complement strand
GGTCAAGACGCGCCGCGTGGGTGGTGCGAACTATCAGGTGCCGGTGGAAGTGAATGCCGACCGGCGTACCTCGCTGGGGATCCGGTGGCTGATTACGTATGCCCGGTCGCGCGGCGAAAAAGGAATGATCGACAAGTTGAGCAATGAGTTGCTGGATGCGGCGAATGGCCGCGGCGCCGCGATCAAGAAAAAGGAAGACGTACACCGCATGGCGGAAGCGAACAAGGCGTTCGCGCATTATAGATGGTAAGAGGAAGTGCATAGGTCCTTCGGCGCCTAAAAGACGGCGCCTGAGGATGACAAGCGTTTTTAACTGAAAGCTGAAAGCTGACAGCTGATTTTGGAGCCCAGAAAGAGTTAACAGTCGTGCCCAGAACAGTCCCATTAGAACGGTGTAGGAACATCGGCATCATGGCGCACATTGATGCCGGTAAGACCACTACGACGGAGCGCATCTTGTTTTATACGGGACGGACGCACCGCATCGGAGAGGTGCACGAAGGCACGGCCACCATGGACTGGATGGAGCAGGAGCAGGAACGCGGCATCACCATCACGTCCGCGGCGACCACCTGCACCTGGCGCGATATTCGCATCAACATTATTGATACGCCCGGCCACGTGGACTTTACGGCCGAGGTGGAACGTTCGCTGCGCGTGCTCGACGGCGCCGTGGCGGTGTTTGACGCGGTCCACGGGGTTCAGCCGCAGTCCGAGAAAGTTTGGCGGCAGGCTGATAAGTACGGCGTTCCGCGAATTTGCTTCATCAACAAGATTGACAAGATGGGTGCTGATTTCGAGCATGCCATCGATACCATCCGCAAGCGGCTCAGCGCCAAGCCCGTCGCGATTCAGATTCCCATCGGCCAGGAAGACAAGTTCAGGGGCGTCATTGATCTGCTGGGCATGAAAGCGATCGTCTGGCAAGATGACACGATCGGTTCTGAGTACATCACCGAAGAGATTCCCGCCGACCTGAAGAAGAAAGCCGAAGCATTCCACGCTCAGTTGGTCGAGAGCATCGCAGAAAACGACGACGAAATCCTGCACAAGTTTCTGGAAGGCGAAGAGATTACAGCCGATGAGCTGCGTGCTTCGCTGCGGAAGTCGACCATTGCGCTGAAGGTATTTCCGGTTGTGGTTGGAACGGCGTTCAAGAATAAGGGTATACAGCCGCTGCTCGATGCGGTGGTGGACTACCTGCCTTCGCCGCTGGATGTAGGGGAAACCCACGGCATTAATCCTGACAATGGACAGCCGATCGCGCGCAAGGCCTCGGACAGCGAGCCGTTTTCGGCGCTGGCGTTCAAGATCATGGCGGATTCGTTCGTCGGTCAGTTGACGTTCATTCGCGTGTATTCCGGGCAGCTCAAGACCGGAGACTCGGTGCTGAACGTCCGAACCACAAAGACGGAGCGCATCGGACGTCTGCTCAAGATGCACGCCAACAAGCGCGAAGAGATTAGCGAAATTCTGGCGGGGGATATTTGCGCCGCTGTCGGTTTGAAGAACGTTAGCACCGGTGACACGATTTGTGACGGGGATCATCCGATCGCGCTGGAGTCGATTGAGTTTGCGGTGCCGGTCATCTCGGTTGCCGTGGAACCGAAGACCAAGGCCGATCAGGAAAAGATGGGCATGGCGCTGGCGCGTCTGGCCCAGGAAGACCCCACCTTTAAGGTTCACACCGATCCCGATAGCGGACAGACCATCATCAGCGGCATGGGCGAGTTGCACCTGGAAATCATCGTCGACCGCATGATGCGTGAGTACAAGGTCGAAGCTAACGTCGGCAAGCCGCAGGTGGCGTATCGCGAGACCATTCGCCGGCACGCGGAGGCGGAAGGCAAATACATTCGGCAGACGGGTGGCCGTGGTCAGTACGGGCACGCCAAGATTTATTTGGACCCCCAGCCGCCTGGCACGGGCTACGAGTTCGTCAATGACATTGTGGGCGGCTCGGTGCCGAAAGAATTCATCAAGCCGATCGATCAGGGCATTCAGGAAGCGCTGGAAGGCGGAGTGCTGGCCGGTTATCCGATGGTCGATGTGAAGGCGACGCTTTATGACGGCAGCTATCACGACGTCGATTCGAACGAAATGGCATTCAAGATTGCCGGATCGATGGCGTTCAAGGAAGCGGCGCGCAAGGCTTCGCCGGTGCTTCTGGAGCCGGTGATGGCTGTGGAAGTCGTGACTCCGGAAGATTACGCGGGCGCGATCATGGGCGATCTGAGCTCGCGGCGTGGGCGGATTGAAGGCATGGAGCATCGCGCGGGGTCGCAGGTGATCAAGGCGATCGTGCCCCTAGCAGAGATGTTTGGATACGCGACGCATATGCGTTCGTCAACGCAGGGCCGCGCGGAATACTCGATGCACTTTGCGCGTTATGAGGAGGCTCCGCGGTCGGTGGCAGAGGAAATCATCGCCAAGGTGCAGGGGACGACGAAGTAGGGCATGTATGGCGAGTTCTGACTTTCAAGTAAATGTTCCGTCGGGATTTTCAAATCCTGACTCCCAAAGTCTGTCAGAAGTCGAGAAGAGCATGGCAGGTGCCATGGACCTCTCCGAGGAGCAGTTCCGACAGTGCAAGTTGGACCATTTGTTGAAAGAGGAGCGTAGGCTAGAACGGGGCAAGGATCTGGGTGAGCAGGTCAAGAAGATTCTGGGAGAATTGGGTGCTGGTTATCGGCTGACCAGCGTGACATGGAACAGCAATACCTTGAGTCGGAGACTGGAGATTGAGACACCGCAGGGACCACAAAATCTGGTTCTGTCTTGGGAGTTGGTGGATGACGCTCTGGATTCGAGGACCCGAAGCGAGCTACAGCGCCTGCGGAATATGGTCTTGTTTGGGTTGGGCCGTCAGGAATTGATTGTTAGGCACTGAAATGGGCCTAAGCGGGAGACTTGTTCACTTTTGGTTCTCTCCAAGTGGTCGAGAAGCTTTGAAGGAAGCGATCTCGGGAGGATCTGATTTCGAGGCGCTAGTGGTCGAGGAAAACGAGTTAGGTTTATGGATTTGGATGCCTGATGCCGAGCAGGATTCTCGAGAAGTGACCTTGTTGAAACTGGAGTATTTTGCGGCGGCTTCGCTTGAGTACGAGCCACCGGAAGCACCAAGGGAGCGTCCGGGTGTGGGTTTCCAGGCGTCCTGAGGGTTAAAGGAGCTACCCGAATTTTATGGCGAAAGAGAAATTTGACCGCACCAAGCCGCACTGCAACGTGGGGACAATTGGTCACATTGACCATGGCAAGACCACGTTGACGGCGGCCATCACCAAGGTGTTGCAGAAGCACAATCCGAAGATCGTGTTCCGGTCGTTTGATTCGATCGATAACGCGCCAGAAGAAAAAGCACGCGGCATCACGATTGCCACGGCGCACGTCGAGTACGAGACGGCGAACCGGCACTACGCGCACGTCGATTGTCCGGGTCACGCCGACTACATCAAGAACATGATCACGGGCGCGGCCCAGATGGATGGCGCGATCTTGGTTGTGGCGGCGACCGATGGTCCCATGCCGCAGACGCGTGAGCACGTGCTTTTGGCGCGG
>QIAM01000019.1 GCA_003225555.1 Acidobacteriota bacterium | reverse complement strand
AACACTGACTCGTAATCCGACACGAACTGGTCGTTCCTATCTTTCGACAGGAGTTCGTACTTGAGGTGTAGGACGTTCGCTTCCTGGTGAGTGGAAACGTGCTCTTCGGCTGCCCAGTCCTCATCACTTTCTTGGTCATCAATGGCACGGTTCGCTGTCACGAAATTTCTCAACTGCGCCACCAGTTCCAGGGCTTTTGTTTTCAGTGCCCCATTGCACAATGAACCATAGTCATTAGCCGAATGCGAGATGGGTGCAGTGGGTCCAGTGGTGGCAGTTGATGGTTTCACCCGTCCATCTTTGGTTTCTCGGTAGACGGCACACGATCTCTCAAAAACCCCTCTAAGTCTCGCGGCGGTGTCCGGCATTCGTGTCTCGGCAGCCTTTCCGAGTACAAAACTGCAAGAACCTGCAAACTTAGGACTTACGACGCGGACCTCACCTTCTCCAGCAAAATTGATTGTCCCATTTGCCGGGATCGTCCCCGCAGCCATTCAGTTCCGTCCAGATTGCCCAACATGTCGGAGTCGGTGTAGCGGGCGCGATAAACGGGCGGTGCAGGGGCCAAATTCGATATGACGGGAGGTTGAACCCACGCAACACCCTTGCTGGTAACTGTCAGCATTTCAATCGAGCCTCCTATTCCCCGGCAGGGATAGGGATGAGTGTTCGCAAAATCGATTGCGTGCTCAACCAGCAATCGGGCAAGGGCTTCGCCATCGGATAGTGTAAGTTCCGATAGCTTGTTTTCCCGCTTTAGCGTGTAATAACGCCGCATTATTTCTGTTTGCGAACTCGGCTCATTTGGCTCGGGTGCTGCGAGGCCCATGAGACCTTGCACGAGGTCGTCTGCGGCACCGAGTGATATGACTTTAGAAGCAGGTGGATCAACGAAGCTGGAGACGATCGGTGCCCAATACCGCCGCAGAATTTGTAAACATCGTAGCCGTAGCCCACAGCAAGCGAAAACCTGGGTATTGGAAGCGGCGGGTCTAGATTGTGCCTGCAAGCTGGTCAGCCCTCCTCGCTTGCGTTGCGAGAATTGGGCGTTTGCTTCCCCTGAGCCTGTATGGCTTCTCAGCAGTTACCAGCCCATGCGCTCCCTCAATCCCCGGATGTGCGCTGTGTGATGGACGCAGTGCCACGCGTACAGTTGTATCGCGTCGTCGATTCGCAACTCGCCCCGCTGAGGATGGCGAAAGGTACGCGCGAATTCTTTTTCACTCAGCGACTTCAGCAGGATCACCCAGCGGGCATGTAACGCGGCCAAGAGATCAACGGAAAGATTGACCGGAGCCTCGCATCCATCGGCGGTTTGCGACCACAGATCTTCTTGGTATGTCTTGATGGCTGGTCTGTCCTCTGTCAATGCGAGTTTGAAGCGCATGAAGCCGTTTAACTGCGCGTCCGCCAGGTGATGCGCGACCTGCCGCAGCGTCCACCCGTCTTTGCGGTAACGCGTGTCCAACTGCTCCTCAGACAAGCCGGCTAACGCGGCGCGCAGTTTGCCCGGAGCTTCCTCCATTTGCTCGATCCACATCTCTCGTTTCAGTGGCGTGATCGCGCGATCGATCGTAAACTCTCCTACGGGATAACGGATCGCATCCGTGACTGTTGCGGTCGTCATCGTTCTCCTCCCATGTATGGTTTCATTCCGCGGCGTAGAACCAACTCTAGGAGGAAATTAGATCCGGTGCCATCCGATTCTTGCGTTCAAAAGCCGGCTGCCCTATGTCCCCGCAACACCCTGAAAGCAATGACCTTACCGAAAGCCCTCTTTTATTTTCCAGATATATATATACCATCCCGCCGCAGTTGGTTCTTGGGCAGTCCCGCGACCCGAGATAGAATCAGCTTGAGTTGAGCGTCCCTGGCCGATCCTCCCGGCCACAAATGACCCTCCCACACCGCCACTGGATGAAGCCCATACCCGCATCTCTGTTGCTGGCTCTGTTGATCGCCCATGCAGTTTTGGCCCAGACGGCTGCGCCGGCGCGTGCGGCGAAGGGCTCGTTGGATGGCATCGTCACCAAGGATCCCAGCGGCGAGCCAGTGAAGAAGGCGCTCATCGAACTCATTGCCGAGAATCAGAGCGAGGGCGGAAACTACACCGCGACCACGGGTGCGGACGGCAGGTTTCACATCGAGGGAATCGCGGCTGGACGCTACCGGCTGTTTGCCGAGCGTACAGGGTTTCTCGAAGTCGACAAGCACCGTCCACGGACCGAAGGGCGCGTGCTGACCTTGAGCGCGGGGCAAGAGCTCAGAGAAGTGCTGATTCGTCTGCAGGCGGCGGCCGTGGTCGAAGGCCGCGTGACCGACGAAGATGGCGATCCTCTGCCGGAGGCACAGGTTTCGGTGTTGCGCGAGACCTACGTTTCCGGACGCAGCCACTGGGAGCCGGTAGGAGGCGAGCGCACCAACGATCTGGGCGAGTATCGCATCGCAGGGCTGCCGCCGGGAAGTTATTTTGTGTCGGTGACGCCTCCGCCAAACTTCAAGAGCCTGATCGACGCCGCGGGCAACATGGTCTCGGAAGTGCGCCCTGCGGCGACCACCGGGAGCAACGACAAGCCCGGCAGTTCGTACATGACGACGTACTATCCCGGCACGAAGGATCGCAGTCAGGCGGCCGCGATCCAGTTGCACCCCGGCGACGACTTCCCCGTGAGCTTCGCGTTGACGCCGAGCCCAAGCGTGATCGTCCGCGGCTCGGTTGTGAACTTGCCGCGAGGAGCTTCGGCGACGGTTACGTTGCAGTCGCGCGACTTCAATTGGACTTTGAATGGCGCGGAGATTCGCAAGGATGGCAGCTTCGAAATTCGTGACGTCTCGCCGGGATCCTACACGGTAGTGGCGACGGTGAGCGATACGCCTGTGCCTATGACGGCGCGACAGTCGCTGCAGATCACTGGAGGCAATGTCGAGGGTCTGCGGCTGGCGCCGCAGGCGGGTGCGTGGGTTCACGGGCGGCTTCGGCTTGAGAGCAATCGCGCGATGGGACAGCTCGCTCCAAGCCAGGTGTTTCTGTCGCTGATCCCGGCCGATGGTGACGATGCGCTGGCTTCGGCGGGCGAAGGCTTTTCCACGGTCGCGCATGTGAGCGCCGATTCCAGTTTCGAGTGGAAGAACGTGCCAGCGGGACAGTATTACGTTCAGTTCTCTGGCGAGGACGGCGTGAGTTCCGACTGGTTTCTCAAGTCAGTAGGGGTAGGAAGCCGCGACGTGACGGAGTCAGGATTTGGGGTGAACGGGGGTGCTGCGGTCATCGATGCGGTTGCTAGCGCGGATGGGGCGGTCGTCGACGGCGTGGTCTTGAACGGCAAGGGGGATCCCGTATCAAATTCCGTGGTCGTTGCTGTACCTGAAACGCGGCTGCGTGCACGTGCGGATCATTTCCGCAAGACGGTTAGCGATCAGAGCGGGCGCTTCATACTGCATGGCATTTCGTCCGGCTCCTACATAGTGCTCGCTTGGGAAAGCGTGGAGGCTGAGGCTTACTACAATCCCGAATTTCTCAGGAGCTATGAGGGGCAGGGCAAGGCGCTGCGCGTGAGTGAGGGCGAGCGGAAGAGCGTACAGCTTGCGGTGGTGCCGATTTCTGAAGAGCAGTAGGCGGCTTTTCATGCCACGCTACCCGCGAAAAAGTGTTCGCCAGGGACACCTGTAAGACTCAAGAACCGAAGCGCACGGCAGCACGCGCTTTGGCTTTGGCCGCTTCTTCTTCCCGGTTCTTCGGCGCTGCGTTGGTTTCGAGCGAACGGAGAAGGCGAGTCGAGATGGCGGCGACTTCATCGACCGCCGCCGCGAATGAAGCTTCATTGGCCTGAGACGGTTTGTTGAAGCCGCTAATCTTTCTCACGAACTGAAGGGAGGCGGCTCGAATCTCTTCGGGAGTTACAGGTGGATCGAAGTTGAAGAGGGTCTTGATATTCCTGCACATGCCTGTTGACCTCGGTTGTCGTTATTCCCTGAAACAAGAAATAAAAACAAAATCTAAAGAGTAGCGGTAGAATCTGCCTCTTAGAATCTTGCCACAGAAAAAGGAGGTGCGTCATGATTCTGGGGATGACGATATCTACGTTCACTCTGTTGCATGTGTTGATCAGCCTGGTGGGGATTGGCTCGGGATTCATCGTCCTGTATGGGCTGCTCACCGGGAAGCGACTTGATGGCTGGACCGCGATCTTTCTGGTGACCACCGTCCTGACGAGCCTGACCGGATTCCTTTTTCCGTTCGAGCATCTGTTGCCTTCGCATGTGGTCGGCGTCATTTCGCTCGTCGTGTTGGCGGTTGCGATTCTGGCGCGCTATGGCATGCATCTCGCCGGCGCCTGGCGCGGGATCTACGTGGTCTCCGCCGCGGTTGCGCTTTATTTCAATGTCTTCGTGTTGGTTGTACAGGCGTTCATGAAGATGCCGGCACTGAAGGCGTTGGCTCCCACGCAGAAAGAGCCGCCATTTCTGGCTGCGCAACTGGCGCTGATGGCGCTCTTCGTTGTGTTGACAATTTTCGCAGTGAAAAAGTTCCACATCCCGCCGGTGCGCACGGCGTGATCCGTTACAATTCTGTCCGCCGGGTTGGGATCAAGAGGATCCGCAGGCGACGGTCGCCGCCATTCGCGCGGCGGCTGCGGCTTCCACGTTTCAAAACTTGAGGAGAAAATCTTATGAGCGCGATTACGACTAAAGACGGCACGCGAATCTATTACAAGGACTGGGGCACGGGACAGCCCGTGGTCTTCAGTCATGGTTGGCCGCTCAGCGCGGACGCGTGGGAAGACCAGATGCTGTTTCTGGCTTCGCGCGGTTACCGGTGCGTCGCCCATGACCGTCGCGGCCATGGCCGCTCGAGCCAGCCCTGGAATGGCAATGAAATGGATACGTATGCAGATGACCTGGCGACGGTTGTCGAAACGCTCGACTTGAGGGATGCGATCCACGTCGGCCACTCGACCGGCGGCGGTGAAGTCGCTCGCTATATTGGTCGCCATGGTACGAAGCGCGTTGCCAAGGCGGTGCTGATTGGCGCTGTGCCGCCTTTGATGCTAAAGACGGCGGCCAATCCCGGCGGCTTGCCGATGGATGCGTTCGACGGCATTCGCGCTGGCGTGCTCGCCGACCGCTCGCAGTTTTTCAAGGATCTTAGTGCGCCGTTTTACGGCGCCAACCGGCCGGGTTCCAAGGTCTCGCAGGGGTTGAGGGATTCGTTCTGGCTGCAGGGGATGCAGGCGGGATTCAAGGGCGTGTTCGACTGTATCAAGGCTTTCTCGGAGACGGACTTCACGGAAGACCTGAAGAAGTTCGACGTGCCAACGTTGATCCTGCACGGCGACGACGACCAGATTGTGCCGATTGGGGCATCGGCGATGCTTTCGTCCAAGCTGGTGAAGGGAGCGACGCTGAAAGTCTATCCCGGTGCGCCGCATGGGATGTGCTCTACGCTGAAGGACCAGGTCAACGCCGACTTGCTGGCGTTCTTCAAGCAGAGCCAACAAGCGGCGGCGTGATCCGCACTCGGGCGTAACCGTAGAATGGCGGCAACCCCACGATCTGGACTGTGGGGTGACGGTGGCGTCTGTGAATACGCTGGTTCTCCAACCGCGAGTAAGCAGCAGAGAAGATGGCTGCGATCGTTATCCAAATTGTCTTCCGGGAGAGCTCCTCTATGAACCGCG
The DNA here is from genome assembly GCA_003225555.1 of Acidobacteriota bacterium. Lineage (GTDB taxonomy): Bacteria > Acidobacteriota > Terriglobia > Terriglobales > Acidobacteriaceae > Sulfotelmatobacter. The sequence goes on along the minus strand of QIAM01000019.1, from coordinate 61,785 downwards.
CGTTAAAGTGGTTTCACACGCTAGCCGTGCTTACCTTCTTACTTTTCATCTCTTTCTCTTCATGGGCTAACGCGTCAAAGACGCCGATCTCCTCGCGTGACGCAAACGTGAATGGCGTCAAGCTGCATTACATGACAGCCGGCGAGGCGTACACCACTCATACTCTTGCACGGCTATGCGGAAACGTCGCTTGATGTGGAAGCCGATCATCCCCCTTTTGGCCGAGCGCTTTACCGTAATCGCGCCGGACCTGCCCGGTATCGGAGACTCGGACATTCCCGCCGACGGTCTGGACATGAAGAGCGCCGCCATCCGCATTCATGACCTCGCCAAGTCGCTCGGTGTGCAGAAAGCGGAGGTCGTGGGACACGACATCGGTCTCATGGTCGCCTACGCCCATGCGGCCCAGTTTCCGACGGAAGTGACGAAACTCGTCCTGATGGATGCTTTCCTCCCCGGCGTTGCCGGTTGGGAGGCGGTTTACAACAATCCGAACATCTGGCATTTCCGCTTCAATGGTCCGACACCGGAAGCTCTGGTAAAAGGTCGGGAGCGCACCTACTTCGACTACTTCTGGAATGACTTTGCAGCCGACAAGACGCGTTCGATTCCGGAAGCTGATCGCAAAGCTTACGCGGCGGCTTACGCACGACCGGGGCGCATGCATGCGGGATGGGCCTATTTCGTTTCATTCCTGCAAACGGCGAAGGATTTTGCTCTACTCTCACAAACCAAGCTGACCATGCCAGTGCTGACCATTGGCGGTGAGAAGTCGTTGGGAGATGTACTAGGGCAACAAGCCAAGCTGGTTGGGACCGACGTGACCGTCATACTGCTGAAGGACACTGGGCACTGGGTGGCGGAGGAGCGACCGAAGGAGACGACTGAGGCGCTAGTAGAGTTTCTGTGACTAACGGAACGGCAGGTAGAAGCGTATCGCCTAACTACGTCGAATCGAGGTTGATCAATGATTATCCGAAGGACACTTAAGAGATTCGTGGTCACAGGCTTTTCTCTTGTGGTCGCTTCAGCTGCCGCTCAATCTCTTCCCGAGATGCGAATGACACCGTCGGAAATCCGCGCCAGCGCGCTCGACAACAATCAGATCGGGAGCTCTGGACTGCCCGGGGTTCATACCAAGGGCATCTTCGGTGATCCTACAAAAGTGGGGTTCTACACGATCTTGTTGTTCGTGCCCGTTCACACCACGATCCAGGCGCATTCACACCGGGACGATCGGGTGGCAACGGTCGTCTCGGGCGAGTGGCACTTGGGCTACGGCAATCATTTCGATGCGAAGTCGCTAAAGACACTTCCGCCGGGAAGCGTGTACTCGGAACCGGGAGGAGACAATCATTTCGCCCGGACTGACGCGGACCCCGTGATCGTCGAAATTTCCGGCCATGGTCCAACTGACACGCACTATTTCGACCCCAAGGACGATCCCAAGGCGCGAGAGAAGAATTGAATCCACAAAACTCTTGGACGCGGAGACCTCATGTCGATACGACCAGTTAAGCGTCTCATTCAATCCAAGCCGACGCTGGAAGGCGCAGGGGTGCATCTGCGCCGCGCGTTCGGCTTCGGAAATACTAAGGAGTTTGATCCGTTTCTCTTGCTCGATGATTTCCGCAATCATGTTCCGGAGGATTATCTGGCGGGATTTCCCTGGCATCCACACCGCGGGATTGAGACCATCACTTACGTTCTGGCTGGGACCGTGGAACATGGGGACAGCATGGGCAACAGCGGCGCCATTGCAGCTGGCGACGTGCAGTGGATGACGGCGGGCAGTGGAATCATCCACCAGGAGATGCCGAAGGGCGACCCGACTGGGCGGATGCATGGATTTCAGTTGTGGGCGAATCTTCCGTCCGCGCTCAAGATGACTGCGCCGCGCTACCAGGAAGTGAAGGCGCTGGATATTCCGGAGATCACGGACGATGATGGCGCGCATGTGCGCGTCGTCTGCGGAAGTTTTTGGGGGAAGAAGGGGCCGGTGGATGGCATCGCGGCCGAACCTGTTTATCTTGACGTTTCGGTTGCGCCGGGCAAGAGAAAGACGTTGCCGGTGGAAACGACTCGACATGCCTTCGCATATGTTTTTGCGGGGAGCGGAAAGTTCTGCAACGCGTCGGGTCCCTTGGCCGTGCCCACGGAGGCGGTGAAGTGGGCTGACACTACGCCTCCCGTTGAGGCGGACAACCGCTCGCTCATCGTGTTTGATCGCGGCGACGAGGTGACGGTTCAGGCCGGGGACGATGGAATCCGGTTTCTGCTGGTTTCGGGAAAGCCGCTGGAAGAGCCGGTCGCCTGGTATGGGCCGATTGTGATGAATACGCAGGAGCAGTTGCGGCAGGCGTTCACGGAATTGCAGGAGGGGACGTTTCTGAAAGGGAAGGGGCGCGGGTAGAAGTGCGAGTCTTTCACACCTTAAAAACAGCGAAGGGACGCCTTTTTGAAGTGGGCGGTGCAGGAGGCGATTGATGCGGGATGCTTCCGGGAAGAGATTCGGGATGCGGAACTGGTTTTGCAGACGCTGTGGGCGTCGGTGCATGGAGTGATTTCGCTGGATATTGCGAAGTGTACGGATCCTTGGGTGCATTGGCGTCCTCTGCAGGAGCGGGCGGAGATGATGCTGGATCTCACGGCGCGGGAGTTGGTGCGTACCGGCGAGGCCGACCATGGATGAACTCGATCTAAGGATCGGAGTCCCTCAGCGGCTAAAGCCGGCATCGTTTGTGGGTTGTTTCGGCACGGCTGGAAGCCGTGCCCCTTCCAATCTGAATCGGGCTGACAGGCCTGGTTTTTCCGATCCGAATCGGACTGGAAGCGGGGATGGCCTTCACGGGCCGCAGGGGCTAAAGCCCGTTTCTGAGAAGAGGCGACTGATCGCAGCGCTGGAAGCGTCGCGCCACCCAAACACGCCGCGCCGCCTGAAGGCTGATGCGTTGCGCCATCCGGGAGATGATGGGGAGGGGAAATAAGCATGCCTCCTTTGGCGCAACGGAATCTGTTTCACGACAAGGTGCGGCTGGCGGTCACGCTGACGGGGTCACGGACGACAGCAGAAAGAAGTGGATACGAAGATTCTGGAGACTCTGGTGGAGCTTGATCCGGAGTCGCGGCTGCCGGATGGCTTGCGGGTGGATCCCTTCATCGTGCCAGATGGCGGAGAGCTTCGGCCCATCCGAACCATTGAGCTGCATGGCTGAGGAGGCGAGGATTTATGACAAGAGAAGCCAGAACCATGGCTGGAGTCATTCTGATCACCGTTCCCACGATTCAATATGGCGGGTACTTTCTCCTTTCCTCGCTGCGGGACCGGACGAGCCAATATATGGACGATGCTCTGCGGCAGAATTTTTTCCGCGCCGGTCACGCCCATGCGGGCGTGATTGTGATCCTGTCGCTGGTCTGCCAGGTACTGGCCGATGCCGCAGTGCTCCCCGCCTCGTTGCTTTGGTTGGTGCGGATCGGCGTGCCGCTTTCGGCGATCCTCATTTCGGCCGGGTTCTTTCTCTCTATGCCTTCTCCTGCGGCTACCCAGCCGAACGGGTTGGTGGCTCTCATTTACGTTGGCGCGGTGGTGCTGGCGCTCTCGGTTGTAGCGCTCGGCGTTGGACTGCTACGATCTCCGATCCGGTAGAATAAGGGTTTCTACCTTGCCCCTTGCTCGCTTCTGATCACATCTTGTTGGATTTTCTGCCGGCGATGCTGGCCGCGCCCAAGGGCATTGTGCCTTACATCCGTCAGCATTTTCTGGACACCACGTTTCGTGGGCTCTATCAGGCGAATGGGTTTGACCTGGCGCTGCTGATTCCGTATTTCAGCGTTTTGATATTACTGGCGGGATACGGGGCGCACCGTTATGTGCTGGTGTATCTCTACTACAAGCACAAGAAGAATCGGACTACGGAGGCGGCTGGACATTTTGACGATCTGCCGCGCGTCACGGTGCAATTGCCGATTTTTAACGAACAATACGTCATTGAGCGGCTGCTGGATGCGATCTGCAAGCTGAAATATCCGCGGGAGAAGCTGGATATTCAAGTGCTAGATGACTCGACGGATGAGACGGTCGAGGTGGCGCGCGGGTTGGTCGAGCGCTATGCCGCGCTCGGACATCCGATCGTCTACCAACATCGAGCCAATCGCGAAGGATTCAAGGCGGGGGCTTTGGCTGAGGGTATGAAGACGGCTCGGGGCGAATTCATTGCGATCTTCGATGCGGATTTCACGCCGCCGGAGGATTTTCTGCTACGCACGATCCATCACTTTACCGATCCCAAAGTTGGGATGGTGCAGACGCGCTGGACACACATCAATCGCAACTATTCTTTTTTGACGCAGGTCGAAGCGATCCTGCTGGACGGGCACTTCGTGCTGGAACACTCGGGGCGGGCACGCACCGGACTGTTTTTCAACTTCAACGGCACGGCGGGCCTCTGGCGGCGTCAGGCGATTGAGGAGGCTGGAGGCTGGCAGCACGATACGCTGACGGAGGATACCGATCTTTCTTACCGGGCGCAGCTCAAGGGATGGAAATTTATTTATCTGCAGGACGTGGAGTGTCCGGCTGAATTGCCGGTGGAAATGACGGCTTTCAAAACTCAGCAGGCGCGCTGGGCGAAGGGGTTGATTCAGACAGGAAAGAAGATTCTGCCGCGGGTGCTCAGAAGTGATGCGCCGCTGCACACCAAGATTGAAGCCTGGTATCACCTGACCGCAAATCTGAGCTATCCGCTGATGATCATGCTGTCGGTGCTGCTGCTGCCGGCGATGGTCATTCGCTTTTACCAGGGATGGTTTCAGATGCTCTACATCGACCTCCCGCTGTTCATGGCGTCGACTTTTTCGATCTCCAGCTTTTATCTGGTTTCGCAGCGGGAACTTTTTCCGCGAAGCTGGCCGCGGGCGCTGTTGTATCTGCCGTTTCTGATGGCTCTCGGGATTGGATTGACTATTACGAACACTAAGGCGGTGATCGAGGCGCTCATCGGCAAGGAGAGTGCGTTTGCGCGCACGCCGAAGTACCGCGTGGAAACGAAGCAGGATCGAGTTGGGGTGACCAAGTACCGGAAGCGGCTGGGATGGGTCCCATGGGTCGAATTGCTGGTCGGAGCGTATTTCGCGCTTACCGTTTACTACGCGGTGGAGAATGAGAACTACATTACCGTGCCGTTCCTCCTGCTGTTCGTGGTGGGGTACTGGTACACGGGGCTGATGTCGTTGCTGCAAGGACGGTTTGGGGGAGTATCGCTCAGGACCACGAACCATACCAAGCCGTTTCCGGTGGGAGTTTAGGGTCGATTACCGGAGCGCGCACGCTTTGTAAGCCAATCTCATCGGGAGGGGTTCACAAGAGAATGAGACTCATGAAAGCGTTTGCCATCTCGGCACTATTGTTCCTCGGCTTACTTACCACCGCGTTCGCGGCTGACAATCTAAAGCTGAATCCCAAACTGCATTACGACAGCGACGTCAACGACGGGCTGTTGATTACCGGCGACAATCTCGATGCGGGCGTGACTTCGGGCAAGCCGGCCTACGTCATCCTGTACGGGGAGGGCTGCTACAACTCCAAGCGCCAGGCGCGGCGTACCGTGAGCCTCTATGAGAAGTACAAGGGGCGGGTTCAGTTTGTGGTTGTCGATCTGGACAAGAAGGTCTCTCCGCCTCAGCAAGAGCTGCAGAGCAAGTATTACCGGGGATATATTCCACACGTGGTCGTGCTCGATAGCTCGGGTGCGGCGCTTTATAAGTCGTCGGGCGAAATCGAAGAAAACGTGATTTCCGGCGTTCTTGACAAGGCGCTGCAATAGCACCGCTGGCCTTCCCTTGACCCCTCGTTTACAATCCTCACTCGCTGAACTTCTCATCGGGGCACGGCGGTTCTGCTGCTCCTGATTGTTCGAAGGAGGATCCCATGTTCCTCTCGCGCAGGATGTTTCAATTTCTGTGCATTGCGTTTTTGCTGATGACTGTCCTGAGCTGCGGCGCGGCTCACGATTCCGATGAATACTACGTGTTCGTGTCGTCGAATCTGCAGGTTCCTTACTGGCAGACGGCGGGGGCCGGGTTTGCCAAGGCGGCGGGAGAGTTGAAGGTGCGCTCGGATTTCACGGGACCGCAGAATTACGATGCGAAGGCCGAGCGCGATGCGCTCGATGAAGCGGTCAGAAAGAAGGCGACGGGAATTTTGCTGTCGGTGACCGATGCCTCTCTTCTGAAGGACAGCATCAACAAAGCGATTGCGGCTGGCATTCCGGTCATCACCATCGATTCAGACGCGCCGGCCAGCAAGCGGCTGTTCTTCATCGGTACCAATAACTACCAGGCGGGCTTCACGGGAGGACTGCGATTGGCGCAGGAACTCAAAGGCAAGGGTAACGTGGTTGTATTTACCATGCCGGAGCAGCCCAATCTTCAAGACCGCCTGCGCGGTTATCGCGAAGCGCTTGAAAAATCCCCTGGGATCAAGATCACGCGAGTGGTGGATATCCAGGGAGATCCTCGGATTGCGTTCGACACTACCACTCAGATGCTCGGCAAAGAGAAAGATAAGATTGACGCCTTCGTTTGCCTGGAAGCACAGTCGGGTAAGGAGGTGGCGGGCGTGTTGGGCAGCTATCACATCACCGGCAAAGTGGTGATGGCGATGGATACGGATTCCGAAACGCTGGAGGGGATTCAGAAGGGCGCGATCGCGGCGACTATCGCGCAGAAGCCTTACACCATGACGTTTGTGGGCGTGCAGATGCTGGACAACCTCTACCATCACAAACCCGCAACGCTCGAGGCGGACTGGGCGAAGGACACCTTTGCGCCCATCCCCAGCTTCGTGGATACGGGGTCGGACCTGATAGACAAAAGCAATGTGGAATCCTTCCTTCAGGCCAAGAAAAGTTTGACCGGCGCGCAGAAGTGAGGGAAGAGTACTCGGACCTGATGGAACGACCCATGCGTAAGCTCTTCCTCGTTTTTTGCTTCTTTTGCCTCACGATTGCGGCGAGTTCTGCTCTTGAGCGCCAGGCGAATGCCGACTATCATGCGCGGCGCGAGGCGCTCGCCAAAAAGGCAGGTGGCGTCGTCGTGCTCTTTGCGCCGATGGAGAGTTCAACCGGCGACGCAATTTATGGTTTTCGTCAGGAAGACAACTTCTTCTATCTTTCCGGGCTGACTGAACCTGGGGCGGCGGTGCTGATCGCTGCGGCGGCCGAGGCCCAAGGCAATGCGCCCGCTCGTCCCTATTCTGAAACTCTCTTTCTGCCGACGCGCAACTTGATTCAAGAGAAGTGGACCGGACCCAAGCTTGGGCCGGAGAATCCTGACGCTCCGAAGATCACGGGATTCGACCACGTTGAAGAGATGGGCAAGTTGCCTGCTGAGGTAACGAAGGTCCTTACGGGCGCCCACCCGGCTATATACACCGATATTCCGTCGCATGGAGAGACTTCGGCGAGCGTCGCGCCACTGGAATTCATGAAGCGAACAAATTCGTTTCTGGAATTTCAGGATGTGAAGCCGATGTTGTCGTCACTACGCACCGATAAGGATGCGGGAGAGATGGCGCTGCTGCGGAAAGCGGTGGATGCCTCGGTGGCGGCGCACTTCGCGGCGTTCAAAGCCGTGAAGCCGAATGTGACGGAGCGTGAGACCTCGGCGCTGATGCAATATGAGTGGGGTAAGCGCGGTTGCGAACGCCCGGCGTACGCGCCGATTGTAGGCTCCGGGTTCTATTCGACGGTGCTGCACTATTCCGACGATTCCAAGACCATGAAGGCTGGAGATGTGGTGGTGATTGATGCGGCTGGTGAGTACTCGATGTACGCCGCTGACATTACGCGTACCTTGCCGGTGAATGGCCACTTCAGCGCGCGTCAGCGGGAAATCTATGACATCGTGCTCGGCGCGCAGCAGGCGGCGGTCGCGGCGTTCCAGTCGGGCAAGTCCAACCTGAGGCGCAACGATCCCGATTCACTCTTCAAAGTCGCTTACGAATATATCAATACTCATGGTAAGGACCTTCATGGCGAGCCGTTGGGCAAGTACTTCATCCACGGCTTGGGGCACTACATCGGGCTGAATGTGCACGATCCGGGGGACTACAACGTGCCGCTCGGGCCTGGGGTGGTGTTCACGATTGAGCCGGGGATTTATATTCCGGAAGAGAATCTGGGTGCGCGCATCGAGGATGACTTCTACGTCGATCAGAATGGCAAGCTGATCAATCTGAGCGGGGCGCTGCCGTCCAGGGCGGAGGACGTGGAGAGGGCAATGGCGAGGAGCAGTGGCCAGTGATCAGTGATCAGTGGTCAGTGGTCGGAAAGAGCGCCTGCAATCGATGTCTTACTGGCGACTGATCACTGACCACTGACCACTGACCACTGCTACGAGATGTATTCCTTGATGTATTCGTCTTTCGTGTGCACGAGTTGGTGAATGTCGCCGTCGAAGATTACTTTTCCGTCGCGCAAAACCAGGAAGCTCATGGGAACGTCGCAATACTGGCCTCGCGGCAACTCCTGCAAGCGGTTGGCCTGCTTGTCGAACTGATGCGTGGCCATGGTGAATGCGTCCTGCAGGCGGTGGGTTACCAGTAGCGAGCTGGTCTTATAGACGTCGCGTTGTTTCACAATCAATTCCACGATGGTATTCGAGGTGACGGGATCGAGGCCTCCCGTCGGAGAATCATAGAGCAACAGTTCTGGCTGGGTGATGATGGCGCGGGCGATGGCCACGCGTCGGCGCATGCCGCCGGAGAGTTCAGAAGGAAACATGTCAACCGTGTGCTCGAGTTCCACGAAGCTGAGCGCCTCCCGCACGCGGCGGTCAATGTCTGGATCGTAGATACCGCGCTCTTCCATCAGCCGGAAGGCGACGTTCTCGCGTACGGTAAGCGAGTCGAACAGCGCACTCTCCTGAAATACCATGCCAATCTTCCCGCGCAACTCGAACAGATCTTCTTCGCGCATCTGGGTCATATCGTTGCCGAGGACGACGATTCGCCCGGCATCCGGCTTCAGTAATCCCAACGCCAGCTTCAGGATCGTGCTCTTGCCCGATCCCGCCACGCCAAATAACGCTTTGGTTTCTCCCAGCGGGAGACGAAAAGAAACTCCACGAAGCACTTCGTTTTCTTCAAATGCGAGCCGGACACCTTCGAAGAGGATGGCGATGCCGGAGTGGTCTGTCGTTGTGGTGGCGGCAGCATCGAGGGGCAAGGTCGGAGCAGACATGTGAATTCACTTGTACTTCAAAACATTCATCAGGAATTGCGTGACAAAGAAGTTGACTACGATGATCAGAACCGAGGCCGTAACTACCGCCTGGGTGGTGGCGCGGCCGACGCCCTGCGTTCCCCCGCGGGCGGTCATTCCGTAATAGCAGCCAACGGTGGCAATGATGAAGCCGAACAAGACTGGCTTTACGAGCCCCATGAAGACATCCTCAAAAACCAGGGACTGCCAGGCGTTGCTCCAGTATTGCCGCGCGTCGAGGTTGAGAAGAACCTTTGCGACCATCAGTCCACCGGCCAACCCGACGAAATCGGAAATGATGGTCAGGAAGAACAACATGAACACCGTGGAGATGACTCGGGGAGTCACCAGTTTCTTCATGGGATCGGTGCCCAGGGCGCGCATGGCGTCGATCTGCTCGGTAACCACCATGGAGCCGAGTTCGCTGGCCATGCCGGAAGCGTTGCGTCCCGCTACCAGGATGCCAGTGAGCACTGGTCCCAGCTCGCGCACCATGGAGAGTGACACCAGTTGCCCGATCAATGAGATCGAGCCAAAGCGCTGCAGAGTATTGGCGCTCTGCACAGCCAGCACCGCGCCGGTGAAGAAGCCGATAAGCACCACGATGGGAAGCGAGCCCACTCCGATCAGGTCGGCCTGCTGCACCATGTCGGCAAGATAAAGCGGTTTGCGGAAGACGTTGGCAACGGACTGAATCGCCAGTAGGGTGTATTCCTGAACCGCCAGCACTTTTTCCTTGGCCAGCTCTGTGGGCGAGATCAGTTCCATGCGATTTGGAAGCTCGGCGGGCCATTGGTTGAGGAATTTCCGAGCTTGAACGGAACTATAGCAGACTCAGCTGTCAGCCATCAGCTGTCAGCTTTCAGCCGATTGTTTCGTTCGAGTGCGAGAAAAGCATCCTAATGCGACGATTGCCAAACCATCCGGTCGGTTGGGTCGCGGGCATTCGAAGCTGAAATCTCCAGTAATCATGGTGTCTTTCCCGCATCCTGGTTTTCCTGCCTGCGGTAACTTTGTCCCTTATCGGCGCTATGTTCTAATCAAAAATTCGAGCACTTGAAGCGTCGTTTGACGTGGGCCGAGCATGCCCGCAGCGGAGTCCGGAGGCGCCTTGGATTTTCTACTGAATGAAGAGCAGTTGCAGCTGAAGAAGACCGTACGCGAGTTTGCCGAGCGGGAGATCGGCCCCAACGTCATGAAGTGGGACGAGGCGGGAGAGTTTCCGCTGGACACGATTAAAGAAATCGGCAAGCTGGGGCTGATGGGAGCGGTGTTCCCAACGGAGTACGGCGGCGCGGGCATGGGGTATGTGGAGTACGTCACGATCATCGAAGAGCTTTCGCGCGTGGATGGCTCGGTCGGCATTATCGTGGCGGCACATACGTCGCTGTGCTCGAACCATATTTTTCTGGCCGGGAATGAGGCGCAGAAAAAGAAATACGTCAGCAAGCTGGCAACCGGGGAATTCATCGGCGCTTGGGGATTGACCGAGCCCTCCTCAGGATCGGATGCAGGCAGCGCGCGCATGACTGCGGTCCGCAAAGGAAACAACTGGGTACTGAATGGAACAAAGACTTTCTGCACCAATGGCCATTACGCGGATGTAGTGGTCGTACTCGCGGTTACGGACCGCACGGCGCACACGCACGGCCTGTCGGCATTTGTAGTAGAAAAAGGCACGAAGGGATTTCATCCGGGCAAGAAAGAAAATAAGCTGGGGCTGCGGGCCAGCGATACCGCGGAACTGATCTTTGAAGACTGCGTGATCCCAACCGAGAATCTGTTGGGCGCGGAAGGACAGGGATTTCCCGACGCCATGCGCGTGCTCGATGGCGGACGAATCTCGATTGCGGCGCTGTCGCTGGGCATGGCCGAGGGCGCCTACGACGCGGCGTTGAAGTATTCCAAGGAACGCCGGCAGTTTGGCAAGGCCATCAGCGACTTTCAGGCGATCCAGTGGAAGCTGGCCGACATGGCCACCGAGATCGACGCGGCTAAGCTGCTGACGTTTCGTGCGGCGTCGATGAAAGATGCCGGAATGAAGACGACGCAGGAGTCATCAATGGCCAAGCTTTACGCCAGCGAAGTTGCGGTGAAATGCGCCAACGAGGGGGTACAGATTCACGGCGGGTACGGGTTCATCAAGGACTATCCGGCGGAGAAGTTTTATCGCGACGTGAAGCTGTGCACGATTGGCGAGGGCACGAGCGAGATCCAGCGGCTAGTGATTGCGCGGCAGCTGCTGAAGGACTGAACCTTTTCCTGCCGCTGACTCCTAATGCAGCTTGGCATACTCCGCCTTGGCTTGCTTGAAGATGGGAATGTCCGGGTCGGCATCTTTCCACAACGTCAGAAAATCCAGATATGCGCCGCGGCTGTTGGCCGTGTCGCCCTGCAGCGCGTAGGCGCGCCCGAGTTGCAAATGCGCCAGCGCACCGATGGGTTCGTTGAGCACAATGCCACGATGCTCGAGGATTTTCTGAAATTCTTTTGCCGCTTCACTGCCTCGGTGCGCCGCAAGATACGCTTCTCCTCGCACATAGACAGGATACAAATTGGGCCAGTTATAAAAGTCATACGCGGGCAACCCCAGTTCATAAGGAGAGGCAGCCCAAGAATAACCAGCGCCTCCTGGGGGTTTGCATGGACGAGCGCAAGCTTTGCGCGAAGCGTGGGCAGGTAGTTGAACTGTACGATCGTGTCCTCCGGAAACCTCTTGCCTAAATCATCAGCCAGGGCTCGCGCTTGGCTCGCGTCTCCTGCATAGGCAAGGGCCAGCGCCACCCCATAATCCAGATCTCGCCCCGTCGAACCTCTCTTCGCGAGATTGGCTTGCTGTCCTGCTCTCTCTGCGCTTCCGAACAACCCTTCCCGTAAGGCAGACGCTGCATAGTAGGTTGCCGCGTTTTCTTTCTCCCCTGCTCGCTGCGCGGAATCGGCTGCCTGCCGTAAGAATTCTCGCGCTTTCCGCAGATGTCCGAAATAAGCAGCTGTGTCGACCTCCAAGACTGATAGCAAGTGTTCGTCTTCCGATTTGCCGGCAGCCCGGGCTGCCTGCCTTGCCATTTCAGAAGTGTCGCCCCGATAGAAGGCAATTGCATAGAGAACCGGGGTAAGACGAGAGTCCAGACCCTTCGCTTTCGCCTTTTTGACTGTAACCTCAGCTTCTTCGATGCGGTTCAAGTATAGATATCCGAAAGCGCGGAGCCGGTAAGGCGGCCAATCGTCGGGCACACTGAGACGGAGCCATTCCAGGTTTTCTTTGAGGCCTGCTTCATATTCTCCGAGAGGTCTTAAGCACAGGAAAAGGTTGCCGTGAAAGTCGGGATCGCGCCGGTATGTCAATGCGCCAATTTCCGCGCTGCGCCGTGCTTTCACAAGATCGCCGGTCCCAAAATAGTAGTAATTTACTTCGATGTGGAGCTTTTCCCGCTCACTCACCCCAGCTCGCAACTCGAAGGCCTTCCGGGCGCTTTCTGCCGCCAAAGCAGGCTCAGCGAGATAAGCCAGGTCCGAGTAAGCCAGAGCAAAATTCGGGTCGAGTTGAATGGCTCGCTGGAGCAGCGCGATCGCGGCCGGACCATCGGGAGCGTTCAAACTGGAGTTGTAAGCTTGTAGTGCTTCAAGAGATGGAGTAGTCGCCTGCTCGAGAGGTGTGTTGTATTTTTGTACCGTGCTCAAAGACTCTCCCAGTCTCCTCCGCATTTCCGAGGCAGCCTTAGCCAGCGCATCGAGAACGTGGTTCTTGTCGTTCGCCTGCCCTTCTGTGGTCGCCAGCAAATCTCCGCTGGCACAATTGACCGCCTTGAGAATCAGATTGTATCGGCTTCCGATCAAGGCTATCGAACCTTGCAGTGCAGCGACGCTGCTTGTCCTCTGACAAACTTCCTGAGCAATCTCGGGTGTGAGTCGCGCATTCGCCGCTTGTCCCATCATCCGCAATGTGTGATGGATTCCTTCCTCTGACAACAGGCTCAGGAAGGGCGACTGCTCCAACTCGACGGAAAGCCCTTCGCGAAGCGTTCCGTCAAATACCGCATCGCCAGTCGAATTGGCGAAGTCTCCGAGAACGATAGTGTCCTTCTCCGTCAGGCGCCGCGGTTGCCGGCTGCGCCACAAAAGTCCAACCGTCACGACGATGACGACGGCCGCCGCGACCACGCCCGTCCTCCACCCGCGGAACCCTTGTGCGTGACCGACCGCCTCACGCTTCTTCTCTGTGTCGCCCTTGACCGGGGCGACGAAGCGGTATCCCCGCCGAGGCACGGTTTCGATGAAGCGGGGGCTGTCCGCCGAATCTCCCAGTGCTTCGCGCAGCTTGTTAATCGAGGTATTGAGACTGTTGTCGAAGTCGACGAAGGTGTCGGCCGACCAGATTTGGGAACGCAACTCTTCGCGGGTGACGATCTCACCCGGTCGCTCCAGCAGGACCTTCAGGACATGGAAGGGCTGTTCCTGCAGCTTTATGCGGACGCCTTGCTTGCGTACTTCGCGGGAGCGCACGTCGACCTCAAAGATCCCGAAGCGCAGCCGGGCGGGAGGTCGACTCTCACGGGACATTCTTGGGGATCACCCCCGGATTTCAGGCGTCGAGTCTAGCACGAGCAGTCTCGAATCGAGATAAGGCGTCCTTGCAACGCACTGAAATCGTTGCGATTAGCTGCTTAGAACCAATCAACGGGCAATCAAGCCGCCGTCCATTGAGCTTCCTCCCTTCCTCCCTCAAGTTCGCCTCCACCACGGAGGTGGAGCGTGAAACTGACGATCTGGTTGGTCCCGTTTTTCCTGGCGATTGCACCCGCAGCACAAATCCAGGCCATCAACAACGACGTCTACACAGTACAGGGCGTAACGGCAGAGCGCGAAGCCGTCATTCGACGCCAGATTCAAGCAATGCAGCCGCGGGTCCTTCCTTATCGGATACGCTTCGTTCCCCACTGGCAGTATCTCTATGCCGCCAAAGTGTACCAACTCCACGTGCCCACGGGGATGGGGAGCAAAATGTTTACCCATCTGCCAACCCGGAGCGTTTTCGTGGATGCGGACCGCTACGATGGTCAGGAATGGCTGGGTCATTGGTTGGCCCATGAACTTGGACACCTGGCGACCAATAGTGCCTCGGAAGAGGACGCTGAAAGAGCAGCCCTGGAATACCGGAAGCGATTGCAAAAACTACGAACTAGCAGTGCCGAAAGGAAAACGCTGGTGGGTTCTCGATGAACTGATGATTATCGTCCGCCCTCGATTTCTTAATTCTTTGTTGGCTGCTTTACACTGGCAGTTTGACCTACGAGATTCAGGCATGGATTGAGCAGCTTCGCTCCGGCGATGCTCGGGTCTTGGCCCGTGCCATCTCCACGGTCGAGAATCGTGCGTCCGGATGGTCGGAGCTACTCAAGGCCTTATTTCCCCACAGCGGGAAGGCTCGCGTCATCGGGCTGACGGGTCCGCCGGGGGCCGGGAAGAGCACGTTGGTGGATCATTTGGCGCGGCTCTATCGCAAGGAAAAGCGCACGGTCGGGATCATTGCTGTGGATCCCACCAGTCCTTACACCGGCGGAGCGATTCTGGGCGACCGCATCCGCATGCAGGAGCATTTTTCTGATCCCGGGATTTACATTCGCAGCATGGCGACACGCGGATCGCTGGGGGGACTGGCGCGGACTACGGCCGATGTGGCGACAGTGCTGGATGCTTCCGGACGCGACATCGTCCTGATTGAGACCGTTGGCGTTGGGCAGGACGAAGTTGATATTGTGCGGCTGGCGGATATCACCGTCGTGATTCTGGTACCGGGCATGGGCGACGATGTGCAGACCATCAAGGCCGGCATCATGGAAATTGCCGACATCTTCGTGATCAACAAGAGCGACCGTGAGGGTGCGGAGCGGGTCGAGCGGGAGATTCGCGCACTGCAATCGCTGGCGCTGCGGCAAGATGGGTGGACGCCTCCGATTGTGAAGACGGTGGCGAGTGAAGGGGCGGGAGTCTCGGAACTGGCAGCGGCAATCGCGGAGTATGAGGCGTATCTGCAGACGGAGAATCTCGCGCTGAAGAAGAGCGTGCAGAACTGGCAGGAGCGGCTGGTCGAGATGTTGCGCGATGCCATGCTCGAAAATGCGAGAGAGCAGTTGGGCGATGGCAACCTGGCTCGTCTGGCGGTGGAGATTGCCGAGCACAAGCGGGATCCGTATACGCTGGTCGAGGAGATCGCGGGCAGAACAAAAGCAGGCGGTTCGACATGAGCCGATTAGAGTGGATGGCGGTAGGTCTGATGCTCGCGCTCCTGCTGGCTTTTGTCACGGCTTTCTTTCTGTACCTGCGAACGGCGTATCGCAAAGGCGGGTGGAAGGAAGTCAAGGTCAGTTTCATCATCTCGGTGGTTGCGCTGGTGGCATTCTACGTAACCCGGCTCGCGCAGAACTCGGAACTGCAGTTGCTGAAGCATGGTGTCGATCGTCTTACCCGGTAGGACTCTGGATGGAATGGGAGTGCCGGCTTTCCCTATTTGGAGCGGACTAGAGAGTGTTCAAAGTCGATCATCTCGGGATCGCTGTGAAGTCGCTGACGGCGGCGAAGGCGATCTATGAAAAGCTGGGGCTGACGGTCTCGGCGGAAGAAACCGTCGAGCAGGAGCAGGTACGGCTTGTGATGGTTCCGGTGGGCGAGAGCCGTTTGGAATTGCTGGAGGCAACGTCGGAGGATTCAGCCATTGCGAAATTCATCGCCAAGCGCGGTGAGGGACTGCATCACGTATGCCTGCGAGTGCCAGACTTGGCGGCTGCGGTCGCGCGGCTGAAGAAAGATGGAGTGCGGCTGGTTTCAGATGAGATCAAGAGCGGGGCGGGCGGGCACAAGTATGTGTTCGTGCATCCGGCAAGCGCTGGCGGAGTGCTGCTGGAACTGGCCGAGGGCTGAGTTTAAGATCAGCCATAGATTTTCAAAGATTGTCGCAAATCGATCTGCGAAGGAATCTCTTCTCGCGTTCCATGCTTCTTCTCGCTACCGACACTTCGGGCAAGCACGGCAGCATCGCCTTGGCGCGCGGTAACTCTGATGGCAGCTGCAACGTGATCGAGGTCGTGCCCCTCGCCGGCGGAACCTTCTCCGCGCAACTGGTTCCGCAGATTGCCGACCTGCTGGCACATCACGGCTTTTCCAAGAGTGATATCGGCGCATTCGTTGTAGCTTCCGGGCCTGGGTCGTTTACAGGTCTGCGTGTCGGGCTGGCAGCGATCAAAGCGCTGTCCGAGATCGTGGGCAAGCCGATTGCCGCCCTGTCGCTGCTGGAAGGCATCGCGCTTTCCGGCGGGGTCCAAGGCAAAGTCGCAGCCGTCTTGGATGCTGGGCGCGGCGAAGTATACGTTGGCGAATATGAGGTGGCGGGGCACTCGGCCAAAGTGCTGTCGGAAGACCTGCTCACGAAAGAAGAAGCGTGGGGGAGGGTACAGAGCTCGCGGGTGATCACTTCCGATCGAGTCTTGGCAGAGGTGGCCCGTGCGGCTGGTCTGACAACTTCCCTCATCGAGCCGGTTGACGCCGGGAAGCTCGCCGACGTCGGATGGCGCAAGATCGGAAGCGGTGACACGGTCTCGTCGGAGGAACTGGAGGCGAACTACATCCGGCGCTCGGATGCCGAGATCTTCGCGAAGAATCGCCACTAGCTGCTAGCTCCTAGCTTCCAGCAACCCAAAACCGGAGCTCAAACTGCTTGCGCATTCGCCCTGCCACTACTGCCGATATCCCCGCCATGCTTGAACTGGAGCAGAAGTGTCCCACCGCGGCGCACTGGACACCACGCCTGTATCAGGTGGCTTTACGGACAGAGGAGTCAGGCGACTCGAAGCGCTGGGTGCTGGTTGTTGAACAAAAGGTTGAGGTGGGGACCGCATCGGAGGGGCGGGAAACGCCGGAACTGCTGGCCTTCCTTGTCGCCCACGATTTGGGTCCGGAGTGGGAACTGGAAAACATCGTAGTCGCGCCGTCTGCCCGGCGGAAAGGGCTGGGAGCGCGGCTTGTGGGAGAGCTTCTCTCGCATGCGCGGGAGGCGGGGAATGAGCACGTGTTTCTCGAGGTTCGGGAGTCTAACCAGGCAGCGCGGATTCTTTACGAGAAGTCCGGGTTTGAAGAGACGGGACGGCGCAGTGGTTACTATCTGAATCC
This sequence comes from Acidobacteriota bacterium, assembly GCA_003225555.1. Classification (GTDB taxonomy): domain Bacteria; phylum Acidobacteriota; class Terriglobia; order Terriglobales; family Acidobacteriaceae; genus Sulfotelmatobacter. The sequence continues at coordinate 44,359 of QIAM01000019.1, read as the reverse complement.
GCCTGAGGATGCGATCCTTTATCATCGGCGACTGCGATGAGGGGCTCTTAGGAGCGTTACAGCCATCCATTTCCGGCATATTCTCAAAACGAGACCGTACTGACAATTGCACTACTTTTTTGGCATTGAACGGGTTTAGACCCTGTGCTACGTTGACACCATAATCCCGGTTTGGAGGTCTGCTGGATGCTGACTTCGAGAGACCAGCTCCTGACCAGTCATGAGGAATTCCGCAGATTGGCTCAGGAGCATACACAGTATTCGAAACGCCTCGATTCACTCACCCAAAAACGGTATCTCAGCGAGGACGAAAAGCTGGAGGAAGTCCGGCTTAAGAAGCTGAAACTGCGCTTGAAAGATCAGATGGAGTCCATCGAGCGGCAGTTCCGGCTGCAGTACGGCGTGCACGTAGCCTAAGAAACGACTGATCGCAATCGTGAGCGGCCTTGGCCGCCGCCGGATTGATGTATCTTGAAGAGGGCGCGTAGAAGCGCCTTTTTTTATTTGTACTTACGGGATTCGCGTTGCAAGCCGACCATGCCGGGCCGCCTGCTCTATAATTGAACTCTCTCCTATGGTTCGCGACGGCTATCTATATGGCGGGGCGTTCATTGCGGCTGGGCTCCTGCTTGGCTGGCTGGCGCATCCGGCATGGGCCATTGCGCCTTTTTTGTTGGCGTTCTTCTTCGTGTGCTTCTTTCGAGATCCCGAGCGCCAAATTCCGCAGCAGCCGGGCGCCGTGGTTTCTCCGGCTGACGGGAAAGTAACCCACGTCTCTGGGATAACGGACGGGGGCGAGAAGCGGACGCGGGTCAGCATCTTCCTTAGCGTCTTCGATGTGCATGTGAACCGGTCTCCGATTGCGGGCACGATCCGGGATGTACGCTACCAGCGCGGTAAGTTCCTCGACGCGCGCAGCCCGCTGTGCGCGGAACAGAATGAGCAGAACATCGTGACCGTGGAGGGCGACCGGCAGACGGTGGTCTTCAAGCAGATTGCGGGATTGCTGGCGCGGAGGATTGTTTTCTATCCCAAGGTCGGAGATCGCGTGGCGCGCGGCCAGCGGGTGGGGCTCATCAAGTTCGGCTCGCGGGTGGACGTGGTGCTCGATGCCAATGCCAACCTGAGTGTAAAAGTTGGAGATCGGGTGCAGGGTGGGTCGAGCATTCTGGCTTACCTAACACCAGCGGGAGAATTGACTGCGGCCGGCACTGCTTCTGCTGTCGGGGGGGCCCGTTAATGGCGACCTCTGCTGGCAAGCCGCGGCGTCGTTTGAGCAAGGGAATGTACATTCTTCCCTCCTTGTTCACGGCCGGGAACATGGCGGCAGGTTTTTACGCCATTCTGGAGGTTCTCCACGCTAACGTCCGGGAATACTCGCATTTAGACAACGCGGCGATTGCCATCGGCTTTGCCGTTCTGTTTGATGGCTTGGACGGCCACGTGGCACGCCTGACGGGAACCAGCAGCGACTTTGGCCGCGAACTGGATTCTCTTGCGGATGTGATCACGTTTGGCGTGGCGCCGGCGATGTTGGCTTGGACCTGGGGATTCCATCTGATGCCTCCGGTTTCGCTGACCGAATGGAATATCAAGCTGACGCAGCTTGGTGCCGTTGCCAGTTTTCTGTTTCTGATGGCCGGCGCCAGCCGGTTGGCGCGCTTTAATATCACTGTAAATCCGCAGCCTTCGAATCCGGGACGACCGGGCAAAAAATACTTCGTGGGAATGCCGATTCCGGCCGGGGCGGGTGTGATTGCGGCGGTGGTACATTTCTGGCGCGGGAATCCGCTCGAATCCTGGTACACGGCACTGACTTGGCTGGCAATGATTGCAGCGGTCGGCTATCTGATGGTCAGTACTTGGCGGTTCTACAGTTTCAAGGATATTGATATCGCGAAGCGCCATCCGTTCCGGCTGATCATTCTTCTAGCGGCCCTGATCGCGATGATCGGATTTTTTTCGCGTCAGGTGCTTTTCGCCGTGGCGCTTCTCTACATGTTTTCCGGAGTGTTCTGGCGGCTGCAATGGATCTTCCGCCGCCGCAGTAAGTCCCCTCCGCCCGCTTACAGGGAGGCCTCGCAGACATCATGAGTTCTGCCTCCAAACCGACCACGCCTTCCCATGCGGCCAGCGCGCGCGGCAATCTCTACCGGGCCGCGATTGTGGGCGCCGCTTCGCTCAAAGGCAAGGAAGTTGCCGAGATGCTGAACGAGCGCAATTTCCCCGCCGTGGATGTGCGACTGCTCGACGATGATGAAGCACTGGGCCAGTTGGAGGCGATGGGTGACGAGATCAGCTTCATCCAGAGCGTGCGTGCCGAGCAATTTGAGAACGTCGATTTCACGTTCTTCGCTTCTGACGTCGACAGCACGCGGAAGAACTGGAAACGCGCCCGCGATTCCGGCAGCGCAATTCTCGATCTGTCGGGTGCCTTAGAGAACGAACCGGGGGCGAGCGTCCGTTCGCTCTGGGTGGAGCGCGAGCGCGGATTGGTGGTGCCTCCGGAGTTGCAGCCCGGGCCATGTGTGGTGGCGCATCCCGCCGCGGTGATATTGGCTCTGCTTGTGTTGCGCGCGCAGAAGTCGGCCGCCATCCGGCGCGTGGTTGCGACGGTCTTCGAGCCGGCGTCGGAACACGGGCAGAAGGGAATGGACGAGCTCCATCAGCAGACGGTGAATCTGCTTTCGTTCCAGCCATTGCCCAAGGATATTTACGATGCGCAGGTGGCATTCAATATGGTTGCGCGTTACGGGCAAAAGTCGCAACCGGCGCTCGATTCGGTGGAGGCGCGGGTGCTGCGGCACCACCAGAAGCTAGCCGGAGATGCTGCTCCCAAGCCGTCGGTGTTGCTATTGCAGGCCCCAGTGTTTCACGGTCATGCGCTGGCAATTTTCCTGGAGATGGCGCAGGCGGCAGATCTGCAGCAGTTGTTCCTGGCGCTGGCGGGAGATCACGTCGCGATCCCCGGCGCAGAGGAGGAATCTCCAAGCAATGTGAGTTCGGCTGGACAGGGAGACATTCAGCTGTCGGTCAAGAGCGATGTAAGTCATCCGAACGGCGTGTGGCTGTGGGCGGCCGCCGATAATCTGCGGATCGCCGCCCTGACCGCGGTGGACTGCGCGGAGAGCATGACGGCTACGCGGCCGCTGGGGAAGATTCAATGAGGCTTCGCGGTGTGTGGCCCCTGGTGCTTGTGTGGGCCACCGGATGCGGCTACCACGCCGCCGGTCATGCGGGGCAGCTTCCCGAGAACGTCAAGACCATCGCCATTCCCGCCTTCGTCAACGAGACGAAGACCTACCGCATCGAGCAGATGCTGACTTCATCGGTGGTGCGCGAGTTTACCACGCGCACGCACTATCGGCTGACCAACGATCCCAGCGAGGCCGCTGATGCGACCCTGCGAGGCACTGTGCTGTCGACTTCCGCGTCGCCCCTCACCTACGATACAGCGACGGGGAAAGCGGCCAGTGTTCTGGTGGTGGTGAGCATTCGAGTGTCGCTCGCCGATCGGCAGGGGAGGGTGCTGTACGAGAATCCGGCCTACCTGTTTCGCGAGCAGTACGAGGTTTCCCAGGATCTGAGCAGCTTTTTCGAAGAGGATTCGCCCGCCTTCCGGCGGCTCTCTCAGGACTTTGCCCGGACTCTGGTTTCGAACATCCTGGAGGGCTTTTAGATGTTAGATTCTCTGCGAGGAATCTATCGGCGCATGGAGGGTTTCTGAATGCGGGCGTTCGCCCAGGCGGAGCGCTTTGTCAGCGAGCTTGAATCGCGTAAGCTGCGGCCCGCCTACGTGTTCGTGGGCGACGAGGCTTTCTTCCGCAAGCGCTTTCGCGACGCCATTCTTGAGCATCTGGTTCCGGCCGACCTGCGCGACTTCAGCTTGTTCGAATTCGATCTGGCAGAAAATGATCTGGCTGAAGTTCTTGATCGCGCCCGTACGCCTTCGCTGATGGCGCCGTTTCAGGTGTTCTTCGTGCGGGGAGTGAAGAATCTTTTTGGACGCGGATCGAACGAAGAAAAGCTGGCGGCGATTGAAGAGTATTGCAAGAATCCGAATCCCGACGCGCTGGTCGTCTTCGTCGCCGACCACATCAGCATTCCCGCCGACGTTCGCCGCATGGAGATGCAAGATAAGGAACGCTACCAGCGCATCCGCGAAACCATGGGCCAGTACTGCAGCATCGTCGAACTGGCGCGCGTGGAGCAAGGCGAAGCAGTTCGCTGGATTGCCGACTATTGCGCCAGCCGCGACGTCCCAGTAAAGATCGATCCCGACGGAGCCCGCGAACTGGTCGACGCGCTGGGCGGCGACATGATGATGATCTCCAACGAACTGGAGAAGCTCATGCTCTACGCCGGCGCCAAAAACCGTATCACGCTCGGCGACGTAGAAACCATGGTGCTGGCGGCCAAGCAGCGTTCGTTGTATGAGTTGACCGACGCCATCTCGTCCAAAGAGCGCGTTCGCGCGTTGGAGATTCTGGATGCAATCCTGTCGTCGGGCGACGGCGAAGAGGCCGCTATCGGGCACATCTACATGCTGGCGAAAACCTTCCGGCAGATGCTGGTCATTCTTGAGCGCAACGTGCGCGACCAGCGCATGTTGTGGGCCGCGCTGTGGCAGGGTTTCCGCGTGCCTCCGTTTGCGGCGGACGACATCATCAAGCAGGCGCGGCGCTACAAATCTCGACGGGAGTTGACCCGGGCAATCCGGCTGGTGGCGAAGGCTGACTTGGCTTTGCGCTCGAACCCTGTCAACAAGCGCATGGTGTTGGAGCGGCTGGTGATGGATCTGACCAGCGAGCCAAAAGTCGAAACGCCGGGATGGATGCAGGAACAGTTACCGGTGTGAGAGGGGCAGCCCGCCAATCTTCAGCGTTGCCGTCCGGCATCGCTGGCTGGAATTTCATGACGCATGTCCAAGCTTATCTCGATCGCATTCGACACACAGGCTCGACCACGCCAACGCTCGAAACGCTGCGGACCATCCATCGCGCCCACATGCTGGCTGTTCCTTTTGAGAATCTCGACATCGCCTTAGGACGAAAGATTGTCGTCGATGAGGAAGCTTTCCTTCGCAAAGTCGTAGAGCAACACCGCGGTGGTTTCTGCTACGAACTGAACGGTGCATTTGCTGCATTGCTGCGTGGGTTGGGATTTCAGGTCACATTGCTGTCCGCTCGCGTGGCTCGCAGTGATGGCAGCGAAAGTCCTGAATTCGACCATCTGGCATTGCGTGTAGACCTGAATGAACCGCGGTTGTCAGACGTGGGCTTTGGGGACTCGTTTCTGGAGCCGCTTGCCATGGCATTGGCTCGCGAGCAGTCGGATGATGCGGGGACGTTCCGAGTCATAGAGGACTACAGCCACCTCCACGTGGAGAGCGAGCAACGTGGGCACACTTGGAAGAGGCAGTATTCCTTCACGCTGCAGCCCCGCCGCCTCGACGAGTTTGCGGGTATGTGCCACTACCATCAGACATCGCCTGACTCGCACTTCACGCAAAACCGAATTTGCAGCATGGCAACCCCGGAAGGACGAATCACTCTGTCTGGCATGAAGCTGATTGTTACGAGGAACGGTCAACGCGAGGAGCGGATGTTGGGGTCAGAGCAGGAATGGAGCAATGAACTCCGTGAGCGATTCGACATCGTGCTGTAGGCAGCTTTGCGGTCCGCATTCGAAATACGATGGCAGACGTGCCACGGGCCTGCAGTTCCTACTTCTCAAGCCAAGAGCTAACAGCTTACTTCATTGCGGTGACGCGTTTGCCCAGGCGGGACTTGTAGCGCGAGGCGGTGTTCTCGTGCAGGGTGCCCTTCTGGATGGCTTTGTCGAGCACGGAAACGGTGGAGCGATAGAGCTGTTGGGCGGCCTGCTTGTCGCCCTTGGCGATGGTTTCGCGGAGTTCGCGGAGTGCGCCTCGGAGGCGGGAGGTGTTGGCGCGATTGCGGGCGGTCCGGCGTTCGGTCTGGCGGGCGCGTTTCAACGCAGAAAAATGATTTGCCATGAGTGGTTCGTTTACCTTTGTGTATTCAACAAGATATTCGGGGTAGGTCCGAATTAATTATTATAGGGGAGCTGGTTTCGCTCGGTCAAACGGAGTGCACCGGCGTTGTTGGTTATTGTGGCGCTGCACGCCGGATCCTTCGCTCCGCCTGAAGAACGGCTGTGCTCAGGATGACGCCGCCGCTTGCAGGGGCGGAGGATCGACAGTCTCCCGCGATGCGAGCTCTTTTACTTCTGGCTCACACCACTTCGGAGGCTGGCAGCACTTCTTCGGTTTGGGGAGTCGGAATGGGGCGGCGTTTGCGTGCGGGTTGGGCGAAGGAGTCGGCGGCCGCGATCGTGCAGAAAACGTAGAACAGAGCGGCGTTGGCGGGGATTTGCAGGTTGAAGTCCACTGTGCTGTGCACGAGAATGCCGGAGCATCCCAGCATGCAGGCTAAGGTGACGGCTCCGCTGACGTCGGATGTCCAGTCCTTGATCTTGATCACAGCTCGGCGGTAGACGACGATCAGAAACCAGAGCATCGCGCCGAATCCGAGCAGGCCCATTTCCACTAGTAGTTGCAGATAATCGTTGTGGGCCTCATTCACGAAGAAATTGGTGTAGAAACTGCGGAACTGCGGATAAACGACAGGGAACGCTCGAACGCCCCAGCCTAGCACCGGCTTCTTCGAAAACATGTGCAGCGCATCGCGATCAATGGTCAGGCGCATTCCCCCGGTGATCTCGGAGCGCGTCTCAGTGGAGATGCTTGACACGCGCCGGCTCAGTTCCCCGCCGCCGACCCAGGTCAGCAGACTGATGACGATCAGCAGGAAAGCGGCCACGCTGACTGCGGTCCTGAAGCCCCGTTGCTGGCGAATCAAAACTACTGCAAAAATCAGCAGCTCGATGACCAATGCCAGCATTCCACCGCGGGAGCCGCTCAGAAAAATCGTGGATGCCATGACCGCGGCGGTCGCGGCGGCCAACATGCGCTGACGCGAACTGGCCAGGTGCGACACCGACAGCACCAGCGGAATCGGCACCAGCATTTCCATTAAGCCGGCGTAATGGTTGTGATTCACGTAGGGACCGTAAATCTGGCCTCCCATGCGCGGCGTTCGCATCCAGTAGAGCTTGCCGTTGGAAGCCATCCCCTGCAGAAGCGCAAACGAGGCGAGGGCTGCGCCGTAGATGGAGAACACGAACGCGAGGCGGCGCGCTTGAAAGTTGCGAAACAGCGTCTGGCTCGACAAAAAGCAGAGCATGGCGTACGCGCAGTACAGCAGCGCGCCGGCAACCGTGTCGTGGCGATAGGTGGTCCCGCCGGCTGCAAGCTGAATCACGATCAAGACGGCGAAAGCCGCCATCGGGAGGAACAGCGGGTTCCACTTGATTCGTATCTCGTCGTCAATCCATTGCTTGGCGAGCCATAGGAGAACCAGGAGAGTGGCGCCTGCTTCAAGAACAAAAATGGACCATGGCTCGACCGATCCAAAGGCGACTGGCCCGAACATCAGCAGGCCGAAGGTTCCCCAGAGCAGGATGGAAGTCAGGCGGGACGACCACAAGCGTCGGTCGGCCTCTTGGATGATGGCTGCGGTCATGAAAATGATTGTTTCCCTGACGGGTGGGGGCCCGATGCTATTTCTACTTCTTTTTGAGGCGAAAATCGTCGACCCAGAGCTTACCACGGATCGGACTGCCCACCGGAATGCGACGGACGTGCAGAACTACGAGCTTGCAGTCCGCGTTGGTCGTGAATTCTCCTCCGACCGACTTCCAGTATCCCGTCTCTTTCATGTCGTCACTGTCGTAATAAATCGTCTTCGGGGCGTACATGTCCTGTACGGTGAGGTGCGGCCCCCCGGCGCCTACGAGGTCCGCGCTTTTGTAGTAGGCGGAAAGCTCATAGGTTGTGTTGGGCTGTACCGGGATGTACTGGAAGATGCCGGCGTCTTCAACTCTGGGTCCATCGAAGACGATCTGCAGGGACCGCCGTCCGCCGTGAAAGTCTCTGGGATCCAGCGTGAGTTCGACGCTCTTCTGTTTCTGATGCTGCCAATCGAAGCCGCCGTTCAGGATATCGAGACTGAAATTTCCATTGATTACCAGATTCGAGGAAGAAGGCAGATATGAATCGAGCCCGAAGCGGCTTGCGCCCTGGCGCCAGACCAGGACAGCCTCATCCACTTCCTTGTGACGGATCAAGTAATTGAAGTAGTCGAATACGTGGCTTCGTTCGAACCGTTCTCCGGATTGGATCAAAGCATCCCACACCTTGGTGGAGGCTGCGGTTTCCTGCTTCGACATCAGGAACTCAAGGAATGCGATGTAGTCCTCGGAGCGGTGTGGAACCACGTCCCGCAGAAGCGCGTCCACATCGGGGTTAATCCGCCAGCAGAACTGCACAGCAGCCGGGATTAGCGAATTGTCATTGGCCATCACAACCCGGAATTCACGCAACGCTTTCTCGTTTTGGCCCTGCACCAGATACAGGTTGGCAGCCTCCCAGGCTACATCCGGCGTGGTGGGATCGGCTTCGATGGCATGTTCCAGTGCCGCGGTCTGATTGGCAACGTCGCCGCGGACCTGATAGGCACTGGCCAGGTCGAACCAGAAGCGGGCGGAGTGAGGGTTGAGTCGTATCGCTTCGGTATAGGGGCCGATCGCAGCCGCCGGGTCACGGGCCACGAGTTCGTAATAGCGGCCCAGGTGATTGCGATAGTTCGCATTGGCCGGGTCGAAACGGACGGCACGCTGCAGACTGGTCAATTCGGCGCGCTCGCCGAACCATGCGGCGAGGAACAGCGTTCCAGCGAGTCCCACATAGGCGGCCGCCAGCGAGACGGCAATGGCCGCGATCAACCACTTACGGGCAGGTGTGTCGAATGGAATCTGCATTTGGCTGCAACTTAGCTACGCGCTAGTGGATGATGCCGGCGAAGTCTCTTCCACATCTTCCCCGTCCCCGTCGTGGGATGGTTCGTCATCCCGGTAATAGCGCGCGTACTTGCCTTGATACTCGTAGTAGTAGTAGTAGTCCGGCGAGCTCAGATCGACCGCATTCAGCAGAACGCCGGAGACCTTTGCGTTGACCTGCATGAGCACGTCGCGCGAGCGGCGCAACGCCTGCTTGGTGGTCTGCCCAGAGCGGATGACTAGCACTACGGCGTCGGCGCGGGGCGACAGCACGACCGCGTCGGTGACCGAGAGCGTGGGCGGCGTGTCGAGCACGATATGGTCGTACTCTTCGCGCAACTGCGCCAGCACGTCCTTCATATTCGTCGAGGCCAGCAGCTCGGCGGGATTCGGTGGAGGCGTCCCCGCGGGGAGAACATGCAAGTTGGGGAGGATCGGGGTGCGCGTGATGGCCTGCTGCAACGTGGTGCTCCCGGTGAGCACGTTGCTCAGGCCGCTGCGTGGACCCATGCCCAGAGTTTTGTGAATGCTCGGCCGCCTCAAGTCCGCATCGATGAGCAGGACGCGCACGCCCTTCTGCGCCAGCACGATGGCGCAGTTGATGCTGGTTGTGCTCTTGCCCTCCTGCGGAAGGGCGCTGGTCACCATGATGACCTTGGGAGGCGCGCCCAGATTCGTGAGCAGCAGCGAAGTGCGCAGGGCGCGGTAGGATTCCGCCATCTGTGACTGTGGCCGGACCTGCGTGATCAGTTCTACGGCTTCGTTAGACGCTGCCAGGGCCAGGCGCTTCCCGGTGCTACCTTCGCGAATGCCCTTGGAGCCCAGCGGAATCATGCCGAGTGGCGCCAGCCCGGAGATTGTCTGCGCTTGCTCGGTCGTCCGCACAGTGTTGTCGAGTCCTTCCAGCAGGAAAGCAAGTCCGACGCCTGACATCAGCCCCAGCACCAGAGCGAAGCCCAGGTTGCGCGGAATATTGGGCTCAATCGGCCCATTGGGGACGCGGGCGGTATCGACAATCCGAAAATTGTTGGATTTCAGCCCGGCTGAGACGCCGGCTTCCTTCATGCGTTGCAGAAGTCCTTCGTAGAGCTGGCGGTAGGACTCGGAGTCGCGCTTCAGGATGTTGTATTGGATGGCGCTCTCGTTCAGCTTGTTGGCTTCCTGCTTCTGCTTTTCGAGCGCATCGCGCAACATGTTTTCCCGCTGCAACGCGGTCATGTATTGGCCGCGGACCTTGCTGGCGATCTTCTTCATCTCCCCCTGAATTTGTGTATCGATTTCCTTCAGCTGATTATTGAGTTGCGCCAGCTTGGGATACGAAGGTCCGAACTGCGTGTTCAAATCCGCCGTCTGGATGTGCAACTCGGCTTGCTTGGCGCGCAGACTCTCGAGCAGCGCGGAGGCGGACTGGGCGCTACCCGTCTCGATGCCGCCAGCGCTGGAAGCGATGGCGTCGGGATCGCCCGATTCAACAAGACGATAGAAGGCTTCTTTGTCCATCCTTTCGGATTCGGCGGAAGTGAGTTCCTTGTTGAGCTCGTCGAGCTTGGCGGTGGTGATGTTCTGCTTCTCATCCATGCCAAGGATTTCGTGTTCTTTCTGGTATCGAACCAGTTTCTCCTGCGAGGTCTCGACCTTCATCTGCAGATCCACCAGCTGTTTGTTGAGCCAGTCCGAGGCTTGCATGGTCGATTCGAAACGCGACTTGAAGTTGTTCTCGACGTAGGTCTGCATTAGGGTGTTCACGACGTTGGCGGCCATTTGCGGGTCCCCGCTACGGTAGTGAACTTCAATGATGCGAGTATTGGGCGAGAGCGCGACTCTCAGGCTTCCCTTAAATCCGCCGATCACCGAGGAAAGATGTGCGGAATCGACTTGCAGCGGGTCGGGCGTCAGCTCCAGCGAAGAAGGAGCCCGGCCGTTAGGTCCCCCGGAATGATCCAGGTTCAGTTCCTTGATCACCTGCAGTGCAAGCAGATCACTTTGCAGGATCTTGACCTCGGTGTCCAGTTCGGTGGGATCGTAGTAGTCGAGGCTGAAGGTGGCGGAGTTCTGGAAGTTCAGGGTCGAGTCCGGCTTGTTGATCGCAATGCTGCCGTTGGCCTCGTAAATCGGCGTCATCTTTAAGCTGGCAATGGCGACCACGGCAAAAATCGCCGCCACGCAGGAGAAGATGACCCACTTACGTTTGGCAAGGACACGGATATATTCGCCGGCGGCGGATTCCTGGGAGGGGAGTACGGGGTACACCTGCGGGACCGCCGCCCGCCCGAACTCAGGGCTCGTCAAGGGAATTTCACGAACAACACCGCTATTCGCCGGTACCAGAGGTCCCGAATCCATGCCTGCTCCTCAGTAAATCAGTAAACACCCAAAGGCCTGCCTGCACACGTACTATGAAGTCCCGGTTCGAGGAGGCTGGTTCGTCGCCTGGGAATCTCTTCTGGACCAGGATGCTGGAGAGTGCGTGGGACATTTTAGCATTGGATCGCTTCCAGACCATCTCCAATTTTCACCTGGCGCCGTGCCCGGTATGTTGCTCGCCTGGATTCCTCAGACTGACGCCACACATCGAGCTTCTTAGGAAAACCGTCTTAGGAAAAGACGTCGGCGAGTTCGCGGGCATTGTCCACGAGAACATCTGGTGGTTCGTCTCCCAGCGTGTGGGGCGCGAATCCGTAGGTGACGCCGACGGTCCACAGTCCGGCATTGCGTCCGGTGCGAACGTCGACGTGGGAATCTCCGACGATGGCCGTTCGATCTGGCTGCGCGTCGTTCTCTTCCAGCAGTTTGCGTACGCCTTCGGCATCAGGCTTCTTGGTGGCGAAACTGTTTCCCCCATAAACCTGTGTAAAGAACTGCCCCAGCCCCAGCGCCTCGACGATGGCACGTGAGGGATTGACGGGCTTGTTCGTCAATACCGCCATCTTGCGCGGGGCTCCGTTAGAAGATTGTTGAATCCGCGCGAGGGCATCCTCGATGCCTTCATACACGATGGTGTGATCCAGTTTGTGTTCACGGTAGTAAGAGAGAAAAAACTGCAATCCTTTGCGAATGAGAGCTTCGTCGGTGGCCTCGCCGCCGAGGGCACGCTGGATCAGGATCGGTGCGCCGTCGCCTACGTAGCTAGCGATCACGTCATCCGGGAGTTCGGGGCGTCCGATGTGGCGCAGGGCGGCGTTCACCGAGTGGACCAGGTCGAGACGGGAGTCGATTAAAGTGCCATCGAGGTCGAAGACCACGAACTTGATCGAATGCGGGTCGAATGGGCGGAAGGTGCGAATCATGCGTGCTCTTAGGATAAACGATTGCAGCGGTAGGACAGACTAGCCGGGCTTTGCCCGGCACGGACAGCCGAGACGGCTGTCCCCATATGAGCCTTATTCCTGTGCCGAGATCGAGAGATTTGACACCGGTCCTATATTTCTAGTAATGTCGAAATATGGTTGGGTCACTACTGAGTAGGAATACCGAGCGCGTGGCTAAATATGCCGACATGTTCTCGGCGATGGGGACCGAGCCGCGGCTGCGCATCATGCAGTTGCTGTTGTCGGCGCATCCCCAGGGGCTCGTGGTCGGGGATATTCAGACGGAGCTCGACATTCCCAACTCGACGCTCTCCCATCATCTGGAAAAACTCAAGACCGAAGGCCTGGTGGAAGTCCAGCGGCAAGGAACGTTTTTACGCTACCGCGCGAATACTGACGCTCTGCAGGAGTTGCTGCAATTTCTGTATGCCGAGTGCTGCACCCGCAACAAAGCGCTCAAGCCGGAAGCAATCATACGAATCTGCAAGTAGGAGGGCTGCCATGAGTTCAACAACCGACATCAAAGATGTTCCGTCCGAAACGAGTGCTCCTCAGGGGCTAAAGCCCGCATCTTTCCTGGTCTCAGACGGCACGGCTGGAAGCCGTGCCCTTCCCGAAACCACCACGGGTGACATCAAGCAAGTGGTGAAAGAGAAATATGGGCAGGCCGCTCTGCGTGTGAAATCCGGAGGCAGTTCCTGCTGCGGAGCCGCTGCGGGCAATGGCTGTGCCGATCCGATCACCACCGGCCTGTATGACGCCATCCAGTCCTCTCAGATTCCCGAGGAAGCGCTGCTGGCTTCACTCGGCTGCGGGAATCCCACCGCGCTGGCGGAATTGATGGCGGGCGAAACTGTTCTCGATCTGGGCTCGGGAGGCGGCATCGATGTGCTGCTGTCGGCGCGGCGCGTTGGTCCGACGGGCAAGGCTTATGGTCTCGATATGACCGATGAAATGCTGGCGCTGGCCAACGACAACCAACGAAAAGCAGGCATCGACAACGTCGAGTTTCTTAGAGGAGAGATTGAGAGCATTCCGCTGCCGGATAACTCCGTGGATGTGATCATTTCAAACTGTGTGATCAACCTCTCCGCCGACAAGGATCGCGTTCTGCGCGAGGCTTTCCGCGTGCTGAAGCCCGGCGGTCGCTTCGCCATCTCCGATGTGGTAACGCGGGGAGAGATGCTGCCGGAGATCCGGCAGAGTGTGCTGGCCTGGGTCGGTTGCATCGCTGGAGCGCTCGAAGAGAATGAGTATCGCCGCAAGCTGACAGCCGCCGGATTCGGGCAGATTGAAATCAAGCCGACGCGGATTTATCGGGCTGCCGATGCGCGGGAGTTTCTGGCGGGGCAGGGAATCGATGTCGATGCCATCGCTCCGCAGGTCGATGAGAAGTTCATGAGTGCTTTCATCCATGCGATAAAGACGTCCTCTGCCGAGAACGCGACCGCTGGAACTGGCGAAACGAAAGCTTGCTGCGGTCCCACCTGCTGCAACTGAGGGGGATCCGGAAATAGCGATGCGAGAACACTACAACGTTCTGTTTCTGTGCACAGGAAATTCCGCGCGCTCGATCATGGCCGAGGCAATCCTGAACTTCAAAGGAAAGCCGCAGTTCGCCGCCTACAGCGCCGGAAGCCATCCGTCGGGAGAAGTGCGCCCGGAAGCCGCCCGTCAACTTGAAACTGCGCACCTGCCTAACACGGGGCTCAGAAGCAAAAGCTGGGACGAGTTCGCCAAGCCCGGGTCTCCGAGACTTGATTTCGTGTTCACTGTTTGTGACAGCGCGGCCAAGGAAGTCTGCCCAGTCTGGCCGGGGCAGCCGATATCCGCACACTGGCGCGTGCCCGATCCTGCAGCGGTTCAGGGGGCAGCGGCCGAAGTGGAACGGGCCTTCCGCGAAGCATTTTTTATTCTCGACCGTAGAATCAGTTTGTTCCTCAGCCTTCCGCTGGGGAGCCTCGACAGCCTTGCGCTCAAGAAGGAAGTTGACGACATCGGCCGACACTAACACCTGTCGGACCACTAGACCTCATCGGCGGGATCTATCAAAAGGCCAGCTTCCAGCTTTGCCAACCAGCACTCACCATTTACAATGCAACAGGTTTGGCCGAATGCGGCACCTTAATTGGAATGGGGCGCGCACCGCAGCCAGCTGAAACTATTCGGCAGCTGCGCGAATCTACAAGGTAGGAACCAGGGAAGCAGATGGCGACTACAAAAACCGACCCCAAGCTGGGCCTCGCGGCCAATGGCGGGAAAAGGGCCAAGACTTACGATGGCCTTACCCGCGACCAGCTGGTTCAGGCCTATCGCCACATGTACACCTCCCGTCGCATTGACGACCGGGAGATCCTGCTCAAGCGTCAGCAGAAAATCTATTTTCAGATGTCGGGGGCCGGGCACGAGGCGATTGGTGTGGCTGCCGGCCTTGCCCTGAAGCCGGGCTGCGACTGGTTCTATCCTTACTATCGCGATCGCGCGCTGTGCCTGACGCTTGGCATGAAGCCGTACGACATGTTTTTGCAAGCGGTGGGCGCGGCGGACGACCCGAGTTCGGGCGGCCGACAGATGCCTTCCCATTGGAGCGACCCAAAGCTGCATATCGTGACGCAGTCCTCTCCGACCGGGTCGCAGATTCTGCAGGCTGTGGGATGCGCCGAGGCGGGAAGGTATCTGGCGCAACATCCCAAGTCGGCAGAGGTGTCAGATGCGAAGAATGTCGCCGACTACCGCCAGTTCAAGGACGTCTCGTTTCAGGGCGACGAAGTAACCTACGTCTCGCTGGGCGATGGCACGACGAGCGAAGGCGAGTTCTGGGAGGCGATGAACGCGGCGTCGTTGGGCAAGTTGCCGGTGATCTTCTGCGTCGAGGATAACGGCTACGCGATTTCCGTGCCGGTCGAGGTGCAGACCGCCGGAGGAAGCATTTCGCGGCTGGTCGCTGGATTTCCGAATTTTCATTTCGAAGAAGTCGATGGCACCGATCCGGTGGCGAGCTACGCCGCGATGGAGCGGGCGACGCAATATTGTAGGAAAGGTCACGGGCCTGCGTTCGTGCATGCCCACGTGATTCGTCCGTATTCGCACTCGTTGTCGGATGACGAGCGGTTGTACCGGCCGGACACTGAGCGGGAACGCGACGCGCAACGCGATCCGGTGACTCGCACGCAGATGTTTCTGCTGCGCGAGGGCATTCTTGACGACAAGGGCATCACTCAGTTGGAGAAGCAGGTCGAGGACGAGCTGCAAGCCGTGGTCGATCGCGCGCTCGAAGCGTTGCCGCCCGCGCCCGAGACGATCATGGACTACGTCTATTCGCCCGACATCGACCCCACATCGTCGGCGTTCGAGACGCACCCCGCTGTGGCGGCCGACTCCGCTGACGGAAAGAAGCCGCCCGCCAAGACGATGGCCGACCTGATCAACACCACCTTGCGCGATGAGATGAAGCGCGACGAGCGCATCGTGATCTTCGGCGAAGATGTGGCCGATTGCAGCCGCGAAGAATACTTGAAGCGCAAGCTGGTGAAAGGGAAGGGCGGAGTGTTCAAGCTCACCTTCGGCTTGCAGTGCGAGTTCGGCAATGACCGCGTATTCAACGCTCCGCTCGCCGAAGCCGCCATCGTGGGCCGCGCTACGGGTATGGCGACGCGCGGGCTGAAGCCGGTAGTCGAGATCCAATTCTTCGATTACATCTGGCCGGCGATGATGCAAATGCGCGATGAGCTGCCTGTAATCCGCTGGCGCTCGAACAATGGATTCTCCGCGCCGTGTGTGATTCGCGTGGCCATCGGCGGATATCTCACCGGCGGCGCGATCTATCATTCGCAATGCGGCGAGAGCATCTTCACGCATATCCCAGGCCTGCGCGTGGTGTTTCCGTCGAACGCGCTCGATGCCGCGGGGCTGCTGCGTACGGCAATTCGCTGCGACGACCCCGTGCTCTTCCTCGAACACAAGCGTCTTTATCGCGAGACTTATGGGCGTGCACCCTATCCGGGTCCCGACTACATGATTCCCTTCGGCAAAGCGAAAGTCGTGCATCCGGGAACGGACTTGACCGTGATCACCTACGGCGCTGTCGTTCCGCGCGCGCTGCAGGCGGCGCAGAAGCTCGAGCGCGAGAATGGCGTGAAGGTCGAACTGATCGACTTGCGCTGCTTGAATCCGTTTGACTGGGAGGCCATCGCAGCCTCCGTTCAGAAGACGAATCGCGTGCTCGTAGCTTACGAAGACTCCTTGAGTTGGGGCTACGGCGCCGAGATCGCCGCGCGCATCGCCGATCAGCTCTTCGATCATCTCGATGCTCCCGTCCGCCGCGTCGCTGCCGCCGATACCTATGTCGCCTACCAACCGATTCTGGAAGATGCCATCCTGCCGCAGACGAATGACCTGTTCCGCGCCATGAAGGAGCTGGCGGAGTACTGAGAGGCAGTTGTCAGTGCTGCCAACGCAATGCCAACTCACGATCCTGCGCCCTTGCCCGATTTCCTGTACGGTACCGCCTGGAAAGAGGAGCGCACTCCCGCCCTCACCGAACTCGCACTGCGCATGGGCTTTCGTGGGATCGACACCGCCAACCAGCGACGCCATTATTTCGAAGCTGGAGTCGGTCAGGGACTGGCTGCCGTCTATCACGCGGGAGTCGTAACCCGCGCCGAAATTTTTCTGCAAACAAAATTCACCTACCAGCGCGGGCAGGACCACCGCTTGCCCTACGATCCCGCGGCCAGCCTTTCCATCCAAGTCGCAAAGTCAATGGCCAGCTCGCTCGAACATCTCGGAACCGACTACGTCGACAGCTATGTGCTCCATGGACCGTCCTCGGGCTACAACTGGACTGAAGTTGACTCCGAGGTTTGGGAGGCGATGAGGAAGGAGCGCGATGCCGGCCGCATGCGTTTCCTCGGCGTAAGCAACGTCAGTCTGCGGCATCTTGAACAGTTGGAGGCCGCGCACTCCGAAGCACCTGCGTTTGTGCAGAATCGCTGTTTCGCCCGCCTCGGCTGGGATCGCGACGTGCGCCAGTTCTGCCGCGAGAGAAAGATCATCTATCAGGGCTTCTCGCTTCTCACCGCGAATGCAGAGGTGCTGCACCACCCGCTTATGAATGATCTCGCCGAGCGCGCGCAGGCGACTCCGGCCCAGATCATATTCGCCGTCGCGCGCGCGATCGGAATCCTCCCGCTGACCGGCCCCTCCGACGCTGAGCACATGAAGCAGGACCTGGCGAGCCGCCAGTTGGCGCTTACACCGGATGAGGTCCGAGCGATCGAGTCTCTGGCCGGCTGATGATGGTCGGCACGACTATTGGGCAACACCGCCACTGTGCAAGATTTGGTGGGGCCTTCCTTCCACGGGTGTTTTTGCTCTGGTTGACCGGATTTTCTTGATGGCATAGCATCCGGTTCGCCATGCAATCACTTCGTCCGAACTATCCCAGCTGCAGGGTGGCAGCTCTTATCGCCCTTGTCCTGATTTTCAGTGTCGCCTTCGCGGGCGCCCAAGTCACCACCTACCATTACGACACTCGTCGCACCGGCTGGAATTCGAAGGAACCAAAGCTCACTCCTGCCAACGTG
Source organism: Acidobacteriota bacterium (assembly GCA_003225555.1). Classification (GTDB taxonomy): domain Bacteria; phylum Acidobacteriota; class Terriglobia; order Terriglobales; family Acidobacteriaceae; genus Sulfotelmatobacter. The sequence continues at coordinate 26,547 of QIAM01000019.1, read as the reverse complement.
GGCAGCGCGTCGTTCGGGCAGCTGCTGTCGGTGGCGCTCGACGATCAGGTGGACGCCCAACCTCTGGTGATTCCCGGGGTGAACATCTCCGCCGGTAGCCACCAGGGGAAGCACACTGTCGTCTACGTCGCGACGGAGAACAACACCATCTACGCGATCGATGTAAACAACGGCACGATCCTGTTGAGCCCGAACTTCGGACCACCTGTCCCGAAGCCCCTGGGATGCGGCAACAATGGACCGAATGTCGGAATCACTTCAACCCCCGTCATTGAGGTAAGGAGCCAAACCATGTACGTCATGGTCTACACCCAGGGAGCAACCGGCCCTGCTTATTACCTTCATGCGCTGGACATCGGCAATTTAACGGACAAGGTGGCGCCAGTATTGGTGGCTGCTTCCCATACGTTGACCGATGGAACCACGTTCACCTTCAATGCGACCTACCAGCGGCAACGTCCCGGACTGTTGCTGGCCAACGGCAATGTCTACGCCGGGTTTGGTAGCTTCTGCGACTTTTTCGCGAATCTCTCGCGAGGCTGGGTGCTGGGCTGGAAGGCGGGTACGCTGGTGCCGATGGCCGCGAACCAGATACTCGACACGCAGCCAGTGTCTCCCAACAATTATTTTCTGACAGCGATCTGGATGTCGGGTTACGGACTCGCGGCGGATCACTCCGGCAACATTCTCTTCGTGACCGGCAATTCGGATTTCTCTGGGACAACCTACGACGGCGTGAGCAACATTCAGGAAAGCGTCGTCAGAGTATCGCCGAACTTGACCACCGTCCTTGATCTATTCACGCCGATGAATCAGGCGAGCCTCGAGCAGACCGACAGCGACTTTGGCTCAGGCGGTGTGCTGGTCTTGCCGGACCAGCCGGGGTCGATCCCGCATTTGGCAGTGGCTGCGGGCAAGGACGGGAACATGTACTTCATGAACGAAGACAGCCTGGGCGGGTACTCAACAACCCAGAATAATGTCTTGGGAACTTACGGAGTGGGTTCGTGCTGGTGCGGACAGTCTTACTTTGTCGATCCAGTGGATGGGTTGGCACGCGTAGTCAGCAGCGGCGGAAGAACGGCGGAAGTGTGGAAGCTGCAAACTTCGCCAACCCCATCGTTGACGAAGATCACCACATCGCCGTCGATTGGCGGCGGGCAGGACGGAGGATTCTTTACCACCATCTCCTCGAACGGAACTGCTAGTCCAATCATTTGGGCGGTCTCGCGCCCAGTTTCAAGGACCTCAAGCAAGGTGAATCTGTTTGCCTTCGACCCGGAAGCCGGCGGCAGCACCATGACGCAACTCTTCACTGCCAGTGCGGGAACCTGGCCCAACACTGGGGGTAATTCAAATATTGTTCCGGTGGTGGCAAACGGCAAAGTCTTCGTTGCCAGCAACAAGGAACTGCGAATTTTCGGATTGCACTAATCCCTATGTGAGCCGCGCAATGTGAGCCGCGCGCCTGACCTGTCATGCCAACTGACATTTTCTAAACCTTGAACGCGCGCCAGGTTACGATCGCTTTTTCCGCAAGCGAGACTTTATTGATCGTTCCCACCCCGGATGCTAGGCTGCGAGTAGAGTGCCTTCCGCATACGCAGATTCGTTAAAGACTCAATCTTCAACTCTTGTCCGGCGCACGCAGTGGCTACGCTCAGCCGCGGCCGAGGTATGGGTCAAGTTCTTGCTCGCACTCGTGGGGTTGGGGTTGGCCTTTGGGGCGGCGCTTTTTTCCACCGTTTCGCGCGACGCGGGAAACGTCTGGGGCACGGTGGTTCTGGCGTCCGCCGCGCTCGTGCTGGCCACATGGGTGGGGCTGGTTACGGTTCCGTATCTGGCCCGGCGCGTCGCCCTCGAGAGGCTGCGCGAGATCTTTGACTTCGAAGTTACCCGCGCCGGCGTGATTTATGTACTAGTTACGCTCGTGATTGGCATCGCTGCACTCAACACCGGGAACAATCTTCTCTACATCGTCGTGGCGGCCATGCTGGCGGCGATCCTGGTTTCAGGAATCGTCTCGGCAGTGGTGCTGCGTGGTCTGGAACTGGATGTCCGGTTGCCCGACCACGTATTTGCCGGCCACGCAGTGATGGGCAGGATTGTGCTGCGTAATCCACGGCGATTTCTGCCTTCTTTTTCCATTCGCATCGTTTCTACGCGCAAGAAGCGAAAGAAGCAGTTGAAGCGGTGGACGTGGAAATCGACTACGTTTGCCTTTCCGTTGAATCGTCCTCCAGAGCGGCAGTGGTTGCGGTTGCCGGACCGGCGGGTTCAACGCGTGACGGTGGCGCCTGAGCCACCGGGGATTTTTGAGGGAATGGCCTACTTCCCGTATCTGCCGCCGCGCGGCGAGATGTCGGCGGACTTGTCGTTGAAATTTGACCGGCGAGGACGATACCACGAAGGCAGCTTCGGAGTGGCCACGCGTTTTCCATTCGCCTTCCTGACCAAGACGCGCCATCTTGCGCTGCAGCGCCAGATTCTGGTGTATCCGCGGATCGACCCGATCGATGAGTTGTTTGAGATCCTGCCATTGGTGCGGGGCGAGTGGGAGAGCTTTGTGCACGGCCGCGGCTCCGATCTCTATCGCATCCGCGAGTACATGCCGGAGGATTCGGCGCGGCACGTGGACTGGAAGGCTACGGCCAAGTCCGGCTCGCTGAAAGTGCGCGAGTTCAGCCGCGAGGATGAGCGCAAGGTGCGCATCGTCTTCGACAATCCCGAAGCCGGGATGATTTCGGAACCGGCATATGAGCGGGCTGTAAACCTGGCCGCGTCGCTGGCCTGGAATTTTTCCGCCCAAGATGCCGAGGTCTCCTACCAAGTTGCGGGGCAGGGAAGCAGCAACGAGGTACATGAATTCTTGGCGCGCCTGGCCGTGATCGAACCTCTGGCAGTTGATGCGCTGCCGGGCACACGAAGTCCACTGGACCCGTTCCCGCACGGGGCCGGAAACAACGGGGAATACAACATTGTCTTGACTGCGCGCCCCCGGGGAAGCCTGCCTACGGCGCTGTGGAACTGCTCGTATTTTGTGTTTCTGGAGAACGAACCTCGTCCCACGCGGTCTTAAGGCCTGCCTCGGTTTCAAGTGTTGTCGATCCTCAGGCTCAAGATCAGATTTCCGGAGACCAATAAACCGCCGCCATGAGTAACAGTCCGGTCTGGGTATCCGTGTCCACTGCGGCTCGGACTCTTCCCATCGCGGCATTTCGGATGTAGAAACTTTGATCCCCACCTTTTAGCCCTTCCCTTGCATCCTAGTTTCGGAATATACTCGCGCCCCGGTAGATGCTTTTGGACAGCTCGGGACTTCCCCAGTCCGGAGGTATCAAATGCGAATCTGCGACCTGATCAAAGATCAGGAGACCTATCCGGCAGACCTAGGCAACACCGTGCTTGAGACTGTGCGAGCCATGGTGGAGCGCAACATCGGAGCTGTGCCCGTGCTGCATGACGGCAAACTGGTCGGAATTTTTTCCGAACGCGACCTGATGAAACGTGTGGTCGCCGAAGGCCGCGACCCGCGCAATACGTGTATGGCCGAGGTCATGACCGACGATCCTCTCACCATCAACATGAACGAAGAGCTCGACAATTGCACGACTCTCATGCGCCGCCACAATTTTCGCCACCTGCCTGTTTGCCATGATGGACAGCTGGTAGGCATGGTCTCTCTGCGCGACATCCTGTTACACGACTTGAATGAGAAAGATGATGAGGTCCGCATGATGCGGGCCTACATCCACTCCGTTCCCGACGCATAGAAGTCGCCGTGCCTCAGCGCGGTGGGTTGGTAACGTTACGTGGGTCACATGCATTCGTGGGTCGGGCTTAGGTCGGACCCTTTTTCATTGCAGGAACCGCGCGATGATTTACCAGTCGGCGTAAGGATCTTCGTCCCAATCAAGAACATCCCCGCCCTGTCAAGCGAAATGGCACAAAGGTAACGTTACTTTGGGTTACCTGAGTTCATTGAACAAGCGGTCGAAAACCGTTAGCTTTCCTTAATAGCCGAAGAGGAGCTATTCACCGCTGGACCGCACGGGTTGGCTCTCATGGAACGTTTCTGGCAGAGAGCATCCGTAAGTGGCGCCGAATGAGCGAACCAGTAAGAATTCTCTATTACGCTCTGTGGATCGCGCATCCCCTTCTTCAGGCGGGGATCGCCGCAGCCATGCTGCGCCTTAAACTGCATCGCAAGTTCAGGTTCTTCTTCGCCTACCTCTGCACGCAGATTCTCTCCTTTGTCCTGATCTTCGCGGCTTACAAACACAGCTATACAACCGCTTTCTATCTTTCCTGGATGACCTCTGCGGCCAGCGCTTTTCTGGGCTTCACCGTGGTGCATGAGGCCTTTCTCGACGTTTTCCGGCCCTTCGATACGCTGCGCGATCTGGGTACGGTCTTGTTCAAGTGGGCAGGACTGGTGATGCTGTTGGTGGCCGGCGTGGTTTCAGTTTCAACGAACTCGGCCGACCTGGCGCCGTGGATGCAGGCTATCCTTACCGCTCAGCGTTGCGTGCGCATTATCCAGGTGGGGATGGTACTGTTCCTGCTCTTCTTTTCCCACTACCTGGGCGTGAGCCGGCGACAGTACAGCTTCGGGATCGCACTGGGTTTCGGTGGCTTTGCCGTGGTTGAGTTGGCCCTTATCGCTTCCTGGGTGGGGGACCACTTGGGCAATCCGTGGATGAGCCTGGTGAATATGGTGGCGTATAACGCCACCCTATTGACTTGGCTTGGCTACACACTGGTGAAGAGTCCCGCGCGTGAGCTCTCGGCCACGCTGTTGCAATCCCAGCGCTGGGAGCAGAGCCTCACCGATATCCATCACCCCGTGCCAGAGAACTCCCTGATTCCGATGTTCGAGGGCATGGTTGACCGTGCGCTGTCTCGCAATCACGCGGCGTCGACCGCAGTGCTCGAAAACGCAGCACCGGACTCAGAGGCGGTTCCGGCAGTGCGACGAGCAGCTGCTGCGGTGGGCGGCCTTCTCCCCAGCGTGGCGGAGCGCTTTGGATCGAAGACTTAGATCCGCATTTGTTTCGGACCCCAGCTCAGATTTTCCTATTCTTGTCACTTCGGGCGATCCTGTTCGGATTCCGTAAACGTTTTCCCGGAGAAGAGGTGCTTGCTGGCGTCGGTTTTTCCCGACAATCTTCATCCCGCCCGGTCCTATTGCTAACCTACTGATTGAAAGAGGTTTATGAGCTTGTCGGCCCGCAGGTTATAACGACGGAGTTAGATCTGCGAAGCCCTCGCGCTATGGGATAGTGCAAGTTCCTGCAAACACAACTTGACAAATGCCTTATAATTCGGCTCCGCAGCGAGGTGGCAGGTTTTGAGCACCAAGGCTGTGGCGTAGGAGAGAACCCATGAAACGCACACTCAGGATTTCGATCCTGATGTTCGGACTAGTGGGCACATATGTCTTGGCCGCCGTTCCGCAGGTTCCCGCCCCGGACGGAGGACCCATACTGTGCCCACCTCAACAACAACAACAAACCGGAATCAAATGCAGCAGCGTTAACCTGCCGCCGATGTAGGTTGTAGTTAATCGGAGGCGAGTTGCGACTGCAAGGTAACCAAAGTAACCACCCGTAACTTGGGCCGAAAAACTAGGGCTCGCAATCTTTGGGCTGTTCGGGACCTCATAACCCGGCGGCCCCGTTTTTTTTTGGCTGGAAGATGCTTCCTAGAGCGTCTCTTTGAGCGCGGACTCCAGAGCCCGCCGCAGTTCGACAGCGTCGGTCACGGGTGGCTGGCAGGTCGAACCAGAACACAATACCGCGAACGCATTGCCCGAACGCAACTCAGGAAAGTGGGGGACCGTTTCCGCGAGCGCGGGAGGCAGATTTTCTCCGACCGCCTTATCGCCTGACAGCCGCAGCGTGATCTTGTTGAATGCGAACGGAGCCACGGCGGTTTGGTAGAGTTGGGTCGCCTCTGCACTATCGCTTTCTCCGATCACCACCACCTGCACCGGCTCCTCCGAGAAATGGACAACGGCGATCCCATAAGTGGCGGCAAAGATTCCAAACTGTTCAACGATCCCAGCAAAGGTCTCCAGCGTCTGCTCCGCCTTATCGCGATGGCCGGCGTCCGCGGTGTAGTGATGTAAGCGAGTGAGCGCAATCGCCGCCATCGGATTCCCCGCCGGCGTAGGTGAATCCTGCAGCGGCTTGCGGCGGGTGGCGAGCACGCCCAGGCTTTTGCCGTCTGCGATTGGCTCGCTGTCGAAGAAGCCGCCGGAAGTGGCGTCGAAGAACTTCACGATCAAGGTATCCGCAATGGCTTGCGCAAACTTGAAGTAGCTGAGGTCCGCCGTGGCCTCATAGGCGTCGAGACACGCAATGGTAGTTGCAGCGTAGTCCTCGAGCAATCCCGGCACCTCGCGATGCTCCGCCTTGGGATCGGAATAGGCGACTACGTGAAGCAGGTGGGAGAGCACTGCCCGTGTGGCCGCGGGCGACTCGCCCCCGGCAGTGGATTGCTCATGCCGCGGTTTCCAGGCTTCAGAAAGGATTCGGTCGAGCGAGCGCAAAGCGAAGCGTCGCGCGTCATCGAGATGCAAAACCTTCGCCGCTTCCAGATAAGCCGAAACGCACATGCTGTTCCAGCTCACATACACCGTCTTGTCGACATACGGCGTAGGCCGCTGAAGCCGGGCCGCGTACATTTTCTTCTTCGCCGACGCCAGCAATTCCTTAACGCGATCGGAAGTCAGGCTCAGCCGCCGCGCGATCTCTTCGACCGGTGCGCGCACATAAAGCACATTCTTCGCCGGGTTATGGTGCATCTCCCCGACTTCGTTGATGTCGTAGTGCAGCGCTGCGACCTCCGCCTCTTCTTCCGTCAGGACGGAGCGCGCCTCGTCCAGTGTCCACGTGAAATAGTCGCCGTCGTCATCCATCGAAATGTCCGCATCCTGCGAGGCATAGAAGCCTCCACGCTCGCGATCGCTAAGCCACTCGTCCATCCAGCGAATGATGTCGCGCGCCACGTCCGCGAAAAACTCCGAGCCTGTCGCCTGGTAGCCATGCACATAGTTCTTCAATAGTTCGGAGTTGTCGTAACACATCTTCTCGAAGTGCGGCACCACCCAACGCTCATCGACTGAGTAGCGATGGAATCCTCCCGCCAGCTGGTCGTAGACCCCACCCCGGGCCATTTGTTCGAGTGTGGTAAAGATGAGGGTGCGGAGTTTGTCGTGGGCGTGGGAAGAATCTGCAGCAAGGTCGCCGTCAGCAGCAGAGTCCATGTGGGGACAGCCGCCCTCGGCTGTCCCGCGGAGCAAAGCTCCGCTAGCTTTTCGCGCGTACTGTTCGATAAGCAAGTCTAGCGCCGAAGGATGCGGAAACTTCGGTGCCTGTCCAAACCCACCATGCTGCGCATCGAACATCGAAAACGCAGACCTCTGGATCGCCGCAATCACGCTGGGCGAAACCCGCCCCCCGCGCCCCTCAAACGACTCCGACTGCGCAATCGCGCTCTCCACCATCTTCGCCTGCTCGACCACATCGCCATTCTTTTCTTTGTAGGCATTGGCAATGCTTAGCAGCACGCGCCGGAAGCTGGGACGCCCGTACCCATCGCTGGGCGGAAAATAAGTCCCGCCATAAAACGGTTTGCCATCCGGCGTAAGAAACGCGGTAAGCGGCCACCCGCCCTGCCCGCTGACCGCCTGCACCGCCGCCTGGTACCGGCTGTCGATGTCCGGACGCTCATCGCGATCCACCTTCACCGCGATGAAGTGCTGGTTCACAATGGCCGCAATTTCCGAATCGTCGTAAGACTCCCGGTCCATCACATGGCACCAGTGACACCACACGGCCCCAACATCAAGCAGCATCGGCTTGTTCTCCCGCTGCGCCGTTGCGAAGGCTTCCGCACCCCACTCGTGCCACTGAATAGGCTGGTGCATCGCGGACCGTAAGTAGGCGGAAGAAGCCCGGGCAAGGGAGTTGAGGGTGGTGGTGGTCATGACTCAAGTTTATACGCAAGGAGTGGACGAGGCATGGCAGTCCGACGAGCCGTCCAGATGTCATCCTTCTATGAAAACAGGCGTACCTGTCCACAGGTATTTTCTGCGGCGATGCGGACAGGCTTCTATTCGTGCTCGAGGCACATAAGGTATGTCCGGACTCCGCCGCTCCCTCTGAGCGTCGCCCTCGAAGAGCATGGATGACTTCGAGCTGACGGATTCCCCTTACACCGCCGCAAACTTTGCTTCTTCAAACACTACGCCGTCGTGCAACAGGGCGTAGACCGCGATCCGCAACTTGCGCGCCAGCGCCACTCGCGCCACGTGCTTGTGCTTTTTGCGCCGCAACCGTTCGTAGGAACGCCGAGCCCCCGGCGAACTGCGCGTCGCCACCTGCGCCGCTTCCACCATCATCCAGGGCGATCCCTGCCGCGTGATCCCGCCACGCGCCGCCTTGCCCGCCGATTCCCGCACCCGCGGCACCAGTCCGGCATAACTGCACAACGCTTCTGGGTCGCGAAATCGTCCGATGTCGCCGATCTCGGCCAGCAGCATCATCGCCGAACACTCCCCGATCCCCGGTATCGTCATCAGCCACTCGGCCCACTTGTCTTGTTTTGCTCTTTCCCTTAATTGCAGATTTTGTTTTTGCACTTCTTCGCTGTAGCCATCCAGCAGCCGCAAGCACACGTTCACCGCTTCCCGCGCCGCCGCCGGCAGCTGCAACCCGGCCAGCCACCGCCGTCCCCCTTTGCCGAATAAATCCGTCACCGGCGAATGCAGCCCCTTCTGATGCAGCACCGCGTGCACCTGGTTCTTCAGCCGCGTCCGCTGCCGCACCAGCGTCGCCCGCAACCGCACTTGCTGCCCCCGCGCCTGCGTCTCCCGGTCCGCCTTCCACGACTCCGGCAACAAATCGCAGCGCAGCAAATGCGCCAGCGTCGCCGAATCCACCCGGTTCGTTCTTCAGTTTGGCCGAGGCAATCGCCTTCACCCGCTGCGGATGCACCAGCACCAACCGCTTCACCTCCGGCTCTACCACCTCGCGAAACGCCGGCCAGAAGCCGCACGCCTCCACCGCCACCTCCACTTCCTGCCCCCGAAACTGCCGAAAATACCGCCGCAAAGCCAGCTTCTCGTTCGTCACCGGCCCCGCCTGTAAAATCTTCCCTCTTGCTTCCAGCGCCGTCATGCAACAAAATCTCTGGTGAAGATCTACTCCAACGTGGATCATCTCGTGCCTCCTTCAGGGCTTGTGCTTCGAGCACGTACTCTACTCTTGGAGGCACGCCTTTTTTGTTTTCATTACATCTGAGCGGACCGGGAAGTGCGCGAAGCGCAGTCCTCGCGGAGCCGAAGGATCCTTATTCATCCGGGAAGGGCCCGACTTAATAGTCGTGCCGCATAGAACTCCGAAAAAAGCTCGGGCTTTAGCGCCTGAGGTTAGGCTACTGCGAAACCGCCAACAGCCGCTTCGCGATCGCGCAGTACGAATCAATCGCCTCAGCGAGTTGCTGCTTCTCGATGTACTCGCCCTCCGTATGCGCAACTTGAATCGATCCCGGACCAATCAGCAAAGGCTCGCCCCAATTGGCCAGGAAGGGAACATCGGTTGTGAACGCCGCAGTCATCGTAGGCAGTCCATCGACCGTGCGCAGCCGGAGAAAGGGAATCTCCAGCGGGAATGTGACTTTCACCGCATCGCCCGCGGTCGCGACGATCTTCTGCCGCAGCCCTTCCGACGGGCCAATCAAACGGTAGAGCAAATCCGCGTGGGCGTAATCAGGAATGACGTTGGGCGCGCGTCCGCCTTCGATGAGCCCAATGTTTAGCGTGCAAGGCCCAATCTCCGGGTCAGAAGGCAGTGGCATCGAGCGAAGCCGGGTGAGCACCGCCAGCAGCTTGTCAATCGCCGACTCGCCCAGTTCAGGATATGCCGAGTGCGCCATTCGTCCCGTCGAGGTCACCTCGACGCGCAGCGTCCCCTTCGACGCCAACGCAATACGGTTCTCGGTGGGTTCACCGTTGACCAGAAAGCGGTGCGCTCCCTGCTGATTGGCATCCTCTTGCGCGACGTAGTCGTTGGCTACTTTTGCGCCCAGGCTATCGCGCTCTTCTCCGACGACAAAGAGCAGGCCAGCGTGGATGTTCTCCCGGCGCAGGCGTTCAGCAGCCGCGATCTGCGCCGCGATGATGCCCTTGGCATCGCACGAACCCCGTCCGTAGATGCGCGTTGCATCTTCCGAGGAAGGGATAAACGGCGGTACCGTGTCCATGTGCGTGGAGAACACAACGGCAGGATGCGGTTGCTCCGGCGAAGTGGCATAGACGTTGAAACGCGTGCCCTCGACCGGCATCTTCTTCGTCTGACAGCCGAGTCGGCAGAGTTCTCCGTAGAGATAATTTCCCACAGCGGCCTCGTTGCCGGTAATGGATTCGATGTCTACGAGTTGACGAGTGAGCGTGACCGCGTCCATGCGCAGAGGATAGCAGAGGGGAACGGGCGGAAGCAGAAATCAGAATGCAGAAATTAGAACACAATCGCGTCAGCGTGAGTTGGAGGCGTGCCTGGTTTTTTTCAAACTTCTGCATTCTGGCACAAAAACCTACGATGCAGGCAGTTATGTGTGCACTTCAAAGGATAGTATGGAATGATTCATGTGTGATCGGAGCTAGGGACCCCACTCCTGATGTGTGGAATTTTTGGAATCGTTGCGCATAAAGCGCAGTTTCCCGCAGAACTCCTGGAGCGGGCGACGCAGTCCCTCGCGCACCGCGGCCCGGACGATTGCGGGACGATCATTCTCCACGATGCCGCGCCCGACGCGGTTGAGATTGGCCTGGGGAACCGCCGTCTGGCCATTCTTGATTTGTCTCCCCTCGCACACCAGCCCATGCACGACGCGGAGACCGGGAACTGGATTGTCTACAACGGCGAGATCTACAACTTCCGTGACATTCGTGACGAACTGGAACGAGCAGGGACGAAGCTCGTCAGCCACTCGGACACCGAAGTTCTTTTGAAGGCTTATGCGAAGTGGGGTGAAGGCTGCCTTACGAAGCTGCGTGGGATGTTCGCCTTCGCCATTTGGGACGCTGTGAAGCACCAGTTGTTTGTGGCGCGTGACCCCATGGGCGTCAAGCCACTTTACTATGCCCATCGTGGCCCTTACCTCATTCTTGCTTCTGAACTTCGCACCATCCTCGGAACGGGCCTCGTCCCTCGCCGCCTTGATCCAGCTGGACTGCTCAACTACCTGACATTCGGCTCGGCATACGATCCGCTCACGCTGATCGAAGGCGTGCATGCGCTTCCGGCAGCCCACAGCTTGACGTGGGTCAACGGTACACTGCGAGTGTCGCGCTATTGGGACTTGATTGATGATCAGCCGAATGCTGGCCAGGCTGTGACTTTTTCCCCGGATCGAAAAACCGCGGGCACGGGCATTCAGCCGATGTTGGAAGAGGCGGTCCGCTCCCAATTGGTCAGCGACGTGCCCCTCGGTGTATTTCTTTCCGGAGGCATCGACTCCAGCGCACTGGTCAGCATTCTGAGCCGGGGAGGTGTAACTCCAAGCACGTTCTCGATTGTTTTTCGCGAAGCCAAATTTTCCGAAGCGGAATACTCCCGTGCCATCGCGCAACAATTCGGTACCGATCATCACGAGATCACCGTTTCACAGAACGACGTTCTCGGAGACGTTCCCGGTGCACTTCGCGCCATGGACCTTCCCAGCATGGACGCTGTCAACACTTACTTCGTCTCGCGGGAAGCGCGCGCGGCGGGAGTGAAAGTGGCTCTTTCGGGCCTGGGGGGAGACGAAGTTTTCGCCGGCTATTCCAGCTTCCGCACGATCCCACGCATGGAGAGGTTCGCGAACGCGTGGAAGCATCTTCCGGGCGGCGCTCGCCATTCTCTGGGGTCGGCCTTCGACACGCTTGCCCCGGCGTCGGATCAAAACCGAAAGTTGACCTCGCTCATCCGCGACAATGGCCGCCTGCTTCATCCGTATTTCCTCACGCGTATGCTGTTCACCCCGCGCCAGGTCGACCTGCTGTGCCCACCTGCCGATACAGTTGGCCGCGAGCGCGCTGTGGCATCGCAGCGCGAAAACTTGCAGGCCGCGCTCTCACTCGATACCGTCAATCGGGTTTCCTATTTGGAGATGCGCTGTTATATGCTCAATACCCTGTTGCGCGACGCCGATTTCATGAGCATGTCCCAGGGCCTGGAAGTGCGAGTACCTCTGATCGACCATCAGCTTGCCAAGGCAGTCCTGGCACTCCCCGGGGCGGAAAAGCTTAACGGACACACTCCGAAGAAGTTGCTGGTTGCGGCCCTGGAGAGCTCTCTGCCGGATCAGGTTGTTCGCCGCCGCAAACGCGGGTTCACGCTTCCGTTCGAGCATTGGCTGCGAGGAGAACTGCGGCGTGAGGTCGAACCCGTGCTGGAGGGCAAGTTCAGCGAAGGTCCACTCGCCGAAGTGCTGGACCGAGGCCAGGTGCAACGGGTGTGGCATGATTTCCTGCGAGGCGCAACTTCCTGGACCCGGCCGTGGTCTCTATACGTGCTCGAGCGCTGGTGCGAATTGCATTTGTGAGCCAATCGTCAGTTTGGCAACCGGTTATGCAGAAGGTCGATGAAATCGAAAAGGCCGACGGAATGGTCTCGACCGCCAAAGTGCCGATCAGTGTGATCGTGGCCACACGCAACGAGGCGCGGAATCTGCCGCAGTGTCTCGAAAGTTTGCGTGAGGTTGGCGAAGTGTACGTTGTCGACTCCGGCAGCTCCGATGCGACGCCTGACATCGCGCGGTCCTTCGGCGCCAGGGTAGTCCAATTTCACTACGCGGGCGGTTGGCCCAAGAAGCGCCAGTGGGCGATGGACACTCTGCCGCTGGCCTTCGACTGGATTCTATTGCTCGACGCCGACGAATCTCTCACACCCGAGTTGACGGAAGAGATCCGCCCGGCCGTTGAAAATCCGGCGATCCATGGTTACTACATAACCCTGCGAATGTATTTTCTCGGGCGAGTACTCCGCCACAGCGGTGCCAGCTTCCAGAAACTCTCTTTGTTCCGTCGAGGTAAGGGACACTACGAATGCCGTCTCCCGGAGCAGGACGCCTCCATGGCCGACATGGAAGTTCACGAACACGTTGTGGTGGAAGGCGCCACGGGGAAGCTGAGAAATCCAATCATCCATCGCAACGTGGAATCGCTTTCACGGTACATTCAGAAGCACGATGAATACTCGAACTGGGAAGCCCGTGTTCTTCTGCGTAGAGGCGGCGGCAGTGAGTTGCCTCCAGCCGCTTTTGGCACGCAAGCCCAGCAGCGTCGTTGGCTCAAAAAGAAGCTCTACGCGCTGCCGGGTTCGCCCGTCCTGCTGTTTCTTTACCGCTATCTTTTCCGGTTTGGGTTTCTCGACGGCGTGCCAGGCATGATCTATTGTGGATTCCAGGCAGTGCAGATGTTCCACACTAAAGCGAAGATCTACGAGTTGAAAAAGCAGAAGTTGCAGCGCAACCGGGGCTAACTTAGGAAAATGTGTGGCATCAACGGTCTGGTGAATTGCGGAGATGGGGAAACGTTGGCCCGGATGACTCACGTCCAGGCCCACCGCGGACCCGACGACTCCGGTTCGTGGGAGCGGACCTTTCCCGACGGTTCCTACATTGGACTGGGCAGCCGCCGTCTTGCCATTCTCGATTTGTCTCCTCTTGGCCACATGCCGATGTGCAACGAGGACCGCACGGTCTGGATCACCTACAACGGAGAGGTCTACAACTTCGCAGAACTCCGTCGCGAACTCGAGAGCAAAGGCCACAGGTTCTCTTCGCACACTGATACCGAAGTGATTCTCCGCCTCTACCAAGAGGAGGGCCCAGATTGCGTTAAGCGCTTGAATGGAATGTTCGCTTTTGCCATCTGCGATCTCCGCTACGGTTCTCCGACCTTGTTCATGGCCCGCGATCATTTCGGGATCAAACCTTTTTACTATTATCACCAAGGCAAGCGGTTCGCCTTTGCCTCAGAAATCAAGGCGCTTCTGCAGGTGGCAGAAGTCAAAGCCGAACTCGATCCGGAATCTCTTCATCAGTACCTGACGTTCCTCTGGGTGCCTGATCCCAAGACAATGTTCCGGCACATTCTGAAGCTTCCCGCGGGACACTACGCGACCCTCCGCGACGGACAACTACAGCTCACGCAGTACTGGGACCTGACCTTACCTTCGGCAAGCCATGCTTACCCCAGGTCGCATGGTGAGTTGATGGAAGAGGTTCGCGACCGCTTCCGCCGTTCTGTTGAGGCCCAGATGGTCAGCGATGTTCCCATCGGAGCGTTCTTGAGCGCTGGACTCGACTCTTCGAGTATCGTCGCGATGATGGCGAGGGCGACTCGTCAGCCGGTTCGCACATACACCATCACTTTTCCGCGGAAGTACCGAGTCGGCGAGACCACGCTGGACGATCCCGAGGTCGCCACACGCCTGGCGCGTCAACTGGGCTGCGAGAACCAGCGTATCGTCGTCGCGCCCGACGTCACCGATCTCTTGCCCCGCCTCGTGTGGCACATGGATGAGCCCACAGCCGATCCCGCCATCATCACGGCGTATCTTGTTTGTCGCGAAGCCCGCAAGCAGGCAACCGTGCTTCTTTCCGGCGTGGGCGGAGATGAACTCTTCGCCGGATACCGCAAGTACGTGGCTCACTATTGGGCACAGGCGTACAGCCACTTGCCATTGGGTATCCGGGGTCTGGCGGAAGGAGCCATGGCCGCCCTTCCCAGTCTGCGTGGTACTCCGTTGAAGGGGAGGATGCGCCTCGGCAAGAAAATGGCTCGCAGCGCGTCGCTCGATCCCATCGATCGTTTCATTGCGAACTGTACTTATCTCGACCACAGGCAAAAACACGATCTCTACACTTCCGAGTTTGCAACAACGGCTTCGGGATCCGATCCTGCGATCCAGCATCGCGCGGCATTCGACCGCGTCGGCGACGCAGACTTTCTGCACCAGATGCTCTACCTTGACACCAAGATTTTCATGGCCAGCCTGAACCTGACCTATAACGACAAGATGAGCATGGCGTCTTCGGTCGAGGTCCGAGTGCCTTTTCTTGACCGCCAGTTTGCCGAGTTCGTCGCGTGGAATGTCCCACCTTATCTGAAGTTAAAGGGCTCTCTTCGACCCACAACGAAGTACATCTTCCGACAAGCGATGGCAGACATTCTGCCCCGCGAAGTGCTGCACCAGCCAAAAGCCGGCTTCGCCGCTCCAGTAGACTATTGGCTGGCACACGACCTCAAGGAAATGGTGGATGATTTGCTCTCGGCACCTCAGGTCCGTAACCGCGGTATGTTCCGTCCGGAGGCGGTACAGTGTTTGATCGACGAGCATCGCAGTGGCCGCCAGGATTGGTCGATGCAACTGTGGCAACTCGTCACCCTCGAACTCTGGATGCAGGTATTTCTCGATGGTAAGGCCGAGAGATTCGAGTCTCAGCTGCCGCAGGTGGCTGCGGCACAAGCAACAGCTCGATGAAACAGGTTTTCCAGGACGCGCGCTCCGGCGAGATTACCGTTGCTGAAGTTCCGGCACCGCAGTTGCTGCCGGGCTGTTTGCTGGTACGTATTGCGGCGTCCGTGGTTTCCGCTGGGACAGAACGTGCGGCACTCGAGTTCTCGCGCAAGAGCTTGTTGCAGAAAGCGCAGGCCCGGCCCGACCTTGTGCGCGATGTCATTAATAAAGTGCGGCGTGATGGCATTTTCTCCGCCGTGCACACGGTACGCAGCCGTCTCGATCAGCCACAGGCGCCCGGATACAGCAGTGCGGGAACGGTCATCGCCGTGGGTGAGGGCATCACGGACATTCAACCCGCTGATCGTGTGGCCTGCGCGGGCGCTGGATTTGCCGTACACGGCGAACTCGCCTGTATTCCCCGCCTGTTGGCAGCTCGCATCTCCGCGGCCGCCGGCGAGGTTTCCTTCGACGAAGCGGCATTTGCAACTCTCGGTGCGGTTGCTCTTCATGGTGTCCGCACGGCGGAAGCGAAACTGGGCGATCTAGTGGCGGTGATCGGACTTGGCTTGGTCGGCCAACTCACCGCGCAACTCTTGAAAGCCGCAGGCTGTCGAGTGCTTGGAATGGACCTTAGCTCCTCACGCGCCGAGCTTGCCCTCAGTCTGGGCGCTGATGCGGCCACAACTTCTGCTTCGGACTTTCCCGATCTTTGTGCAGAGCACTCGCACGGCGCAGGCGTCGATTCAGTTCTCATTGCTGCTGAAACTCCCAGCAGCGAGCCGGTCAATCTGGCGGGCGCTGTCGCGCGCGACCGCGCGATTATTGTTGCCGTGGGAACGGTCGGCATCGATATCGAACGCAAGGCGTACTACGAGAAGGAACTCGACTTCAGGATTTCCCGTTCCTATGGCCCTGGCCGATATGACGCCGCTTATGAGCAGAAAGGCCGCGACTATCCCGTCGGCTATGTGCGCTGGACGGAAACGCGGAACATGGAAGCCTTTCTGCATCTGCTCTCTGAAAGGAAAGTGAACGTCGTATCTCTCATCACGCATCGCTTTCCGATTGAACATGCTCCGGCTGCGTATGAACTGATTACGGGACGATCCGGGGAGCCATTCCTGGGCGTCGTCATTCAATACGGGGGCACAGGCGACGATGCTCGGACTCCGGAACTTCTATCTGCGTCCTCAGGCAGCACTCCCGCACGACAGCCGTCGGTGGACAGCATTTCAGTGGGGCTGCTCGGAGCAGGAGTGTTCGCATTGGGGACGCTCGTTCCCGTATTGAAAGCTTCGCGCGATACCACCCTCACCGGCGTCTGCACGGCGACCGGCGCGCACGCGCACCACGCGGCGCAGAAATTTGGCTTTCGCTACTGCACTACCGATGATGCCCAACTGGTTCGCGATGCCGGGATCAATACGTTGGTGATTGCGACTCGCCATCACCTCCACGCGAGCCGTGTTCTGGCCGCGCTGGAAGCAGGGAAGCACGTGTTTTGCGAGAAGCCACTCTGCTTGTCGGAACAGGAACTTCGTTTTATAGTTCGCACTTACTTCGGCATTGCCTCCACGCATAGGCCTGAGCTGATGGTTGGTTTCAATCGCCGGTTTGCGCCTATGAGCGCGCGGATGAAATCGTTTCTGGCACCGATTTCCGAGCCGCTGGCACTGCACTATCGCGTTAATGCCGGATTTCTTCCTCCCGATCATTGGGTCAACGATCCCCAGCAGGGCGGCGGGCGGATTCTGGGAGAGGTCTGCCATTTTGTGGATCTGCTGATGTTTCTGACTGGTTCTCCCATCGTCGAAGTCGAGGCGCATGCCGTGGGAAATTCAGGTCGCTACAGTGGCGACAACATTCTCGCTTCTCTACGATTCGCAAACGGTTCAGAAGGGACGATCAGCTATCTCGCGAACGGCGACCGTTCATTCTCGAAGGAACGCGTGGAAGCATTCGGCGGAGGAGCCGTCGCGGTGCTTGAAGATTTTCGTCGTCTTGAACTCCTGCGCAATGGCCGCAAGCAAGTGATCCGCTCGCGCTGGCATCAGGACAAGGGGCATCGCGGCGAGTGGGCCGCCTTCACACGGTCCGTCCGGCAACAAGGACCTCCCGCCATCCCGGTTGATGAGCTTGTTTGTACCACCCTCGCTACCTTGCGAACGCAGGAGTCCGTGGCAACCGGCAAACGCCTCGCCGTCGACACCGCTTCTTTCATTGATGCCGCTATGGACGACTCCAGCAAGGATTAATGATAGTTCCATAGCAACGACCTCGGGAGAAAGAAAACTAGTTCATGCTCATTCTGGGCCTCAACATGTTTCACGCCGATGCCTCGGCGGCCATCGTGCAGGATGGTGAAGTCGTGTTCGCTATTGCCGAGGAGCGTCTCAACCGCCACAAGCACTTCGGCGGTTTCCCGGCGCTGGCAGTGAAAGCCTGCCTCGATGCAGCTGGCGCAAGGATTTCTGACGTGAATCACGTCGCTGTCGGACAAGATAGCGACGCGAACCTGGCGAAGAAAGTTCAATACGCGCTCGCCAATCCCTCGAAGATCCTGAACTTCATTCGCCTTCGCCAGCGCAAGCAGGCCATGCGCGACGTGCGTTTGCTTCTAGGCAAGGCGCTCGAAGTCGAGCCTTCGCAACTTCGCTTTCTGGAACATCATCTCGAACACCACATCGCACATATCGCCAGCGCGTATTACTGCTCGCCTTGGGAGAAGGCTGCTGGCTTTAGTTATGACGGTTCCGGCGACTTCGTGTCGACCATGATGGCGCGCTGTGAGGGGAACGACATCGAGGTGCTGGATCGCGTCTTTCTCCCCCACTCGCTGGGCAGTTTCTATACGATGATCTGTGAATTCATCGGCTACACGAAGTACGGGGACGAAGGCAAGGTCATGGGCCTGGCGCCTTATGGCAAAGATACGTACTGCAGTGAGATTACGAAGATTGTCGCCGCGAGAAACGGCGGTTTCCAGCTTGATCTCTCCTACTTCAAGCCGTTGGGCAGCAATCAAGGCATGCAGGTGCTGCCCGATGGCACGGTTCGGCTGGCTCGCCATTTTTCCGAGCGTATTGAGAAACTCTTCGGAGAGCCACGCCGTCCGCACGCGGAGATTACCCAGCGCGACATGGATCTCGCTTTTGCATTGCAACACCGGTTCGAGGAAGTGTTCTTCCACCTTTTGGACCGGTTACACCAGACGGTTCCTTGTGACGATCTGGCGATGGCGGGCGGATGCGCTCTCAACAGCGTCGCGAACGGCAAGCTGTTCGATTGCACTCCCTTTCGGCGAACTTATATCCAGCCGGCAGCAGGTGATGAAGGCTTGGCCATCGGCGCGGCCTTGCACACGTATCACTCTGTGCTCAAGCAGCCACGGCGCCATGAGCTGAAGAACTCCTATCTCGGACCGGAGTTCTCCGAGTCGCGGATTGAATCGGCGCTAAAGAGTGCAGGTGTCGAGCATCGCAAACTGGAGCGGGAGCCATTGCTTTCAGCGGTGGCCGACCAGATCGCGGCGGGCAACGTCATCGGATGGTTTCAGGGCCGTATGGAGTGGGGTCCGCGGGCGCTCGGCAACCGTTCCATCGTCGCCCATCCCGGTCTGCCGAATATGAAGGATGTTCTAAACGCTCGCATCAAACATCGGGAGTGGTTCCGTCCGTTCGCGCCGTCTATCCTTACCGACTACCAGCACGAATATTTCGAGCACGATCATCCATCGCCTTTCATGCTGCATGTCTACAAAATCCGTCCGGAAAAACGCAAAGAGTTGTGCGCGGTGAATCACGTCGACGACACTGGCCGCCTGCAGACCGTGACTCGCGAAGAAAATCCGATGTACTACGATCTGATTGCTGCCTTTCATCGGAAGACGGGTATTCCTGTCCTTCTCAATACCAGCTTCAATGAGAATGAACCAATCGTTTGTACACCGGAGGAAGCGATCGACTGTTTCCAGCGCACTCGTATGGACGTACTGGCGATCGGGCTGTTTCTGGTCGTCAAACCTCAAGTCCAGTCCTAGCCCGTATGAATTCGCGAGCTGCACACGTGACGGCGTCATCCACCAATCAGTCGCTGAGCCCGGTTTGTGTGGCGAGATTTCCGCGTCTGCGAGCGCTGGCGTGGGCAGGCGATCAGCTCTACGCGGCTCGCGGCTACCATCTACTGCGCGCAAGAATTTCACAAGGTCAGATCTCCTCGGGAGATGTGTCTTGGGAATCGGTCGCTTCCTACAGTCCCGCATGGTGGCGAAATTTCAGTTCCGCGATTCGTCTCAGCTCGCGCCTGGTTCGTGACGGGTTTCACGCACTGTCTGTGCTCGCGTCAGGCGGGTTGGTAGCCGCGGTTCCGGGAGCTATCGTCACGCTTCGTGCTGGCGAAATCCAGTTCCGGCGCACACATCCCATCACTCGAGGCACGCGGCCCCTGCACATTACGGCAGTTCCCGGCGGCGCAGTGTTCTGGGGGGAATACTTCGACAACCCTGCCCGCGAGGAAGTCCATATCTATGTGTCTTCGGATGACGGGGCGACCTGGAATGTCGCGTACGTCTTTCCCAAGCACACGATCCGTCATGTTCACAATATTGTTTACGATCGCTGGGGCGACTGTTTGTGGGTGCTGACTGGTGACTACGGCGACGAATGCCGCATCCTGCGTGCGTCGTGTGAGTTTCGCCAAGTTGAAGTCGTTGTGCGCGGAAACCAGCAGGCGCGCGCGGTTGGGCTCATACCCATGGAGGATGGGCTGTATTTTTCTTCCGACACGCCCTGGGAAGCTAACTACATCTACCGCCTGGACCGACAGGGAAAGTTGTCACAACTGGCGCCGATCAGCACTTCGTCGATTTATGGCTGCCGCGTTGGCCGCGACGTGTTCTTCTCGACCATGGTCGAACCCAGCGCACTGAATACCGATCGTCACGTTCGTATTTACGGCCGTGGAGGGGAACGCGACTGGCAACCGCTGCTGGCTTGGAAGAAAGACCTCTGGCCCATGAGACTCTTCCAATACGGCAACGCATTTCTTCCCGACGGAGAAAACAGCACGCAGTACCTCGCTGTCAGTACGGCGGCGGTTGTGGGGGATGACATGACCACATTGCTCTACTCGGTCGGGCGCTGACTTCGGGCGTTCCGCTCGTGATATAGTTCGAGGAAATCTCAGGATCCGTGCCGCTTTTGCCTCGCCTTAACTATTACCGCCGAATTCTCAGCGCTTATCTGCTCGGTGGCAAGAGCCACCTCACGTTCTGGCATGAAACCCCCGAGGAGAATCGGAACGCGCACGCCGGAGAGCTGGGCGAGTACTACATGGTCTTCGCCGAGAAAGCAGACTATCCCGGAGCGTATGACTCAGCCGGGATTCCGCTTCTCGACTATCACGGCAAGATTGGTTTGCAGCAGAACCCGATTGCGATCGCGCAATACGGACTGGGAAATTACAACCTGTTTCGCCGCACCGGAGACCCGAGCCGGCGCAAGAAATTCTTTCTCGTTGCAGACTGGCTCTGCTCCCACTTGGAGAAAAACGCCCAGGGCCTGGCGGTTTGGAACCATCACTTTGATTGGGAATATCGCGACACGCTGCGTGCGCCTTGGTACTCAGGTCTTGCCCAGGGCCAGGGGATTTCGGCGCTGGTTCGTGCCTATAAGGAAACTGGCGATTCGAGATATCTGGAAGCCCTACGACTTGCCTTGGCCGCTTTTTTCAAGTCCGCGAACGAGGGTGGTGTCGCGTTTACCGACGAGAACGGAGATCTGTGGTTCGAGGAGTACATTGTTTCTCCGCCGACTCATATCCTGAACGGATTTATCTGGGCAGCGTGGGGCGTCTACGATTACTTCCTTGCCACGCAAGACCATGCGGCCCGCGAGCTTTTTGCCAGAGCTGTGCAAACGCTGCTGAGAAATCTTGAGCGGTATGATCTGGGTTTCTGGTCCTTATATGAGCAGTCGGGGACGCGCCTTCCGATGACCGCAAGCCCCTTCTACCATCGATTGCACATTGTGCAGTTGCGGGTGATGCATCGTCTGACCGGCGAAGACAAATTTGCGTCCGTCGCCGATCGCTGGGAAAGGTACGCCCGAAGCCGCAGCAAGCGCACGCGGGCTTTGTGCTACAAAAGTGCATTCAAGCTTTGTTACTACTAGGCTCGCGTGAAGATTCTCTACGTCTCACAATATTTTTCGCCGGAGATGGGCGCTCCCGCCGCTCGGGCGGCCGAGCTCGCGCAGCACTGGACTCAAGCCGGTCACGACGTATCGGTGCTCACGGGATTTCCCAATCATCCTACCGGAGTAGTTCCGCCGGAGTGGCGCAGCCGCCTACACCGCCTCACGCACCATGAAAAGGTTGGGCGAGTGGACGTTTTTCGTACCTGGCTCTGGCCCCTCCCCAACCGCAAGGCGCACGAGAGGATGCGGAACTACGCTTCGTTCTGTTTGTCGGCTGCGGTACGGGGACTGAGCCTTCCGCGTCCCAATGTCATCATCGGCTCATCCCCTCAACTCTTGGTGGGGCTCGCCGCCTGCTGGCTGGCGTTCGCAAGGCAGGTGCCATTCGTATTCGAGGTGCGCGATCTCTGGCCAGAGTCCCTGATCGCGGTGGGCGTCGGAAGTGAAAACTCGATACTCAACAAAACGCTTTCGGCGATAGCGGGCGTTCTGTACAAGCACTCAGATCACGTCGTCGTTGTGACTTCTGCATTCAAAGATCATCTTGTAGAGCATTGGCGGGTTCTCCCCGAGAAAATCTCGGTGGTTGAAAACGGAGTCGAGACCGACCTTTTCGCTCCCCAGCCGGTCGACGCCAACCTTTCACTCCGACAGCAACTCGAGGCCGAAGGCAAGTTTCTGGTGTGCTATGTCGGAACCATGGGTATGGCCCATGGGCTGGAGACGCTGTTGGACGCGGCAGACCAGCTACGCCAGGAAAAGCCCAATGTCCTCTTCCTCCTGGTCGGGGAAGGGGCGGAGAAGGAACGGATCAAAGCCATCGCGCAATCCCGCGGCCTGAGCAACGTTCGCTTTCTCGATCAGCAGCCCCGCGAAAGAATTCCTGCGATCATCTCCGCCTCGGACGCCGGCCTCGTCCTCCTCAAGAAGACTGACGTTTTCAAGACTGTAATTCCTACAAAGATGCTGGAATTTATGTCCTGTGCGCGTCCGGTGATTCTCGGTGTCGAAGGTCAGGCACAGAAGATTGTTGAGGAGGCTGGGGCCGGCATCGTCATCGAGCCTGAGAAGTCCAGCGCGCTCGCGCACGCAATCAAGCGACTGGCAGGCGATCTTTCGCTCGGAGCGACGTTGGGGAAGAACGGCAGAGAGTACATCGTCCGGCGTTTCTCCCGCAAGCAGACTGCTGAAGACTACATTCAAGTGCTGCAGGAATTGTGTGGAATCGTTCCGGTCGGTAAAGCGCAGGTCGCTGTCTGAGAAGGTTCTAGATGGCCTGGCTATCCACTAGGGGTGCACAGTATAAATCGTAACCGCGGTTGCCGCTGACATAGCCGCTTCGAAGGTCCGCTGGGCCAGCACTCGTCCACCGCTTACTGGAACGAATAGAATGTCATCCCCCTGCAACGGTATATCGGGAGCCTTCGCTTCCAGCATTTTTTTCAAAGGAACTTCTGTCTCGGTCATTCCCGTGGGGCCCTTGCGGATGATGCGCACACCACCCATCTTCGCAGTCTTGTTCGTTCCGCCTGCGAGGGCGATGGCTTGCAGTACGGTTAGTGAACCGTTATCAACCAGCAAACCGCTGGGACGACCTACGTCGCCAACCACGTAAATTATCGGCGCCCGCGGCACCATGATCGTGTCCCCAGGAAGAATATCCACATTGCTGCTGAGATCGTCAGCCAGATTCCGGGGAAGGCTAAGGTGGATCGGTTGCAGCTGATTGCGGCGAACGATGCTCACTTTGCGGGCCGCACTCTGGGTGAAACCGCCCGCCATTGAAATCAACTCGTAAAGCTTGTGATCTCCCAGATCCGGATAGACACCAGGCTTCGAAACTTCTCCCAGCAAGGTGACCCCCTGGGACGACGATTCATCCACGAAAATCGTCACATGCGGGTTGCGGACGAAACCGCCATCCTCCAACCGCTTCTGGATCAGAGCCTGAGCCTCTTCGGTGGTCAGGGCTTCGACATGCACGTAGTCGATCAGCGGGAGGTAAACGTCTCCGGAATTCCCTACGCGGGCTTTGGTCGTCAGTTCCGGTACATTGTAGACACTCACCTCGATCAGGTCACCGGCGCCCAGCTTCAGAACGGGAGAATCGGACGAACTGATCCCTCCTGGCGCTGGTGCATTCTTCGCCGACGCGGAAGTGTTCCTCTGAGAGTCAGGCTTGGAAGCCGTCGTTCCTACGGCCGCCTGAGATGCCGGCTGGGCTGCTGACTGAGACTGCTCTGCGGAACTCTGTTGAGCTTGGGCGAAGCCTGCGAAGAGAAAGAGTGCAATGACGAAAACAGAATTGTACGCTCGGCGGTTGAAGCTCGGTGTGTCCAACTCCATCTAGAGGCCCCTGGGAAATAGTGTAGGGAAATTTGCAGAGCAGTTTAACACAGTAGTACACACGACGATGCTCGCGCCTTGGTGATTTCCACCGTTTTTCCACAGCTTTCTGAGCGCGAGGATTGAAACTGTCTTCCACGTCCTGCTAGAGTTCCGCGAGCTGTTCATGCGCCCACGAACCCATTAACTAACTTCCAACCAAGACCGCCTCCAGCAATACTTGGAGAAGGACAAAGTACTATTGCAAGGGATTAGTCACATCGGCCAATTGCGGGAGGCGAGTTGAGCGCATTGTATCTCGGGATGTTCTTCCTGTCGCTGCTGGGGTCTTTCATCCTGACCAGGTTGGTTCGCGACTTCGCAACCGCACGTGGCTGGGTCGCGGTTCCGACCCAAGAGCGGCATCTGCATAAAAATCCCCTTCCGCGCCTCGGCGGCGTCGCGATCTTTGTATCGTTTTCGCTAAGTTTGGGAACGGCTTACCTGCTGGCGCTGCACAACCCACGCTTGCACAGCTTGTCTTTGAAGGCACTGCTCATCGTGGTTGTACCCGCGTCTCTTGTTTTTCTGCTTGGGGTCTACGACGACATTTACGGAGCAGGTCCATACTTCAAGTTCGGGATTCAGGGTGTGGCCGCAACCATGTTGTTCATCGGCGGGTTGCGCATCGTCAATATTCCCGTCCTGTTCGGCCAACACACATTGCCCTGGTTCGTAGGCCTTCCTATCACGGTCTTGTGGGTTCTGGCGATCACCAACGCTTTTAACTTGATTGATGGCCTCGATGGCCTGGCCGCTGGGTCTGCCCTTTTCTCAACGCTGGTCGCTTTTGTGGTGGCGCTGCTCAGCGGGCAGCCGCTGATCGCGGGGATGACCCTTGCCCTTGCCGGTGCAATTCTTGGATTCTTGAAGTTCAACTTTAACCCGGCAACAATATTTTTGGGCGACTCGGGAAGCCTCTTTATCGGTTTCCTGTTGAGCGCACTGGCTCTCCAAGGGGCGCAAAAGGCACCGACGATTGTGGCGGTCGCTATCCCCGTGGTTTCTTTCGGATTACCGATTCTTGAGACGGCTCTCTCAGTCATCCGGCGCTTTATTGCCGGGCGCCCAGTCTTTACGGCTGACCGCGAGCATATCCATCACAAACTCTTGCAGCACGGCATGACCCATCGGCAGGTGGTCATCCTGCTCTACGGCGTCTCCGCCATTTTTGCGTTGCTGAGTCTATTCCTGCTTTGGCCTACCGGCAGTTCTTTGGGATTGGTGCTTGCGGTTCTGGGAGTCGGCATATGGATCGGAGTGCAGCACCTGGGTTATCTCGAATTTGGAGAGCTTGCACGCGTCGCGCAGCGAACCCTCGATCAGCGCCAGATTTTCATCAACAACCTCGCCATCCGCCGGGCCACGGAAGAACTCAAGGTTGCCCGCGACTACGAGCAGATTCGCCGCATTCTCGTGGCAGCGTTTGGCAGCAATGATTTTGACGCTTTCGGCCTGAGTGTGAAGCTGCAACCCGGCGAGTCGCTGGCGCTGGACTCGGGGCCGGGACGCAAGAGCGAGCTCTCGTTCCACTGGCACAAGCCCGGACGGCCCAAGTCGCTCGAAGGATTGTCGGTCTGGACGCTCACCCTTGACCTTGCGAGCTCTAGCAATTGCCAGCGAGGCAGCCTGGCTGTGCACCGGCTGTATTCATCGCGGGATCTTCAAATTGACGTCAACCTGCTGACTTCTGCATTTCCGACCACCCTCGCGGATGCGCTGGACCGAACCTTGGCGCACACTGCGCAAATCATCCCACTACCAGAACAGGACTCGGGCCTGATCACGGCACAAGCGGGATAACTGCACATTTCAGTCTTTGGGCTGCGTCAGGCAGGTACACAAGTCCGCACGCAACTGGTGGCGGAGATCATCGTGTGCGTCTCGCGGTGGAGAGCTTCGAGGGGAAATGATTCAGCTTACAGCGTGGCGCTGGCGTAGGAGTTGATTTCGCAGTTCAAGCAAACTTCTTTAAAAGCCGGTGCGGTCCATTCCATGATCTTGCCCCCAGTTATCGTTCCAGCTAGATGCTGAAACGTGGAAATAGTGTAATCGACCTTGCCAAGATAAACAATACGGTTTGTCCCGGAGTCGAGCTCTGCCTCCCGGCGGCCAGCGTCTTTAAAACGAAGCGTTGTTGCAAATTTTTGCACACGCTTTCGCCAATTCCGGCTAGCCAACACGGCAGGTACCTGCGGGGTTGGACTGCCGCCTTTGCTGGATCAGTCAAAGCGATAACCGAGAGCCTCTCCTGCGGCCCTATATCCGATTCGTCGGTAAATGGAATTCGATGTAGGGTTGCCCAAGTCAGTGTAGAGAATGCACCGATACTCACGGCCGCGAAGATCTTTCGACAACGCATGAACGCAGGCTGCCGCGTAGCCGTGCTTTCGCTTCTCGGGCGGCGTATAGACCCCAGACAAACGAACTACGCCTTGCGCCGGTTCAAG
>QIAM01000097.1 GCA_003225555.1 Acidobacteriota bacterium | reverse complement strand
CGGAAGTGCGCCGATCCGGTTCAGCACGGCATCGTGGAAATCCTTCATCTGGACGTCCGTGCGGTACCTAGTCTCAGGCAGTTCGAGATTCAGGATGGCGACATTTTTTGCTGCGAGGCCGGGGTCCACATTCAGGAGACGCACGAAACTCTTGAGCAGCAGACCTGCGCCAACCAACAAAACCAGTGTGAGGGCGAATTCACACACGATCAGAATGCTGCGCATCTGCTGGGATCGGGCTCCGCTGGTGTGCGTCGTTCCGGATCCCTTCAAGGAAGACTGAGCATTCGCCTTCGAGACCTGCCATGCTGGCGCCAGCCCAAAGAGAATTCCTGTGAGAAAAGAAGCGAGGAAAGAAAAACCCAGCACCCACCCGTCCATGTCTACCGCTACCATTTGGTTGATGACGCCGGGCTGGGCCATGCTTTGCGGCATCAGCTGGGCCAGCAGATTCCGCGTCACGACCGCCAGCAGCAATCCCAGAGCACCTCCGACACCTGCCAACAGCACGCTCTCAGTGAGCATTTGGCGGACGATCCGCATTCGGCTGGCCCCGAGCACTCTCCGCATCACGATTTCCCGCTGGCGCTCCGTCGTCTTGCTCAAGAGAAGATTGGCAACATTGGCACAAGCGATGAGCAGGACCACCCCGACTGCTGCCAGCAGGACGGTGAGAGCGGGCCGAATATTCGCGACCACTTTGTCTTTCAAGAAAGCCAAACTCGGCTGTATTGAGGAGTCTGGACTTAAGCGGTGCGCGATCGGTGTGATGTCTTGCGCAGCGCGCTCGATGGTCACATCCGGCTTGAGGCGCGCGATGATTTGATCCATCGCATTGGAACGGTCGCTGTTCAGCACCATAGGGGTCCAGAAATCGGCATCATTAGGGAACTGGACACGTGCCGGCATCACGCCCAGCACGGTGAAGCTCCTTCCGTCCAGCGTGATCGGTTTCCCCACGATGTTTGGGTCAGAACCAAATCTACGCGCCCACAGCTGATGACTGAGGAGGGCCACATTTTCATGGCCCGGACGTTGCTCTTGCGCCGAGAATGCGCGCCCGAGCTCGGGCACCGCGCCCAGCAAAGGGAACAGGCTGGCGGTGGCCGTGGAACCAAGCAGTCGTTCGGGAATGCCACTGCCGGTGAGATTCGAGGTCTGGCCCCGGAACGCCGCGATGTGTTCAAAGACTTGATTCTGTTGTGCCCACTGAACATAGTCAGGATCAGTGAGTGATCCCGGCCCCGAGAATCCCCACCGTGGAATCGTGGACCACAGAATCACCAGCCGGTCAGGATCTTTGTAAGGAAGCGGCCGCAGCAGCGTGGCATTGAAAATCGAAAAGATCGCTGTGTTCGCCCCGATACCGAGCGCCAGAGTGGAGACTGCTACCACGGTGAAACCCGGGCTCTTGCGCAACTGGCGCAACGCATAACCCAGATCTTGAAACAGGCTGAACATCTCCAACCCCCCACAATCCTCTGAGAAGGAAGAATTACGGGCTGAAGACAAGAGATGCAAGCTTTCAGCCACTATTCGGTCAGCGCTAAGTCTATGGCTCCAATGCGCAAACAGCCTCGTTCGCTGGAGAACTCGTGCCAGCATTGTGTCCATTCTCGAACTTTGTTGTCCGAAAGCGAACAGCGCAGCTGGAACGCCTTGATTTCGCCCGAATTACCGGAAGTTATTCCGGGCCAGAAGTCGGCTTCGGGGAGATCGCGATTGATCTCCTCCAAGCCCGTTTCTGGATAGCTTCCTGGCTGTTCGCTTTGCCGACCAGCATGACTCCTGCAGTCGTTGATTCGTGTTTCACCTTCGCATAGAGCAACCGCCCCCTTGACATTCGACAGGAGTAAGGTGTAAATCTCTTGTCGGGTGTCGAGGGAAGGGAAAGAGTATGCCGCCATCAACCGACCTGTTACAAGGAACGCTGGATTTGCTGATTTTGAAGACGCTTGCGCTTGAACCGATGCACGGATGGGGCATTGCCAACCGAATTCAGCAGGTCTCCAAAGATGCGCTGCAGATCGGGCAGGGCTCTCTCTACCCGGCCCTGCACCGCCTCGAATACAAGGGATGGATTAAGGCGGAATGGGCAAGCTCTGAAAACAACCGCCGGGCAAAATTCTATTCGCTGACCCGCGCGGGGAAAAAGCAGTTGGAAGCTGAACTCTCGAACTGGGACCGACTGAACACAGCGATCAGATTGGTTCTGGAGCAAATTTAGAAGGTATCCGCATGGTGCGTGAATTCTTGACTCGCCTGCGCTTCTTCCTATCGCGCAAGCGACCGGTCGATCTTGACGACGAATTGCAGTTTCACCTCGATCAGTCCACTCAGACGAATATCGCAGCGGGGATGAGCCCAGAAGAAGCACGTCGGCAGGCGGGGATCGCTTTCGGAGGTGTCGAACGCACACGCGAACAGTGCTATGAGCAGCGCCCCGGACGGCTGCTGGAGGCCGTGTTGCAGGATGTTCGCTATGCGCTGCGTTGGCTTGGACGCAACCCAATCTTTACGACCGCAGTAATAACAACTCTTGCGCTTGGCATCGGCGCGACTACAGCCGTCTTCAGTGCCGTGGACTCCCTGCTCTTGCGCCCACTGCCGTATCCGAACTCCGAGCGAATCGCACGGATTTGGAATACGTTCTCCCCCCGAGGGATGAACGAGATTCCCCTGTCAGAACCGGAGTTCCTTGAATATCGGCAGAGTCAGAGCTTCGCTCACGTGGCGGGATTTTCACTCGGTACAGTGACTCTTACGGGGACAGGAGATCCCTTGCGGCTTGTGGCGAGCTGGGGCACTTCCGAGTTCTTTTCGGTGTTGGGCACGGAGCCCTTTTTTGGCCGGGTTCTCTCTACCCAAGAGCAGCAGACCGGCCACACTCAGGTGGTCGTTCTCAGCTACAAGCTATGGCAGAACCGGTTTGGCTCCAATCCGGAAATTGTCGGCTCATCAGTTCTGCTGAATGGTGATAGCTGTGTGGTTGTCGGAGTCATGCCCCGAGACTTCAAGTTTCCAAGTGAGGATGTCGATGTATGGCAACCACTGCCTATTTCGCCTGCCAGTTCAAATCTGGGAAACCACTATTTGAACCTCGTTGGAGACCTCAAGCAGCAAGCGACCCTCGACCAGGCGAGAGCCGAAATGAAGACAATTCTTGTGCGCATCGAGGAAAAGTATCCGTCCTATTACAACGGAGCTGCAGGAATTGGTGTCGCGCTCATCCCACTACGGGAACAGATGACAGGAAGCGTGCGGGCTACGTTGTTAGTCTTAATGGCCGCCGTATGTTTCATGCTTCTGATCGCCTGCACCAACGTGTCCAATCTGCTGTTAGCCAAGGCAGAAGACCGCAAGAAGGAAATTGCGACCAGAACAGCCCTTGGTGCTAGCCGCTGGCGCATCATCCGTCAGGTACTGATCGAAAATCTTCTCCTGTTTTTGGCCAGCGGGACCGCGGGGCTGCTCCTGGCATTCTTCTGCTTAAAGATCCTGCCCTTGGGAGACTCTGTGAACGCCGCACAGTTCGGAGGAGTCGCACTCAACCTGCGGGTTCTGGCCTTCGCGGCCATTCTTTGTTTGTTCACTGGACTGCTGTTTGGCCTTGTGCCCGCCTTGAAAGCCTCGCACTCCGACTTCAACGACACACTCAAAACAAGCGGCCGGAATTCAATGGGAAGCCGTCGTGGCACCCGGCATCGTAGTCTCTTGGTGATCTCCGAGATTGCGTTCTCTCTCGTGTTGCTCGCCGGGGCCGGGCTCATGATCGGAAGTTTGGTACGTCTGCTCGGCGTCACCCTTGGTTTCGACCCGAAAAACGTAGTCACGATGCGGCTGTCTCTACCCGAAGCTCGTTACTCGTTGGGTCGAACTGCCACCTTCTATCAGCAGTTGCAGGAAGAAGTGAGGAGCTTGCCCGGCGTGGAAGCAGTCGCAATCGTGAACCAGTTGCCGTTGAGTAATGCCTCCGCAAACTCCTCCTTTGAAGTCGAAGGTCACCCGGCAGGGACAGATATCAACGTTGCTGATTCGCAGATCATCAGTCCCGATTACTTTCGCGCGATGGGAATCCCGCTGGTCCGTGGGCGATTTTTGAGCGAGGCGGATACAAGGCCTGCTCCTATGTCGGTGATGGTTAATCAAACGCTGGCCCGCAAGGTCTGGCCAGGGGAAAATCCCATTGGGAAGCGAATAAGGTTTAGGTCGGACGCTCCCTGGCTTTCGGTAATCGGAGTAGTGACCGATATCAAGAATCACGGTTCCAACGTAGCCACCAAGCCGGAAGTGTATTTCCTGCACACTGATCAGCCGTCCGGTTTATGGGCTGACTTCCGCTCGATGACGCTCATTGTCCGGACCGCCGGAGGGCCGCAACAGACCGTAGGGGCAATTCGCGGCGAGCTCAAGAATCTAGATCCGGACTTGCCCATCTACAAAGTTCAAACATTGGACCAGATCGTCTCGGCTTCCGTCTCCCAGACCCGTTTTCCGGCGCTCCTGCTGTCAGCATTTGCGGGCTTGGCAGTCCTTCTGGCGGCAGTTGGAGTCTACGGGGTTCTGGCGTATACCGTTGAGCAGAGCAAACATGAGATCGGCGTGCGAATGGCACTGGGCGCGCCGCGAGCACAAATTCTGAGATTGTTCCTGGGTCAGGGACTCAAGTGGGCCATGCTGGGTGGCGGTGCGGGGCTCCTGGCCGCACTCATACTAGTGCGCTTCATGCGGAGCATGCTGTTTGAGGTAGGCCCCTATGATCCGGGAATATTTGCCAGTGGGGTAGCAATGCTCACGATAGTGGTGCTGATGGCCTGCTACCTTCCCGCGCTCCGAGCTACGAAAATAGATCCGATGGCGGCTGTGAGGAGTGAGTAAGAAGCTGCGCAGCGAATTATGCTACTTCTGGTTGCCGGCAGCAACCTAGACCCGGGTCTACAAAATCGGTTTCCAGTCGAGGGAGCGGTTCCTGAGGACGAGGCCCAATTGATCGAATTGCGGTCGAGTGACTGACAAACGGAAGTGATTCCGAGCCACAAGTCGGCTTCGAGGAAATGCGTTGCCCACGGGTGCCGTGAGCGCGGCTAATCTCCCGAAGCCCGTTTATCGGTACTAAATCCGACGGATGAACCGATCCCTTCTGGCTTGCCCGTGATCGAGACTTCGCATCCGCGGACGGGCCCTCAGGATTTCGCTTTGCAGCCCGGGCCGTCGCCGTAGTAGGCGTTGCCTTTGTAGTCGAGCTCCTCCAGGCCCGCCGCCGAGGTGTAGTAGCCGCGGACGGCTTGGGCACGGGTGATCTTGAAGAACTTTCGTAACGGGTTGCCGGGCTGGTCGGTGCCGGAGAAAGTCAGCAGATCGATTTGTTGGGAAGCGGTGAGTTGCAGGAATTCCTGACCGTGGGCCTGGAGAGAGAGATCGTGTAGCGCGGCGAGTCCGTCACGGGCTACAGACTGGGGATCGGCGGTTTCGAGATCGCGCACCGATTCTTCTCCGTTGACGGCCACGGCGAGCAGGCGATGAAGCTGGTCGAGGTGCTGCGCGGCGGCGCGAACTCCCGCGGCAGAATACAGCCACTGGTCGAACCACTGCGTAGCTTGTGACAAGGCCGTGGCACCCGCGTTGCCTAGCAGCATCTCGACGAATCGGGTGACGACGCGGAACTCCTCCACCGAAAAGAACTGCGGCTGAAACGGGAGCGAGTTGGGCTGGACGTATTCCGTCTCACTGCCGGTTGGCGGAGACCACTTCTTGCCGCCACTGCTCAGCGCGTGAACCAAATGTTCGGGCGAAGCGTCATAGAGGCCGGGCGGCAGGGTGGTAGCGGCTCGTGACGCGTCTAGTCCTGCTCCCAGCAGAGCCGTCGGGGATTCTGGAACGAGTCCGCTCACGCCGGCGAGAACGACCATTTCGCCCAGCCGCAGCAGCCACTGACGGCGGGAAAGGTCGTCGGATTGTGACGATGCCATGCGGGTCGGCTCTTGTTCGTCGCTCATAGCTCCCCTCGGCGAAACGCTCGTGCGATGTGCTCTCCGGCGCGGGCCGAAATGGCCATGATCGTCAGCGTGGGCTCGTAGCATCCCTGCGTGGTGAAAACGGCTCCGTCGGTCACAAAGATGTTGGGAGCATCGTGCACTTTGCAGTTGGAGTCGACCACACTCTTCTTCGGATCAGAGCCCATGCGGGCGGTTACGCATTCGTGGATGTTCTTGCCGAAGACGCTGAGATCAGTCTTGGGTGGGGTCGCGTCGGTGAGCGTCATCGCGTCGAGAATCGCGCTGATGTTTCCGCGCATGGATGCGGCCATGGCCTTCTCGTTCTCTCCGTAGCTCGCGTTGACGTGCAGCACGGGGATACCCCAGGCATCTTTTCGGGTGGAATCCAGCCGGACAAAGTTGTCGGCGCGGGGCAAACACTCGCCCTGCGCTTCAATGCCGAAATAGTAGGGGATCTCCTCGCGCACGCGCTTGCGCCATGCATCGCCCAGCTCTGGCATGAGAAAGGCGTGGCCGTAAAGCTCCTGGCTGCCATCGCCATCGAAACGGTAGCCGCGCAGGAACTTGGAGTTGCGATCTTTTGCCGCGCTGCCGACGGTGTTGACATACTTGGGGATCAGGAACCCGCAGGGGCGGCCGACCGCTTCGCGCGTGGAGGAATGCAGTCCCGGCATCAGGCCGCCGGCATCTTCGACGGTGAAGTGGTCCATCAGGTAATGCCCGAGTACGCCGTTCGCGTTGCCGACTCCTTGAGCATTGGCGGGCGATTGTGAATTCAGCAGGATGCGGGTCGATTCCAGCGCTCCTGCGGCAACGACGACAACCTGGGCATAGACCTCGCGATGCTCACGCGTGACCCGGTCGATGTAGTGGACGCCCTTGGCGCGGCCGCTGTGGTCGATCAGAAGGTCGCTGACAACGGCGTCGCTCACCAGAGTGAATTTTCCGGTGCGGGCCGCGGCGGGCAGAGTTACCGACGGGCTGTTGAAATACGAAGCGGTGAAACAGCCGCGCTGGCACTGGTCGCAATAGTGACAGGCGGGGCGGCCACGATGCGGAACCGTCAGGTTGGCGACGCGGTCGGTCATGACGCGCCAGCCAAACTTGCGCTCGATCACGTCTTTGGCTTGCAGCGCGCCGCAGGAAAGATTCATAGGCGGCAGAAATTGTCCGTCGGGCAATTGCGGCAGGCCTTCGCGCGATCCGCTGACACCGATATAGCTTTCGACCAGGTCGTAGTAGGGCTCAAGTTCCTTGTAGCTGATGGGCCAATCTTCGCCGTAGCCGTCGCGAGTGGCGGCTTTGAATTCGTTGTCGCTGTAGCGATAGCTTTCGCGCGCCCAGCAGAACGTCTTCCCGCCAATCTGGCGGCCGCGAATCCACATGAAGGGTTTGTCCGCGGGAAAGGTGTAGGGGTGCTCCAGATCGTTGACGAAGAACTGATGGCTGTATTCGTCGCAGGCGTAACAGAGCCGTTGCACCGGCTGCGTCTCGAGCAGGCGCTGCTGGTTGCCAAAGCCGCGGAACTTCAGCTGGTAGGGCCAGATGTGTTCAGTGAAATCGCGTGCGGGGACACGCGGCGGTCCAGCTTCGAGCATGACGACGGTGAGTCCGCGCTCGGTCAACTCTTTGGCGACCCATCCGCCACTGGCGCCGGAACCGATGACCAGCACTTCATGGATTTGTCTGCGCGGCAGGAGCATGAGGCGGACAGTTTAGCAAAGAGTCAGACCTCGATGGCGGACAGCCCCATAAGCGCTGGCTTAAGATTTTCCCGTTTAGAGTCTGCCAACTGACTGACGCGCACGCAGGAACCATCGCACCAGGCCTACATCGAAGCGCTTTTTTCGTAGAAGTGGCGCCAAAAGGAACGCGAAGTCGGCTTCGGGGAGATCGCCAATTGATCTCCTACAAGCCCGTTTCCGAGTGGCCGACAACACGCCCGGAATTGCCCAAACCGGCGGGTTTGACCCTTGACTATGGCTGAAAACTGCCGGGCTTGTTCCATGCAAGTCTACCGGGCTGCCGTAGTCTCGCGGCCTTCTATTAGAAACATATGGAGGTCCGTGGCCAGAGGCTCGGCGTCAAGCTGCCGCATCATCAGTGCAATTTGACCTCGATGGTAAGTGGAATGGTTTGCCAGATGTTGCATCAGGTGCGCCAAGCTGAGTTGTATTCCGCGAAAAGGCAGTATGGTTTGCAAGGACTCGCTTGTTATGCGGCTGACGAACTCAGCTTGTTCTTCCTCGATTTCTGCCCACTTTGACTGCACCATGGCGACGTTGGGGAATACATCAGGATCGAACAACACATCGTGTCGATCCCACAAATCTGTCAGGAAGTCAGAGCTTGGACACGGCTCCTTCCAATACGTAAGCCAACCCCATTCACCGCTAATGATGTGCACCAGCACGTCGCGCACGGAGCTAAAGCTGCCGCCGAGATCGCGCGTGAACTGCTCCACGCTGAGGGCAGAGGCCGCTTTGAAAACTCTGTTGTTCGCCCAACGATCATATTCGTACAGCAGCTGAATATCATCTTCAGTCATAGCGGCGATGGCCCATCTTTAATCTTATGCGACTCTTACCTTGCCGCGATCGCCAAGACCGGAGATGTGGGCTTTCCTCGCACCTTGGCGATTGACTACCTACTCTGAAGTAGTCCCAAGGTAAGAGTAGCCGACAATCCGCCCGGAACGACACAATGCGTATTTAGCGATGTTCCACAGTTTGAAACCTTGAAAGCAGGAGGGCTCGTGTTTCGTACTCTGCGAGCCCTCCTGAACGACGGGGCTTAGAAGTGAAAGCCTAGCTCGGCCGTGTAGGTACGTGGCGTCAGAAAGTGCGTCCCGCTGAACGTCGACAAGAAGTTATAAAGCGCAACTTTGTTGGTGACGTTAATCGCAGTCACACGGAGGCTCCATTTGTATTTGTCGCCGCGAAAGATATTGTCATCGCCAACTGCGATGTCGAACAGGTGGCGAGGCGCGATCCGTGGAGGATTGTGATCGTCATTCTCGGTGCCAGGTGCCGGAATCGTGACTCGTGTTGAGCCATACTGAGATGGTGCGCAACTCGTAAGGGGTGACGTCAACGTGGGCAACACATTCCCACAGAACAGTCCGGCCTGCATCTGCTGGTCCGCCGTGAGTCCAGTCAAGTCAACGGGGGTATTTGCGCCTGTGGCGAACGGAACCGCGCCAGCCACGAGTCCGCTATCGTAGCGCCAGTTGAAACCAATCCACGGCCCTCGCTGCCAGGGTTGGTATTGCAAATGTGTTGTTTGGTTGAATTTCTCGTCATGGTCGATGCGGAAGACCCCAGAAGGGGCGGAAGGTGTTGCTCCGGCACCACTGACCTGTGGGAGGAAGAACCGCGCCGAAACCGTTGACAAGACCATTTGGGCGGAAAATCCGTGCAGGTTCGGCACGCTCACACGCCCCGCGAATCCGGGAATTTTAGATCTGTCCCACGCGATCGGGAAGAAGATTGGGGTGTTTCCGAGAATGCTGAAATCATAAGCATTGTGGGTGTATTTCCAAATGTACTCACCGGAGAACACCAGATACTTCCCGATAGCTTGTTGCAACCCGGCGTGGAATTCATTGCGCCAACCCGGACTCAAAGGAGTTGAACTTGATGAAGCGCAGCCGAGCAGCGGGTTTAGGACAGGACTGTCGCATCCAACGCTGGCAACGATCAAATTTTCGTTGAACGGTGTTTCCAGCACTCTCGCATAGGAAAGGCGAAGAACTGTGCTCGTCCGTTTGATGTTGTAGGCAAGGCCTAGGCGAGGCTCGGGTTCTTTGTGGGCAGTCAAGCCATTGTAAAAGTCTCCCCGCAAACCGACGTTGAATGACCAATTCCCCTTCGTGATCTGATCCTGAACGTAGAGCGCAAGCTGTTTTACGTCCGTGTGGCCGCGAAAAGCAAACAGACCGCCTCCGCGTGTAAGGTCGAATGGCAGCAGATCCGAACACGGAGAACCTAAGGCAACCCCATTCACAAAGCAAGGATTGCCGTTCGCGTCCGTTAGCGACGGAATCAGCCCATTGTCCACAATCCCTAAATTGTCGTTCTCGTTGAGGAATGTTTGTTGGTACGTGGCTCCCAGCTTGATATTGTGGATGCCCTTCACATAGGACAGCGATGTCCTTAGTCCTGCATTCGTAAGCGTTCGATCCTGAGCAACCGACTCCTGCTGGATAGGCGATAGGTCGTCGAACAGATTGTGGCTTGGATAATAGTTGTATTGATCGTGCCGGACGAAGCCGCCGAACGTGAAGACCGCGTTGGTGCTGAGCAATCGCGTCCACGATGGTGCAATGTTGAAGGTTCTAATCTGGGACCTCTGGTCCGTGGGGCTAAATGGATTGCCAGCGAGATCGGTTTGGCCGGTGTGCAGAACGTTGTCGAAGCTGTTTGGATTTTGGAACCACGACCTTGTGAAGCCCAGATTTAGCTGGATCGGGTCCGCTTTCGATAGCTGATAGTCGACCCTGTCAAAGATATTTTCTTCATTGCCCTTCGCGTGGATAACGGTGAACTCTGGAGGGTCGAGGAATCGTCCCGTATTCAAACCGCTTGCCGAGATGAAGTTGCCCCACTTCGGCCCACCGTAGCCGACGTTGATGCCAACCGTCGATGTCCCGAAACTGCCATAGCTGGTCGTGACGCTGCCGGTCGGTGTCGTGAGGCCCTGAGCTGAACGTGTGGTGGCATTAATCACCACACTCGTCTTTTCACCGAACTCAGCTGGAGGCGCACCTGCGATGACCTCCATCGATGCAATTGAATCCAGAGGAATCTGGTTGGAAAAGACCTTGCTTTGCTGATCCGTGATCGGCTGCCCATCCACCATGAAGGAATTCTCCGCATGGTCTCCCATTCCATGGAAGAGACCGTTTGAATCTGCAGCGATGCCTGGGGAAGACAAAGTTACGAGCGAGCTTAACGATGACGACTGGCTTTCCAGAGGCAGTTTGTCGAACAGGCCGCGGTCCACGTCCGTGTGAAACGTAGAAGTGGTCTCGATGAGATCTCCACCGTTTGCTTCCACTGTGACGCTTTCCGCCGCCCCCCCCACCTTGAGGGCGATGTTGAGATTCACGGGAACAGTCGAACGGACATCAACATCTCCAGAGTACGGTGCAAAACCTTGGCCGGAAACCGTCACGTGATAAGGATTGAATGGGACGTTTGGGACGACGAATTTTCCAGAGGCATCAGTGACTGCATTTCGAGAAAAGCCGCTAACAGGATTACGGACTTCGACTGTTGCGTTGGTCACTACTGCCCCGGATGGATCAACTACGGTGCCCGTAATCGACGTGGAACTACCTGATTGCGCATGAGCAATGACATTTAACGCCAGAAAAATCGTCAGCAGAAAAGTCGCGGAACGCGACTTCACGTATGAAGCCAGCATAAATTCCTCCCGCAGAAATGAAAAACAGATTCCGAACGACAGGTCGATCTTCTTGAACAGCTAGATCGCGGGAGGTGGGCGAACGCTGAGCGCGAATGCCACGAAGCTTTGTGCGGCAAAAACAGGCTCAGGTAGGAGAGTAGATATGGGAGTGAACTTCGCCTTCAGCAGACCGGCAGTGGCTTTAGGAGCCGCAGAGTGGGCTGCCACACAGACGGTACATTTGGCCGATTCGGTACCATTGGAGTGATGATGCGCAGCGAAAGCAATTGCTGACCAGAACATCAGCAATAAGCACATCACCGCCAAGTACTTCACAATCGACCGCACGTTGCTTACCCCACTGAAGCGTTGATTCAATCTACACTGAACTAAAGACCTGATGCAACGAGAAGAGCGCAACCCGCACTTCTCACGTTTCACCGAGGTGCGAGCACCTGGGTAACGTTAAGCCGGCTCATCTTAGCCACCGAAATTCGCTTGGGCGCGGATCATGGGCTACTCTTACCTAACCTGGTAATGTAAGGGTTGCCGACAATCCACGAACTGGGTTACCAGTTCAGAACCAATTTCAGTACAATCTCAACCAATCAGGGAAGATCAGGAACAGAAGAGAACGCACCTATGACAATTGTGGCCATTATCGCAAGAATGCTGCTGGGTTTGATGTTTCTTGTCTTTGGGCTTAATCCGTTTCTGAAGTTTCTGCCGATGCCTCCGCTGGAAGGAGTGTGGGGAGAGTTCCTAGGCGCGCTGGTCGTTTCACACTATGTGTGGTTTGTGGGTGCGGTGCAGGTCATCAGCGGAGCGCTGTTTCTGATTGGGAGGTACGTTCCACTGGCGATTGCGTTGAGCGGCCCAGTGGTCGCCAACATAATTGTCTACCACTTGACAATGCAGCACAGCGGGGCACAGCTGGCGGTTCTGGCGACGATATGTTGGGTGATTCTGTTCTGGTATTACCGTGCATCGTTTGCGCCCCTGTGGGTGCGAAAAGCCTAGCTTTGGACAACACTCTACTGGGATCTTGTGGGATTTGTGTGCCCGCTTGCGTACAAATGCTTCGGCAATTCTGTACATACGAACAGAAGCGAATTAAATTTCCGGCCGGGCAACGAACTCGACTCTTAGATTAGTTTCCGAGTTGCCGACTATACGCCCGAAATCGGTGGGAGGTTGCACTCCTCCACCATAAGCCCCTAAACCTACTCGTATCGCAATGCGACCATCGGGTCCACTTTCGTGGCGCGGCGAGCTGGAATATAGCACGCCAGCAGAGCCACGGCGATCAGCGTAAATGAAGTGGCTATGAAGCTCAGGGCATCAGTGGCGCTTGTGGAGTAGAGCAGCGACCGCATGATGCGCGTTGCCGACAACGCTCCAACCAATCCCAACAGCAAACCAAACGCCAGCACCTGCAGACCCTCTCTGAGCACCAAACCCAACACGTTGCTCCGCTGGGCGCCAAGGGCGAGACGCACGCCGATCTCGCGCGTGCGTTGGCTCACAGAGTAGGAAATAAGTGCGTAAATGCCAATCGCCGACAGAATCATAGCTAGTGCGGCGAATCCGCTAACCAGCCAGGTGCGAAAGCGCTGCTGCACTAAGGATTCATCGAGCAGTTCATCCATCGTCCGTATCTGCGCTAGCGGTATGGTACTGTCCATGCTTGCAAGTTGGGTGCGGATTGCGGGCACAATTCCCGGCGCACTTCCACTGCTGCGGACCACTAAATACATCTCGCGTGCCCACATCACCCAGCCATTTTCATTGTAGGGAACGTAGAGAGTCGGGCCGGGTCCGGAATCCAGTCCTGAGTATTTTACGTCTCCGACTACACCCACGATCGTTTCCCAGGGAAAGCTTGGATCAGGGTCACCAGTCTGAATTCGTCGCCCAATCGGGTCTTTGTCGCCGAAATACTGTTTCGCCATGGTCTGGTTGACGATCACGATCATGGGATCCTTATCGCTTTCCACCTTGTCAGACGGAGAGAAAAAGCGTCCTTTCATTAGCGGAATCCCGAGCGAACGAAAGTAGCCCGGGCTCACCGTCATCTCTTCCGCAAGCTGTAACGAGTGGTTGCGATCGTAGCCCTGCCCTTCCACTGTAAATGGATTTGTGATCGCTAGCAGATTGGGAGGCAGGCTCATGGTGATGCTCGCTGCTTTCACGCCGGGCAGGGTCTGCACTTTTTCCAGGAACTGCTGCCAGAATTGCGTGATTTGTGGCGGACCGGCATATTTATTGGGGAGAGAGATTGCCGCGGTGATCACGTGATCGGTCTGAATCCCGGGATTCACATCGCTCAGGCGGACAAAGCTTCGAACGAGCAGGCCCGAGCCGATCATTACGATCAAGGCGAGCGCGACTTCAAAGACCAACAGAGCGCGATGCGTCCGATAAGCAGAAGCCGACGACGACGAGCGGTTCGTATCTTTCAACGGATCACTGAGCGATGGGCGCGAAGTTTCAAGAGCAGGCGCCAGTCCAAACAGTATCCCGCTGCCGACGCAGACCACAAACGTAAACAGCAGCACTCCAGAGTTGATGCCGACTTCCTCTAACCGTGGCATCTGTCCCGGGCCGAACGCCAGAAAGGCTCGAACGGCCAAGTAGGCAAGGAGCAACCCAATGACGCCCCCCAGCAGTGAAAGCACGGAGCTCTCGGTGAGAAGCTGGCGCACAACCCGTTTGCGGCTTGCGCCCAATGCCAGGCGCACCGCCACCTCGCGCTGCCGCACCGTCGCTCGCGCCAGCAGCAGGTTGGCCACATTGACGACAGCGATCAAAAGCACCAGCGCGATCGCGCCCAGCAATAGCAGTAAAGCCGTGGAGACGTCGCTGACCATCCACTCCTTCATGGGCATCATCACGCCGACCAGGTCCGGAGAACTCGGATATTGCGCCGCGACTTGCGCGGCGATGTCGTTCAATTCGGCTGCAGCCTTGCGAACACTGACACCCGGCTTGAGTCGTCCAAGGCCAACCAAGCCGTAGGGAGGCCGCGCGGCTGGCGGATTCAACGTGCGAATGGCCCAGACATCGACCGGCCTGCGCGATGGGAAGCGGAAACCTGCTGGCATGACGCCGACGATAGTACGCAACTTGCCGTCGAGCGTCAGGGTGCGGTTTAGCACCGCGGGATCGGAACCCAGATGGTCTCGCCAGAACTGCTCGCTGACTACAACAACTCCGGGTGCGCCCGGACGGTCTTCTCCGGGCTGAAATCCACGTCCCTTGAGCGGCGCAACGCCAAACATCGAAAAGAAATTCGCGCTCACGCCGACGCCGGGAATCCGTTCCGGCGCCCCCATTCCGCTCAGCGCAAAGCTTCTGCCAGCTCGATCGAGAACCGCGACCTGTTCGAAACTCTGCTGGTGGTCACGCCACGCCAGAAAGTCCGCAGTGCCCATGAGGTCCATTTCCGAACGGCCACGCTGCTGTGTCCCCACGACAATGAGCCGCTGGGGTTCGGGATAGGGCAATGGCCGAAGCAAGATTGCGTCGATCAGGCTGAACATAGCCGTGTTGGCGCCAATCCCAATGGCAATGGCCGTCACAGCGACAGCCGTGAACAGGGGCGACTTGCGCAGCATGCGTATGCCGTAGCGAGCGTCCTGCACAAAAACTTCGATTGCAAACTCCCAACCTACCGCTCGTACTTCATGCTTCACCGTTTCCATCCCGCCCAGTTCCAGCCGCGCAGAGCGCAAGGCCTCTTCCGGTGTCGCACCCGCTTGTACCTTTGCATCAGCTGCGTTTTGCAAGTAGGCGTTCAGTTCCTCGCTGAGTTCGCTCTCGGTCTTGTCTCTTCTAACCAGCTCTTTCAGCCCGCCCGTGAGATGGCGAAAGACGTTCATGATGTCACCCGCGCGCGAATTCCGCGCTAAGCTTCAAGAATGCGTGCGATTGCGACGGATTGCGTTTTCCAGTCGCGCGTCTCCGACTTAAGTTGCTTTCTTCCACTCGCAGTCAAAACGTAGTATTTGGCGCGGCGGTTGTTTTCTGTGGCCCGCCATTCGCTGTCCAGCCACCCGGCGCGCTCCAGCCGTTTAAACGCGGGAAAAAGAGACCCCGGATTGACCTGAAACACTCCCTTGCTGATCTGCTCAATGCGCAGCCCGATACCATGCGCATGCATCGGCTCAAGCGCAAGCGTCTTGAGGATCAGCATGTCGAGCGTGCCCTGAACCAGCGCCGTATTTTTGTCAGGCATGCAAAGTCTCCTCTAGAGGATCTAGTCGAAGGCAACAACGCTACGATCCTACTTCTTACCCTAGATTGTCAAGTGGAGACCCATAGAACGAAACGTGAGGATATCAGATAAAACACGAGCGCTTGAATTTCGATCCACCCCGTCTGAAGAAACGGCGCATTCCGTTTATAGCTTTGAAGCGCACGGGTTGAAATGAGCCAGGGGCGCGGTTTATCCGGTACGCCGGCCTGAGGCCACGTGTCCAAAGCAGCGGCAAAGGCCTCGTGCATGGCCTCTTCGGCGACATCAAGATCTCCGAGCAGTCGGATCAGAGTTGCCAGGATTCGTCCCGAATCCACGCGATAAAGAGAGTCGAGCAATTCGCGTATCTGCTCGGTGGAACGCTCGGACATGACGACGACCTTAGCAAACCAGCTACCCCGAATCAATTTGGCAAACGGCGGATCGATGCGAAGTGCCCAGGTCGTGACTCTGAAATCTGGACAACAGAACGCTTCCTCGGTTGACTCAAAATCGCCAATGCACTCATTTGAGCTTCGTACTAGCTCAACACTACCGCGTTGCTCTCGAGTCACGCTAGGGCAAGCCTGAAGTAATCCCAAGGTAAGGGTTGCCGACTAACCATCAAGAAGCCGTGAGAAAGTGAACTCCGGGGTAGCGGGCGAGTCTATCCGTTCTTTCCTCTTCTTGCCGCTCCGAATGCCTACGATTCGCTCCGACCTGATTTCTCCCATAGGAACAGTAGTAAACGGTCAGTAGCTGCGCAAGACCTCCATAGGGTTGACGGCGGAGGCGCGCCGCGCGGGAATGTATCCGGAAATAGCCGCAACCAGCAGCAATGCCAGCGCCATTCCGAAATACGTCGGCAGATCCCACGACAAGGTGGAAAACAATAGCGAAGAAATTAGCCTGGCCACCGCGAGTGCAACCAAGGTGCCCAGCACCATACCAGCAACCGCCAAGCGCAGCGTCCTGACGAGCACTTGGCGCTGCACGTGACCGACGCTGGCGCCGAGCGCCATGCGGATGCCGATCGCTTGCGATTGTTGGGTGACCGAATACGAGATGACGCCGTAGATGCCGAGGGCGGCCAGCAGCAGACCGAGGCCAGCGAATGCAGCTACGAGGAGCATGAAGAAGCGGCGCGGCGAGACGGCGCGGTCGACGATGGTCTGGATGGGGCGGAATTCGGCAGCCGGCTGTTTGGGATTCAGCGCGCGCAGTGCGTGGAGCACACTGGCAGCGAGGCTGGCCGGCTGCATGCTGGTGCGGACGACCAGTTGCGCCCAGTCCGGCTGTTGCTGCGTGGCCGGGTAGTAGATTTGCGAGCCAGTCGCGCCCTCCACGTTCTCTTCGTGGACGTCGTCGACGACGCCGACGATGCGGTCCTCTTCCTTGCCACGCATAAGGATTTTGCCGACTGCATCTTCGCCAGGCCAGTAGAAGCGGGCGGCAGAGGCGTTGATGAGGACCACTGCGTCACTATGTGGCCCATCGGTCCAGGTGAAGTCTCGCCCGTGCAGGCGAATCCCCATGGCATGGATGAATCCCGGAGTGATTACGTAGACCAGCGGTTCCGGAAGTTCTCCAGGGACGGCGGTTCTTCCCTTGGGTACAGGTGCGTCCCAACTACGGTTCGGACCCAGCGGAAGGAAATCGCAAATACCGGCGGCCTCGACACCGGGTATGGCGCTCACACGGGTGATGATCTGCTGAAAAATTTCTCCGCGCTTGCCCCGGCGGGCGTCGTTGGTCGGAGCGCTGTCATCATATTCGACCTGGATGGAGGCGGCGCGGCCGGGTTGGAAGCCGAGATCTACGTCGAGAACTTTGACAAAGCTGCGCAACAGCAGGCCCGCACTCACCAGCAGCACGCAAGCCAGTGCGACTTCAAAGATCACCAATGCAGCGCGGAGGGGTTCGTGTTTGCGGGCCAGTCCCGCGCCCGAACCGGAGTCCTTGAGCATCTCTTGCAGATTGCCGCTGGCTATCCTGAGTCCT
The DNA here is from genome assembly GCA_003225555.1 of Acidobacteriota bacterium. GTDB lineage: Bacteria > Acidobacteriota > Terriglobia > Terriglobales > Acidobacteriaceae > Sulfotelmatobacter. The sequence goes on along the minus strand of QIAM01000097.1, from coordinate 4,748 downwards.
GGAAGCAGGCCGAAGATCATGGCGGTGGAGATCGCAACGAGAACAGTCCAGCCCAGTGCTTGGCCGTCGATGCGAAGGGTACCGAGGAGCGGCAGAGCCACGGACCCCTGATGTGAAAGCCACGCAATCAGAAGGAGAGCCAATCCTAGCCCGAGGGCCGCACCCGCACTGGAGAGCGCTAGGCTTTCCATCAGTAACTGGCGCACGATGCGGCTGCGGCTCGCCCCGAGTGCTCCACGGACGGCAAACTCCTTGGCGCGCGCGACGGCGCGAGCCAGAAGCAGGTTCGAGAGATTCACGCCGGCGATGAGCAGAATCGCACCGACTGCGCACCATAGCGCAATCAGAGAGCGGCGCAGCTTGCCGGTCACGTAATCCTTGAGCGGCACTGGGATGAGATTACCTTTGTATCGGCCCAACGTCTCGGGATATTTCGTGTTGAAGTAGATATTGGGCGCGACACGGTTGGCATCGTCGAGAGCCTGGGTTACGGTCACACCTGGCTTGAGTCGCGCAAGAAGCGTAACGATGTTGCCCCAATCGTGTTCCAGCTTCAGGTCGAGGGGAGTGAAGAGATCGACTTTCGCACCCGGAGAAAAGATCGCCCCAAAGTCGAAGCTCTCAGGCAACACGCCGACCACGGTTATGGGTGTTCCATTCAGCTCGATGGCTTGGCCTACGATGGCTGGATCGGCGTTGAATTGACGCCGCCAGTAAGCATTGCCCAGGAGAGTAACCGGCTGGGGGCCGCCGCGAGCTTCGTCGGCCGTGAACAGGCGGCCCATGGCGGGCTGCACGCCAAGAACCTGGAAGAAATTCCCGATGACTTCGATCCCAGTGGCTGGTTCGGGCTCGCCACGTCCGGTGAGGCGAAAATTGTCAGGAGTGGTGAAGGCCTCGTAGCCGGTGACGTCCTGATAGGCGCGGCTCTGAGCGCGAAATTCTTCGTAGGCATCCGCTGAGTAAGTGGCGCAGGAGAGGCCGCAGCCTGTGGGAGGCGGGGCGATCCACACGAGTTCGCGCGAATCGGGGAACGGCAACGGACGCAGGAGCAGCGCGTTGACCACGCTGAAGACGGCAATGTTGGCTCCGATGGCGAGAGCCAATATCAGGATGGAGGTGGCCGCGAAACCTGGATCGCGGCTGAGCGTACGGAAAGTATAACGCACGTCCTGGAGCGAATCGTTCCAGTGGTCTTTGAGGCGTTTGCCTCGTTCCATCTTCTCTCCAATGCGCACACCGATTTGTTGTAAGGCGCGCAGGTCTCCGAACTGGCGTGCGGCTTCCTGGCGGGCAGATTCAGGGGACCAGCCCTGCGTGACGAGGTCGTCAATTTTCGCTTGGAGGTGAAACCTCAGCTCGTCCTTCACGTCGGCGGCCGGGTCGGGACCGAACAGGCGGGCGTAGCGGCGCCAGATAGGAGTGGGCGTCATGCAATCTCCTTTGACAACGGAGGCTGCGTCGCACCGAGTACTTTGGCAACGGCGCCGGCATACGCCTCCCAGGTTCTTACTTCATGACGCAATTGACGCCGGCCCTGGGGAGTCAGCCGGTAGAACTTGGCCCTGCGATTGTTTCCGGAAAGTCCCCACTCGGCGTCAAGCGATCCCCTGTTTTCCAGCCGCCAGAGGGCAGGATAGAGCGTGCCCTCTTCGAGTAGCAGCGCATCGTCACTCTGACGGCGAAGCAGGTTAGTGATGGCATAACCATGAAGGGGTCCCCAGGCCAAGGCTTTAAGAATGAGAACGTCAAGCGTTCCGCGGAAAAATTCAAGCTTTGCTGTGTCCATTCGTCCCCCAGGAAATCAAAGGGAGGATCTCACAGGTCCCCTTTGATTCCTAGGGGACGTTTGGCACAAGAATATGTTAGCGAGAAATCGTATTGGCCCTCATCTGGAAGCGCAGTCAGGGAAAACGGAAACCCAGATTCCTGCTTTGTTGTGGCCGAGTGACGGGCAAGCCGGACTGCGACCCGAAAGCTGGCCTGTGCCAAATGACTCTTGCCCGTGCCGGTTGGTATGGCACTTATTTCTACGAGAGCGAAATGGCGCTCATCTCTGAGTGGACGCAGCAGTGTGGGAAAAAAGTACTTGACGACGCCGGCATTGTAAGAGATGCCTGTTAACAACATCTACGTTCGGGAGCGAAAAGTCGTATGATGCTCGTTAGGAGCGGCAGCATGAAATACCGAATTGCTATTTGGGCGAGTGTTGGCTTTCTGGTTGCGGGCTTCTGGGCACTTTTTGCCATCGCAACCTTCCCATCTACAAGCGAACGAATGCGGGATTTCTGGACTCTCATCAGTTTGACCTGCCCCGTTGCGATAGCTGGTATGCATCACCCTGTTAGTCTCTATGAGACTCTAGCGGCGAATGCCGTTACCTATGCATTGGTCGGTCTGATCGTGGAAACCCTGCGGCACCAACTGCGTCACGCAAAATAACCCAAACCAGCCCACGCCGCCGACAAGCTCCACTACGGGTGAACTGGAGGGTAGTTGGTGTAATGGCCTGATACGTAAACCGAGCCGAGCCGCTGGCTTCGAGACTGACAAAAGAACTCGGTAGAGACTTTAACAGAAGCCGAGAACTATCGCGTGGTTCAGCAATGTTTTTTCTTTCTCTTTCCAATAGCAGAAGCTGTTGCGTAAACTAAGGCAAGTCCTGTTCCGAACAGTACAAATGCGCTCGGTTCGGGCACCGCGGTGAGTTGAAATCTGTAGTCGTGTTCAGGAAATCCAGCAAAGTTCACGGTTAAATTCGCCGGGGTAGGACCGGTAATTCCGGTGGGTATTTTGAAAGTGAACACGATTAGGAGCGCGGGGAACGTGAGATCGTACTCTTTCACATAGTTCTGTCCGAGCACCGACAACGTGAATGCGATTTGCCCCTCAAAACCTGATGGAATAGTGGAACCCAGCTCTAAGTAGCTGTCGAATGTAGGGTGCAATACTAGATTCGGGTCTCCCAAATACACCCGCCCTCCTTGCACAGCGTATGCAGAGATTGAATCCGCCAGGAGTGGACAAGCAAGCACGAGGACTACAGCGCAGATTTTGATCGCTTTCATTGGAAGTAATACCTCCTAAACAGAGCGACAAGCAATGGGGGCAGAGCCATCTGTGACAACGACCCACATGCGACCTCTTGACGCGACGGAGTAGCGGTGGATCCTGATTTGATCTGCGAGAGGCTTAAGCAATTCGCAAACCGTCGTACGTCGGATCGACTTGGAACTAGATTGTATCATGCGCGTTAAGCGTTTAGCCCATAATCAAATGCTAGAAAATGAATATATGTGCCGACCGCTGCGCAAAAATTTGCGACACATAAGCAAGCAAATGCGGTTGGGGCAATCCTGAGTGTGGCGAGAAAATTTCTGGCCTACATGCGGCCTGACGGTTGGCGGGCATTCTCGGGATCATCAACCGAACGATCCCTAGGGTCGCCTCAGTTGACGATCGGAGTAGGGATCGTGATTGCTCACGACCCCCTCCGCAGACCCGGACGGGCGCTCATTAGCGCATCCGGTTCTTATCTCGGATGAGTAACGGCAAAACGGGCATCGGGATAGGGATGGAGCACTTGCGGTGCAGGTAACCAGCGCGTTGCCAACTCAAGCATTCTGGTCCAGGAGATCCGGCGCTTCTGGCCGCGGCGGCGAACACTATGCCACCAGAGCACAAGCAACCGGTGCCGGAACAGGGATAGGCTAGCGGTGTTGCCTGGTACCGCGTAGTAGTTGAAGTGGCCTTGCACGATCGATTTGAGCCATTGCCCGGTTTGGGACAAGGGATCGTGCATTCGCTTGCGGAGCTCCGGCTTGATGCGTCCAAGCTTGGCCCGTATGCGCTTGCGGATCGTCTTGCGCCGAACTGCAAACCGTCCCAGGCTGTTCTTCCCACTGATGTGGGTAAGGCCCAGGAAATCGAACGTCTCAGGTTTCCCTTCTCCCCTACGTCTCCGGTTCTCTTCGGCGAACCTGCCGAATTCGATCCGGCGCGTCTTATCCGGGTGAAGTTCCAGTCCAAACTGAGCCAGTCGCTCCCGTAAATTTTCCAGAAAGCGATCCGCGTCCGTTTGATACTGAAATCCTGCGATGCTGTCATCGGCATATCTGATGACCACCACTTCGCCTTTCGCCCACTTCTGGCGCCAGACGTTCACCCAAAGATCGAAACTGTAGTGCAGGTAAACGTTAGCCAGCAACGGTGAAATCACCGAGCCCTGCGCCGTGCCTGTCTGCGGTTCCGACCATTTGCCTTCCTCCATTACCCCAGCCTTCAGCCATTTCTGGATTAGCCGCAGTATGCGAGGATCGGCGACGCGATGCTCTACGAACTTGATCATCCAGCCTTTGTCGAGGTTATCGAAAAAGCCACGGATGTCAGCGTCCAGAATGTAGTTCACCTTCTTCTTTAGGAGCGCGTACGACAACGCATCCAGCGCGTCATGCTGGCTGCGCCCCGGACGGAAACCATACGAGAAGCCCAGAAAGTCTTCCTCGTAAATCTGATTGAGGATGGTGACCACGGCTTGTTGGACGATCTTGTCTTCCAGGGCCGCAACCCCCAGTGGACGTTGCCGTCCATCTTCTTTCTGTACGTACACTCTTCTCGAAGGTAACGCTCGGTACGCTCCACGATGGACCCGACCGTGAAGGTCGATTAACCGTTCCTCCAGTCCGGCCTCATACTCGTGCCAGGTGACCCCGTCCACTCCGGGTGCGGCTTTCCTCTTCAGCGAGTAA
>QIAM01000096.1 GCA_003225555.1 Acidobacteriota bacterium | reverse complement strand
TGAGAAAACCAGCATTCAAGCGCGACGCCGTAAACAACCCACTTTGCCACCTGCTGCCGACCGACCGATGCGGGTAGAGCACGAATATTTCCGCCAAGGCGCTTGGAGCTATTTGGCGGCTTGGGACGTCCATCGTGCCTAGCTCTTCGGACACTGTGAGAAGAAAAACGGCATTGCTCCCACCGACCGCCTCATCGCCGAGGTCATGCGTCACGAACCATACAAATCGACCAAGCGCGTTTTTTGGATCATGGATAACTGCTCGGCTCATCGCGGTCACAAGGCAGTGGAACGCATCCGATCCCGTTGGCCCAATGCCCTTCTGGTACACACCCCCGTACATGCCAGATGGATCAACCAAATTGAGATTTATTTCTCCATCGTCCAGAGAAAGGTGCTCACTCCCAACGATTTTTCATCGCTCTCACAACTCGAGCAGTGCCTCATGGATTTTCAAACACGCTACGAACAAACGGCTTCCCCGTTTCAATGGACTTTCACGCGAAATGATCTTTGCGCTCTCCTCGGAAAGCTACAACCTCAAGCGGCCGCCGCTGCGGCCTGAGAAATACGTCACCGTAATTCCGGTTCAGAGCACTTAGCTAACCCACCTGGCAGCCATCGACATAAGCAGGCGCGGGGGCGAGATCAGGGTTTCGGCTAGTTGGCTAACAGGACTGGGGAAGAAGCAAGCACTCCCGCGGCAAGTTCCAGGTCATGCAGATCTTCGCGGCTGAAGTCGGGCGCGAAGCGCGGATCCAGGCCCTTGCGCGAAATCTGAATCACTCCTATCACATTCGAGTCTTGATCCAGAATAGGGACAGACATCAATTTCTGGATCGGATTCGGCTTCACCGGCTCATCGGACTCAACCACACCGGGCTTGATCGATTCAAAGATACTGGCGTGTTTGACCTTGGCGAAATTATTGAAGATCTCCGCTTTCTTACTTAACGCGGTGTGCGCCGCGACTGCGGAGCTAGAGACCGGAATGGCTCCTGTGGTACGCAGATGCTCGGGGAACATGAAGCGCAACAGTCCGTTTTCCAGTCGCAGCAAAGCGACTTCCGTGTATTGGACGTGGAAAACCTTCGCCAGCACCATGCAGACATCGAGCGGCGTCACTCCCTGGCCCAGCACAGATCCCAAGGGGAGCAGATTCTCGGGCAGGACGATCTCATCAGTTTGCCCGTGATCGGGGTTATGGGTCATATAGCTCTCTCAAAACCTCAATTTCGATGGAGCACCTGACTCTATCGCACTTTGCCCGCCAACCGGAACTGCCCAAAGTAACCCAACCAAACTTGATAAGTCATTTGTTTTCAATGTCTGGCTAAGGAAGCTGTGCATCCTCGGACGGGAATCGCGCTCGCCCTGAAGCGGAAATCATCAGGCGGGTGACAGTTTTTGTCATTGCGGTCTCCGCCGGGGGAATTTTCCCGGCCCAACTTCCCTTTCCCACGGCAAAGTCATTACACTTCCAGCCATGAGCCTTCCGAGCCAACCTAACGTCAAACTGGTAAATGACTCCGCGTACCGCGAGAATTATGCCAATAGCGTGCAGATGCGGGTCAACATCTGGGATTTCTTTCTGGTTTTTGGCACGCTGCAGCAACAGAGCGAAACTCAGGTCGAGATCAAGAATTTTCAGGGCATCTATCTGAGTCCACAACAGGCGAAAGCGCTGCTGGGATTGCTGCAGCAGAATGTCGGCGGGTACGAGAGCGCATTCGGTGAGATCAAGCTGGATCCGCGGATGACTCCGGCTGGTCCGGTGCATTAGAACTTGTTTCATTAATGCGAGTCGGGCCGGTATGTGACAATTCAACCTTCCGAAACGCAGGGGTTGCCGATTTTCATCTGTCCGCAACAATTGCGCGCGACACTGTCTTAGCGAGAAGCTTGTGCCTGACAGGAGCGCGATATGAAGCGCCACTTTGTCACTGTTGATTCCTCCGCTGGTTCTCCAGCTACTCTTAGCAGCGCAGCAAGTGTCGACTGTCCAGAAGGGCCTTGCGCGCAGGCAGGAAACGTTACCGATTCCCACGAGCACGACAGTATACGAACCATATTTCAACGAGGGCCGCGGATACTGGGAACGCAACCACCTGGTGTACGTTTATCCCCTAGACACGCGCGTTGACCTCTATGACAAAGACACACTCCGCTCTTCCTTCAAGATCTCGATTCCTAACAGCAGAGACGTCAGCTTGTCCGATGCCACGGTGACGGAAGATGGCCGCCTGATTGTCTCGGGATGCTACCTGCCTCAGAAGGGCCAAATCGGCTGCTTCGTCGGCATTGCCAGTCCGGACGGCCGGGTGTCACCGATGGTCAATACAGGGAAGTTTTCACCGATACAGGTCAGCACCTGGTGCCACGGTATGGGCGATTGGATGGGTACGAACTGGCCCGGATTTGGATAGGGAAGCAAGGGATGAGCCCTATCACATTCTCCGTGAGTACCGCCTCGCTGACGGAAAGATGGTGAACTCCACCCTAGAACGAACGACATTTGAACCCTGGCCTCCGCCAGCTTTCTCGGGTCACGACTTCCCTGATCTCACCATGCGATGTGCGAGAAAATTGCTCGGTATCTACGAAGGTGCAAGCGACGAGTGGGTCGAGTACAACCTTAGTACGAACAGGCTGAGCCGGTGGAAGCTCCCGAAGCAAGATCACCCGTGGGCTGAATACGACAACCACGGAGAAGTTCTCCCGATACCCTACAGGCGTACCCGGATCAGCGGCGTTGCGATGCTCGACTCCGGGGATGTATATGCGAGCTTCCTGCGTCTGGTCAAAGACAGTCCCCCAATGAAAATGCAGGTAGGACTGTATCGCCTCAAAAAGACCGGAGATCACGGTGACTGGATCGCGGTACCTGGCACACTTGGCCCAAACGATCAGCCTGGTGCCTTTGGCCGGTTGAACGGCACGGACGGCGTGCATCTGGTTTATTCACGCGTTGGAGAACACGCGTGGTTTTTCTCCTCAGCGCCGAAGTAGTCCGACCAGGGCGCAGTGGCGCGAACTGCGCAAGAAATACCGTCCGTTTTTCAGCAGGGCCGCGTCGGCTCCGATAGAATACCCCTCCGATGGCATCTCGCAGCCTTCACCCCGCGCTGGTGTTTGCTGTGATCTTTGTAGCGATTTTTCTGCTGCACTTGCCTCTGTTGCAGCTTCCTTACTTCTGGGACGAAGCGGGATACTACGTTCCGGCCGCGCGCGACATCTTTCTCTCTGGGAGCCTGATTCCGCATTCAACGATATCGAATGCGCACCCGCCGCTGGTCCTTGCCTGGTTGGCACTCTGGTGGAACTGCGTCGGCTACGCGCCAGTTGTGACGCGCTCGGCCATGCTGGTGATTGCGGCGTTCGCCTTGACCGGCGCTTTCCGCCTGGCAGAACGGGCGGCCAATACGCAAGTTGCGATCGCGTCCACAGTGTGCACCGCGTTGTATCCGGTTCTTTTTGCGCAGAGTTCTCTGGCGCAAGTCGATCTGGCTGCCGCGGGACTTACATTCTGGGGATTGGCGGCGTACCTGGAAGATCGGCCTGTGTCGGTGGCTGTTTGGTTTTCCCTGGCGGCGCTGGCGAAGGAGACTGCGATCCTGGCACCGGCGGCGCTGACGGGATGGGACTTTCTGCAACGGGCGCTGTACCGTGGCGCCCGGCGGTCTCAGCCGACGGCAACGATGGGGCGGACTGTTGCCTTGCTGGTCCCCCTGGCACCGTTGATCGGCTGGTATGCCTATCACTATGCCAAGACCGGATACGTTTTCGGCAACCCTGAATTCTTCCGTTATAACGTAGCCGCAACGCTGAGTTTCACGCGGTTTGTGCTGGCGCTGGGCTTGCGACTTTGGCAGTCATTCGGATACCTGCATTTGTGGGTGATTACGCTGGGAATGCTGCTGGCCATGCTTTTGCCGCCCCAAAAAGACAGGGGCGAGGAGCGGTCACGCGTTCCCGTTCCTGTGCAACAGCTCTTTCTCGTCGTCCTGGCGGCGTATGTGATTGCCATGGCCCTGATTGGCGGTGCGGTGCTGGCACGCTACATGTTGCCTGTCGTTCCGCTGGTGATTATCGTCGGAGTCTCGACCTTGTGGCGGCATTTGCGTTTTTGGCCAATCGCGGTGGGGGTGGTGGCGTTGGCGTTTGTCGCAGCATGGTTCTGGAATCCTCCGTACGGCTTTTCGCCGGAAGATAACCTCGCGTATCGCGACTATGTTCAGTTGCACGAGAAGGCGGAGAGATTTTTGGAGGCACGCTATCCGATGTCGCGAGTGCTGACGGCATGGCCCGCATCGGATGAATTGACGCGGGCGTGGCTGGGATATGTGACGCGTCCCATGCAGGTCGTGCGTGTCGAAGATTTCTCGCTCGACGAGGCACTCTCGGCTGCCGACTTTCGTTCTAACTTCGAAGTTGCTTTGGCCTTTTCGACGAAGTATGAACCCGCCCATCCACTGCTCGATCGCTGGAAAAAGTGGGAGGAACTAAAGACGAGGTTCTTCGGCTTTCACCGGGACTTGCCGCCGGCCGCGCTGGCGCACATCCTTGGCGGCCGGATCGTATTCTCAGAAGCGCGCAGGGATCAGTGGGTGGCGGTCATCGAACTGCAGCGTGGAGAAATGCGGAACGCAGAAAGGAACGTGCCGAAGTCGCGGTCGAGGGGGATCTCGGGTGGGCGCGTACCTCGACGGCTTGCCGGTCTGCGCGCGAGATCCTTCCCTCCGCCTGAAAAACGGCTGCGGTCAGGATGACGCCCTTAGAGTTCGCGTCGGTGTTCAAACTGCACTACTACCTTCTTAGTTGCGCATCAAGTGACACGAATGGGTCTTGATCACCAACCACACATCTTTGTCGGGCGTGAGGGCGAGGGAGTCGCGGGCCGCCAGTGTTAAGTGGACTTCCATCTCAACTCCGCAGTCCACTCGGGCAGAAACGATTACGTCACGTCGTTCTAATGTGGCGATGCGTCCCGCCAGAACGTTGCGGGCACTTAGTCCCGCAGGCGGTGCGGTCGCCAACAATATATCTCCCGCGCGAATTCCGACGCGCAACGGGGAGCCCAATTCGGCGCGAACGAGGGGGGTTTCCAACTCCACTGGAGTTCCGGCCGTGATTCCCGTCAGCCGGCACCGCATGGTTCCGCGATCTTCGTGCACCGACTCAACCTGGGCGTCGAAGATGTTTTCGAATCCGGCAAGTTGGGCGATGGTTTCCTGCAAAGGGGCTTCCAGAACTTCGTGAGGTGTCCCTTGGGCGACGATCCGTCCCCGGTCGAGGACCAGAACGCGTTCTCCCAGGGCAAAGACCTCGTCGCGACTGTGGGTGACGTAAAGAATCGGGATGCGGTGTGCGTGGTTCCATCGTCGCAGATCATCCACGATTCGCGATTTCGTGGCGGTATCGAGCGCGGCGAGAGGTTCGTCCAACAACAGAACTTTGGGATCTGTCACCAAAGCGCGAGCCAGTGCGACGCGCTGACGTTCTCCGCCAGAGATCTCGTTGGTATGGCGCTTTCCGAGTTGAAGAATGCGAAATGAGTCCAGAGCAGCGGCAGCGCGTTCCTGTCGTTGAGGGCGCGAGAGATGCGCCAATCCATACTGAACGTTTTGCTCGACCGTCAGATGGGGGAACAATGCGAGATCCTGGAAGACGTAGCCAACGCTTCTCCTGGCGGGGGGGAGATCTAAATGTTCCGCCGCATTGAACAGGACACGTCCGCCCACCGAGATCCGTCCGGTGTCTGGTGTGAGCAATCCAGCAATGCAGTCGAGCAGCGTGGTCTTCCCTGCTCCGGAGGGACCGAACGGAATCGTAAAGCCGGGGGTTGCCGCAATTTCCACATCGAGGCAGAACGCGTCCAGTTTCTTGAGGATCTTTGCTTGCAGCGCTTGTGATTCGAGGTTGTGGCCGCTATCGGCGGGCGCCTGAGCGCGATCTCCGGACTCCTGTTTAGTCTCCTGCACAGTCGATTGGCGGGGCATTGATGATGTCACGAGCGAACCGTAGACCACCATAGCAAATTGTGGCCCCAATTTTCTCCGCGAGTCATCTGCCTGGACTAAACAACCATGTTCTCCGGTTCAGTCCGTAGACTACCGAAAGCATTCCAAAGCAGATGACGAGCAGCAGCAGAGCTGTTTGGTTGGCCGCGGCATAGTTCGAGGCCTGCACCTGATCGTAGATATCAATCGAGACCGTCCGCGTAACGCCGGGAATGTTCCCACCAACCATAAGCACCACGCCGAATTCTCCCATGGTGTGGGCGAAACTCAGGGCAGTACCGGCGATGAGGCCCGGTATGGAAAGAGGAAGGACAACGCGAACGAAGGTCCGAAGAGGTGAGGCGCCTAACGTCGCGGAGGCCGCCATCAGCTTGCGGTCTACGCCCGAGAATGATGCCGCAAACGGCTGTACCGCGAAAGGCAGGCTATAGAGAATCGATCCAATTACCAGGCCGCTGAACGTAAACGCGAGGGTGTGGCCGGTCAAAGCGATCCACCATCGTCCCAGCGGGCTGCGGGGTCCGAGGGCAACCAGGACGTAGAATCCGAGAACCGTTGGCGGAAGCACGATGGGCAAGGCGACCACAGCCTCCACCAGGAACTTCAGGCGCGAGCGGGAGAAGGCGATCCAGTATGCAATCGGCAACCCGATCACGAGCAGGATGGCCGACACAATGACAGCCAATTGCAGCGTCAGCCAGAATGGTTCCCAGTCAATCACCATCGTGGTCACTCACGAACTAAGACTTGCCGCTCGGAAATTGGAAGCCGATCAAAAACGGCTATTTCTGGTCGGGCACAGTGAAGCCATAACGCTGCAGGATGCCGGACACATTCTTGGTTTTTATGTATTCCAGAAAGCGTGCAGCATCTTTCTTGTGTTTCGAGTGCGAGACGATCACTACCCCTTGATCGAGAGCGGGGTACGCCCCGTCGGGAATCTGCCAGTACTTCCCCTTCTCTTGCATTCCTGGAGCCATCGCGTGAGCCAATGCCACAAACCCGACTTGCGCATTGCCCGATTCCACAAACTGCGCTGCCTGCGAGACATTCTCTCCCAGGACTAGCCGGTCCGCGACCTGATCGTACAGGTCAACGTGTTTCATCGCCGCGACCGCCGCCCGACCGTAGGGCGCGTGCTGCGGATTGGCAATCGCGATCTTCTTCACACCGGGATCGATCAGAATATTCAGACCCTTATTTTGGATGTCCAATGGCGAATCGGACGCCGTCCAAAGCACTAACTTTCCGATCGCATAGCGGTGGAGACTTCCAGCATCGGCTTGGCCGCGCGAGATGAGCTGCCGGGGATAATCCATATCAGCGGAGAAGAACACGTCGAAGGGCGCTCCGTTCTCGATTTGCTGGGTCAACGCTCCTGAAGAACCAAATGAAAGCTTCACCTTGATACCGCTCTGCTTTTCGTAATTCGCCGCTACTTCGCGCAGGGCCGTGTTCAGATCCGCTGCTGCCGCTACGGTTATCTCCCACGCAGACTTAGTGTCGGCCGCCACGGCGAAGGTCGCAGCGAGAGCAATCCCCACGACAAATAAGAATCCAGTAAGAACCTTCATACGAGATTATTTCCCTGACTTGGACTTGGGCGCATGAATGAAAGCAGATTGTACAGGGCTGACGTGAACTCTGCCGACGCTGCCGCAGCGCCCTGAGTTTCCCAAAGTGGGCTTCTCCTCACGTTTTGCGCCGCTTTTGCGTTGACCGTCATTCCGCCGCTTCCGATACTGGCACGTGCCGTTACTTATGACCCGCCGCTTCTACTATTTCGTTCGAGCCATTTTCTTGTTCGTAAGTTGCCTTGCTCCGGTGTTGCTCTTGGAAGCTCAGGGAGGCAAGCAGACACTCCCCGGAGTTCCCCTGATAGACTCCGATGCCGACCACGTGAAGCAGCGGAATGAATGGTTTTTTCGCGGACGCGTGATTCGTGGAAAGCCGTCAGCGGAGCTGCGCCGCCGCGCCTATCAGGCGAAGATGCAACTGCGAGCATTGCGGAGTGCGGCACTCGAGCGCGAGTCGGCTTCAACGATCGGTCAGATAACATCATCGGGAGGCTCTGGACTCCGTCGGGACCCGTCCCGCTTGCATCTGACGCTTCCGGTTCCCGAGTGCAGGACTATCACCAAGTCGCCGGACGCGCAACCACAGTCGCCATTGATCCGGCGATTTGACTGGCAATCCCGTTTATATCGGTGGCGCGCAGGCGGGGTCGGGAAGTCGACGAATGCCGCCAACAACCTGGCTACGGACGTGGCGTGGACGCCGGTCACGGATGATCAAGCCACACTTTCGGTGGGCTCGATCGCTATTCAACCCGGGAACGGCGACCCAGCCAAGAGTCTAATTTTGGTGGGCAGGGGCGAGGCGAACAACGCCGGAGACTCCTATTTCGGGTTGGGGATCCTTCGATCCACCGATGCCGGAAACACGTGGAGCCTCATCTCGACCGCCAACGCTGGCCACGGGAGGTCCGACCGACAGCAACGGCTCCAAGTGATCTACAGACGACAGATGGGCTGGGACCGCTCGATGGTCCACTTACGTCGCCGAGCGGCGGCAATGTTTGGGTCACGACCAATGCTACGGGAGGGAGCGCCTCATTTTCCGGAGTGACTCAGGGCATCAATCCCAACCAGTCTCCGATTTCGAGCGTTGGTATGGATTTGGCGGATAGGTTCGGCAAAGACCGCGTACGTGGCGATCATGGGCTTTACCGGTGTAGCCGGCCACGTCTGGAACACGATAGACGCGGGCACAACGTGGACGGATCTCACCGGCATCGGAAACGGCGCGCTTCCCGACTCGCCGGTGAATGCGGTGGTGATACTGTGGCGGGGATTGCCGGATCCATCAGCCAAGCGACACGGTACCGTTGTTGGTTATACGGTGACGAACCGCATCGTGCCTCGGTATTATCACTAGTCCACGCCGAAAATGCTGTTGAACATGGGTGGCAGCATCTTTCCACGGCGACATTGACTTGGCCCGTCCAGCATGAACGATATTCGCTATGACGTCGTTATCGTCGGTGGAGGCGCAGTCGGCCTTGCCGTGGCGCTCGAAATCACGCAACGGCTACCTCACCTACGCCTTCTGCTGCTGGAGAAAGAAGACCACGTCGCTCGCCACCAGAGTGGTCACAATAGCGGAGTCATTCATTCCGGTGTCTACTACAAGCCAGGTTCGCTAAAGGCCCGTCTCTGTGCCGCCGGGGCGGCGGCGATGGTTGAGTTCTGCCGCGAGCATGGCATTCCGCACAACGTTTGCGGAAAAGTAATTGTTGCCGCCACAGAGGCCGAACTACCGCGCCTGGAGGAACTGCGTCAGAGCGGCATTGCTAACGGACTCGCGGGGCTCCGGGTCATTAGTCCTGGAGAGTTACGCGAAATCGAACCTCATGCCCGCGGAGTACGAGCGCTGGTGGTTCCTTCCACGGCCATTACCGACTTCGCCGTTGTCTGCGGGAAATACGCGGACCTGATTGCAGCGCAGGGTGGAACCGTTCTAACGTCCGCAGCGGTTACCGGCCTCAAGCGAACCGCCACTGAGGTCGTGGCCGAAACCCAGCGAGGCACGTTCTCGACACGCTTCCTTATCAATTGCGCGGGGCTGTTCAGCGATCGCATCAGCCGCATGGCGGGTGACGAACCCGAGGTCATGATCGTCCCCTTTCGCGGCGAGTATTACGCTCTCGTCCCTGATCGTGCACCTCTGGTGCGCGCGCTCATCTATCCCGTGCCGGACCCGCGCTTCCCTTTTCTCGGGGTGCACTTTACCCGCCGCGTTAGCGGGAAAGTCGATGCTGGACCGAATGCGGTGCTTGCGTTTCGGCGGGAAGGATATCGCCGAACTGATGTTAGTTTGGGTGACTTGGCGTCATCGCTTGCGTTTCCCGGATTCTGGCGCATGGCAGCCAGGAACTGGCGCAGCGGCTGCAATGAGTTTCGCCGTTCACTTTCGAAGCGTGCCTTTGTGAAGGCACTGCAACAACTGGTTCCCGACATTCGAGGGGAGGATCTGGTTCCGGGGGGATCGGGTGTGCGTGCTCAGGCTATCAAGCGAGATGGGTCGCTGGTAGATGACTTTCACATTGTTCCGTCAGCAAGAATGCTGCACGTGCTGAACGTGCCGTCTCCGGCAGCGACGGCTTCGCTGATGGTCGGCAAAGCGATCGTCGAAATCGCCGCGCGCGATGTGGGCATGAAATGACATAGGACGCAGTTGTTCGGAGTTCTCCGTCCTGCATTGCAGATTATCCGTATGCCAGTTCCTTCGCCCTCTGTGTGGCTTTGACTACCGCCTTGATTAGCGTGACACGCAACTTTCCTTCCTCGAGTTCCATGATCGCGTCGATGGTGCAACCAGCGGGCGTAGTCACCGCGTCCTTAAGCAGGGCGGGATGATCGCCGGTCTCGAGCACTACCTTCGCAGCTCCCAGCGTGGTCTGCGCCGCGAGGAGCGTGGCGATGTCACGCGGCAATCCGACCTTAACGCCTGCCTCTGCCAGCGATTCGAGAATAATGTAGATGTAAGCTGGCCCGCTTGCGGAAAGCCCTGTCACTGCGTCCATATGTTTTTCATCCACCACGACTGTGCGCCCGACAACGTCAAACATGCGGCAGGTCATGGCAACCTGTTCCGCGCTGGCGTGCGCGCCCTTGCAGATCGCAGTCATGCCCACTCCCAGCAGGCACGGAGTATTGGGCATAGCGCGGACGACCGGGACGTTGGGAGCCAGGCCTTTTTCGATCATGGAGGTGGGCACGGACGCCGCCACCGACACGATCAACTGCTGGGGAGTGACATGGCTGCTGATCTCCTCTATCACCTCCTCCACCACCTGGGGCTTTACCCCGATCACGATAATATCGGCGCCTTTCACGGCTTCCACGTTGCTGGTTCCCGCTTTGACGCCGAGTTTTGTCGCGAGCGTATTAGCCCTCTCCTCGTGGGCTACCGTCGCGCACGTCGAAGCCGGAGAAAGCAGGCCGCTCTTCAGCAGCGCTTGCAGGATGATCCCGCCCATCTTCCCTGTGCCCAGAAACGCGACTTTCTTCCCTGCTAGATCATTTCCCATAGTTTGCACCTGTGTTTGTTAGAACTGGTTTGACGCGATTGGCATCGCGATTTGAACTTGCTGTTACCGCACCATTGCGGACTCTCGCCGCTGCATCCATTTCCACGCTGTGGCCACTATGTCCCTCAAGGAGCGTGTTGCCTTCCACTGCAGTAACGCTTGAGCCTTCGCGGGATCAGCGACCAGCGCTGGGGGATCTCCCGGGCGCCTCGGTCCCATCGTTCGCGGTACGCGCTTGCCCATGATCTCCTCTACCGCTGTGATCACTTCCTGCACGGAATATCCCTTGCCGCCGCCCACATTCACCGCGAAGCTCTCTCTCCCCGCCGCGAGATGGTCGAGGGCCTTCAGGTGTGCCGCGGCCAGATCAGTGACGTGAATGTAGTCGCGAACGCAGGTCCCATCGGGCGTGGGATAGTCCGAGCCATACACGTTTAACTCTGGCCCCAGCCCTGCTGCCGCGCGCAACGCCACCGGAATCAGATGCGTCTCCGGGTCGTGCAACTCCCCAATCTCTCCACTCTCATCCGCTCCGGCCGCGTTGAAGTAGCGCAAGCTGGCAAAGCGGAACCCGTAGGCCCGTTCATACGCTTCCAACGCCTGCTCAAAAAACATCTTCGAGACTCCATACGGATTCACCGGCTGCCGCGGAGTATTCTCCGGGATCGGCACCTTCGCAGGGTCGCCATACACAGCGCACGTTGACGAAAAAATGATCTTCTTCATTCCGGCGTCGAGGGCGGCATTCAGCAGAGAGAGACCGCCCTCGACGTTGTTGTGAAAATACTTTCTGGGATTGGTTACGGACTCTCCGACATAGGCGTGCGCCGCAAAATGCATCACAGCGTCCGCGCGTGGCATCACCCGATCCAGTGCAGAGCGATCCAACATGTCGCCCTTGACGAGTTCGAAACCGTCGGCCAGGAATTCGTACCCGGTCGAGAGATTGTCAAAGATCACAACCTCATGTCCGGCATGGCGCAATGCCCGAGCCGCGTGACTGCCGATATATCCCGCACCGCCAACGACCAGAACCACCACGTTCTTTCCCTTCCTCGACCCGTTTTTGACCAGCACCGCTCGGTGTAGTGCCGAACTCTGCTGGGTTCACGCCATGGTCAATCAGGCCCAAGACGCGATGAACGACGAGCCAGCGGTCACAACGATTGACCGAGCTTCATAATCCACTGGATAAAATCCCGGCTACCCGGGAGAGCAGTGCCTCATTGTACACACAAGGATTCTTGTTGAGCTTTCGGGACGCGCGGGTAATCAATCCGATCACATTGCTAGTCACCGTCGCCGGTATCGACCGAGATCAGTTCTAGGGACTGGAGCAACGGGCTCGATTCGGAGACGAATTCGACGTGCCCGCACTTGGGGCAAGACAGGATGGCATGTCCATGCCGACCATTGGGGACGAGACTGACTCGCATGAGCTGGTAACGCTCCAACTTTTGTTCGCACCGTAGACAACACACGGTTTTCTGGTAGGGATCGTGGGAAACACTGCTGGCTACGTCGATGGCTGGTTTCATGCTTTCCTCTTGAGCTGGACCGTCGAGGGAAACGGTTCAGATTGAGCCATGATGCCCGAAGGTCGATGGTTGAAAAAGTCTATCACAGCGAAAAAAGGCCCTCTTGAATGCAACCAGGAGGGCCTCTTGCTTCATTAGCGTTGACTCACTCGACTTCCCTCAATTGCAAGTTGTGAACTTGAAAGAGGCCAAGCGAGTCCTGAAGTTGAAGCTGCCATTCGTCTTGTAGTACTCCTGGGCATACCAGAAAGTACAGTCGTCCGTGGGATCGATTGCCATGCTGCTGTAGTCTCCCCAACGGTTGAAGCTGCTCTGCTGAACTCCGCCACCCGCAATGATGAGCTTGGCGGACTCCATGCTACCTTTCGCATCGGTGGGAATGCGGCCAACGTACTCAATGCTCGGCTTCACGGTTGAGTTCGACTTGCTGTACCCCAACGCGATATCGCCGTTCTTGTCCATGGCAATGCTGCCCATCCACTTGGCCACGGAACCCGTGCCACCGCCCACCGTTCCTTGTTGGAAAATGGTCGGAGTGGTTCCCGGGTTACGGATTTCATACCAGCGGCAGGCCGAAAGCGCGCCACCGGTGCCACCCGGTTTGACAGAGTGAGTGACAACCATCGCCTCGTGGTCAGCGAAGTTGCGATAGGCCAGACGATACATGAGCCGGTCCCCCAGGGAATCCAGCTGTTCGCCCGGGCTGGGCTGCAAAATGCAGGTGCCGGTCGCGGCGCAGGCATCGGTGAAAGCGGCAACGTTCAGCTGCGTCGGTCCGGTGAAGGTTGAGTTGCTGGGGACGGCAAAATCGACGTGAAACTTGAAGAGATTCAACTTGGTCGAACTAGCGAGTTCCAACTGGTAGTTCGGCGCTCCGGTAGGCGGAGGCGCAGCGCCGTCCAAGTCAGCAGGTAGCAGGCTGAAATCAGCTCTCGTTCTCTGGAAGCATTGCATGGTCGCTGCGTTTCCGGCAAGCATGTTAGTGCGATCCAAGGCGCAAGTCTTCGCGCCAGTAAACGACCCACCATTCGGAAACGTATTAGCTGTGAAGTAGTAAGCGTCTGGCCAGACCCCAACTTTGGGATAGTCAGGCAGGTTTCTGCCAAAGGCGAAACTGTACAGATGGTAGGTTCCAGTTGCGTCAGAGGTAGTGGAGACGGCAATGCAAGAATTACTCTGGGTGAAAGTGTTGTTGAAGGCGATCATCGTAATCAGCCAGCGTCCAGCCGCCTTGTCATAGGTCGCAACCGGATCGCTCAAGTTTCCCGTCGCGCACTGGCCGCCGAGTGGAGTGTAGAGAGTCTGAATGTTGGTTGGAGCCAGAAGCTGGGCGCCGGTCGTCTTGTCGTATACGGCATACGCCACGTTCACCGTTTCTACGACCTGCGTGGAACCGACCGAAGCGTTTGTATCGGGCGGCACAAAGCCTCCGCCCTGGGCATCGTTGATGCCGTCGAAGTTCAATAGACTGGTGGTGCCAACCGACGGGACTGCCGTCGTCGTTTCCCGCACCAGTGGATCCGGCATGTTGCTTATATGCCGCACGGGATTACGGTCATGCTCTACCATGACTTTGCTGGTATTGTGCCATGGCACCGGCTTCATATCACGGAACGCCAAGGGTGTTGTTGTGTGGGCTGTCTCATGTACGACGGTAGGATTTCTCTGCACCTGCTGCGCCGAAGCCAAGAACGGCGTAAGCAGAAAGAGAATGGTTCCCAGCTTTTTACGGGCTTGGTCCAACTTCATGTGGTCTCCTTGATTTATTTTGTTGTCCCTAGGTTTGTTGTCTCTGGGCATACAGCAACGCGTCTACTAATGTCTGTAGTAGCCGGAAGATTTTAACGCTCGTTGTCCGGCGTGAGAAGTCAATTCTTTGTAAATCCGCGTTCAACGCAGCCATCTCGTCAAGGGTTGCAAGAACTTGCAACCCTCGACTTGAAGCGCTCGCCCAGGTGCCAACATAACCTTCAGTGGGCTACATACCATGGGGTGGTCGTAGTGTCTGTCTTCAAGAAGTTCAGCAACTGAGTCGCTACCTTCAACTGTCCGAAGGTGGATGAAGGATGCGTTCCATCTGCAGAAAAATCCTCGCAGTCCCAGACCAGACCATCGTTACGGCCGAGCATGCCATTGGACCAATAGTAGGGCCCCCAAGCCATCCAGGGCGCCACGACCGGCCCATTGTTGGGGTTGTAGTTCAGATTGGAGGCGCCATTGATCTGATCCTGGATCGCCCATTTCACAGCGAATCCGACCTCATATGCATACGGCTCAGGATTCGAGGGCTTGCCTACACCGTTGGAATATCCCGCATAGACTCGTGGAGAGAAGTACACCAGCTTCAAGTTGGGGAACTTCGTCAACATGCTCTGCATCATCGTCTCGTACTCTGACTGCAGGGTCGTTATATCGCTGGGGAAAGTTCCGCTGGCAATTCCGTCCGTGTCCTCCATCCAGACAGCTACCACCTGGTTGGCTGTGACGCCATTTTGCGGGAGATAGTTATTCAAGATCGTGGACCAGTAATACGAACTCGAGGCCACAAACAACTTTGGCGTGGCTCCGCCCTGCGCTCCGTTCACGATCACGAGGTTCGGGTTCTTGGCGGGATCAGCTTTCGCGATAGGCAGAAAACGGTTGAACTCGTTCTGTGCGGTAGACTCGCCAATGGCCAGCAGAACGTACTTCCCCGTCGGACTCGGATTGCCATTGGAATCCAGCGGCTGAATCCCCTGCGCGAATGCGACGCCATCCGAATCATGGGTGGTGGGACGGACATTGCTTCCGCTCGGATACAGCCCTCCTTGACTGCCCTGATAAGTCCCGGTGCCCAAATCAGTCAGTGCAGTAATCGGAGTTGATGTGCCGGGGACATTGAACGAAAGATTGGCGCAGTTGTCTTTGAGGTTCGCGTACACGCCGAGGGTGAAGTTCTTGCTCACAGTGGCGCTAGTCGAATCCTGAACCTGTATCGCGAAGGTGTAGGTTCCCGTCGCTACGCTGGACGCGAGCGTGCCGCTGATCACTCCAGCACTGGAGAGGGTCAAGCCGGAGGGTAGTGTAGATCCCGACGCCAGGCTCCAGGTAAACGGACCGACTCCCGCGCTTGTGCCCAACGTTGCCAGGTAAGCAGCGCTCGCGGTGGCTTGAGGTAAGGTCGAAAAAGTTGCAATCGAAAGCGAACTTGCGGTCACTCCATTCCCGGAGACAGTTACGCCTTTGTCAGGAATCTTGTTGAACGTCAGGTCGATAGCGCCGGTCTCGGATGTGACTTGGCTTGGGCTGTAAAACACCGTGACGGGCAAGTTCCCGCCTTTCGCGATGGTGGCGGGTAGCGTGATCGCGCCAACCGTAAAGCTGGGAGGCGCAATCGTAATCGCCGTCAGATTAATGCTCGAAGTGCCAGTATTGCTGATTGTGAACGTCTGCGACGAGCTCGTGGAGCCAACCGCCTGGTTGGGAAAACTCAACGTGGTGGGACTAATGCTCACGGTTGCCGTGCTCGTCAGACCAGTGCCCGTCAGCGGAACACTTAACGTAGTGTTGTCCTGTAAGGTGAGGATGAAGTTGCAGTTATAGACCTGCGCCGCTGTTGGCTGAAAGAATATGGAGTAGTGGGTGATGGTGCCCGTCTTGAACAGCGACGTCGGGGCAACTCCGGCAGATATCCCAAAGGCCGGACAATCGAACGCGATGCTTTGGATGATCACGGTACCCGAGCTGACGTTGGTGATGGTAATGACCTTGGAACCCGTCACCTTTCCCACGTAAGTGTTAGAGAACGACAGCGAACTCGGGCTGGCGGTAATTTCCTGGCTGACTGCCGGCTGGACTGCGACCAAGCTCACGAGAGCACCAAGAACAACAGCAAACATACTTCGGTACATATTTCGCTCCTCTGATACCACTTTCCGCAGAATCCGCTTTAACATCCACACCGTGGTACCCGCGCACTTACGGGTGTAGGAACCAGGGCGCTGTCGTGTCGTCCGTCTTTAAGAAGTTCAGAATCTGACCTGCCACCTTCAAGTCCCCTGCGGGAGAAGAAGGATGCGTTCCATCCTTCTGCAGATCCTGACATGTCCACAACATGCCGTCGCTGCGAGCAAGCAATCCATTGGCCCAGTAATACGGTCCCCAGGACATCCATGGAGCCTTGACTGCCCCATTGTTTGGGTTGTAGTTCAGGTTGGAGGCGCCGTTGAGTTGGTCCTGAATTGCCCACTTCGCTGCAAAAGCGGCCTCGTACGCGTAGGGTTCAGGGTTGACTGTCGATACGCCGTTCCCGTAGCCGGTATAAATTCGGCTGGAGAAATACGCCAGCGTCAGATTCGGAAACAATGTATGCAGGTTCTGCATTACGGTTTCGTAGTTCCCCTGCAATCCAGTCATGTCAGTCGGAAAGGTTCCGGTGGCGATTCCGTTGCTGTCCTCAATCCAGGCGGCGACCACTTGCTTGGCTGTGACTCCCTGATCGGGCAGGTAATTGGCCAGGATCGTATTCCAGTACTTGTTGTTGGTGGTCGTAGTCAGTTTGTTTGGTGTTGCGCCTCCCTGGGCTCCATTTACGATCACCAGAGCGGGATCCTTGGCCGGGTCGTTCATGGCCAGAGGCATGAACTGACCCATGTAGTCCACTGCTGTGGATTCTCCAAGCATGAGCATCACATACTTGCCGGTTGAGCTGGGATTGCCGTTGCTATCGAGCGGCTGAATCGCCTGTGCGAAAGTAACACCATCGGAATCATGAGATGCCGGGCGCACGTTGCTGCCATTCGGATATAGACCACCCTGCGAACCCTGGTAGGTTGCAGTGCCTAAGTCGTTGAGCGGAACGATCGGCGTAGAAGTGTTGGGGATGTTGAATGAAATATTGTTGCAGACGGCGCCGGTCGCTTTGGCGATGTTCAGTGTGAACAGCTTGGTTGCGGTATGGCTTGCGGCGTCCGTTACCTTCGCCGTGAATGTGTAGTCGCCGGCAACCACGGTCGACGCGACCGTTCCACTGATGAGTCCTGCGCTGGAAAGCGTGAGGCCGGTGGGCAGAGTCGATCCCGACTGCAGTGCGAAGGTGTAGGGCGAAGTGCCGGATGCCGGGATCAAAGAGGCTTGATACGCAGCGTTGATGGTCCCTTGCGGGAGCGCTGCAATATTGGTGATTACCAGCGAACTCGAAACAGAGCCGTTGCCGCTGAGGTCCACTACCTTGCGGGGAACGTTATTGAACGTCAGACCCAGCGCGCCCGTCTCCGAGGTCGCAAGGGCCGGGCTGTAACTCACGTTGAGAGTCGTGCTTTGCCCTCCAGCAAGTGAGATCGGGAGAGTCACCGGAGAAACCACGAACGTGGGCGGAGTAATGGTAATGGCCGTCAACTTTAGTGTGGCGGTGCCCGTGTTCGTAATGACGACTCCCTGAGTCGCACTCGGAGTTCCCACCGCCTGGTTTGGGAAATTCAGCAGCCTGGTGCCAACGCTGATTACCCCTTTTGTCGACAGTCCCGTTCCAGTCATCGGAACCGCCAGCGCGCTGCCGGTTGAGGGGGTAAGAGTGTAAGTGCAGCTAAATAGCTGGGCCAGGTCTGGAGCAAAATACATAGAATAGGACGTGCTCTTCCCTGCCGCTAACGTCGTCGGAGTCGTTCCAGAAGCCAGTTTGAATTCCGGGCAGGATGACGTGATGCTGTTAATTGTGACGCTCGTGGTGCCCGTGTTCGTTATGCTGATGCTCTTCGAAGTGGATGACAGGCCGATATACGTGTTTGAAAACGTCAAGGAACTGGGAGTGGAGGTGAGCTGTGCTGAGGCGGTAAGGACCAGAAGGCCGCTCACGGTAATGAATGCGACGAGCGAAAACACGCTTTGGCGAAGGGCAGGCATTATCGATTCTCCAATTTTTTAGGTCTGACGAAACTTGCCGACACAAACATCTACCGGCCTCTGGCAAAGGGAGGTCGATAATGATGAGAGCTGCATGCGAGACGAATGGCAGCTCCGCCACACATCTTCCCGGAGCTTGTAGTCATCCCACAGTCAGTTCCTGGTTTAGTCTCTGTCGGGGGGAGCATTTGACCTGGGAACCATCCCTATGGGGACGATGGTTCTCGGCATTCTTCCCTCCCGTTGCCGAGGTGTCAAGATTGAAACTTCTTGCACACCGGGCAGTTTCGCCCGCCCGCCCCTTGCGATTGTGAGGAAATCGATTCGGGCAACCTGATTCGTGGAAGAAGTCGATTCCCGCGGAGGCCGAAAAGGCAAGTGGATGATGAAATCCTGGATATGCGAACATTCCGAATCTACGCCACCGAAGTCTCGGTTTCATGCACGGCCATAGACGGGGTCGGGACCGGCTTCCCGATCACTTTCTCCGGCGCACCCTGGAGTAATTCCTTCGGACAAATCAAGTTCAATATGGGTGTGGTCATAAAAGTCGTGACCAGCGCCATGATGACCATCATCGAGAACAGCGCGGGCGAGATGATCTTGATATCCAGGCCGATGTTCAGGATCACCAACTCCATCAGGCCGCGCGTGTTCATCAGGATGCCGAGGCCGGCCGCTTCGCGCAAGGGCATGCCGCTCATCCACGCGGCGAGGGTTGATCCGCCCAGCTTGCCGGCGGTGGCCACCAGAATGATGAGTCCGCAGTACATCCACATCTCATGGCCTTTCACCAGACCGATGTTGGTGCGCAAGCCGGTGAAAGCGAAGAACAGAGGCAGTAACAGCGTTATGGTAATCGTTTCAAATCGGTCGAGCACGTAGCGGATGAAACGGTCTTCCTTGGGCATGATGGCGCCCATCAGGAACGCACCAAACAGCAGATGGATGCCCAGCCTTTCGGTGCATAGCGATGAAACCAACACAAGCAGCAGCATGAACGCCATGCGGTTTTCGCTGAGATGGCCCCATTTCTCATACGCGTTTAAGAAGACGCCTTTCAGCAGGCGCTGTACGCCAAAAACCATCACCAAGCCGAAAATTACAATTCCGCCGAGGGTCATCCAGATGGAAGTTTCAGAATGGGCGGCGCGGATCAACACCACAATGTAGGCCAGAATGCACCAGCCGGTAACGTCATCGACGGCGGCACAGGCAATCGCGACTGTTCCCAGGCGGCTGCTCAGCATTCTGCGCTCGGCCAGGATTCGCGCCAGCACCGGAAAGGCCGTGATGCTCATGGCCGCGCCCATGAACAGGGCGAAGTTGGTGAACGCTACGCTGTCATCGGAAAGCCGCGGATACAGATAGAGCGCCAGGAACGCGGCCAGCACAAACGGTGCGGTAATGCTGACGTGACTGGCCAGCACGGCAGCGTGACTTTCTTTCTTCAACTCCATGGGGTTGATCTTCAACCCAACGAGGAACATGAAGACGATCACGCCGATTTGGCTCAACGCGTTCAGGAAACCCAGGCTTGATGCCGGAAAAAGATACGCGGAAAAATGTGGAGCAATCCATCCCAGTAGCGACGGCCCTAGCATGATGCCAGCAAACATTTCGCCCACGACGCGCGGCTGGTGGATTTTCTTGAAAAACGCGCCTGTCAAGCGGCATGCAGTCAGAACTACCGCAACCTGTAAGACCAGGATGAAAAGATTGGGCACTAGCGTGTGCCTCCCGCCGGGCGTGGCTGCTTCACAGCGCGAAACTCGACAGGCAGGCACGAGGCGCAGCCTTGCACAGAGAGCCTGCCGCTCAGCGTTCTCGGATCAGTCAGGGGATCAAGGGTGGCGGTCAAGGTCAGGCTGCGATCGCTGCAGTCGGTTGTGTTCGGGCTGTTGGCGCCGGCAAATTGAGCTGTGATCGTTTTTCCGTTCAGGGTGCCGGTGGTTGTCTTCCCGCCGAGGTTAATGACGAGTGACGTGCCGGATTGGGAGATCGATACCGGGGAGTTCGAGACCGAAGAAAGAAAGTCTCCGCAGGGCGCAGCCGAGGCATTAATCGCGCCAGCGTCGATTTTCCATGCGCCGTCCACTGAGAACGGGGCATTCAGACTGCGGCCGCTCTTGAGGACACCAGCCAACCCGAGCAACGGCAGCCCTACGAGAAGAATGTACGCAATTACGAAGTTGCGGTTCGTGTGCGACATTCGCTTCTCCCTTGTTTAGAAAGCGTCAACGTCCCGGCTGCTGCCGCGTCGAGGGCGAGACGCCCTCGGGACAGCCGGCGAGACGGTTTAGAACTGGGGGCGAAAGGCGTCCGAGGTCAAGTTGCCGAGCAACTTGTGCCACGGATGCTTCTCGTTCTGCTCTACCTTCGAAACCATTGCCTTCATCTTGGTCAAAACTTCAGGCGCGTCCTCGTCGTACACGTCGCCTTGCAGCAGCTTCAGGACGTCGAGGCGGTAGTTGTGATCGCTGATGAAATACGTAAACAACACATTCAGACGGTAGTACACCGAGATGAATTCGTACCAGTTCTTAGTGCCACGGCGCAGCTTAGTCTCGTACTCGGAAAATGCCTCCCGCGAGAAATCGTTCTTCTCGAGCGCCGTGAGAATATCTTTGTGCGCGAAACGCGCGCTGTTGAGCGCGATGCTTACGCCCGTGGAGAAGATTGGGTCGACAAAACGTCCCGCATCGCCGACCAGCATGAAGCGGTCGCCAACCAACTGCTTCATGGCATAGCTGTAATCGCCTTCGTCCTTGAAGGGACGAATGCGATCGGACTTGCGCAGGGTCTCGGCAATCAGAGGCCGGCTCCCCACTGTCTCCCAGAAAAACTTTTCGCGGTCTTCCTTCGACTTGGCGAAGTTCTTTTTCTGCGTGACCACGCCCAGGCTGGTGACGGTGTCAGTGATCGGAATCTGCCAGATCCAGGTATTCGAAATCGGCAGGAAGTGGATGTAGATGTAATCGAGGTTCGTGTCGCGCTTCGCGAAGACTTTGCGATCGTAGCCGTCAAACCAGGAGTGGATGGCGTACTGATCGAACACAGTATCTTTGACTTTCAGCTTGAGCTGATTGCCAAGGAAAGTCTGGCGGCCGCTGCAATCCACAACCATCTTGCAGTTGACACTCATTTCCTTGGGGCCGATGTTGAAGTAAACATCAGGATACTCGGGGCCGAAATCTACGCGAGCCACTTTGACGCCGTCGTAGACAGTTGCTCCGAGTTTCTGCGCGTGTTGCAACAGCATCAGGTCGAACTTGCCGCGATCCACATGGTAGGTATAGTTTCTGTCCTCCATACCTTCCTGTTTTCGTTCCTCGAAACGGATGTCCACGTTGTACTCGGGCGTCAGTCCCTCGAGGTCGTGAACGTATCCGGGATTTTCGTCATTGGTCGTCCAGACAGCACCGAACTTGTGCGGGAACTTGGCTTCTTCCATCTGACCGAGGAAATCCAAGTCCTTGAACACGCGGGTGGACGACGGAACCAACGACTCGCCCACGTGCGGACGTGGAAACAACTCGCGTTCGAACACGACGCACTTGACGCCGGCCTTCGCCAGGTAGCACGCCATGCCCGCTCCGGCCGGGCCGCCTCCAATAATTCCTACTTCAAAATCGGGTACGGAATGATTCATATTCGCTGATTTCTCCCAATGTCTTCGCTGGCCTGCCGCTAAACCGAAGCCGCTTCCACAAACGCATCCGCCGTCAGATCTCCGAGGAAACCGTGCAGCGCGTGATTCGGATCCCTTTCGACCTGCTGCACGATGTTGCGCATGCGCGTCAGAACTGGCGGCTCGGCATCATCGTAAACATCTCCCTGGAGGAGCTTGAGAACGTCGAGACGATAACGCGGATCCTGCACAAACGCCGTGAACAACACATTCAGCCGGTAGTAAACGGTGATGAAGTTGTACCAGTTCTTGGTTCCGCGCCTCAGCGTTGACTCATAAGTCTGGAACGACTCGCGGCTGAAGTTGCCAGTCTCGAGCGCGCCGATGATGTCCTTGTGGGCAAATCGCGAACAGTTCAGCGCGATGCTCACGCCGGTGGAGAAGATGGGATCAACGAAACGTCCTGCGTCACCCACCAGAACCACGCGGTCGCCGGCCAGTTGCTTCATGGCATAGCTGTAGTCGCCTTCATCCTTGAACGGATGCATCTGCTCCGAGCCCTGCGCCTTCAGACCTTCGTAAAGTTCGGGACGGCTCTGGATGCACTCCCAGAAAAACTTCTCTCGCGATTCCTTGCTCTTGGCGAAATTCTTTTTCTGCGTCACCACGCCGATGCTGGTGATCTGGTCGGTGATCGGAATCTGCCAGACCCAGGTGTTGGTGATAGGAAGGAAGTGAATGAAAATGAAATCGCCCTGCGTTTGCTTGTTCGAAGCCATGCAGCGCCGGTCGTAACCGTTGAACCAGGTGTGGATGGCGTACTGGTCGAAGTGATCGTCCTGAATGCGCCACTTCATCTGGTTGCCAACCAGCGTCTTGCGCCCGCTGGCGTCGACCACGATGCGGCAAGTTGTGCTCATTTCTTTCTTGCCCATGTGGTACTTGATGGCTGCACAATTTGGGTCGGTGAAGTCAACGCGGTTCACCCCCACGCCTTCGTAAACCTTAGCGCCGAACTGGTTGGCGTGCTGCAGCAGCATCAGATCGAACTTGCTGCGGTCCACGTGGTAGGTGT
The DNA here is from genome assembly GCA_003225555.1 of Acidobacteriota bacterium. Taxonomy (GTDB): domain Bacteria; phylum Acidobacteriota; class Terriglobia; order Terriglobales; family Acidobacteriaceae; genus Sulfotelmatobacter. The sequence continues at coordinate 412 of QIAM01000096.1, read as the reverse complement.
AGTTCTGGCTGACGCCGGGCTGGTTGCGCTCTTCGAAGCGAATGTCCACGTGGCAATCGGCCGAGACGCCGCCGAAATCCATGTTGTAGACCTTTGCGTCGGAGGCAGCGGTCCAGGCTGCACCAAACTTGTGAGGAAATTTGGCTTCCTCCATTTTGGGCAGGAAGTCGAGATCCTTGAAAACCCGCGTCGAAGACGGGACCAGGGACTCACCCACGTGTGGACGAGGCATTAACTCGCGCTCAAAAACGACGCAGTTCACACCCGCTTTGGCCAGGTACGCCGCCATGCTGGAGCCGGCTGGACCGCCGCCAATAATGCCTACCTCAAAATCAGGCGCCGATGAATTCATGTCTGCTGCTTTCTCCCTGAGATGTTTGTTAGAAATGCGATCACACCATCGAATCCGGTT
>QIAM01000095.1:11637-27270 GCA_003225555.1 Acidobacteriota bacterium | reverse complement strand
CGCCAGAAGATGGCCACGCCCGAGGCGCAAAAGCAGTATCGCCGACGCAGCCGCGTGATCGAGTTCTGCCACGCCTGGATCAAAAGCAAACTGGGACTGCGCCAGTTCCACCTACGCGGCTTGGCCAAAGCGCAAATGGAAATGCTCTGGGCCTGCCTCACCTACAATCTGCAACAGTGGATCCGCCTGCGCAAGCTGCCAGCCCTAGCGCCGCTTAAAGCCCCTTCGCCAGAATAAAAATCCAACCCAAACTTTCGCCACGCCAGACCCTCCTGACCACGGCAAAATCAACGCTTCGCGCTTCTTCGTCGTTGCCGGAAAGTTTTTTTCACAGCTTCAAAAGAGGCGAGAAATGGGGCACCCCACCCAGCCAGCCATCAATACGTTTACACAACAGCTTCGGTGCTCTTTACCGTGCCCCAGCCAAACACTCTGCGCCCCACCCACCGCACCACTCTCCACCCCACCGCCGCTCCCAGCAAAATCGTCCCCAGCCACAACACGACCGCCGGCAGATAAAACAGAATCGCCGTCATCGAGGACGCATAGTCCGCAACTCCATCCAGCCCATCGCGAAACGCCATCTTCATCTGGTACAGCGGACGCCAACTCAGCCCAAACACCTGCGTCTCCGCCTCTGCTCGCATCGTCACCGCAATCGCCACGGTCACGATCTGCTTGGAGAGCACCTCGAACTCCGCCTGTTGCTGCTCGATCTGTCCACGGACGTCGCTCAACTTTTCGCTGACCTCGAGCGTGTCCTTCACCGTCTTCGCCTGCTTCAGAATCGCCAGATACTGCGTCTCCTCCGCCCGCAGATTCCGCAGGCTCGCCTTCTGATCCACATACTGCCGCGTCACATCCTGCGCCTCGACCTTCTCGCTCTCAATGCGCAGCCCAAGCTTACGGATCTCCGCCCGTACCTCTTCAGACCGCGCCGCCGGCACGCGAATCGTTAACGATCCGCCAGTCGCATTCTGCCCACCACGCACTTCCGAGCTCACTAGAAATCCGCCGAGACTTTCAGCTAACGTTCGAATCTTCTCCGCCGCCTCCGCCGGATGCTGCACAACCATATCGAGGAAACTGGTGCGAACCATCTTCCGATCCGCGGCGGCCGCATCTGCGACAGGCGGAGGAGGCGGTGAAGCGAGCTTGTCGGCGCTGAACGTCGCCGCCTGCATTTCTCCCGGCACCCCGCCAATGATGCCCGCTACACGATCCCGCTCCATGAAAGACCCAATTCGTGTCTGACGCCAAGCCCTGCTCATGTCCACAGACACCGGGCCCGCCGACAGACCGGTTGCCTTGGTGTTAGCAATCAAACGTGCTTGTTGCGCTGGCCGAATCGCGCCCACATAGAACGCGACTATGAGAGCCGCACTCAACCACCCGGTTTTGAGAAGCTTGCTGTTCGTCCAAAACATTCCCCAACGCGATCCCCACGTCACTGACATGGTGTCGTCCTTTCGCGCTATCCGAAGTGAAGCGCCTATCTGGAATAGAGCCTCGGCCGCGGAATTTTGTTCCCGCCATTCGCGGCCTTAGGGAAAGAACGCTCTACCTGCTCAAATTTGCGGCTGTTTTTCGGCGCCGACTGCCGGGTGGGCCCACATCGCTTCGACGTAAGGGGCTATGGCTGATCGAGTGCTATTCTTAAGCCAGACTGGCGCCAAGGCCTTCGGCGGCCTTCCGGAGCCGCTTATCTCTCGTCCACAAAAGCGTGGACGGATTGATAAAGACCGAGGCTATTAAATGTGCGTCGGTCAGACCGATGCCGAGGGGTGTACGAACGACGAGCCTCAATCATGAGCCGCACTTCACTGCGCTGCGGTGGTGTGGCGAGCGGCTCAGTTGGAGTAGTGAAAGGCCCTACTTCTCGCCGAAGAGGCGAGAAATGGGGCACCCCAGGTTGACAAGATTTCAGGAGAAGTCCCGAATTGCATCCGTCGTCACTGAGAAGCGTCACGCCGTTGCTCGTTCGCTCTGTACAGTTGGGCCAGTGGTACAATTCGATTCCCGACGGCGGCTGCATCCCCATACAGGAGAACTCAATGCGGAAACCTTCGTTCGCACTCGTGATGCTCGCGCTGGCTCTGGTCATAGTGACTCTCCCGGCGGCGGCGCAACAAAATGCCGCTGACGTAGCAGCGGCCATCGTCCGCCTGGAAAACAGCTGGGCTGATGCCCAGAAAGCCGGGGATGCCGCCAAGGTCGCGCCCATGTTGGCCGAGAGCTTCGTCAATACCGATGTCGATGGCAACATCTCCGGCAAGTCTCAATTGCTGTCGAACCTGAAGGGCGGCAAGTGGGAGCACAATGCAATCAGCGACGTAAAAGTCACTGTCTATGGCGACACGGCAATTGCGACCGGCGCATGGGCGGGAAAAGGAGTGGATGGCGATGTTACTAGGATTGACCGCCGCGAGCGCTGGACCGATGCGTGGGTGAAAATGTCCGATGGAAAGTGGCAGTGCGTCGCCAGCCAGCAGTCCGCAGTGAAGAAGTAAGAGTCTGCGTTCATCAGCGCAGATCCTAGCCCTTTGCGCAGGAGCCCAAATTCACCGCTCAGCGCACGCGGTACAGAACACTGGCGTGCGGTTGCAGATGCAGCCGTATCTGCTCTCTCGGACCCACATCCTTGCGCAGCCATAGATCACGAATCGTTCGTGAGTCGATTCCCATATCCTTCCAGCACAAACTGATGTTCTCGGCACCTTCCCCCAGATTAAACACTGCCACAAATTTTCCCGCGGATTCGGCGCCGTCAGCCACCCACGCCCGGATGCTACCTCGCTCCAGCACCTGGTGCCCACCGCTGCTGTGCTGATTCACCTGAAGAACTTCTTCATTCGTGATGAGCGCGGTGGTGGCGGCATCGTTGCTCGGCAAGTCACCGCCAAAGATCAAAGGTGAACGAAAGATGCACCACAACGTCATCAGCGTTTGCTGCTCATCCGGCGTGAACTTAGTTGGCGTTCCTCTGCCTTCTTTGTCTGTCACGCGAAGCTTGCCCAGTGGAAGCATGTCCGCGTCGGGCCATGTCCCGTTCTTCCCCGCATACTCAGCCCAATCGCGCGTGAAATCGAATTGCTTCCGCAGCAGCTTCCAGTCATCCCAGAAGTCGTCCGAGATTCGCCACATCTGCGCGTACTTCTCGAAGAACTCCGCTTCAGAAAGAGGTGCGGGGCCCGGCGAGATGCTCAGCACCATCGGCCGCCCCGTCTTTCGAATCGCAAGGCTCAACGCCTTCATCTCGGCCGGCTGGTACAAATGGCTGCCCATGTCGTCGGCCTTGATGAAGTCGACTCCCCAGGATGCGTACAGCTCGGCGATCGAATCGTAATAAGCCTGGGCCCCCGGCTTCGTCGTATCCACGCCCCACATGTCAGGATTCCACCGGCACGGATTGTCTTTGTCGGCGATATCAGCCGCGTGGTACTCCGTTCCCTTGATCGGAAGATTCTTGTCGACAGCCTGCCGCGGTATCCCGCGCATGATGTGAATCCCAAACTTCAATCCCTTGCTATGAACATAATCCGCCAGCGGCTTGAACCCCGCGCCGTTTGCCGCTGACGGAAAGCGATTCCCCGCCGGCAACAGCCGCCCGTATTCCTCCATCGTCAGCGGAGCTCCTGGTTTATAGTCGTGTCCTTGTGCGTTGGGCTCGTACCACTGAATGTCTACGACGATGTATTGCCAACCGTACTTCGCAAGATGCTCGGCCATCCAGTCCGCGTTCGCTTTGACCTGCTTTTCGCGGACAGTCGTTCCGTAAGAGTCCCAGCTGTTCCAGCCCATGGGAGGCGTCGGAGCAGGAGAATCAGTGCCGACCGCTGCAGCGGATGTGGCAAGGAAGAGAACGAGCAATGCCAGCGCCAAAAGAAAAAGCCGAATCATGATGCCCGCTATTCTAATCGCAGTCTCGGCCCCAATTTCCCTCTCCAACCCCGTTGTCATCCTGAGGTCCGCGTCCTTTGCGGGCCGAAGGACCTCTGCACTTCGCCGGCAGCGCCTCACCGCGCGCAAGTTGCACAGGTCCTTCGCCACGCTCCGGATGACAAATGGGTTGGGGCAACGAGAAAAGGGCGGCCGCAAGGCCGCCCTTAAGTCAGATGTTTATCCGCGAAAAATCCGTGGCGAAAGATTCTAGATATCCAGGTTCTTCACATCCAGCGCGTTGTCCTCAATAAATTTCCGCCGCGCCTCAACGTCCTCACCCATCAGGGTAGTGAAGATCGTCTCGCACTCCGCAATGTCCTCGAGTTTCACGGAGAGCAACGTGCGCCGCTCCGGATCCATCGTCGTCTCCCACAGCTGCGGCGCCGTCATCTCTCCCAACCCTTTGTAGCGCTGTACATCGTAACCGCGGCTACCTTCCTTCTTCACGTATTCGAAGAGATCGCGCGCGTTCAACTTCTCCACCAGTTCCACCTCGACCTTGCGCTTGGGTGCGGCCTTCGCGAGCTTCTTCTCTGTCTTGTCTGCGGTCTTGTCTGCGGTCGTTTCCGCAGACTCCTCGTCCGCGGCCTCGCCAGCGTTCGACGCAGCCCCCTTGGCCACCGTCTCCACCACAAACGGAGGCTCCATGTAAGCCTCAATCTGCTTGAACTTCGAGATCATCTGCCGGCACTCCGGCATCGACACCAGCTCCCAGTTGATCAAATGTTCCGCACCCTGCGAGCTCAAGTACAGTGCCTCCCACAGGTTGTGCTCTTCGTCGAAGCGCGATTCCACGCTTTTGAAGTTACGTTCCTTCTGCAGTTTTTTCAATTCTCGCTCGAGCCGCTCAATCTTCTTCGGCGGATTCTTCTTGTCCCCTTCGAAGTCGGCGCGCTTCGAGAAGTCAATCTTCGGTAGCAACTCCGTAACTTTTTCGTCGCGTAGCCGCTTGTCCACCTTGTCAAAGAAGGTCAGATACTCCTTGAGTACCGACATGAATCGCGACAGCGCCGCTCCTTCGACCTTGGCTGCACCCTCGCCATAACGCACGATCAGCCCGTCCGACGCCCGCTTCAGCATGACTTTATCGAACTCGTCGTCATTCTTGATGTACTGCAGCGACTTCCCCTTCTTGATCGAGTACAGCGGCGGCTGCGCGATGAAAACATTCCCGCGCTTGATCAACTCCTGCATGTGCCGGAAGAAGAACGTCAGCAGCAGCGTTCGAATGTGGCTTCCGTCGACGTCCGCGTCGGTCATCAGAATGATCTTGCCGTACCGCACCTTCGTCGGATCGAAATCATCCTTCGCAATGCCGGTGCCCAGCGCGGTAATCATGGCGCGGATTTCTTCGTGCGCCAGCATCTTGTCGTAGCGTGCTTTTTCGACGTTGAGAATTTTTCCCTTGAGCGGCAGAATCGCCTGGAAGCGCCGGTCGCGCCCCTGCTTCGCCGTCCCACCGGCGGACTCACCTTCAACGAGAAAAAGCTCGCAGCGGTTTGGATCGCGCTCTGAACAGTCCGCCAGCTTCCCCGGCAGCCCGCCCGAATCGAGCGCCCCCTTGCGCCGCGTCAGATCGCGAGCCTTGCGCGCCGCTTCACGTGCCCGCGCTGCGTCAATTGCCTTGTTGATGATCTTTCGCGCGACCGTCGAATTCTGCTCGAAGAAGGCGCCCAGCCGCTCGTTGATGAACGCCTGCACTACGCCCGCAATATCCGAATTCAGCTTGCCCTTCGTCTGCCCTTCAAACTGCGGCTGCGGCAGCTTCACGCTGATCACCGCCACTAATCCTTCGCGCACATCGTCGCCCGTAAGATTTTCTTTCACATCCTTGAACAGCCCCATCTGCTGTCCGGCGTAATTGATGGTGCGCGTCAGCGCCATGCGGAAACCCGAGAGATGCGACCCTCCGTCCACCGTATTGATGTTATTGGCGAAGCTGAACACCGACTCCGAATATCCGTCGTTGTACTGCAGCCCGATCTCCATGACCACGCCGCTGCGCTCGGCCTCCATGTAGATCGGCTTGTCGTGCAGCAGTTGCTTGCCGCGATTCAGGTGCTTGATAAACTCCGCAATACCCCCGTTGTACTTGAACTCCGTGTGCTTCGGTTCGCCGGTCTTCGAATCAGTCGCCCGCTCGTCCGTCAGCGTGATTTGCAAACCCTTGTTCAGGAATGCGAGCTCGCGCAGCCGCTGCGCCAGCGTGTCGTAGTTGTACTCCGTAGCCGTGAAAATGGCTCTGTCCGGAATGAAGTGAACCTTCGTCCCACGCTTCTTCGTCGCTCCAGCCTTCTTCAGCTTGCTGGTAGGTTCGCCCGCGGAATAAGTCTGCTGCCAGGTCGCACCGTCGCGCCAGATTTCCAGCTCCAACTCTTCGCTAAGCGCATTCACGCAGGACACACCCACGCCGTGCAATCCGCCCGAAACTTTGTAGCTCGACGAATCAAATTTCCCGCCGGCATGCAACTTGGTCATCACCACTTCCGCCGCCGGTACTTTCTCGCCATCAATCTCCATGTCGTCCACGGGAATGCCGCGCCCGTCGTCGACCACGGTAATGGAGTTGTCGATATGAATCGTAACTTCAACCTTCGTCGCGAACCCGGCCAGCGCCTCGTCAACGGAGTTGTCGACAACCTCGTACACGAGATGATGCAGCCCCATCTCGCCCGTCGACCCGATATACATGGCCGGACGTTTGCGCACCGCCTCCATGCCGCCGAGCACTTTGATGGAGTCGGCCGTGTAGTCGCCGTTGCCTCCGTTCGTGGTGCTGATCGGAGTCACTTTTCCGTTTTTTGTTTTGGTTTCTATGATGGGAGTGTTGATCTCTTTAGTGGCCATTCCGCTCCACGAAAATTGCCCAATTCTATTCTGACTTACGTGCCGTTGACACCCTGAAACGAGTCTCGTTTCACGCCCCGAAATCGGCTGGAAAAGTCGCCCGGACTCTGCCTGTTAGAGCCCTTAGAAACTGGACTTCAAGTTATTGAAATTACGAATACTTAGGGTCACTTGGCGACTAGAAGAATTATACCACGAAATACCCTGATTTTCGAACCGCAGAAAGCTCCAGAACCGCCTCAGTAATCAGCATTTTCCAAGCCAGTTGCAATGCGTTCTGGCACCCAGGAAATGGACGTAAACCATGTCACCCCGAGGCGAGCGTAGCTCGCGGAGGGACCTTAACCACGCAGGAATGCAAGATGCTGCGAGCGCGAAATACCACAGCGGCCGATATCGTTTTGGTTTCCCTTCCGCAGACCAAGTAGTGCCAACCGACGTAGGGTTCCTCGGCCGGCTTTGCCGCGCCTCAGGATGACATCGTCTACGGAGCGAGCTACTTACCCATAACGCGGTACTGTTCAAACACCTGCGGTCAGAATCGCGCGTGCTTTCCTGATAAAATAAAAATAGACATCAGACATGCCAGTACCCGTATCCCAAATGTGGACGGTCACGTCCTACGTCCTGGGCCAGAAGCTTGCCGGACGTAAGCAGTACCCGCTCGTGCTCATGCTCGAGCCCCTGTTCCGCTGCAACCTGGCCTGCGCCGGATGCGGCAAGATCCAATACCCCGCCCACATCCTCAAGAAGGACCTGACTCCCGAAGAATGTTTCCGCGCCGTCGACGAATGCGGCGCTCCCATGGTCTCGATCCCAGGTGGCGAGCCGCTCATGCACCCGCAGATCGGTGAGATCATCGAAGGCCTGGTCGCCCGCAAGAAATACATCTACCTCTGCACCAACGCCCTGCTGCTGAAGGAAAAGCTCCATCTCTTCAAGCCCAGCAAGTACCTGACCTTCAGCGTCCACCTCGACGGACAGCAGGAAGAGCACGACCTCGCCGTCTGCCGCGAAGGGGGATACATCATCGCCGTCGACGCTGTGAAAGAAGCTCTCAAACGCGGCTTCCGCGTCACCACCAACACCACGCTGTTCGACGGCGCCAATCCAAAGTCGGTCCGCGCCTTCTTCGACGAAATGATGGACCTGGGCGTCGAAGGCATGATGCTCTCGCCCGGCTACTCCTACGACAAGGCGCCCGACCAGAAACATTTCCTCGGCCGCGCGCGCACTCGCCGTATGTTCCGCGCGATTCTGTCAAACCGCAAGAAGAACTGGTGCTTCAACTTGTCGCCCCTCTTTTTGGAGTTTTTGATGGGCAAGCGGACGTATCCGTGCACGCCTTGGGGTATGCCCACCTACAACATTTTTGGATGGCAGAAGCCCTGCTATCTATTGCAAGACGGCTATGCGGAGACTTTCGCCGAGTTGCTGACCACGACGGAGTGGCAGAACTACGGCACCGAGTCCGGCAACCCAGCCTGCGCCAACTGCATGGTTCACAGCGGCTATGAGGCGTCGGCGGTGCACGCGACCTTCAATTCGCTGGGCGGATTTCTTGCCACCGTCAAGGCCACGCTGTTCACAAGCTATCGCGACGAAGAAGCGCTGCGCCTGCTGGACGAACCGGCAGCTCCGGTACATCCCCTAGTGCAAATCGCGACGCCAAACGACTCTCTGCAAGAGACCCGCGCGTAATGGAGTGGAGCAATGTGGGGACAGCCGCCCTCGGCTGTCCGTCCGGGCGAAGCCCGGCGGTTCAGCGGAAGCCTTCAGGGTAAAATGCCGCGCTAATCAGCAAGTCCCCAGCCGCAAAGCGGCGAAAGAATGCAGCCCACGGCGCAAGCCGTGGGAAGGAGCGAGAAAGTTCTCAGCCAGCGGGGCGAAAGAAAACTTTCACTGCGAAGCACCCGCACAGCGCTGTCAACGCCCGCGCGCGAGAAGAGCCTCTATGACAGGTAAAGAAGCCGGCCACATCGACCACGCCTCTCCGCAATCCACCCCGCCGCACGCCAACGCGGTGAACCCCGACGCCCTCGAGATCGCACCCGGCACCGCCCACGAACAACTCGAAGGCTGGATCCCCCAACTCGCCACCGATGACGAAATCCGCGTCGCGCTGGAAAAAGCCTTCGACTACCGCGGCGACATCACCATCACCCGCAAAGACGGATCCAAAATCGAAGGCTACCTCTTCGATCGCCGTACCGCCGCCACGCTGAAAGACTCTGTAATCCGCCTCTACCCCAAAGACTCCAACGAAAAGATCTCGATCGCCTACGCCGACATCGCCGCCCTCGCCTTCACCGGACGCGACACCGCCGCCGGCAAAAGCTGGGAAGCCTGGATGAAGAAATACGCCCAAAAAAAAGCAGCCGGCGAACAAGACCTAAGCCTCCACCCCGAACCCCTGGAGTGATTGCAATCCCTACCACCTATCATCCTGAGCAAAGCGAAGGACCCATGCACTCTTGCACGACCACGTACCTCGCCTGAAGTCCTGAGCTATTTCGATCTCGAAATATTTCCTCCCACCCCAAAACTCAATCCCCGCACCAACTCCTCAACGTCGCCCTCCGTCCCCCCAATAAACGTAAATGACACCACATACCCCCGCGCCAACATTACCAAAGTCGACTGCCGCATCACCCGCGTCCCTACATCTTTTTGAAAGTCCTCGCGCACGAGTTTCTTAGTGCCGACCGCAAATTCATACGGCTCCTCGACCACCTTAAACCCCTGTGCCTTGGCCACCTCGCTCACCGGCCCGAGATACTGTGCCGCCTCCCTCAATCCCGGATAAGCCGCCACACTCTCCGCCACAATCAGAATGGATGAATTCACATCCTCCCCCGCAGCCTCCGGAGGCCGCGAAAACGCCGCCAGCAACACGCGGCCGCAACGGCCCGTGTGGGGACAGCCGCCCTCGGCTGTCCGGTCGAGCGAAGCTCGATTTTTTTCCTCTGCAGGCTGAGCAACTGCTCCTTTAGGATCAGCATTTCCTGAACCCTCCGATTGCTCTTCGTCTTGTACATTCATCTCCTCAGTGCGCAGCACCCAAGCGGCAGGAATTTTGCAGGAGAACCCGAGACCGCGGCTCCGATACGCTCCGCCATTCATCGAGCCGGCATCGACCGAAGGGTTTGGGTACCCCATCTTTCGCGCCGTTTGCGAAGGGTGGGGATGGGACGAGGAGGAAGTAAGCGATGTCTGCGCCGGGAGCGCAACCGCTGCCATTAGGCTTACAAGAAGCCCGAGGTAGAGCCGAGAACAACGAAGCCGCATACCGCAATTTTACGCGAGGTCGACGCCCTTCATCCGGACAGCGTGAAGTTCACCTGAATCGTGGTTTCAATTTCTACCGGCTGGCCATTCAATGAGAACGGCTTGTACTTCCACTGCTTGACCGCCTCGATCGCGGCCGCTGCCAGCGCAGGGTCTCCAGAAACGACCCACAGTTCAGCGACGTCGCCTTCCGTGCTGATCCTGGCTTTCAGCACGACCGTTCCCTGGATGCGATTGTCGCGTGCCTTTTGCGGATACTCTGGCGCCACTCTCTTCCGCAGCCGACCTGCCGCCACACCCGGCGAGACCCGCGAGCGCATTGGTTTTGGCGGCGCCGCTGTATTCGCTTGTTCCGCGGCTGGGGCGGACAATAACGCTGCGCGCCTGGCTGCGGTTTTCATGCTACGCCGCCTTTCCCACCAGGGGCTGGGTACAGTGCGCACACCGCCGCGCCGCAATCGGAATTTCGCTCAGGCACTCCGGACACTGCTTGGTCGTCGGATCAGGCGGCGCTTCCCCCCGACGCATCCGCGCCACCAGCGCGTTCACTGGCGTCACCACAAAGAAGTAAATCGCCGCCGCAATCAGCAGAAAAGATAGGCACGCATTGATGAAGTCGCCCACCGGAAACAGAGTGCCCCGAATGCTGAATCCGAGATAGGAAAAATCCGGCTTGCCCACAATTGCCGCGATCAGCGGCGTGAGCAAATCTTTCGTCAGCGCCGTGACCATCCCGCCAAACGCCGCCCCAATCACCACGCCCACCGCCATATCCACAACATTCCCGCGCAGGATAAACTTCTTGAACCCGTCGAGCATGAAGGGCCTCCTCGAAAAGCAGGAGGAAAGAGTAGACTCCGCCCAGCCAATCGTCAACCATTGCCTTCATCGCTATTTTGTCATCCTGAGCAACGCGAAGGACCCATGCATTTGTTGGCGGCACCACGGCCGACGCAAGTTGCACAGGTCCTTCAGCCCGCAAAAACCGTGGGCTTCAGGCTGACAGAGGTGTGGAGTGGTTACAGCAGGCAGGACTTCTGGCAGCTACAAAGACCGCGCAAAGTTGCAGCCAGTCAAATCCTCATCGGCATGACAATATACCGGTACTTATAATCATCCCCTTCAGCCGGCCGCAACTGCCCCGCCGACTGCGGATCCTTCAACTCCAGACGCACCTCACTCGATCCCGCCGCCTTGAGGAAGTCGACCAGGTAAGCCGCGTTGAAGCCAATGGTCAGCGGATCGCCCGTGTAAGGAGCCTCAATCGAATCCTCCGACTCGCCCGACTCCGTCGACGAAGCCGAAATCTTCAACTCGCCCTTTTCCAGCTTCATGCGCACGGCGCGCGACCGCTCGTCCGCAAACTGCGCCACGCGCAGGATCGCCGCATTCAACTCGTCCGCATTCAGAGGGACGATCTTGCTGTTGTCCTTCGGCAGCACGGCTTCGAAGTTCGGGAACTGTCCCGTCAACTGCCGTGAGGTCAGCAACCGCGAGCCGATGCGAAAGAAGAGCGTCGACTCATCCTTCGCAAATTCGACTTCCTCCGCGTCCGTCGAATCCAGCAGGGTCTTCATCTCATCCATCGCCTTCTTTGGCACCAGCGTCTTCAACTCGCCTGAGACGCCTTCAAACTTTTCTCCCGCCCTCTCGCAATGCGCCAGGCGATGCCCATCCGTCGCCACCATCGTGATCGACTCCGGCTTGAGCAGCATCAGCGCGCCATTCAGCGTGTATCGCGACTCTTCATTCGAGATCGCAAAGCCGGTCCGTGTAATCAACCCCCGCAAAACCTGCGCTGGAATTTTCACCACACCCGCTGTCGGAAACGCCGGCAAACTGGGGAAGTTCGACTTCGCCATCCCGACCATCTTCGTATTTGACCGCCCGCACCGAATGCTGACCCAATGATTCTCCAGCAGCTTGATCGTGATATCCGCATCCGGCAGCAGCTTCACGTAGTCATGCAGCTTGCGCGCCGGAATCGTGCAGGAGCCTTCCTTCTTCACTTTCGCGTTGCACGAAGTCCGCAGACTCAGGTCCAAGTCCGTCGCTGTCAACGACAGCCGGTCTCCACCCGCCTCGAATAAATAATTGGAAAGAATTGGAATCGTGGTCTTGCGCTCGACCACACCCTGCGTGGCAGTCAACTCGCGCAGCAACTCGGCTTTGCTGACTGTAATCTCCATCGTCCCCGCTGCAACCGCGGCTTCGACCGGCATAAGGTACGTCTCCCCTGTTGCCCTGCTACTTCTGTTACTCCCTTATATCAAATGCAAAACCTATAAAACCAGCAGTAACAGTAGGCCCTGCGCAGAAGTGGAAAACCTTGTCAACCCGCCTGTTCTGATCGGGTTTCCGCCTACCCCCTAATGTTAGAAATCGGTCCCGAACGCTTCGGACTCCCTACCACAACTTGCCCCCGCTTCCGATTCCGCCCACCCCATTCACAACTTCCACATCAAGTTCACAGCCTATGCGAAGGAAGACGGGACTGCTGCGTGGAAAACGTCGAATTCCAGCGATTCATCCGCCTAATTGCTCAGTCAACTTATTCAGCAACCTGTTCAAATCTTTATCGTTCTTGCGAACCTCTTCGATCTTCTCGACCGAGTGCAAAACGGTAGTGTGATGCTTCCCACCGAACTGCCGCCCAATCTCCGGTAGGGAAGCCTCCGTCATATGCTTGGCCAGATACATCGCAATCTGCCGCGGATAGACAATCGCCCGCGAATTATTCTTGGCCTTAATCTCTACCAACCGCAGCCCAAACTGTTCCGCCACCATCTTCTGGATCGACTCAATGGTCACCTTTCGCGCCTGCGAGTCGATAAAATTCTTCAACACCTGTTGCGCGTAAGGCAGCGTAATCTCCGCACCAATCAGCGAAGAGTGCGCCACCAGCCGAATCAGCGCCCCCTCCAACTCCCGCACATTCGACCGGATATTCTGCGCCACATACAGCGCCACGTCCGTCGGCAGCGTTACTTTCTCCTGCTCTGCCTTCTTCTGCAGGATCGCCACCTTCGTCTCCAGATCCGGCGGCTGGATGTCCGCAATCAACCCCCACTCGAACCGGCTGCGCAGCCGATCTTCAATCTCCGCCAACTCCTTCGGCGAACGGTCACTCGCAATCACGATCTGCTTCATCGATTCGTGCAGCGCATTGAAGGTGTGGAAGAATTCTTCCTGAGTCCGCTCTTTTCCCGTCAGGAACTGGATGTCATCGATGAGCAGCACATCCACATTTCGGAACTTGTCCCGGAAGCTGGTCATCTTGTCGTAGCGCAGCGAGTTGATCATGTCGTTGGTGAACTTCTCGCTCGACACGTAGCAGATCGCTGACTGCGGCGTCCGCCGCTTGATCTCGTGCCCAATGGCCTGCATCAGGTGGGTCTTGCCCATACCCACGCCGCCATATAGGAAGAGCGGGTTGTAAGCCTTCGACGGACGCTCCGCCACCGCCTGGCAAGCCGCGTGCGCAAACTGGTTTCCGGAACCAATCACGAACGCATCGAACGTATACCGGGGATTCAGTTGCGCGGCGCCGTCCCAATCGAAACGTGCCTGGGATGGCGCTACCGCCGCCGCTGTTGCGGCCGAGAGTCCGCCGTCATGCCGCACCGTCGTCGCCGCCGGATCATCTTCCGGTGTTACGAACTTCACGTCATTGAAATCGAGGCCCAGGTTATCGATCGCTTCCTGAATTAAATCTGCATATTTGTCGCCGGCGTGACGGAACTCCACCGTCGGCACACGCACGAACAACACGCCTCCACTCGAGTGGCTGTAACGCGTCGGCTTCAGCCAGGTGTCGTAGGAATGTCGATTGATCTTTTTTTCCAGCGCATCCAAAATGCGCAGCCACGGATTGGGGGAAACCGTTGTCGTAGGAACTGACATATATGAAATGCTCGCCTTGGCGCTCCAGTGGCTGGGTTGAGAGCGCCTGTTCTAAAACTGCCGTTCACCTAGCAGCGGATTGATTATCCAAGTTTACGCGGAATGCGCCGATTTTGCCGTGCGCCATTGCCCAAAGATGAAAAAGAGTTTTGAAAGATGAACCGTCCGGCATACTAGCACAATTTTTTTTGTCGTGTGGAAAACTTCGGCTGGAATTTTTCCGCGAAGGCTTATTCAGAACCCGAATCCATCGCCCTGTCAAGTACCGTTCATGTAACTGCCGCACACAATGTGCAATGTGTTGCGCTCGGTGTGGCACGAGTGCTTGATGTGGCGCGGCGCCTCGCCCGCGAAAATGATTCCACCAGCTGGGCCGTCGAGCGACAGCCATCGTAGACGTGATTCCAACTCAGCGCACTCTGCGGCAGTTCTCCGCGACCTCTGCGATTAAACATCTTGTCCGGCTCAAACATCTCATCAAGCCTAAGAACTTGGAGACGGCCTGGGCAGGGCCAAAACTGAGACACCAGTTCGGCGGGCGGGCGACTTGGTACTACCGCGCCCCGTCATTTATACTCATCGTTTGCCTTAATACCGTCGACCCAATCAGGAGCACCGACTTTTCATGCCCAAACGTACATTCCAACCCAACCGGCGCAAGCGATCCAAGAAGCACGGATTTCGCACGCGCATGAAGACCCAGGGCGGCCAGAAAGTTCTTTCCCGCCGTCGCGCCAAGGGGCGCAAGCGGGTCTCAGTAAAACCAGGATTCCGCGAGTAATCGTGTGGCGCGGACAGTCCTGTCCGCGTTCCCGCGTGCCGCACCAGCAATCGGGCACTCAGCAATCGGGCACTCAGCAATCGGAAAGACGAGCCGTGAACGCCGTAGCCCCTAAGGGAGACTCTAACGCCAGTGTTGATCCGCGAGGCCAGAAGCGCCGTTTCCCGCGAAGCGTCCGCCTCCTGCGCCACGCCGATTTCGAACGCGTGTACAAGCAAGGCCGCCGCAATTTTTCGACATCGATGACCGTGTTCTATTTACCGCGCCAGGAAGCATCGCACGAAGCACCAAAGACCGGTGCTAAGTCACCATCGGGACTTCGCATAGGGTTTACAGTAGGCCGCGCCCTGGGCGGCGCTGTCCAGCGCAATCGCATGAAACGCCGTCTGCGCGAAGCAGTCAGACTCTGTCGTCCGGAAGCTGCGCTTGATGTAGACGTTGTGATCAATCCGAAGAAGTCCCTGCTGACGACCGACTTTTCGGCAGTGCTAAACGAAGTAACCCGCGCCTTCGCAGTCATTGAACAGAAGCTGTCGCGGAAACAGCAGTCCCCGGAGAATTAATCTTCGGGAATAGCTGATTCGGGCAGAGAACTGAACTGTGGGTAAAGAGGCGGCTTGTAGCGATCGGACCCGAGCCCCGACAGGGGTGACATATGTTAGCCCAGGGTAAGTGAGCCAGAGAGCAAGTCCCGTAGGGACGGCACCAGAGCCTACGCACATTCTCGTGACTAGGTTTTATATATTGAACATGCGTCGCATCGCCAAACTCGTCCCGTTGCACTTGCTGCGAGCCTACAAGTGGGCGATCTCGCCTCTGTTCCCACCCGCCTGTCGCTACATTCCCACTTGCTCCGAATACGCGGAAGAAGC
>QIAM01000095.1:0-11612 GCA_003225555.1 Acidobacteriota bacterium | reverse complement strand
TGCCATCCGCTCGCAAAGGGTGGCTATGATCCGGTCGTAAAGAATTCAGCCGAGCCACAAGCGCCAGCACATTTAGTGCAGAGAGTTAGC
Source organism: Acidobacteriota bacterium (assembly GCA_003225555.1). Lineage (GTDB taxonomy): Bacteria > Acidobacteriota > Terriglobia > Terriglobales > Acidobacteriaceae > Sulfotelmatobacter. The sequence continues at coordinate 11,522 of QIAM01000095.1, read as the reverse complement.
GAAGCTCCGTAGGAGCGAAAGAATGCAGCCCACAGCCTGCCCCGAGCCTGTCGAAGGGGCGTAAGCCGTGGGAACATGCAAAGAAATAACTAAGCCCCGAAGGGGCGAAAGAATCCAAACTTTGCCTGACTTTCAAAATCCTCACCAGGAACCCGGCAACGAACGCCGCCTCCTTCTCGTCTTCGTCCTCACGTTCATCGTCATCCTTGCCTTCCAACCTCTCCTCAAGAAATTCGGCCCGCAAACTCCGCCGCCGCAAACTCAAAACCAACCCGCGCAAAATGCCCCCACTCCCAGTCCATCACCCACCGCTGCCCCAGCCGCCGCCCCCGCGCGCCTCGTTCCCGTCGGAGTCACCAAGCAAGCCGCCGCCGAAACCGAAACGGTGATCGAGAACGATCTCTACCGCATTATCTTCACCAACCGCGGCGCCCAGGTAAAATCCTGGATACTGAAAAAATTCGACAATGAAGCGCAGAACGGCCTACTCGATCTCGTCAATCCAATTGCCTCACAAAAATACGGATATCCGCTCTCACTCTGGAACTACGACGAATCCCTGCGCAACCGGATCAACTCGGTCCTCTACGTTGGTTCCGGTGAAGCCAAACTCACCGCGCCGGCGACCGTGACTTTCGAATACTCCGACCAGGAACTCTCCGTCCGCAAGACTTTCCATTTCGACCACTCATATCTGGTGAACGTCGAAACCGCCGTAACCTACAAAGGCGGCGAAGTTACTGCCTTCCCCGCGTGGCCAGCCGGATTCGGCGACCAGGTCACTCCCGCCTCTTATGCCGCCGGCCGCATCGACTACCACAACGACGCCTCCACCGACCGCACTGCCCTGATCTTCCCCAATTACGTTTTGCGTCTTACCGGAAAAAGCATTATTGGCGGAAACACAATCAAGGGACCCTTCGAGTGGGCCGCGGTGGCCGATCAATACTTTTCCGCCGTCTTCATTCCCGACAATCCAGCGGACGCCGCAGCCGTCACCCTGCCCAATCCCCTCCAAGTTCCTAAAGATCCCGACAAGCCTGACTCCAAGGAAACCACAAACGTAGACGTAGTCGGCATCGCCGTCGGCCATCTCCACGGCCCCACCGTCGAGCGCATGTACGTAGGCCCAAAAGAATTGGCCGTCCTCGAAGCCGTGCAAGTGCCCACCATCAAGAACGACAACCGCGATCTCCGCGGCCTGGTCGACTTCGGCTGGTGGGGCATCATCGCCAAGCCCCTATTCCTCTGGCTGAAGTGGACCTACAACCACATCGTCCCCAACTGGGGATGGGCCATCGTCCTCCAAACCCTGATCATCAGCATCGCGTTGCTCCCCCTGCGCATCGCGCAAATGAAATCGATGCTCAAGATGCAGCGCATCGCCCCGCAAATCAAATCCATTCAGGAGAAATACAAGAAGTACAGCCTGAAAGACCCGCGCAAGGCCCCCATGAACGAGGAGATCAGCGCCCTCTACAAAAAGGAAGGCGTCAACCCCGCCGGGGGATGCCTGCCCATGCTGATCCAGTTCCCGTTCCTAATCGCGTACTACCGCATGCTTGGAGTAGCGCTCGACCTGCGCCACGCCCACTGGCTCTGGATTCACGACCTGTCGGCCCGCGACCCCTATTTCCTGCTACCAATTTTCATGGTAGTCAGTATGCTCGTCACGCAGAAGATGACGCCGCAAGCCGGCATGGACCCGGCCCAACAAAAAATGATGACCGTGATGATGCCCCTGATGATGGGCTTCATCTTCTTTAATCTGGCCGCCGGCCTGAACCTGTACTACGCCGAAAGCAATTTGATTTCGATCGCACAGCAAGCCATCATGAACCGCACCACGCTAGGTCGCGAAATGCGAGAAATGATGGAAAAACGCGCAAGGAAGAAGGACAAATAGCTATCAGCTGTCAGCTATCAGCCTTCAGCTAGGACGTCGACAATGCGAAGGTTCGAGGCGGAGCATGTAGGGACAGCCGCCTCGGCTGTCCGGCCAAGGGCGAAGCCCGGCCGCACAGCGAAGAAGGTTTAGCACGTGTGACAAACTACAACATCAGCCAGGCTGAAAGTTGACGGCTGATAGTTGAGAGCTGGTTCTATGCCCATTCCCGACAAACTCGCCGCCGCTAAAAAGATCAACGAATTCCTCCAGACCGTAGTCACCCACGGAGGCCTCCGCCTCAAATACCGCATCACCGTCGATCCACCTCTGCCCGAGAACCGCGACTGGGAGCGTCCCGAAATTCTCGTAGACCTGGCCGGACCCGACTCCGCTCTCCTTCTCGATCGCGGCGGAGAACTACTCCGCGCCCTCGAACTCCTGGCGCTAGAAATCCTGCGCCTCCCCTCCGGCGAGCACGAAAAGATCTCCTTCGACTGCCACAATCAGCGCAGCATCCGTCTCGAAGAACTCCGCATGGCTGCATCCGTCGCCGCCGAAACCGTTCGCCGCACCGGAGCTCCCTACACCTTCGCCCCCATGTCCTCGCGCGAGCGCCGCATCGTTCACTTAGCCCTGCGCGACCAAACCGACCTCCACACCGAAAGCGACGGCGAAGGCATGCGCCGCTGCGTAGTCGTCTACCCCGCCGACTACAAACCAGCCTCCGCCAAACCCGCCAAACGAACCATCCCGTGAACATCTCTTTCTCCCAATGGTCATCCTGCACGAAGCCGCGCGGAATCGCTCGGCGTGGCTGAGATCCCTGTGCTCTTCGCCGATGTGCCATCTCTGTTCGCCCGTTGAATACGATGTCAGGGTACGGCCGTGAAAGACCGGACGCACGGGCCCACCAATCCAGATCTGTCATACCGAGCATAACAATGATCTGTCATGCTGAGCGAGTCGAAGCATCCCTACCCAACCACATCGCTCGAAAGTTGCCACGTCAGGTCTCCCGCTTCGGCGTCGCCGGAAGGTTCCCTTCAAAAAGACAGCCTTCACAGTCAGCCGGAACCCTCGATTGCGGCTCTGTTTGAAGCGCGGGTCTGTTCGGAAGGCGGTCCTGTTTTGAAGGGCAATTCCGTTTTGAAAGGGCGCGTCTTCCAGCCGCGCCGTAAGTGCCACACAATCAACCGCGGCTTCAGCCACTGAGGTCACATCCGGTCTGCGAAGTGACTTTCTCAGCAATCTGTTCATCCCTGATGGATGACTCTGCATGAACCTGTGTCGATTCAGTCTCCCGCGACAACACCGTTCCGAAAGTAACAAGCAGCAGCGGCCAGGACGCCACCACCATCTGCTGCAGCACACCATGCAAAACCTGCTGATGATTCATGGCATGAGCCTGCAAGCCCTGCGAGACCGCGAGCACGAAAGCAGGCAACACCCCGAGTGCCTCCGACCCGTTAGCCCCAAGCACGTGGCTCAACCAAGCAACCGCCCCAGCCAGGTTCTCATAAAGAACAAACATCCCCAGCCCGACGAGGACCGCTCCCGCAATCGACCGAGAACTCCGAAAGATCATCCGCCGCCGCGCCATACCCGCCTCCACCGGCCCGTTCGTTCCAGCCTCTACTTACACGTCGAACGAGCAACAGCGAGATCGACAGCATCGGAATCTTTTTGCGAAGTTGTGGAAGGATTCGCCAAGCCAACTCTCAGGTCAAAGCGCGCAACAAGCAGCACCACACGAGCAGCCCCGGAGGGGTGGCATACGATAGCCCAGGAGGTAAGTCCTGGGTAAGCTCAAAGAAAGGGAACCGAGTCCCGTAGGGACGGCAGAAACCCCAACACCACCCTCTCCCCATTTGTCATCCTGAACAAAGCCGCGCGGAATCGCGCGTCGCAGTGAAGAGCCTGCCCCGAGTGGAGCCGAGGGGACCTCTGCACGCCTCGACGTCACCACAGGCTCGGAAGGAGTTCTCGACCGAGAATGCGTGACCAGCGAACGGAATCGAAGAATGTCTCCCTAAGAGAGCGCTGCGGCGTCCCCACCCACCCTCCAGGCCGGGAGGGGCGGCATAAAATAGCCCAGGACGTAAGTCCTGGGTAAGCTGAAAAAAGAGAACCAAGCCCCGTAGGGACGGCACTCGCGCTATCCCCTAGAACGGCTCCTCAATCCCGCCGTTACCCAATGGAATCTGTTCCTCCGCAGACTTCCTGACTCTTGGCGCCTTCTTGAAGGTGGCATCCGCTGCGAACCGGGGATAATCAATCTTCTCCTCCCCCGAGCAAGTCGACAATGCTCAATATCTGAATGCGCGGATACTTGTCGGTCAATCCCGGCGGCCGGTAAAACCCGGCTTCAGCAGCTTCTTTCAGCATCGGCTTGGTCGGCGGTTCCATCGAAATCAGCACGCCAATCGCTGCCTTCTCTCCGTCGGGTGCAACATTCTCCTGGACAGAATTCCTCAGGATGGAAAAATTGCTATCGTTTCGGACGGCGCAGGTGTCGCGGAGCGGCAGGTTAGGGAGGAATTCTCGCGTGTGCGGAAACTCGCTGAGGTGCCGCCTGCCATCAGGGGCTGGACGCTGGACGTCCTTGCAACAATACGCAAGCTACGGAAGTCTCGGTTTTCGTTTCGAGACCCTTATGAATTTGAGCCATACTTACAACGCACTCATCCGCGCAATCGAAACGTGCGCCCGAAGGTGCGCCAGCAACTCCAGGTCCTTCGAGATTTGGGCCTGATCGAGTTCATTAGCCCGGGAAGTCATGCCGTAGCTAAATTCCCACCGCCTCCCTAGCGACTGGCAACGCCTTGCTGTCATCGAGGCCCAATGTGCCGTCTCCTAACCAACAGCGATCGCCCAACGGCAACCTGCCGCGCTTAGAATAGTCGCTCCATGTTCCACTCCCAGGTGTCTTCGAAGGCAATGATCTGGGCGCAGGAGCAGGTGCCGTCTTTTTCGGCGAAGAGGAGGTTGTAATCCTGGCGGCTGTTGAAAGGCGGGTCGAGGTAGATGAGATCGACCGACTCGTCCTTGATGTGCTCGCGCAGGACGGCCAGGTTATCGCCGTAATAAAGACAATTCTTTTCCACTGACGCGCAATTCTAGCGTGGATTCCGCGCCTGCGTAATTTGCAAGTTTGGTCTAGCGACGAACCGGGCAGGGCGCGACTTCCAGAGGCTGCGGAAAAAGTCGCCGCAACGTCTCTTTGAAAGGGCGCGGCATCAAGCCGCGCTGCTAAGTTCTAAAGTATCAACCCGGCTTTAGCCGCTGAGGGACGCACCAGAACCACACCAGTTAACCCCGCCAGCAACCGCGGACTCGTCCCACTCGACGCCCCGACAAGCCATAAGCCAATCCCTTCCCAAGCCAAACCGCCCGGACTCGAAGCGCCCTTCCGCCCACGGTAACTATTCTGATTCCCCGCCACCACATAACAAAAGGCGACCCTCAAGGCTGCCCCGTATGACCAACGACTAACGACTAGTTCTTCTTCCCCCTCAGCGCATCCACCACCCGCTCATAATCATCCACGGTCGAATACTCAATCACAATCTTCCCCCGCCCCTTCCGATCCTTAATCCGTACCCGCACCTGCAACAGCCGCTCCAACTCCGTCTGCGCCGCGCGCACATTCGGATCCACCCAGCGCGCGCCGCTCTTTTTCCTCTCTTCCCCCGGAAGCCCCGGCACTGGATCAAGCCAGCCCGTCATCCGCGCCACCATGGTCTCGATCTGCTCCCACTTCATCTGTTCTTTCACCACCCGCTCCGCCGCCTGCTCGATCCTCACCGGGTCCTCCAGCTTCAACAACTCCCGCGCCTCGCTGAACCCGATCCGCCCGGCCAGAACATGCTCCATCACCGGCTGCGAAAGCTTCAGCAGCCGCATGTAGTTCGACACCGACTCGCGCGACATCCCCACCCGCTCGCCAATTTGCTGCTGCGTCAGATTGAACTCCTTGCTCAGTACCCGGAACGCCTCCGCCTGCTCGATACAGTTCAGGTCCTGCCGCTGCAGGTTCTCGATGATCGTCATCTCGGCCGCCTGCTGCGTCGAGACGCGCTTCACGATCGCCGGCACGGTAGTCTTCCCCGCCAGCTTCGACGCCCGGCAACGCCGCTCACCCAGGATCAGGATGTATCGCCCATCCTCCCCCGGACGCACCAGCACCGGCTGCACCACCCCATTCGCCCGAATCGAGTCCGCCAACTCCTCCAGCATCTCCGGGTCGAAGTCATAGCGCGTCTGGTAAGGATTCTTGTCAATCTCATCCAGAGGAATGTTGACCACAAGATTCGAAGGCGTCCGCCCCTCCGCCGAAGCCTGAATCGAAATTGCTTCGTGTGCCACGTCCTGTGTGGAGTAGGGAGTTTGTGTGGGGACACCCGGTGTGGGGAAGCTTTGTGTGGGGACAGCTGCCCCCGGCTGTCCAGTCGAGCGCAGCTCGACCTGTTCGTGTGGGACGGACACTCCTGTCCGTCCGGCCGTGTCCATCTCAGCCACGGCCTGAATCTCCGCCACTGAGGCCGGAGAAGCGCTGCCCTCCGTACTCAAAGCCGTGTCATTCCGGACGCTCACAGCCTTGTCATTCCGAACGGAGTGAGGAATCTGCTGTCCGCCGGCAGAGCCAGTGTCCTGGCCAGGAGTGCCACCGCCGCCAGGTGCTGAAGCAGGAGCCGGTCGAGGCACCACCACCCGCGGCCCCGGCAGCAACGACTCCAACCCCCGCCCCAGAGCCCGCCGAATCCCTGTCTTCTCTTTCTCGCTCTTCACCTTCTCCACCGCCGAAGTAGTCGCCATGATTCCTCTCTAAATCGAAACCCTCATCCTGAGCGGAGTCGAAGAGCCTGCCCCGAGCGAAGCCGAAGGGATGATCCCTACCTCTTCCGCAACGGTGTCCCCATCGTCCAAGCCCAACGTTCTCCCGCTATACATCGACAGTCATCGATATAATACATCGATGACAATCAATGTAATGCGAAGGCCCGAGGTCTGAAGTCCGAGCTCCGACGCCGTCAAGCCGTCTTATCCATCTCCGGCGCCGCCGCAACTTCCTCCACGGCCTCAGGCACAGCCTCTCCCCCACGCTCCTCAGTGCCCTCTGGGGTTAAGCTGACAGCTGATGGCTGAGAGCTGAAAGCCGCCGGCTGCCGCTCAATAATTTCCTTCGCCAGCCGTATATAACTCTCCGCCCCGCGCGACCGCGGATCGTACACCAGCGCCGCCTTCCCATGGCTCGGAGCCTCCGCCAGCCGGATGTTCCGCGGCACCGTCGTCTGGCACAGCTTTTCCCCAAAATAATTCTTCAGCTCATTCTTCACCTGCTGCGCCAGGTTGGTGCGGTCGTCAAACATGGTAAGCACCACACCCTCGATCGCGAGTTCCGGATTCAGTGCGGCACGAATCCGCTCGAGCGTGTCCAGCAGCTCGCTGATGCCCTCAAGGGCAAAGTACTCCCCCTGCATCGGGATCAGCACCGCGTCGGCCGCCACCAGCGCATTCAGCGTGAGGAGGTCCAGCGCCGGCGGACAGTCCAGCACGATGAACTGAAAGCGCTCGCGCAGCGACGCGATCGCGTCGCGCATGCGAAACTCGCGCCGCTCCGCGTCGACCAGCTCAAGGTTGGCGCCGATGAGGTTCTTGTGCGCGGGTATCAGCCAGAGCTGTTCGAGTTCGGTGGTCAGGAGCGCCTCATCGGCGGAGGCCGCGCCCATGAGCAGGTGATAGGAGCTGATTCGTTCCGGATCCTTCACGAAGCCCAGACCGCTAGTGGCATTCGATTGCGGATCGCAATCGATGAGCAGCGTGTTCACTTCAGCAGCCGCAAAGGATGCGGCCAAGTTGATGGCAGTCGTGGTCTTACCCACGCCGCCCTTCTGATTGGCAACGGCGATAACGCGTCCCATTTAAGTTGTGAGGAGAACCAGAGCTACCCGGCAGCATAATGCGCTTCGTATTTCAAAAGCAATCAAGAACTGTTGTGCATACAGTGAATTTGTGTGCAAAACGCGTCCAATGTTCCAAAAGGAACACTATTGAGGCAGTTGGCAGCCCGATAAATCGCGTCGAGTGTTCCTGCGAGAACACTTCGCAGCCAATGCAACGGAGGTATGCGAGAGGCAACGCGCGCAACGTTCCTGTCGGAACACATCGTGACACACGCTCTGTCCTCTCTGTAACGGCAAGGGGATTTTCCGTCTCTGCACATGGCCCTGATCTTTTTTGGCGCGGGGCGGAAGGGGCGAAATGGTTCGTGCACCTTAATGTTCCTTCTGGAACACTTTGCCTGCTGGAGAATAGTCGACCGGCGTGTACGTGCGGCGTCTGCTCCGGCGAGGAGAGGACGTTCCCGGCAGAACGTTCCGGTTGGAACACTTTGATGTTCCAGAGATGTGTTCCAGTTGGAACACTTCGGTCGCTTCTTGGTGGCTGCGGACCATTTTAGTTACTTGTCCCACTTTGCTGGTAGCAGGAGACGTGTTGAGTGATCTCGCGCCGCTAGAATTGTCCTTTTGGACCACTGTTAACTGAGACGGTTCCCCGGAGTTCAGGCCTTGGTTGACTCGCGCCAATTAGGAGGATGCGGGATTGAGACTTTGGGATGAGGATCGGGGGGTGCCAAGTGAGGCTTGGCAGAGTAGCTTGGGCTTGCTCGAGTTGATTGGTGCTGATCAGGAGGGCCAGGCGGCCGGTGGGGGCGACTAGGCTGGAGGCGGTGGGGAGGATGTCGGCGAAGCGTTCAACGGCGCGGAGGGTGACTACGTCGAAGGTTTGTTTGAGGGTCTGTGCGCGGGTGGTTTGTATATCGACGTGCGTCAATGTAAGGGCGCGGGTGACTTCGCGGAGGAAGGTGGATTTCTTGTGGTTGGATTCGATTAGGGTGAGGGAGATCTGGAGGGCCCAGAGTTTGATGGGGATGCCGGGGAATCCGGCGCCGGAGCCCAAGTCAGCTAGGGTGGTGCGGTCGTTGGTTGCTAGTTGTTGGTCGTTGGTCTCGGGCGACGACCTATGGTCAGCGCTGGAATCGGCAGCCTGGACATCATGCTTGCGATAAGAAGGATAATTCTTTCGCTCCTCCGGGGCTTGTGTGCCGGGTGGGAGTGACCCACGGCTTACGCCCCCTCGGCCGGCTCGGGGCAGGCTGTGGGCTGCATTCTGTCGCCGCTCTGCGGCTGCATTCGTCGCCATAGCGGAAGCCGAGCTTCGCTCGGCTGGACAGCCCCTTCGACTTCGCTCAGGGCAGGCTTGGGCGGCTGTCCCCACATGGTTCCTTTTGGGGAAGAGGTGGCGGGCGGCAAATAGGCTTTCGCCGAAGTGGCGGGTTACGATTTCTTCGGGGTCGCGGATGGCGGTCAGGTTGATGCGGGCGTTCCAGCGAAGGAGTATATCGATGTACGTCGATATATGTTGGAGTTGGGAGGGGGAGAGGAGAGCAGATTCCTCGCGGGATGAATCCCGCTCGGAATGACAAGGTTCTGGGAAGACTGCGGCAATGCTGGACACATCGAGAAAAGGCGCGAGCAGTTCGGCGATGCGCGCGGGGTGCATGGGAATTTCGATTGTAGATTGCCGGTTGGCGATTTGGGAGAGAAGTGCGAGAGCGGAAATCCGCACCCTTGCAAAACGCGCAAGGATGGGGCAGCCTCAGTAGTGATGGCAACCTAAACCCGCGGCAAAAGGTGGGTCACCCCAGAAATTCAACCGAACGCGGGAGCCTGATCCGGAGCGGGAATCGCGATGTGTTTTTCCACTTATCGCGTTAGTTGAACCGGAGGTTGCTTATCGTTTGGGACATTGTGACGGAGAGTCACGTTTGGAGTGCACCCCAAAAATGAGACAGGAAATTAAGGGGCCAATTACATTGAATGGAGGAGAACAATGCTTGTGCCCCGACAAGAATATTCCCGCGAATTGAAGATTGCTGCGATGCGCGAGATCGACTTGGGAAAGAGTATGGGCGAGGTGGCGCGCATGTATCAGCTCAGTCCCAAACGGCTAGAGGTCTGGAAAGGGGAGTGGCGAGCGAAAGGCGAGCTGGCGTTTCCTGGCAAGGGTGCTCGGCCGCAGCCGAGACTGGATGCTGAGCGGATTGCCGAGCTGGAACGCAAGATCGGACAGCAGACGATGGAACTCGATTTTTTAAAAAAAGCCTTGCGACGTTTCAGGGAACAACCCCTGCCAGCCGCCGCCAATGGCAACGCCGGCTCTATGAGCAAATCCGGGAAGCGGCCGAAGCGGAGGCAGCGGTGAACGGGCTCTGTCAGGCAGCGGGAGTGAGCCGAGCGGGATACTACCGTTTCCTGCGGCGACCGCAACGCCAAGGAGGCGACATGGATTTACGCAGTCACCTTCAACGCATCGCCCTGCAGTGGCCGGCGTACGGCTATCGTCGCGTGCATGTTGAACTCCGAAAGCGGGGCTGGGAAGTAAACCATAAGCGCGTGCTGCGGCTGATGCGAGCCGATAACTTGCTGTGTTTGCGACGGCGAAAGTTCATTCTGACCACCGACTCCAAGCACGGGCTGCGGATCTATCCCAACCTAGCCAAGGATATGGTGCTGACACGCATCAATCAGCTTTGGGTCGCCGACATCACCTACATCCGCTTGCAAGTGGAGTTCGTGTACTTGGCGGTTCTGCTGGATGCCTTTTCACGACGCTGCATCGGCTGGGCCCTGCAGCGCAGCTTGGAAGCAGCGCTAGTGCTGGAGGCCTTGCGCCGGGCGCTGAGGCAACGTCGGCCACGGCCTGGCTTGGTACACCATTCCGACCGTGGTGTGCAATATGCTTCGCTGGACTACACGGCACGACTGCAACAGCACGGCATTCGCATCAGCATGAGCCGGCGCGGAAATGTTTATGACAATGCCAGAGCGGAGAGCTTTATCAAGACTCTCAAGTACGAGGAAGTCTATCGCACAGAATACCGCAATCTCGAGGAAGCGAAGGCTTCGATCAAAACGTTCCTGGAGAAAATCTACAACCAAGAGCGCTCACATTCCGCGCTTGGCTACCGTCCGCCACTGGAGTTCGAGCAGTCGCTGTCGGTTTCGTCGCGTGGCAAGAGAGGAGCGGCGGCATGAGTCGAACACACAGTGCGGGGAGCAGGAAGAGCAGCACGTGCCAAAGTGCGACGCAAATAGTCTTCCGGATCGCCGTGGTGGCGGGGAAAATGCGGACTTCCCAGACGGAGAATAGTTTCTACCTGGGCCGCCGATATGTGGATGGCCAGCAATTTTCTAGCGAGCCAGAGATCGACGATGCTCCAGTCGGGCTGGGGAAAGCGCTCCCGAATGTGCCAGCGCTGCATCCAGCGTTGATAGATAGTGACGGCTCCTTGGACAGTAATCGTGGGCCCTGGGTGGCCTACGCGGGAGAGGTGGTTGGCAGCAATCCGCGCTGCCGTCATCGTCTGCCGTGTCACCAGCTGCATGGCCGAAGGCAGCAACTCCTGGGCGGCGCTGGCGAGAACCGCACGGGCTTCGACAATCTTTACCCAAGGAGCGTAACCGCGGACCGTACGTCGCGCGAACTTCTGGTTGGTGAAGCCAGCCAGTCTTCCCAAGTGACGCCAGTCGGTGCTGGCCAAGTCGCCGCCATAAGTGTGAGCCAACTGTTT
>QIAM01000002.1 GCA_003225555.1 Acidobacteriota bacterium | reverse complement strand
CACCCGCGCGCTCCGGGATGAAAAAGTGGCCGCCGCCATTGCAGGCAAGCAGATCATGAAGAAGATCTACGTCCCTGGCAAACTGGTGAACATCGTGGTGAAATAAAGATTCGCCAACCTCTCTCCGATTGGGTGGCGCCATCGAAGCGGACCACTTAGGGAGTGAAATGACATTCACGTGCTGCATCTGTCATGAGGTTGTTCAATTCGGAGAGGCGGACAGCTACACGATTCAAGTTACCCAGCCAGCCGCATTGTCCGTGCAGGCAAGGCCGGAGCTCCTTTGGGCCCATGGCGCATGCCTGAGCAGAACAATTCCGATCGTTTCCGAGAAACTTCCAAACTGACCAGCGTCCTACTGATTCTCATCCTGAGCCGCGTTCTTCGCGGCGAAGGACTTGTGCATCTGGCCTAGAGTTCATGGGTCCTTCGCTTTGCTCAGGATGACAGAGGTGAGAGATGCCTAGGGCAGCCGACTCACGCGCGATAAAAGTGTCCCAGATTGCGTTATCCTGACCACACATGTCCCGCATCTCGCCCACCGCTGAAGGTTTCCGCGCCGCCTTCCGCCGTCCGTCGCTGACTCTCGCAGAGATCACCTGGCGTTGGGCTGTAGGCGCAACGGCCTCTGCGCTCTGCCTCTTCGGACTCATCGAGTACCTGCGCACCCTGCCCGTGAACAACGCCGAGTTGCTCTTCCTGCGCACCCGGCAACCACTCCTCATCGGACAGGCAATCGCACACATCCTCCGCGGCAGCCTCGATCGCGTGGCGCTGGCCGCAATGTTGGCCGCAATCGCGCTGGCGGGTCTCTGGATGATCTCGGCCTCTCTAGGCAGGATCGCCACGGTTCGCGCAATGCTGGACTACTTCGCAGTTCGCAGGAGCATTCTGGACAACGCTTGGTCCGCCCTCGCTCCAGACCATACAAGCGGAGACGCTACCAGCAACATCCCTGCGAAAGTCGCGACTGCTTCGGCCAGTTCGTTCTCTACACTGATTAGAATCAACTTTCTGCGGGCCGCGGCAGCGCTGGCAGCAATCTTCGGCTTGGAAGGCGCCTCGATCCTCGCCCGCCTCGCCTTACCCGCCTCCAACCCGCAACCCGGCTTGGCCTTCTTCCTCTTCCTGCCGCTGGCCGCACTCGTATGCGTTGCCTGGTGGATCTTGAACTGGTTTCTCTCGCTCGCCGCCGTCTTCGTCATCCGTGATGCCGAGGACACGCTAGCAGCCCTCTCCGCCGCAGCGACATGGTGCCGGCAGCGCACCGGACCCGTGCTCGCAGTGAGCACCTGGAATTCGCTGGCGCACTTCGCAGCATTCATCGGCGCCACGATCGCGATCTCGCTCCCACTAGGCCTGATCGCAGTCTTGCCAGGACGAGCGGTGATCGCCTGCCTTATGTTCGTGACCTTGGTGTATTGCGCGCTCGTGGACTGGCTCTACACCGCGCGCCTCGCGGGATATGTCTGCATCCTCGAAATGCCGGAGGCGTTGACCGCACCGCCCCCGATTGTTTCCGCGCGGCGGCCCTATGTTCAGCCGCCGAGTTCTGCGCCCAGCGCTCCGGTGCAGACCACGATCGACCGTGACGAAGCAATCCTGAGCGATGTTTCGAGCCTGCCCGTAGAGACGTAACTTGCTGTTACAGGCGAAGAAACAAATCCGCGAACCCCGAGTGGCGGAGTACCGACGGTAGCCTATCTTCGAACGATCCTGCCAGACCAGCGGCGGACCGTTGTTTTTCTTTTGACGATTCCGGCAATCCCCGCCAAGCCCGTCAGCATCAGACCGACCATGCCGGGTTCAGGAGTTACCCGCGTTTGGGCGCTGAACTCGCCGTCCGTAAAATAGTAATAGCCGGGATTGCCACTCTCGGGAGGCTGGAAGGCAAAGTTCAAGGTCCACTTCCCATTCGTGGGCAAGATCAGGTTAAATTGGGTGAAAGAGTCGCCTTCTCCCACGAATCCACTTGCTGACGCATTCACGCCGCCGTTAGCGTTAAAAAGACAACAGTCCAAGGAGAGGGACATTGGATCATAGGCTGTTCCGCCGATCGTCGCGCTCCCGAAGAATGAGACAAAAACCTCGGTAGGGTTGCCTGTCGGTGCGGGAATCGGCCCCGAGCACCAGTCGAAGCAGGCCATCCCGCCAAATCCAGTAATAGTCACGCCGGGCCCAGTAAGGGTGAACCCTAGATTGTCGCCCGAGCCGTCGTTCGGTCCCATGATCATGGTCACTTGAGTAATCTGAAAAGTTTGGATGCTGTCAGCGAAAGAGCACTGCGCAAAGACCGCAAACACGATCGCGATTGCTAGCCGGAGGTAATTCATAGCAACTCCTGTTCACATCAGAACGAACCCCCTGTGAGGTCAAAAGCTGGTGGAGAGGTTACTCCTGTCGAAGCCATGTACCCTCGTTTGGTTCGGCGCTGTATCCGCTTCCGTGCTTAACGTGCGGATCGCATTGCCCTTACATTCCAATGAGCCGAGTCGGTAGAGGCCTGTGCACCGCCGTTTCATCGACCTGGCTGGTGCGATAACGTCAGATGCGCGGGTTCGGGAAAGGTTGGCACCGATTGAGCCATTTGTGAGAGAAACAATAGATTGTTAGCGTTGATCACTGCCTCCTTTACACTTTCTCCCCGAATCTGAGACACTCATCCGTGGAACCCCAATCCAAGCCTGGCCCATCGTTACTTAACCAATCCATCGTCATCCTCGACTTTGGCGCGCAATACACGCAGCTCATCGCGCGCCGCATTCGTGAACAGAATGTTTTTTCCGTCGTCCTCCCCTGCACGGCCAAGCTCGACGAGGTCAAACGCTACGCGCCCGTCGGCATCGTGCTCTCGGGAGCCCCGTGGTCGGTCTACGACAAAGACGCGCCCCCCGCCGACCCGCGCGTCTTCGAGCTGGGCCTGCCCGTGCTCGGTATCTGCTACGGACTGCAGTTCATGGTGCACACCCTCGGCGGCAAAGTCCGCCCTGCGGACAAGCGCGAGTACGGCCATGCTGAAATCGACATCATCGCCGAATCGGTTCTGTTCAAGGGCCTAGCGAGACGACAGCACGTCTGGATGTCGCACGGCGACGAAGCCCTCGAACTCCCGCCAGGCTTCGAGCTGACCGCAAAGACCGCGAATGCCGTGGCCGGAATTCAGAACGTCGCCAGGAAGTGGTACGCCGTGCAGTTCCATCCCGAAGTGCACCACACGCGCCAGGGCACGGAGATTCTAAAGAACTTCATCTTCAACATCTGCGGCGCCAAGCCGACATGGACGCCGCAGCACTTCATCGACTCAACGATCGAACAGGTGAAAAAAGAAGTTGGATCCGGACGCGCCATCTGCGCGCTCTCCGGCGGCGTAGACTCCTCGGTCGCAGCCGCCCTCGTCGATCGCGCAATGCGCAACGGCAACGGCAAGTCGCGCCTGACCTGCATTTTCGTCAACAACGGCGTGCTGCGCAAAAACGAATTCGAGAAAGTACAGAAGACCCTGCGCGACAAGCTCGGCCTGCACCTCGACGCCGTCGACGCCACCGACCGCTT
This sequence comes from Acidobacteriota bacterium, assembly GCA_003225555.1. Classification (GTDB taxonomy): domain Bacteria; phylum Acidobacteriota; class Terriglobia; order Terriglobales; family Acidobacteriaceae; genus Sulfotelmatobacter. Next base: position 5,150 of record QIAM01000002.1, on the reverse strand, counting down.
TCTTGGCAAACTCAAAAGCGTCACCGATCCCGAGAAGAAGCGCAAGATCATCGGCAACGAATTCATCAAGGTATTCGAGCGGGAAGCCCGCCGCATCGAGAAACACGAAGGCAAGGTGAAGTGGCTGGTGCAGGGCACGCTCTATCCCGACGTCATCGAGTCGCGCTCGGTGCGCGGACCCTCGCAGGTCATCAAGTCGCATCACAACGTCGGCGGCCTGCCCGAGAAGATGAAGCTCAAGCTGATCGAACCGCTGAAGGACCTGTTCAAGGACGAAGTCCGCAAAATCGGCCGCGATCTCGGACTACCCGAGGAAATCCTGCAACGCCAACCCTTTCCCGGTCCCGGCCTCGCTGTGCGCGTGCTCGGCGAGATCACTCCCCAGCGCCTGACGCTCTTGCGCGAGTGCGACGAAATCGTGGTCGCGGAGGTCAAGAACGCCGGCCTGTACACCCAGATCTGGCAGTCGTTCGCAGTCCTGCTGCCGGTAATGTCCGTCGGAGTCATGGGCGACATGCGCACCTACGCCTATACCTGCGCCATCCGCGCCGTCAGTTCCGAAGACGGTATGACCGCTGATTGGGTGCCGCTCCCCTACGAAGTGCTGAAGCGGATTTCGAATCGGATTGTGAATGAAGTGAAAGGCGTGAACCGTGTAGTCTACGACGTTACCTCGAAGCCGCCAGGCACGATTGAGTGGGAGTGAGGAAGCCCGGCTGTTAGCTCATGGCCTCAAGCTTTCGATAATTAGGATGAGAACAAGAAAACGGGGAAGTCTCAGAACGCAAGTCAGATCGAAACCGGGAAGGGCACGAGTTCCACCGTGCGGCAAGCCCTAACATAAGAAGAAGGCGAATTCAGCCGCTGAGGTATGCCGTGGAAGCGGACCTCAGCGGCTAAAGCCTTCCTCTCTGTAAGGAGCTTTTTTTTGGCACGAGTGGAACTCGTGCCCCTCCCGGTGATCTCCCCACAGGTGCCGCCGTCCTCACGAGAATGCGTCGGGAGAATGAAGCGCTATCCTGCCTCTCGATCAACCCCCGCACAGGTTGTTCCCAACCAGGAACCAACCGCAGCAAATGAGCAAGCCAATCGAGATAAGCACCAGCTTTCCTATCGGACCGAAGACTTCGATGGAGAACTGTTTCTTCATCTTGTCGCCGAAGGCATAAATATCGGTGACCATGATGACGGTAAAGAGAATCATCCCCCAGCACAACTCCGGAAGGGTCAGGTGCCCCAGGACGGTTGTGGGTTTCCCTTCAGATCCGACAAGCAGTTTGGCAACCGCGAAAGCACCGCCATTCACAGCAAACAGCAAACTGTACCGTCTGTGTTTGCCGTCTTCGTAAAGAGACAACCTGTCTTTGAGAGAGAACTCGTCCATGTCTGCAACCTCCAACGGATGGAAGATGAGAACGATAAAACGGTGAAATCTCAGAACGTAAGTCAGAACGAAACCGGGAAGGGCACGAGTTCCACTCGTGCCGCAACCGGAACGCAAAGAGGACGTGGCTACAGCCGCTGAGGTGTGCCGTGGAAGCGAACCGGGCATCATTCATCCCGGTGCACCCTCTCCATCGAAAACGCCGGCAAACACACAGCAATATATTCCGCGCCGCCTTCGTTCGGAGTCGAATACCGCACCCACTCCCCCGCGTGAGCGATGACCGCCTGTCCCGCTGAGACGTCGAGCACGCCTTCTTTGTGTTCAACGCGCAAAGTACCTTTCAGCACGATGGTGAACTCGTCGAACTCCGGAGTCTGGCCAGCCTCGATCCAGCCGGAGGGACTGCGCATGTGCGCAACGCTCGCCGCTGAGGTCTTGGAATTGACGCGGCCAATGTACTCATCAATCAGCTTGGGCTTGTTGCCCGCGGCTGCGATGCGTGTCGGTTGAGAGATCAGTGTGGGCATGGGCCCTCGAACTCTCGGCTCCCAATCCCTTCGAGTGCTTGAAGGTGGAAGCCGAGAGCCCAGTCTAACCCAGCATCAGAATGGACACGGATACGGCGTGGGCGGAGTTGCCGGTGTACCGGGAATGATCGTGTCGGGCGTTCCCGGAGAAATTCCGATGGGAGGAGTCCCGGGAATGACGGTGGCAGGCGTCCCCGGTGTGCCTGGGGTATAGCAAGTGCCGTGATCGCTGCTCGACGATGATGGCGGCGGCACCGGACGCGGCGCGATGAGCTGCTGCCGTACCGGACGTTCCTCCGATTGCCGGACTGCGGCGGTGACCTCGCCTTGCTGCAGAGACAAAGGTTGCTGCAGCACCATCTCGACCGGCGATCCTACGTCGAGGAAAAACTGGCGCGACCTGGTGAGCACCACCAGCGAGGCCACCATCCCAATGCCCCCGCCGACCGCAGCGCCGATCACTGTACTTTTCCCCCTGTCGGCAGGCACGGTTAGACTTGACGATAGACATCCAGGCGGCGGTCCACCGCAGCCTGGCGGAAGCGTGTTGGTGATCGTGGTGCCCTGCGAACTGGCGACGGAATGGCCAATCAATGCGCCCAGCCCAGCGCCTGCCGCGGGCATGGCGAAGGCTCCAATGACTCGGCCCTGGCCCGGATCTTTCAGCGCGTAGCCGTCATTACTTTCAAGGAACAAAGGGCCGGCAACGGGCGCCACGTATCCGTCGGGGAAGGCAATCGACATCGACTGCAAATACAGTTGCCCGCGGCCACCTCTGCGTTCGATCCTGTCTACTTTGCCGTCAACCAATGTGCCGGGCGGGATCACGATTGCGTTGCCCGAGATGACCGGAGAAATGATCTGGGCGTAGATGTCGTCTCCGTGACGGACGTACCTGCTCTGGATCGGATGGGTCAGCGCCAGAGCAAGCCTCGTCCCGGCGGGAATGGTCACCGTGGCTGGTGGCGTCGTGTCCGCGGCCTGCGATGTACTTTGTGAATCCGGTATGACCGGTTGCGGTTGATCCTGCGCAACGCAGCTGAATGCAATCAGCAGCGTCGTAACCAGGGCGACAGATTGTTTCACCTTTGTCCCAACCAGAGTTAAAGAAGCAGCCATGGCCGAAACGCTTCGACGGTAGCAATGGTAATTTTCCACTTTGCACCTCCTGTCGATGGCTCGGGTGGCGCTTTCGATTCGTGCGGACGGGTTGCTCGTGCGGACTTGGGAGACGATATTGCTCCCGGTTGGTTAGACACCGTGCCTCAGGAACGATATCTGTTTTGTGAGTAAAGGTTTGCAAATTCGCGTAGGGATTTGTAAACGTCGCACGGGACCGGGGAATCTGAGGCAAGAACGTCACACGGAGGGTTCGTGGCAAAAGGCGCCGGTCGCTACCCTAGTCCACTTTCTTTGCGATCCAGCGCGAAATCGCTGTCACCATCTTGCGCGGGGCGAAGCGGACGGACTCCGCCACCAGCCAGTTGTGCGCGCCCGAAATCACCACCGTTGTACCCGCCATCACCGCGACCTCGCCGAGTCGCTCGGTGTTGCGGGCAACCAGAACAAGGTTGCAGTGGTCGCCGGCAAAAAGTTTTGCCAGTTCATATCCAATGCCGACAGAAGCTCCCGTGATGAGTGAGTCTTATCTTTCAAATTCGTTGCAGTCGAGTTCATTAGATCACCCGCGGAAATCCTAAATCGGAAAGCACGGAAGGTCACGCCCGCCTGGAAAAACGTAAGCCACCAACAAAGAGGGTTACGGCATTGCACTGCAGGATTCAGGGTACAAAGCTCTGCCAGGAGCCTTACTGGTCGGAGCGGCGAAACCAAGATGTGCAGAATATTACGGAATCGGATTACAGATTCGGATTGATTGTGCCGAAGTATCAATCGTCCTAAGAAAGAGTTGGCGCACGCGAGCCGGATCGTAAAGTCGAAGCTGGCTCGTCGCCAGGCGGTGACACATGCCGACCTCCTTTGGAGTGTTGGGTTCTGTCCTGGAGTCATTGAAGTTTCTGTTGTCCTCGGTCTTGGTTGCCACTCCCCTTGCTGCTCAAACCGGCCTCAACGACGTCCACATCATGCCAAGGGATATCGGCGGGGCGGTCGTCAGCCCCAGCCCGTCACTCCAATTGGTGAGCGGCGCCTATCTTCATGTGGTCAAAAGGGACGTCAATCTGGTGCTGGTGCCAGTCAGCGTCACTGATCCCAGTCAGCGCCTGGTCACCGGACTGAACCAGGAAAACTTCCGCGTGTTCGAAGGCAAGAAGGCACAGGAAATCAAACACTTTTCCAGTGAAGATGCTCCCGTTTCGCTGGGCATCGTCGTCGATACCAGCGGCAGCATGGCCGACAAGATGGAACGCGTGCGCGAGGCGATCAATCAGTTTTGCGATGCCGCTAACCTGATGGATGAGTTCTTCATGATCACGTTTGGCGATGAACCCCATCTGGTCCTCGATTTCACGACGGACCCTCAGGAACTCCAAAAGGAATTGCTTTTTACCCAACCCAGGGGCCGCACTGCGCTTCTCGATGCGGTATACCTGGGCCTGAAAAAAATGCGCCAGGCCAAGTATGCCAAGAAGGCCCTGCTGATCATTTCGGACGGAGGCGATAACCACAGCCGTTACGGCGAGCGCGACGTGAAATCGGCGGTCAAGGAATCGGATGTGATGATCTATTCCATCGGAACCTTCGACCGCTATGTTCCGACTCAGGAAGAATTGTTGGGCCCCACACTGCTCTCAGAGCTGACGGAACCGACAGGCGGAAGGTCTTTCGCTCTGCAGCACGCCACCGAGATGCCGCAAGTGGCCCGCCGTATCGGCGTTGAACTGCGAACCCAGTATGTCCTGGGCTATCGGCCACAAGATGCGCCCAAGGACGGCAAGTGGCACAAGATCAAAGTAAAACTACTGCTGCCAAAAAAGCTGGCGCTGTTGCATGTGCACGCCAAAACCGGCTATTACGCCCACGCATCACGCGAATCCGAATCACGCGAACCATAAGGCGATGTTTTTCAGGATTGGGAGAGGCAAGCGACAGAACTACTCAAACAAAAAGGCTTGCGGGTCAATGCCGCAAGCCTCCCTTTATGTACGTCGTGCATGTTCGACAGCTTGCGGGTGCAAGTCCCGTCCCAACCTGCCCTGAAAATTTCGGTCAGACGGTGACGTTAGGTTCGAGTACGACCTTATGACCAAGCTTTTGGAGGCGATTGACGTAATAAC
>QIAM01000094.1 GCA_003225555.1 Acidobacteriota bacterium | reverse complement strand
CGTCGGGAACATCCTGTTGATCAATGTCACCCGCCTCCTTCAATGTCATGTCTCTGCGGTCCGGGTTGGCGAGGCCGCCTTCGATAATCGTCAGTACGCTTTTGGCTTCGCGATCCTGCAATCGCTGCGCACGCAAAGTCTCTTCGGACTCGACGGAAGCGAGAAAATCGGCCAGCTTCTTTGCTGTTACCGTGAACTGACCAGCATGCTGCTGCGCCCGTCTACGCAACTCGGTCGTTGCCAGCATCAACTCGCGCTCTGACTTCCCCCGCAGGCTGCTGTAGTGTTCGGAGATGCATTGGACCCAACGCTTGCCGACATAGGCGTAGGCGATCCCGGCATCGAAAGGGTCGTAGCGGACTGGGACCTGCTGCTGCTCAATTGCCGGATCACGAAGGGCGTCCGACCAGTAGAAAAAGTGATTCAGCTTGACACCCCGGCCCGGCGAAACTTTGGCCGTTCCCTTGGATGTGGTCGGCAGTGTCCAGATCAGGAAATCCTGATCGTAGGCAATCAGTCGTTGCGGCCGCTGTCCAGCAGCCGCTAGGCCAGAGGCGTACGCTTCGCGAGGGCTCAGTCCGAGCGCAGGGTGTTGGATGGTGTCGTAGATGTCGTACAGATATTCGCACATGCGATCATAGAGTCCCGCCAGCGGCCAGATGGCGTGTTTTTTTGGATCAACTGATTTTGTCACTTGACGAACGTTGCGAGTAATCTGCGTATTCCCCAACAGATTGTGCACGAAATGGGTGTTGGCGGTCCCGAAGAGCCTTTCGCAGACGGACCCAAACCGCGCCTTTGCAGGTGGCCTGGTTTTCTTCGTACACTCGTATCGCGCCAACAGCGTTTCAAAATACGTGCTCCCGAACTCCGGTCCTCCGTCGACTACCAGGCTTTGTGGAAAGCGCCCCAGCCGCCGCACGCATTCGCGCAAGACCATCATGCAGGACCGATAGCTCGGCGCGTCGAAAGTGATGTAAAACGCCAGAATCCGCCGGGAGAATGCATCGGTAAGGAGCGTCATCCAAGGACGGCCGAGGGCCTGCCCCGATTGGGAGATTAACTCGATGTCCAGCTCTGTGTGATCGAGGTGAGCGATCTCGAGTGGACGATCCCCGTGGCGAGGTGTCTTCTGGTCCAAATCCCAATAGAAGGTCTCGACCTGGTAGGCCGCCCTCCGGCCCTTCCGCTTTAGTGTTTGATTGAAGGTCGGTCGCCGCGTGGACGCAACACAGAACGTCTTATAGCTCGGAACCTGTATCCCCTGTTTTTCGCAAGCAGCCTTCAATCCTGCCCAGGATGCATATTTTGTTTTCTGTTTCAACGTCTCATAGTCTAGGTCGATGAACTCCTCCATCAAACGCTGGGACGCCTCGGGCAACTTTGGCGTATAGTTTCCCCGTTGACTATGCTTCGGCAGTAGACCGACAAATCCGCTGCCGCAGCTCGCCTCCGCGCTTCGATAGCAGGCGAGCCAGCGATAAAAGGTGCGTGCCGGCACATCCGTCTCTGCCGGCAACGTTCCGAAATCGAGGTACCGACTGATATGACTTGCGCGGTGATTAGCGACCTGCAGGTCGCGTTCGCTTGCCCGGGATATTTGCTGGTGGACGGCCGAATCGGAAACGTGCTCGAGATTGCGGAGAGCCACCTCGATTCGCCCTTGGCGTATCAACGATTGGAACGCTGCCACTGGCAACTCCGTTAGCCTCTGATCTTCCGAGAGCAGTCCCACCGAAGCCTCTCCGATGTTCACCACTTTCCAGATACGACAATCCCAGGTAAGCGTGCTTCCACAGTGGACAGCGCCCCAGGAGAACATATCTAGTTTTCGAGCACTGTCGCGCTTTGTTCTTGAAGCCACCTCCGACGTGGTAAACACTTTCACCTGAGAGGGTTCAGCGAGCGGTGCAGCCCGGAGATCCACGTATAGGATGTTTGCCGCAATCATGGCGAAGATGTCGTCCGGTGAAACAGTGTTCAGGCGCAGCAGATCCTCTAACGGCAAACCGTGCGTTGCTGAGACGTGAGCGACCGCGGATTCGCGGCTGACGGTCGAGATCGCAGGTGAATCGACGCGCAGGTAGTCCTCCAGAAACTGGATGTTGCGCTGGTACACCCACTCGATCTCGGCCGAAGATCGAACACGATAATAGAGCCCCAGTCGTTCCGCATAATCTGCGCCAGGCGGGCAGCGCCAGCGACCTTCCACTCCGGCACAGTACCGATTGGGGTTTCGCTCGGCAAGCCGCTGCAGCTCTTCCTCTGTCTTCCATTCTTCCCACCCGGCGTCTCTATCGCGGATGACAAAGAAGTCAGGAGTGTGAAGTACGCCGATCCTCTTGCCCGTCGCGCTTGCGTAATCCAACTTGATCGACGGCGGCTGATCAAAATACTCCAAGACTCCGGCGTCGTGTTCCATCTCGTAGACTCCGGCCAGCTCCACCCGATGGCTTTCGAACTGGATGGTGACCCCCATTTTCCTGCTTGGATACCGGCCGCTCACATTCGATCGGCCGCCTCCCACGTGGCGTGAAGGACCTGACGATCGAATGCAGTCGATGATCGAACGCGTCTGCGCTGGAATGGCGAGTCGTTGGAACCACAACAACAGGTCATCATTGGTGAGCACAGTTGCCACCTGCGCGGCTGCGTACAAGGCAGAATTCCACTTCTGCTTTGCAGCGATTAATAAATGCACCTGGAGACCGTACTCAGCGCCCCTATCTCACCGCGGTCTCGCGAGTCTCTCTCTCTTCCGGGCGTATACGTAGCGCAGCCCGGCCTCCTTCATCAGATCCTGCACTTGACGGCCATTCTCAACCGCCTTCTGAATGTCCGGCGCCAGTTCCTCAGGCACGTAGACCGAAAACCGCCGGTTACCTCGATAGCCCGACAGGGCATAGCTGCTGTGTCCTATGCCCGATGCACAAGCAGAACACTTCTCCCGAATACAGGGGCTCTTCCGCAACGAAACGGAACCCATGGCAATCGGCCAGAGCCTCTGGATTGCGTTCAAGAACCAGCGTTTGATCTCTTCCGGCGTTTCGTCTTTGGCCATAGTATAGGTGCTACATTACACCTGTACAAACCATTCTTCAAGGTTTTTGTTTCGCCCTTTCCGCTCAAACTAATGTGAACCAGTGCATTGATGGTGCACCATGATGGATCACTGCTGCGGAGTGGCGAGACCGCAGCAGGGTCCATCCTCTGCTTCAATCTGCACTCACTGCCACGTTATCCTTCCTTTTCGCACTCACTG
>QIAM01000093.1 GCA_003225555.1 Acidobacteriota bacterium | reverse complement strand
CGTAGCGCATCACTATTTCCATCGAGAGGCCCGTCGCCGTCATTAAATCGCTAAGCGACCGCCCCTCAATCAGTTCCATCACCACGTAGAAGTCGTTGCCGGTCTCTCCCACTTGGTGAATGGTGCAAATATTCGGATGACTTAGGGACGACGCCATCTGAGCTTCGCGAAGCAGATGGCCGGGGCCAACTTTGTCGAGTGCTCCGTGGGCAAGCAGCTTCAGTGCCACATCACGGTTTAAAACTTCATCCCGCGCGCGGTACACGACACCCATGCCGCCTTCGCCAATCTGTGCAAGGACTCTGTAGTGATCTAGCGTTTGTCCAATCATGGAATCGATCGGCAGGCCATCCTAACATGCTCGCAGCCCCAATCAGGACTTCGGAAATCATTTAGTCAGAGAACAGACCAGCACGGGCGGACAGGCAGCTATCTTCGACGCGGTGGCTCTCAAGGATGAACTGAACTCGTCGAACGGGCGTGACAACGGATCCGGGCTTGTACGAGCAAGACCATTCGATTTCAGATTGCTACCCCGTGGATGGGAGCAGTCGTATACCGAAAGCCGATCTTCAATAGTCCCGAACGGAGGACGCACCGAACGTAGGAAGATTGGATACATTCCAGCCTCCTCCCAGCGCCTTGATTAGGAGCACGCTGGCGTCCAATCGACGGCGCTGAATATCAATGGCGTTTCGCTCGTTAGCTAACTCGATGGTCTGAGCGGTGATGACCTGAAGGTATGTGTCGACACCGCCCTTGTAACGATTCGTAAAAAGTTGAAGAGATTCCTCCGATGACGCAACGGCCTGCTGTTGCTGCTGCGTTTCGTTCTCGAGAATGCGCAAGGCGGCGACGTTGTCCTCGACTTCCTGGAACGCTGTCAGTGAAGTCTGACGATACGTTGCGACTGTGGCATCGTAGTTCGCGCGCGCGGATTCGGAAGTGCCGCGACGGCGTCCGGCGTCGAAGAGAGTTTGGGCGAGGGCGGGACCGACCGCCCAGAAGCCGCTCGGCCAGGTAAACCAGTTTGAACCCTGCGTGCCGGCGAATCCAGCCGTTCCTCCGAGGGTCACGGTGGGAAAATACGCCGCGCGGGCGATGCCGATCTGCTGATTGGCCTCCGCCACTCGGCGCTCCGCAGCGGCGATGTCCGGGCGCCGCTGCAACAATTCAGAAGGGAGTCCAATCGGAATGCTGGGAGGTTGGTAGTTGAGCGGCGCGGCTGCGAGGCTGAAGTCCGCAGGCGGCTTTCCGATCAGAATCGCGATGGCGTGTTCAAATTGCGCTCGTTGCACAGTGACATCCGTATCCTGCACGCGAGTCGTATCAAGCTGGGTTTGCGCTTGAGCAACATCGGCCTTCGGGGCTACGCCCCCCTTGAAGCGATTAAGCGTGAGTTGCAGGTTGTCGGTATAGGCCTTTACGGTATCGTCGAGAAGCTTCTTCTGAGCGTCGGCGCTGCGCAATTCGAAATAGTCCAAGGCGAGTTCCGCCTCGAGGCTGAGCTTTGCGGTCTCGTAGTCGGCAGCGGTCGCTTGCGCTTCTTCCCGCGCGGCAGCGACGCTGCGCCGTACGCGGCCCCAAAGGTCCCACTCATAGGAAAGATCAAAGGGCAACACGAAATCCCCTTTGCTGGACTGTTGGAGCTTCGAAGGGGAGTTCGGCGAAAAGTCTGAATTCTTGACATAGCTAGCACTCGGCACAGTGGAGATGGTCGGAAATTGCGCCGCGCGGTTGAAGCGAATGGCAGCCCGAGCCTCGCGGAAGCGCCCTTCCGCGACCTTCAGGCTTTGGTTGGAACCGGCGATCTGCTCTTCCAACTTGTTCAGTTCCGGGTCGCCAAAAATCTCCCACCAGTTTCCGCGGCTCATCTGGTCACTCGGCTGCGCCGGCTGCCACTGGTCCGACTCTTTGAATGAGCCTGGTACTTCTTCCTTATAGGCCGGTGTGGCAGGCACTGTGGGCTTGATGTATTTGGGGCCAACGGTGCAACCCGCGAGCAGCAGCACCAGAAGAAACGCAATGATGCTGGTGAGGATGAAACGCATGACGGCAAAGAAAGACCTCATCGGCTAGACCCACCTGTTGGTTTGTTGCTAAGGCGCACGGGCATGCCTGCTACGAGAGAGTCGGATGGGTCGACAATGACGGCGTCCGTTGGTTGCAATCCTGAAACTATTTCTACCGAGCTGCCGTAGTCGCGGCCGATCTTAACCGGAACCAACTCGGTCTTGTCATTGCGAACCAGTCCGACCTGCAAGCCTTCTTTGCGGAAGATTAGCGTATTGGATGGAACGGTTACCGAGCGAGTCTCGTCAGGCAACTTAAGGTGCACAAAGACGTAGGCGCCCGGCAGGAGCTGACCGGTCGGATTGTCGACATCGACTTCGACAAGCAGCGTACGCGATGCGACGTCAATGGAGTTGGCGTTGCGAACGAGAGTGCCATGGAAGGTTTGGCCCGGGAATTCATCGAGGGTCAAGGTGGCTGGCGCACCGGAGCGTGCGGCGCGGGAGTACACCTCGGGAACCGCGACGTAGAGGCGCAACTTACGAATGGCGGCGATGTGAAAGAGTTCTCTCGGTTGTGCGCTGGCCCCTGCATCAATGAGCGCCCCGATGTCTGTATTGCGGGCGGTGATGATGCCGTCGAAGGGAGCATAGACTCTCTCAAACGCTTGCAACTGCTCCAGGCGCCGCACATTCGCGGCACTGGATTCGGCCGCAGCTGTCACCGCGCTGAGATTGCTGACTGCCTGGTCGGTTTCCTGCTGGGACACGGAACCCGTGCTCACCAGGTCTTGCCAGCGGGCCGCGGTGATCTTGGCAATGTTCAGGTTGGCCTGCGAGGTATGCAGGTCCGCTCGAGCCTGCTGCAACTGCTGGTCGACTTCGGGAGTTTCAATCTCGGCGAGCAATTGGCCTTTCTGCACATGCGCGCCAATGTCGAAATACCAGCGCTTGAGATAACCACTGGTTCGCGCATAGATCGGTGCGTCGCTGAACGCCTGCGTGTTGCCGGGAAGGACAATTTCCTGGGTGGGAGCACCTTCCCGAGGAAAGACCACGGAGACGGTGGGAATGGCTGCTTCTTCGGTTCGTTCCTTGAGCCGCGATTCGGCTGCTGCTCGCGAATGGATGCCGGAGTAAATCAGGAAAGCGAGAGCAGCTAACGCGGCCGCGGCTACAAGGACTGCGGTTCGGCGCCCGCGTCCCAGGTGAGGGTGAAATTCGTCGGGACTCGGTTGCCCGGGCTGCGCTTCGATCATTTCTGGTTCGGAAGTGGTCGTCACATTTTCCTCGCTCGGTGTCATTGTTTTTCCTTTAGCTCATGCTGAAATTGGTTCAGGCGCACCCTCGGAGTGTTCTTGAGCGACAGAGGGATCGCGCCGCCGGTGAAGCAAACTGAAGACTGCAGGGACGAAGATCAGAGTGGCCACAGTGGCGCATAACAAGCCACCAATGACGGCGCGCCCCAGGGGCGCATTCTGCTCGCCGCCCTCGCCCAGCCCGAGCGCCATAGGAATCATGCCGATGATCATGGCCAGAGCCGTCATGAGCACGGGGCGAAACCGGGTGAAGCCGGCTTCAATGGCCGCTCTGACAGGATCGCCGTGCTGCAGCAACAGTTCTTTGGCAAAAGAAACCACGAGAATACTGTTGGCCGTTCCGACACCCATGCACATGATGGCGCCCATCAAGGCAGGCACGCTGAGTGTTGTGTGCGTTATGAACAAGAAGCCGACGATGCCGGCGAGCGCGGCAGGAAGCGCGGTGATGATGATGAAGGGATCGAGCCAGGACTGAAAGTTCACCACGATCAGGAGATAGACGAGAACGACGGAGAAGACGAGTCCGCCCAGCAAACCCAAGTATGAGGTGCGCATCGTTTGCAGTTGGCCCCGAACGGTAATGAAGCTCCCGCGCGGCAAGGATTTTCGGTTGGCATCCACGATGCGCGTGACCTCGCGGCCCACCGCACCCAGGTCGCGGCCCTGGACGGCGGCATAAATATCGACCACGCGCCGGATGTTGTAATGCGAGACTACTTCCATCTCGTTCGTCCGTTTGATGGAAGCGACGTCCGCGAGAATTTCAGGGCGCCTGGCGGTCGCCGCATTAAGCGGAGTGTTCTGGAGGTCTTCCAGGGATTGAATCGAATATTGCGGAGTCTGGGTCACCAGGTTGTAGCTGACGCCGTTCTTGAAATTCAGAAAAAACATCGGCGTGATCTGGAAGCTGCCGCTGAGTGAGTTCAACATGCTGTTGGCAACGTCGCGCTCGGTGTAGCCGCCTTGGACCGCCTTGGTACGATCCACGGCCACATCGAACTCAGGGTAATCAAACGCTTGCTGTATGCGTGCATCGGCAATACCCGGAACTCGCTCGATTTCTTGCAGCATTCGGGCCGCGACTTCGCGATTGCCCTCGATGTCCGTTCCTTCGATTTGGATATCGATGGGAGCCGGCAAACCAAAGTTCAAGACCTGAGTAACGATGTCCGAGGGCAGGAAGTAAAACGTCGTGCCGGGGTATTCACGGGGCAGCTTCTCTCTCAGGCGCTGAACATAGTCTGCCGTGGTGTGGTGATCTTCTTTGAGAGACACCAGAATATCGGCGTCGCCTGCTCCGATGAGGCCCGATGTGCTGTGCATGAAATTGATGGCGCTGTAGGGCAGGCCGATGTTGTCCAGGATGTTGTCCACTTCGCGCTCGGGGATCTCACGACGTATCGAGCCCTCGACGAGATCGCACAACTTCGCGGTCTCTTCGATCCGGGTGCCGCTCTTGGCGCGGAGATGGAGGATGAATTGACCGCTGTCCGTGTTCGGAAAAAAGTCGTGACCGAGCCATGGCACAAGGAGAAACGCCGCAGCGCAGGTCAGAAGAAAGATGGGGACGAAGAGGACTCGACGATGGACAAGCGCTGCGAGGAGGGCCTAGTAGACTTTTCGAAGCCGTTCGAATCCGCGCTCGAACGCTCGCTGGAACCGCACGAGAGGGTTCCGTGAAGTGGCAACGTCGCCCTGTTTTGCTTTCAGCAAGTACATCGCCAGCGTAGGCACGAGCGTCCGGGACAAGATGTACGATGCAAGCATGGCGAACACAACAGCTTCGGCAAGAGGAACAAAGAGGTAGCGGGCCACACCGCTAAGCAGGAACATCGGCAAGAACACGATGCAGATCGAGAGCGTGGATACTAGAGCGGGAACCGCGATTTGCGCCGCGCCTTCCAGGATAGCGTCGCGCTGGGCATGCCCTTCTTCGAAATACCGCTCGATGTTTTCGATCGTAACCGTAGCGTCATCCACAAGAATGCCCACGGCGAGGGCCAATCCTCCGAGTGTCATGATGTTGATGGTTTCTCCGAGAAAGCTGAGGGTCATGACGGACGTCAAGATGGATAGGGGAATGGAGATGGCAATGATTAAGGTGCTGCGCCAGCTCCCCAAGAACAACAAAATCATCAACCCCGTCAGACACGCGGCGATGATCGCCTCGCGGATGACCCCGTTCACGGAGCCTCGGACGAAGATGGACTGATCGGACAAAGGCAGAATCTTGAGTTCCGGCGGCAGCGTCTGCGCGACGCGCGGAAGCAGGCCGCGAATGCCCTTCACAACGTCGAGAGTGGAAGCGTTGCCGGCCTTGAGCACGGACACCAGAGCGCCGCGACGACCATCCTGGCGCACCATGTTGGTCTGCGGCGCAAAGCCGTCGCGCACATTCGCTACATCACGAAGATAGATCGTGGAATTCCCAACGACCTTGACCGGGAGGTCGTTCAGCTCAGGGACCGTTTTCGGACTGGCGTTCAGTCGAATGTCGTACTCGAAGGGACCCATCTTTGCCGTTCCGGAAGGCAAAATCAGATTTTGCTGCTGCACGGCGGTGAGAACATCTTGTGGGGCCAGTCCTTTCGATTGGATCAACCCTTGATTCAAATCGATCATGACTTGGCGTTGCTTCCCCCCATACAAGAAAGGAACCACGGCCCCAGGCACCGTCACCAGTTGGGGTCTCAGGAAATTCTGTCCGAGGTCATTCAACTGCTGCTCCGTGAGTCCATTTCCGGAAAGGCCTAACTGCAGAATGGGCACGCTCGAAGCGCTATAGTTGATGATAAGGGGAGGCAGAGTGCCTGGCGGGAATTGGCGAAGCGCAGTTTGGGATACGGCCGTCACCTGGGCATTCGCGGTGTCCAAACTCGCGCCGTGTTGCAGGTAAATCTTGATGATGGCTTGACCATTTACCGTGGTCGATTCGATGTGTTCGATGTTGTCAACGGTGGTGGTCAGCACGCGTTCATACGGGCTCGTGAGCCGGCCTTCCAATTCCTCGGGATTCATGCCGGTGAACTGCCATGCAACCGCAATCACCGGGATATCGATGTTCGGGAAAATATCGGTCGGCGTGCGCAAGATCATTACTGGGCTCAGAACCAAAATGAGCACAGCAAGAACGATGAAAGTATACGGCCGGTCCAGAGCGACTCGAACAATCCACATAAGTAGAACTCCATACACTCCAACCGCGAACTGATCGCCTGAAGTACAAGCATGAGGTGAGACCGCACGGTCTCTTGCCAAAACAAATCGTCGTGTTACAGCGCGATCGAAAAGTCTCTTTTCGCGACATCCAGACGGTCGAATGACCCTTTAGAGGGCCTGGAACCAACGCTCATCGGGACATCAGGACCGGGACGCCTGCCTCGTACAGAACCGTCCGCGTGACGCCACCGAACATCCACTCTCTCAGGTGAGAGTGGCCATAGGCGCCCATGACCAGAAGATCGGCACCGAAAGCAGCAGCCTGCGACAGCAGCAAGTGCCCGACGTTCTTTCCGCCGGACGAGAGTCGTCGTACCTCCACGTGCGCGCCGTGACGCGCCAGGTGGCGCGCGATGTCCGCCCCTGGCTCCTGGCCGTGACCCGCCCGGTTGCGCTCATGGTCGACGAGCAAGACCTCGACCGCCTTGGCCCTGACAAGCACTGGCAGGGCGTCTGCCACGGCGCGGATAGACTCGCGCGTGGCATTCCACGCCACAAGGATGCGGTGGACTTGGGATACCGTGCCGCGTGGCGGAAACACGATGATCGGTCGGCCGGAGCTCAAGACGAGGGACTCCGCGAGGCCTGGAGGGCCGGCCGTCTCGCTTGCATATCCCGGGCGGGCGATCACCACCATGTCCGCGTAATACGCATGCACGCCCACCTCGCTGCTCAAATAGGGCAACGATCTCCACTCCGACTCCGAGCGGATTCCGTGACGACGGACGATGTCCACAAACTCGGCCCGGTGGTCCGCCTCGATGCGCTCGAGTTGTGCTTGGTGCACCTCGATCATGCTATGCATGCCCTTACCGCGGGCGAATGTCTCCGCCGGCGTAACTGTCGGCTCGGGCTGCATAAATACGCTGATTAGGCGCGCGCTGTGCTCCTGGGCGAGTATGCCGGCGAACTCCAAGATGCCTGAAGTCTCGGAGCGTCCGTCGATGAAGACTACGATTTCCCCTAGCTCAGCAGTGCCTTTGTCAATGCTCAGGGGAGCGCGCTCACGTGGAGACCTCGTTGATTGCTCGCTGGCCATAGCTATTCCTCCTTTTCGTCGTTCTTTCCCTTAACACGCTGGCCGAAGCTCGAA
Organism: Acidobacteriota bacterium; assembly: GCA_003225555.1. GTDB lineage: Bacteria > Acidobacteriota > Terriglobia > Terriglobales > Acidobacteriaceae > Sulfotelmatobacter. The sequence goes on along the minus strand of QIAM01000093.1, from coordinate 245 downwards.
AACCGCCCGTGAACGATCACGAACTGCTCTTTTCGTTCGCAACGCCTGGTTTCCGTACGTCCGCGCGGACTCGACATAACGCTTCAATGTCTGGCGCAACTTCCTCCGCCCGTGGAATACTCGCGCCTTCACTGCTCCCACGGACAAACCCATGACTTGAGCGGTTTCTCCTGTGGAGAGCTCGCCAAGTTCCCGCAGTTCGATTGCTTTCCGCATTCCTGGTGTTAACTCATGTACAGCCGCGG
>QIAM01000092.1 GCA_003225555.1 Acidobacteriota bacterium | reverse complement strand
CCATGACTAACTTGCCAGTGGAATCCAATACTGCCACCGAGATGGTTGCTTGATGAACGTCGAGCCCAATATACTTTTCGCTACTCATGGAGGGTGTTCCTTTCGTAGGGAATGATGCTTGCGCTCATAACCTACTCCTTAAAGGGACGCCCTCTTATAATGCGTTAACGTCACCTAGCGTCTTTAGTTACAATGCGGCCCGTCCGACGCCTGCGATAAATTCCGAGGAGGTGAATCATGACCACGCCTACTGTTCCTACACACAGAATCGCCACCCTTTCCACTGAGGCAGGCGAGCCATGGTGGTGGTTTGGCGGTTTGGCCCTCATCAAAATTGCAGGCAACCAGACTGGGGGCAGGTATTCGCTCATCGAAATGTTGTGGCCGTCGAATCTCGAAGTGCCGCTACATGTCCATACACGAGAGAATGAGCTCTTTTACGTTTTGGAAGGGAAAATTGCTTATAGAGTCGGCGACGTGCGAGCCGACGTATCTGCTGGTAATACGGTCTTTGCTCCAAGAAACATTCCGCACGGTTTCATCGTCACATCGGCTGAGCCAGCGCGTTATCTGATCGTGTATTCGCCCTCTGGGTTCGAAGGTTTCATCCGCGATACGAGCACGCCTGCACAAGACCTTGTACTGCCGCCACCGGCCACACCGCCTACGCCCGCTCAAATAGAGGCCCTGGGCACGATGATGCAAGATCGGTACGGCTGCTACTGGGCTGGTGATTACAGGTCGAAATAGCAATTGAAAAGTACGAACAGAACGGCTTTTGATCCTGCGGGTGCTACAGTCGTCGATGTCGCCCATCCATGCCCCACCCCATCATTCTCTACGACGGCGTATGCGGACTGTGCAACCGCGTTAACCAGTTTGTGCTGCGCCGCGATCCGGCGGGCACCTTCCGCTTCGCGTCGCTGCAGAGTGCGCTGGCGGGGCGCATCCTGGCGCGGCATGGGGTTAATCCTCAAGCCCTCGACACGGCGTACGTTCTGGTCGACTACGAACTGCCTGTGGAACGGCTGCTGCCTCGTTCCGATGCGGTCATCTTCATCCTGAAACAGCTGGGAGCAGCCGAGCTTCGCTCGGCCGGACAGCCGGGGGCGGCTGTCCCCACACAAGCATCTGGACCCACAAAAATCTGGCGGCTCGCTGGTCTCTTGCTACAACTCGTGCCTCGACCCCTGCGCGAGTGGGGATACCGGCTCGTCGCCCGTAATCGCTACCGGATCTTCGGGCGGTTCGAAAGCTGCGTCCTGCCCAGCCCTGAGCATCGTGGCTTGTTTCTTGACGACTAGAGCGAGCTTGGTTCATGTTGGAGCAGGAAGCGCGAACAAGGAAACTAGCTGCGCGCCTCTCGCCCGGATTGCTTGCTAGAATTGTCCTTCGGCTCTAAATGTAGCGCCGGCATCCCTTCGACTTCGCTCAGGGCAGGCTTTGCCGGCTGTCCCGAGGGCGTCTCGCCCTCGGCGCGACGGGCCGAATTGAATTCGCCGATTTTGTGTTGTTGCCGGCGCGGCAGGCGCGAGCTTGCCCTGAGCGAAGTCGAAGGGAGGCCCGCCGGACAGCCGCCGGGACGGCGGCCCTACTCGATCATTCATGCCCCGAGGGATTCCATGCCTGAGAATGCAACCGTCCAACCCAACATCGATTCGATTCTGCAAGAGCAGCGCAAGTTCGAGTGTCCCGCGGAGTTCAGCCAGCAGGCGCACATCAAGAGCCTGGCCGAGTACGAGCGCCTCTACAAAGAATCGATTGATGATCCCGAAAAATTCTGGGGACGCATCGCCAGTGAGCTGCACTGGTTCAAGAAGTGGGACAAAGTCCTCGAATGGAATTGCCCCTGGGCGAAGTGGTTCGTCGGAGGCCAGTTCAATCTTTCTTACAACTGTCTCGATCGGCACGTCACAACCTCGCGCAAGAATAAAGCCGCCATCATCTGGGAGAGCGAGCCCGGCGAAGTCCGGACACTGACCTACCAGCAACTGCATCGGCACGTACAGAAGTTCGCGAATGTCCTGAAGTTCCTCGGCGTCAGAAAGGGCGACCGTGTCGCTATCTACATGGGCATGACGCCGGAGCTGGCGATCGCCATGCTGGCCTGTGCCCGCATCGGCGCCACTCATACCGTGGTCTTCGGGGGATTCTCATCCAACGCCCTGGTCGATCGTATTCATGATTCGCAAGCCAGCGCCGTGATTACGCAGGATGGATCCTACCGCCGCGGCGCCGAGGTCAAACTCTTTCCCGCGGTCGAAGAAGCGCTGAAATCATGTCCGTCGGTCAAGCACGTGATCGTCTACAAGCGCACGGGAACTCCCATCAATATGCAACCGGGAAGAGATCATTGGTGGGACGAGCTGATGGCGAAGGCCTCGGACAACTGTCCCGCCGAGCCCCTCGACTCCGAGCACCCGCTCTACATCCTGTATACGTCGGGCACAACGGGCAAACCGAAGGGCGTCGTGCACACCACCGCGGGATATTCTGTCGGCACCTATCTCACCACGAAGTGGGTCTTCGACCTGAAAGATGAGGATACCTACTGGTGCACTGCGGACATCGGATGGGTTACAGGCCACAGCTATATCGTCTACGGCCCGCTGCAAAACGGCGCCACCACCCTGATGTACGAGGGTGCCCCGAATTTCCCCGAGCCCGACCGCTTCTGGTCAATCATCGCCCGCCACAAAGTAAACATCTTCTACACTGCACCGACAGCGATTCGCACCTTCATCAAGTGGGGCGAGGAGTGGCCCAAGAAACAAGACATGAGCAGCCTGCGCCTACTCGGCACAGTCGGCGAGCCCATCAATCCCGAAGCCTGGATGTGGTACCGCGAAATCATCGGCGGCAACCGCTGCCCCATCGTTGACACCTGGTGGCAGACGGAGACGGGGCACATCATGATTGCGCCGATTCCGGGGGCGGTGGCGACCAAGCCAGGCTCGGCTACACGGCCGATGCCGGGCGTGGTGCCGGAGATTGTGACCATGGATGGCACACCAGTGCCCGATGGCTCTGGGGGTTTTCTGGTCATCAAGCGGCCCTGGCCCGGGATGCTGCGAACTGTCTACGGCGATCCTGACCGTTACGTGAAGAATTACTGGTCGCAGATCCCCGGCATGTATTTCACCGGCGACGGTGCACGAAAAGACAAAGATGGATATTTCTGGATCATGGGGCGGGTCGATGACGTGCTCAACGTCAGCGGCCACCGCCTCAGCACTATGGAAGTAGAATCGGCGCTAGTCGCCCACGACGCTGTGGCCGAAGCTGCAGTGGTCGGCCGCCCCGATGAATTGAAGGGTCAGGCCATCTCCGCCTTTGTGACCCTGGAGCAGGGAAGGCAGCCGACTCCTGAGCTGAAAGAAGAGTTGCGCAAGTGGGTGGCGAAGGAGATTGGGGCGCTGGCGAAGCCGGACGACATCCGCTTCACCGAAACACTGCCTAAGACTCGAAGCGGGAAGATTATGCGTCGGCTGCTACGCGAGCTGGCGACCAGCGGGGAAGTGAAGGGGGATACCACTACGCTGGAAGATTTTGGGGTCATTGCCAAGCTAAAGGAGCAGGACGAAGTGTAGGGACAAACTGCAGTAACCTACATAGTGGCGGACGACCCGGCGGATAGTATAATGGTCACTGAGGTGACCACATGAGGATAAGCACCGTGCGCGAGTTCAGGGATCGAGCGACCAGCCTTTTGCGCTCGGACGATCCGATTCTGGTGACACGCCGCGGACGTGTAGCGGGCGTGTTCCTGCCATGGCGGGAAGCCACCTTGCCGGTCGATTTGAAGCGCGAGCTGTTTTCCATGCTTACCGCTGAAATCGCGCACCAACTGAAAAGGAAGCGCGTTACCGAAAAGGAAATCCTGCAAGACTTCACCCGCTGGCGGAAGGGGCGTCGTGAGACTGGCCGCCGACGCTAACGTGCTGCTGTCGGCTGTGATCGGCGGGCATGCCAATCTGGTCCTAAAACATCCCAAGGTCCAAGAGGTAGTGACAACCGGGCGGACGTTCGCGGAGGTGGAGGAGTATGCCCTCATCCTTGCCAAAAAGAAGCGACTGCCGTCTGATTTGCTGCTTCTTGCCGTGGCTTCGTTGCCGGTTACCATCGTCGAGCGCAGCGAATACTCAAGAAGAGTGCCGCGGGCACTCAAGCTGATCGGCCAGCGTGATCCCGATGACGCGGAATTACTTGCGCTGGCTCTGCAGTTGCAGGTCCCGATCTGGTCGAATGATCGGGACTTCGAGAGCCTTAATATCGAATTATTCACAATTGAGAGCTTGCTGCGAGAACTCGGCGTCATCTATTAAGCCCACAGGCGTTACCGGCGAAAGCAGCCCCCTGGTTTGTTACACTTCTGGTTTCGAGTCTAATTCCGAGGCTCCGACTGCATGCGCATTCCCTTGCTCTTTGCTATCGTCATACTCATGAGCACTGTCTTCGTAGAAACCGCTGTCACTCAGACCCTGCCTGCGGCGCAAGCCGTCACCGATCCCAAGCAGATTGCCTCGAAGCCGAACGCGCAGGTGGAGCCGCGGAGTTTGACCATCGAAAAGCTTTACATGACGCGGCAGGTGGGGCGTCCGACGTGGTCGCCGGACGGCAAGAGCATCGCGTTCATCTCAAATATGAGCGGGCGTAACAACCTTTGGCTCGTGGCTTCGGACGGCGGCTGGCCGGTGCAGTTGACGGTCAGCGACCAGCGGCAGGCTGCGCCGGCGTGGTCGCCGGACGGGAAGTGGATTGCTTATCAATCGGACTACGACGGGGACGAGCAGTGGGATATCTTTCTGGTTTCGCCCAAGACCGGCAAAGTCGTCAACTTGACGCAAACCCGTGAGATCGCGGAAGTTGCGCCCACGTGGTCTCCGGACGGCCGCTATCTTGCATACGAGGTAAAGCCAAAGACTTCGGCAGCGTACGAGATCGATGTCTATGACATGGTGATGCGCGAAGTGAAGCATGTCACCACGAATACTCCGCAGGACAAGCGCAACTCGAATCCGATCTGGTCGAAGGACGGAAAGTACATCGTCTACTCGCAGGAGCAGGCGAAGGGGACGGATTCAAATATCTTTATCGTCGACGTGGCTACGGGCCAGAGCACGGTGTTGACGCCGCACGGAGGAGAGCAAATCTACTTCGCTAATGACATTTCGTCGGAGGGCAAGCGGGCGCTCTTCACCTCGAATGCATCGAATGGGTACGACAACATTGGTCTGATCGATATTGCGACCAGGAAGATTTCCTGGCTCACCAATGATAAGTGGGAAATCCGCGGCGGCGAATTCTCGCCAGACGGCAGGCACATCACGTTCAGCGCGAACGTCGATGGCAACGAAGATATTTACCTGCACGATGTGGCGACCGGGAAGTCCACGGCGTTGCCGATTCCCAAGGGCGTGAACGAGCCTGCCGGCGGCCGCTCCGCTTTCAGCAAAGACGGCTCGCGGTTGCTTTACTACCACAACGGCCCCACGGCTCCGGGCGATCTGTGGGTGTATCACATGGCCACGGGGAAGTCGCAGCAGGTTACGCACTCCCTGGTTGCGGGAGTGCGTTCGGAGGACATGGTCGAGCCGTATCTGGTCCACTATCCCAGCCGCGACGGGAAGTGGACGATCTCCGCCTTCCTCTATGTGCCCTTCAACATGGCGCGCAATGGGCAGAATGCAGCCATCGTCTACATTCACGGGGGGCCTACCGCGCAGACGATGAATTCATTTAACCGCTTTGTGCAGTACGTGGTGAATCAGGGATACATGGTGCTCGCGCCGAACTACCGCGGTTCGACCGGCTACGGCAAGGAATTCCAGCAGGCGAATTTGTTTGATATGGGCGGCGGGGATTTGCAGGATGTTCTGGCGGGCGTCGATTGGATCAAGCAGACTGGGCATCTTGATCCGAAAAAGATCGCGGTCATGGGGGGAAGCTACGGCGGATATCTCAGCATGATGTCGGTGACGAAAGCGCCGGAGATGTGGGCGGCGGGCGTTCCCATTGTTCCGTTCGTGAACTGGTTCACCGAGATTGAAAATGAAGACCCGGTGCTGCAGCAGTCGGATCTGGCGACCATGGGTGACGTGGTGAAGAACAAGGCGCTGTATGAAGAGCGCTCGCCGATCAACTACATCGATCGGATCAAGGCGCCGCTGCTGTTGCTGGCGGGAGGGCATGATCCTCGTTGCCCGAAGTCAGAGACCCAGCAGGTTGTGGATGCGATCAAGAAACGTGGCGGCACCGTTGATTACAAGATTTACGAGAATGAAGGGCATGGGTTTGCGCGGGTGGAGAATCAGATTGACGCTTACAAGCGCGTGGCGGATTTTTTGCTGGCGCATGTGCCTCCGGCGGATTGCCGCTGCTCGCTGAACGAGTAGATTGCGTTCCCGATGGCGAAGCCCGTCCCGGTTTTCGCATTCAGCGTAAATAACGGCTGCTGTGCTCAGTAATACGTCAGCGTGCGTTTAGTCAGCGTGGATGACTCGAATGCAACATCGGCATTTGAGCGATAGGACATTGACTTCTCGACCCAATTCTCGTGGTCATCGTATTTGTAGGAATAGCTCACCTCGGAATAGGTGGGCAGTCCCGCAGCAGGAGTGCTGGTATCGGCCTCTCCTTCCCCTCGTGCGCTCCGCGTAACTTCCGTCGCGATGTCTCCGTGTTCGTTATAAATCGTTTCGATCTCGTCTTTGTGAGTGTAAATTCGCCGACTTGTGTGGTTTACACGGCCATGAGTGTCGTGGCTATAGAAAATCGAATACGGTTCGAGTTTACCTCCCATGAGCTTCGTAAACTGCGCGTGTAGCTCTTGTTGTAGTTGATCGGGAGAAAGGCCAGACTCTTCCAGTATTTTTGCGCGGGTATCTGGCGGGAACATCGTCACCAAGTTGTTCAGAATCTGCTTTTCTTCGAGGACACGCCCCAGGGCGTCATATGTGCGTACGGCCCGGCTCACCAACTCACCTTTGTCATCGCGGACTTGGACTTCCTTGGCCCTGTCATGTTCGTCGTAAATTGTCGTTGCGGTACCACCGCCAGGTAGGTTCGGCGGCATATGTGCAATCTCAAAGGGAGAGCCCGCAGAAGCTGTGGTGGGTCTGTAGTCTACGGCGCGGGACACCTGTACCTCAGTTTTCCTTCCGTGGTCGTCGTAGAGAAATACGGTTGGATTTTCAGGAGCGTTAGTGCGAGTAATTTTCACCAGCTTTCCGTTATTGTCATACGAAAAGACAGTCTCGGTAGGTTTCTGACCTTCCTTGCCTGACGCGGTTCTTAACAGCCGACCGGATGCGTCATAGATGTTGCGCGTCACCCAATCAATGTCCTCGGACTCACTGTGGCGTGTCCTCGCGACACGGCCATCGCTATCGTATTCCGTCGTATAGATCCAATGAATCTCGGGATATGTCGTGCGCTCCGCATCCGTCCTGGCAGGGTGTGTGGTCTCTTCGGTGCACGACCTCACGGGGCCGCGCAGGCCGCTCTGTTCGCGGTCGGACATGGTTTCGGGCCTCTCTTCAGCTAAAGTGACCGTCGCCAGGGTAACTACCGTTGTCACCAGCATGGCGAGAATCGAGATCGATAAAAGGATGAGCTTCGTCCATTTCACAATCGCATTGCAGGCCGAGTGGGAAGCTATGTCAAGTGTATTGTTGCAACGTCGCTGTTACGTCAACGAATCGTGCTTGAGTTCGGATGTTCGAGCTTCGTCTCACGCAAGTACAGAAATAACGGCAGGGCGAGGGAGACTCCGACAGTGAACACGGCAAGGACGGGAAGCCACCATCCGCGGATCTCCAATCGCGCACTCTCGACACGGATAAACCGTAACAGGACGACGGCGGAGATGAGAACGTCCATTGCGAAGAAGGCGCTGATGCGGTTGGCGAATCGATCGGCGAGGAGAAGCCGAAGATTCAGGCCGTGCTGCATCACCCAGGGAACGAACTCCCAGTAGGGCAGGGCAATCCCGACAACGCAGAAGGCTAGGTACAGCGTCTTGAGTTTCATTTGGGACTCCGATCGATGTGGCGAAAGCGGAAGAATTCTACACTGCGGCTGAAATGCTGAGGTCCGCTTCACCTTCCGCAGAGGGCGCTGAGGTGCAGGTGATGGCAGCGGGTTTGCTCATGGAGGTTTTCATTATCTGGATTATTTGGCGAAGGAGCGCACAATTGCTTTTACCAAGCCGGGGATGGTGAATTGCCTGGCTTCGATGTCGACGGGAAGCTTCAGTTCACGCAGAGTGGAAGAGGTGACGGGGCCGATCGAGGCTAGATTGATGCTCTGCAGGGCTGTGGCGTGAGGGCGAAGCAGGGCGACGAAGTTGCGTACCGTGGACGAACTGGTGAACGTGATCACGTGAGGGCGGTTGGTTGAACTTTTAAGGGCGGTGCGCAGACGCGAACTGGAGGAGTTGGGGATTACGGTCTCATAGGCTTCGACGACGTCGACGTGGGCTCCGGCTTTGCGGAGTTCGTGCGGGATCACGTCACGGGCGACTTTTGCGCGGACCAGCAGCACGCGTTTGCCTTTCACGCGTCGGCGCAGGCTTTGTACTACGGATTCGGCGACGTACTCTCTGGGGACGACGTCGACGCTTACTCCTCGCTGCTCGACGGCTTTCTTTGTGGCAGGGCCGATGGCGGCAACCTGGAGGCGCTTGTCGTGAGGGGCTAAAGCCCTTTGCTGTTTAGCAATTGTTACGGCACGGCTGAAGCCGCGCCCTTTCAAATCAGGCCCGGAGACGCGAACCTTACCAGGTGCGTCGAAAAGGCGGTCGGCGTTTAATGCGAGCTTCTGCATCCGCTCCCACAGGGCCTCGACGCCGTTCACGCTGGTGAGGATAAGCCAGTCGTAGTCTTGCAGGTTCTTCAGGGCGGAGTCTAACGGGCGGAACGAGCGGGGCTTGCGGATTTCTATGAAGGGGATCTCGAGGACATCGGCTCCTTGCTTGCGCAGTTGGCGTGAGAGTGCGCCGGCTTGATGGCGGGCGCGGCCTACGAGGACGCGCACTCCACGGAGTGGCTGGGTCGGGGATGATTTGGGCTTCTTCTTCATGGTCAGAGTTGGCGGGACAGGAGTGTCCACCCCACACTAGTTCATCGATCCTCTTTTTTCTGGAGACTTGTGCCCAGACCCTGTGCCCGCATCAGGCTGGCCACGCCGGAAACCGCGGTGTCTTCGGCTTTTTCGAGGGATGCAATCATGTTCGTCTGTTCTTCGCGGGTGCGATTCTGGCCGAGCTTGAACTTGGCTTCGATTCTGGTTGCGGTGATCTCGAAACCCACGATGTGATTGAGCATGCGTTCGCGGTAGGGCTGGCTCAGTCCGGCCCATTGCTCGGCGTATGCGGGCTCGAATATGCCCATCAGTTCGTGGAGTACTTCCAAAAGAGCTTCTGGTGAGGAGAACACTCGTGCGTTGCCGTAGACGTGGACGGCGCCATAGTTCCACGTGGGAACTACCTCGCGCGTGGCATACAGGCTGGGCGAGATGTAGGAGTGGGGACCGTGGAAGATGGTGAGGCACTGGGGCTGGTTCTCGAGGTGGCGCCAGTGTGGGTTGGCTTTGGCGACGTGTCCGCGAATTGTGAGTTGGTCTCCGGTTGCACGCAGGAATAGAGGGAGGTGGGTGGCGAAGGGGCCATCGTCGGTCTGTGAGACCAGGATCGAGAAAGGGTTGGCTCGCATGAAGGCGACGGCGTCGGCATGGTCACGGACGCGAAAGTGTTCGGGGATGTACACGGTTAATTTTCTTTCGCCCCTTCGGGGCTGGTTCTTCTATAGGCTCGACCCACAGCTTACGCTGTGGGCTGCACTCTTTCGCCGCTTCGCTGCTTAACGCGGAGAAACTGGATGATTATCGCAGCGCTGAAAGCGCTGCGCCACCCAACAGCGAAATTTCGCCGCTAGCCTTGAAAGGCGTGGGTTCATACGAATCGCTGGAATCGGAAGGCGGCCCGTCATGGTTGGGGCGGTACGGCCAGGCCGCGGCCGTAGACGGCTGCTAGGATTTCGTCGCCGCCGCGAGCGAGGAGGGCTTCGCCGGCTTCGTTGCCGAGTTTTGTGGGATCGTCTCCTTCGCGGGAGTCGCGGAGTACTTTGGAGCCGTCGGGGTCGGCGACGAGGGATTCCAGGTGCAAGCTGCGGTTCTGGGCGTCTTTGCGGGCTTCTTTGCGAACCTCAGCGAAGGCGCCGATTGGGACCTGGCAGCCTCCTCCTAGACGGTTGAGCAGGGCGCGTTCGCAAGTGGTGGCGGCGCGGGTATTGGGATCGTTCAGGAACGCGAGGTGCTCGCGCATGGCGGTGTCGCCGTCACGGATTTCGATGCCTAGGGCGCCTTGTCCGGCGGCGGGGCACATCACTTCGGCGGGGATGATCTGCTTGACTAGGTCGGTCTTGCGCAGGCGTTTGAGGCCGGCGTAGGCGAGGATGATGGCGGCGTATTCGGCTTCCTGGAGCTTGCGCAGGCGCGTGTCGACGTTGCCGCGCAGGGGATGAATATCGAGGTCGGGGCGGATGGCTTTCAGTTGAGCCTGGCGGCGCAGGCTGGAGGTGCCGACGCGGGCGCGCTGGGGGAGATCTTCGATCTTCGCGTAGTGGCAGGAGCAGAAGGCGTCGCGGGGATCTTCTCTTTTGGTGATGGCGGCGATTTCGAATCCTGAGGAGAGTTCGGTGGGCAGGTCTTTCAAGGAATGTACGGCTAGGTCGACGCTTCCGGCGGCTAGGGCTCCTTCGATTTCTTTGGTGAACATGCCCTTCGTGCCTACCTTGGCAAGGGCAACGTCGGTGATTTTGTCGCCGGTGGTGTGGATGATTTCGATGTCTACGTCGTGTCCATAGGCGCGCAGGCGTGACGCGATGTGGTTGGCCTGCCAGAGGGCGAGTTGGGAACCGCGGGAGCCGATTCGGAGTTTAGGCATGGTAGAGGCCCCGCAGCAGGATATCGGGCAAAAACGAAAGGCGGCTGGTTAGGCCGCCTTGGAAAACTAGTGCTGTACCGCGCTTGAGAACCACTTTTAACGTACCATCTGACGAACGGTCGGTCAAGAACCAAGCGCGGGTTAAGCAGGTTTTAATGTCCCGTGGATCGCGTAGGCCAGCGGAGAGTAAGGGACTCGAACCCCTCGCGGCTGCAAGCAGCCGCGACCCACGGTTCTCAAGCGCGGCCCAGTACCCACACTGGTAGTACTCTCCGAAGCCTCGCTTGAGCGAGACCAGCGTACTACGGTCACAGGAGTAAATCCTCCGGATCCGTTCGAAGCGTGGAAAATCCCGTTCCATTATGGTCTTAGCAACTCGTGCCCGAGAGGTCGGCCGCAGCGCGGAGATATGGTTCGAGTTGCCAGAGGGCAAGCTGCCGATGCGGAGTTTCGGCATTTGTATGTGCGTCGGCGAGTGCCGCTCTTACGGAACTCCTTTCCTCTTGCGCGCTTACCCAGGGCTTACGCCCTGGGCTAATGAATGCCGCCGCTTCGCGGCTGGAGTGTGATGGCTGATTTTGCGTCGCGTCCCACAGATTTAGCCGATCGTTCACTAGCTTGTCCCGCTGGGTCCTGCTGGTCGTCCCACTGGCTCGTCCCGCTAGCTTATTCCACTGACTTGTTCTTACTGGCGAGTTCCTGCCTCATTGTTGGATCCTTCTTTGCTCGCGGCTTCCTTGCCGGGCGCCGAATTGTTTTGCCGCAGATTGAACAGGCGGCGGACTACGTCGATCACCGTGGTGGCTTCGGCTTCTTTGGCGGCCGTCTTCAGCGTGGTGATCGGGGTGTGCATGACTTTGTTGATGATGCCGCGGGTTAGGGCTTCTACAGCGATTTCTTGTTCGGGGGTCATCTGGCCTAAACGTCCGCGGACGCGGTCGATTTCGGCTTGGCGAATGGTTTCGAGATGATCTTGCAGGCTCACGATCGTTGGAACTACATCGAGCGTGCTCAGGCGGGCTTCGAAGCGTTCGACCTCGCTGGTGATGATAGCTTCGGCGCGCTCGGCTTCTTTGCGGCGGTCGGCGACGTGGCTGGTTACGGCCTGCTGCAGGTCGTCGATATCGTAGGTGAAGATGCCGTCCAGCTTGGCCATCTCGGGGGAGACGTCGCGGGGGACGGCGATGTCGATGAAGAACATTGGGCGATTCTTGCGGCGGGCGAGGAACTGCTCGCCGTGTTCGCGGTGAAAGATCGCTTTGGGTGATCCGGTGGATGTGATGACGATGTCGGCACGGTCGCAGGTGTCGTAGAGATCGTCGAACTTGATGGCTTGGCCGTTGAATTTGTGCGCGAGGCCAACGGCGCGATCGTAGGTGCGATTGGAAACGAATATCGAGCCGCAACCGTGGGCCATCAGGTGGCGGGCGGCGAGTTCGCTCATCTTGCCGGCACCGACGAGAAAGACGTTCTTGCCGTGCAGGCTGCCGAAAATCTTCTTGGCCAGTTCGACGGCGACTGAGGCGATGGAAACGGATGAAGATCCCACAGCAGTTTCGGTGCGGACACGCTTGGCTACGGCGAAGGCGCGATTGAAAAGCTGATCGAGTTGGCCGCGGACGGCGCCTACGGCGCGGGCGGTGGCGTAGGCTTCTTTTACCTGGCCGAGAATCTGGGCTTCGCCTACGACCATCGAGTCCAGGCTTGAGGCTACGCGGAAGATGTGGCGGACGGCATCCTTCTCGCGGAATTCATACAGGTGCGCGTCGAGTTCTTCTCCCGTGAGGTGAAAGTGGTCGTGCAGGAATCCGCGCAGATCGGCGGAACCATTGGTAGTGTGGGTCACGACTTCCACGCGGTTGCAGGTGGAAATCACCATGCCTTCTTCGATCCCGGGATAGGCGGTCAGGTCGCGGCAGGTGTCGGGCAGGCGCGACTCTGGAATGGCCAGGCGCTCGCGCACTTCGAGCGGTGCGCTTTTATGGTTCACGCCGATGAGCTGGTATCTCATGAGGCGGCAAACCTGTGGATAGTGGAGAAGTAGTTGGCGGCCCAGGCGGCCAGTGCGGCCACGAAGGCGAAGGTGGCTAGGAAGGCGGCGCGGCGGCCGCGCCATCCGGAGTTCCAGCGGGTGAAGACCATCACCATGTAGACGGCCCACATGAGGATCGACAACAGGATCTTGGGATCGAGAAAGTCGACGTGTCCGTAGGCAGACATGGCGACGATGGATCCGGTGATCAGGCCCAGCGTCATGAAAGGGAAGCCGAGTAATAGCGAGCGGTAGCCGATCTGGTCGATCACTTCGAGTGCGGGAAGAAAGGAGATCAGGCTGCTTGGTTTCTTGGCTTTGAGGCGACGCTCTTGTAGCAAGTAGAGAAGGCTGGCGCCGAAGCTGAGCACGAGCGCGGCGTATCCGGTGAAGATGAGGATGATGTGCGCGATCAGCCATCCTTTGTGCTGGACGAACGATGTGAGCAGGACCGGTTGCTGGTCGACGGCGGCGACGAAGGTCAGGAAGAACACGATTGGAAACACGACTACGCCGGGGGACGTCGTCTGGTAGGCCGCGTAGATGATCATGAAGAACGACATCGAGAGAAAGGCGAGCAGCGATTCGCTGTTGTGGACCGAAGCCCAAACGGCGTGGCCGCTGCCGAAAACTTCAACCAGCGAGACAAAATGAAAGACCAGGCCGAGGCTCGCGGCGTGTAGTGCGACGCGGCTGAACAGTTCGCTTGTGCGGGTAAGCGCGACGAAGGCGTAGATCAGGCCGATAAAGTAGCAACCCAGGGCGAAGCGGAGCCAAAGCAGGGACATAAGCTTATAAGTTCCGGAATCCCTTGAGTTTACTCCAAACCGGTGGGTCGGGACTCAATGCTGTGGTACATACGGATGCTATTGTCCGGTTGGAGTGGCTTATGGCCAAGGCGGGCGGTCAGTTAAGAGTGTGAGTTGGATCACGGCGGGGATCGCTTTGGGTAACCACTTGCGTCTGGGATAGCTGAGAGAAGGGCGGACCTCAGCGGCTGAAGCCGCGCCTAGTCTCGACACCGGAAGGGCACGACTAGGAAGTCGTGCCCTTCCCGGTATCGCTCATCCTTGATGCCATTGTGCGAATTAGGTAACGCGACCATTGCTCACGTATTACTTGTTCGCTGTTAGCTGCCGGATCAGATCCACTTCTGCTTGCCGATAGGGCGCTCCGTCGGGACGTAGGACTTCGTGAAACCATACCGGCGGTTCATTCAAGATGTATGGATGCTGCCAGGATTCCCAGGGTAAATAGGTCTGCGTCTTTCCGGCGACGAAACCCCAGTTGATGGCTCCGACCCGCTCCTGCCTGGCAACCGGCAACACCGTGTCAAAGGTGCTGCCGGCGGGGCGCGCCATGTATTCGGTACAGATCACGGGGCGGTTATATTTCTTGAGCCATGCCACTTCGCTTTTGAAATATTCTGGCCAGCTGTAGTTGTGGAAGGTGATGATGTCGGACTCACGCAGTTGAATCTGCGCAGTTTCGCCAAGTTTCGACCGGTCGGACGAGGTGTCGTCGCCCCACACGCCGCTGGTGAGAGGCTGCGTGGGTTTCTTCTCTCGCGCCCACTCGAACACCTGGGGCAACAGCGCTGTCACGCGGTCCCTCTTGTCTTTTTCTTTCAGCTCGGTTTTGGGATAGCTGCCGGCGTTGGTATTGTCGGGCTCATTCCAGAGGTCCCATCCGAGGATGCGGTCGTCGTTGGCGAAGGCTCCAATTACGCCTTGCACGTACGCTTTGAGGCGTGGATATAGAGTTGGGTCGGCGAGAGCGGTCGCACCGGGACTCTGCACCCAGCCGGAGTTGTGGACTCCGGGAACCGGCGGATGTTGCAGGCCTAGGTGTGGCAGGGGGTCCCAGCAGGAATCGAAGAGCACCAGCAGTGGGCGGATATGATGACGGGAAGAAATCGTCAGGAACTGGTCCATGCGTTTTTGAAAGCCCACGGCGTCCTGTTGCCACAGCAGGTCGTGCAGAAAGACTCGCATGGTATTCATGCCCATGGCTTCGGCCCAGGCGAACTCCTGGTCAATCTCGGTGGGATTGAAGGTTGCTTCCTGCCACATCTCCAACTGGTTGATGGCTGACTTGGGAACGTAGTTGCTGCCTACCAGCCAGGGCTGTTGGGCGTACCACGCGTTTGCTTTTTGCTCGGACCAGCGTGCGGTTTGCGTCGATGCGACGCTCGCACAGAGGATCAGCCCAAGCAGTGTCGAGGTTAGAAAGGCGTATTTGAGGTTCTTCACGATGAGGACTCCCGGGTGCATTTATATGCTGGAGGGCGGAGCTTATCAATAGGTTCGAGCGATGTGTAGTCGGGTTGCGCAACGAACATGACGAACATGGTAGCGAGCGGACCTCAGCGGCTGAAGCCGCGAGGCTTTTTGGGCTTCTGGTGGCACGAGTGGAAGTTGTGCCCTTCCCGATTCGCCAGTCCCGCGCGTTGTATTTTAGTCCACGCCGAGGCTTGTCAATGATTCGTCAAGCAGAGTGGCATCGATGGTGAGGCGGCGGCCGTGGGTCTTCAGATCTTCGACTTCATCGAAGGCACGGAAGAGGCGGAGCTTGGCGGCAGCGTATTGTTCGGCGTCGCTGAGGGGGCGGCCGTGCTTTCTGGTCCATTCTGCCACTGCCTGCGCAGGGAGGAAGACGCTGACCGCATAGGTCAGCTTTCGGTCGGAGGTTACGTCGAAGATGAATTCCGTGGCGGGGGCGGCGGGATCGTCCAGCAATGCTTCACGCTTGCCGACGAAGTAGTACTGGTAGACGTAACCTTGGGCGCCGGCGTAGGTCTTCATGCGGCGGATGGTCATGAAGGTATTATGCGCTGCGCGAGGTACATGTGCTTGCTGGCGCTCAGCGGCTGTTTGCGGGAGATTCTTCGCTCCGCCTAAAGAACGGCTGCGCTCAGAATGACGCCGCCGGAAAGTTTTGGGTCCGCCTGGGAATTATTACAGCGCCGCATCACTTCGCGTTCTTATGGATTTCTACCGTGCTCCACGCTTTGTCTCCGGCGTGGCAGATGTTTTCCAGCGCGCAGTCGACGCACTTGGGCTTGCGGGCGTAGCACAGTTTGCGTCCGTGCCAGATGAGTTGGTGGGCGAAGAGAATCCATTTCTCGCGGGGGATGATGCGCATCAGGTCCTGCTCGATTTTCTGTGGGTTGGGATTCTTCGTCAGTTCGAGGCGGCGGGAGATGCGGGTGACGTGGGTATCGACGACGACTCCTTCGGCGAGCTTGAACCAGCTGCCGAGTACGACGTTTGCGGTTTTGCGGGCTACGCCTGGGAGGGTGAGCAGGTCGTTCATGTTGAGCGGGACTTGGCCGCCGAAGTCGGCAACAACTTTTCTTGCGGCGCCGACTACGGACTTGGACTTGTTGCGGAAGAAGCCGGTGGAGCGGATGTCGGGCTGGAGCTGCTCCGGCTCCAGGGCGGCGAAGGCTTCGACGGTGGGATATTTGCGGAAGAGTTCGGGGGTGACGCGGTTGACGTTCACATCCGTCGATTGGGCGGAGAGGATTGTCGCCACCAGAAGTTCCCAGGCGCTCGTGTGGGTTAGAGCGCAGGTGACGTCGGGATAGAGCTGGTCGAGACGCTTGAGGATTTCAGCGATGCGGGCGGGGGCCAGGGGACTATAGGCGGTTGTTTTCTTTCGCCCCTTCGGAGCTTTTGCCGTCGGTGACCGTAACCCACGGCTTTCGCCGTGGGCTGCATTCTTTCGCCGCTCCGCGGCTTTCGCGGGCGAGGGTGCCCGCGCCACACGATCCTGGCGGCCGGTGCGGGCGGGCCTGCGGGGTGTGATTCCGCGGGGCATGAGGGCCATATCTTAGCAGAGGGCGAGGGAAAACAACCTTGATCTCCGATTTGCGATTCTCGATTTATTCGCGGGTTGCCCACATATCTCTACTGGCCACAATCGGCCAGGAAATTGACACTCGGAAATGAGAAGTTGCAGTGTCCCTCCGTAACCTTGGCGACAATTGACGGGCACTGGGTGTCCCGATAACCTTGAATGAATCTCATACCATTCAGGAAAGTCACCGTGGCAGTGAGTTCCATCCAACTCGGGCAAGTTTGGCGCAGCGATGCGGACGGGCAGGATTACCTTGTCACCAAGGTCTATAACGAAGTGTTCTCGCAATACGTGACCCTCAGGCTGGCGGGGATTACGGCTCCGGACACGCCTACTGTTCGCGTGAAAGTGACGAAGACTCCACAGGGCGCGGCGATTCCGGGATATACATTTACGCAGGAAGGGTCATTCTAGGCGCGGCTTGCCTGCCGCAGATTCCGATACACTGAAAGACAGTGGTCAGTGGCCAGTGGTCAGTAAGACCGCAAACGCCATGAGCGGTGTTGCTGGCCACTGACCGCTGACTACTGGCCACTCCTTCCTTATGACTGGAAAACTTTTAGCGATATTGTTTGTGTTCATCAGCCGCGTGGTGGGCGCGACGGGGTACGGCGGCATTGTGCTGCTGATGGCGATTGAGTCGGCGTGCATTCCGCTGCCGTCGGAATTGATTATGCCGTTTGCGGGGTACTTGGTTTTCACCGGGACGTTCAAGTTGCTGTGGGTGGCGACGGCGGGGGCGCTGGGTTGCAACTTGGGGTCGCTTGTCGCTTACGAGATTGGATGTTATGGCGGGCGTCCGCTGGTGGAGCGTTATGGGCGCTGGATTCTGATGGGCAAGCGCGAACTCGACTGGGCGGACCGGTTCTTTGCGCGGTGGGGATATCTGGCGGTGTTCGTTGGGCGGCTACTGCCGGTGATTCGGACGTTCATCGCGCTGCCGGCGGGAATTGCACGCATGCCGCGAGGAAGATTCCATCTCTATACATTTCTTGGATCTTGGCCGTGGTGCCTGGGGCTGGCTTATCTTGGAATGAAGCTGGGGGAGAACTGGCGCGAGCTGGGGAAATACTTTCACAAGTTTGATGCGGTGATTGGGATCGTGCTGGTGGCCGGGGTGGCTTGGTTTGTTTGGAGCCACTGGAAAAACAGAATCGGCTCTCAGCCGTCAGCTGTCAGCCGTCAGTAAGTGCCTCTACCGGTCTTGCCAATTGGGAAGCTACGATCTGCCACTTGCCGTTGCGCTTCATGACGACATCCGTGTAGGCATAGTGGACGGGGAAGCGCTTGCCTGCTTGTTCGACCTCATCTTCCTCGGAGCCGTGGACTATGGCTATGTCATCCCGGAGAAGGCGGATGCGGCAGCCGGTGGAGGTCATTGAGAGCTAGCGGATCACGCCGGTTTTGAGATTATTGATGAGGTCTTGCATGGTGACGGGCTTGCCGGATTCGTCGTATTGGATGTAGTCGTCGGCGAAGATGCGGGAGAGTTCGGCGAGGTCGGCGGCGATCAGGGCGCGGTCGCCGTCTTCGAAGAGTCTGAGGATTTGTCGCTCGTCTTCCGGTGTCATCACGACTTATCCAGTGGTTTGTGCCGTCCCTATGGGACTTGTTCCATTCTGCTGGACTTACCCAGGGCTCACGCCCTGGGCTAACAGATGCCGCCGCTACGCGGCTGGCGCGTGGTTCCTGCGGAAGTTGTCTTTGCCCACAATCCAAGTTTTATCATTCCGAGGAGCGAAGCGACGAGGAATCTGGGGTCTCAGTGACACTAGCAGAACCCAGATCCCTCGCTGCGCTCGGGATGACAGGAATTGATCTTGTTGACCTGTTAGTGTACTCAAGACCGTAATCCTCGAGGAGGATCTTGTGACCACGATTTCCCGCTTGCTCGCCGTTCTGCTTTTCTTTGCCGTTACGTTTCCTATCGCTTCCCGCGCTCAGTCTGCTGCCACTGGTTCCGACAAGCCGTTTGTTGCCGAGTACTACTACAAGGCGAAGTGGGGACACGCGGATGAATTTCTGAAGTTGTTCAAGAAGAATCATTATCCGCTGCTGAAGAAAGAAGTGGAGATGGGGCGCATGGTGAAGGTGTGGATGGACCAGCCGCGCTATCACACGACCGAAGACGGGCGATGGGATTTCCGGGTAACCATCGTCTTCAAGAACGCGACAGCGGCCAACGAGACATTCGATGAGGATGCGCTAAAGAAGCAGCTTTGGCCCGATCAGGAGACTTATGCTCGCGAGGAGCAGCGGCGCTTTGAGATTCTTGACGCGCATTGGGATGTGCCAATCAAGAGCGTCGATCTGGAGGCGAAACCGTAACCACCGAGGACATCGAGGACGCGGAGTAAATCGAGAACCACCAAGGACACTAAGGTACACGAAGGGACCACGCCTTCGCGCTGCTCCGTGTCCTTTGTAGTTGGCTCCCATCGATCTTCAGGAAGTTCTGTTCGATGCGGCAGAGTTCGAAAGGATGTAAAAGGATCGTTGCGATTCAGCCGAAAATTCTCTATCGGCTAGATCGAAATTTGGAATTAGACGCCGATTGCTCTCCGGCCCTACCTTAGCTCATGGATTCCTATTTGGCAGGTGAAGATTCACACGTAGATGCGCTGCATGAAATTGGTGTCCGGCTGGCGAATGCGGACGGGTTCCATGACGTGCTGGCTCGAGTGGTTGAGTTTGCTTCTGGGCTGGTGAAATGTGATTCCTGCCTGGTGTATGTGCTGGAAGGAGAAGAGTTGGTGCTGCGGGCTTCGAAGAACCCGCACCCTGATGTGGTCGATCGCCTGAAGTTGCGCGTGGGCCAAGGAATCACGGGGTGGGTTGCGGAGCATCGCGAACCGGTGGCCGTGGCCGAGAAGGCGTCGCAGGATCCGCGGTTTCAGTTTTTCCACGAACTTCCTGAGGACAGCTTTGAGGCATTTCTTTCGGTGCCTTTGATGTGCAGGGGAGGCGTGGTGGGAGTTATCAACCTGCAGCACAAGCAGCACCACGTTTACCGGAGACGCGAGATCCGGCTGATCTCGACGATTGGATTTCTTGTCGGCGCCGAAATCGAATTGGCGCGGCTGGAAGATGCGAACTTGTCGCTCGCCGACCAATTGGAAACGCGGAAGGTTGTAGAGCGCGCCAAAGGAATCCTGCAACGCGATCTGGGACTGAGTGAGGAGCAAGCCTACCTGACGTTGCAGCGGCAGAGCCGGCAGAAGCGCAAACCGATGAAGGAGATTGCCGAAGCGATTGTGCTGAGTGATGACGTGAAGGGGAATTTCCGCGATCCGGGACCGTCTTAGCGGCGTGCAGATCGTTCAGTGCCTGGCCCCACGTTGTGTGCGTGAGAATTCGTGCCGTCCCTCCGGGACTCGCTCAGTCTTCCCACCCCACCCAGGACTTACGTCTTGGGGCTAACGAATTCCGCTCACGGCGCGGCTCGAAGCCTCGCCCTTTTTCAGAACAGAACCGCGGTCGAGTTTTTCAGCGAACGGTGTAGCCACACCTCTGCTAAGCGGTCTCAATTCTCTTTCCACGAAACAATTCCTTCCAGGGAAAAAAGCCGAGAGCGGATTCGTGGTGAATCCGATCTCGGCAGGCTAGCAGAGGACCTACCGGGCCGATGGGGCGGCTGCAGCGGTATCTGCCTTGGCCATCTCGCGTGGTTCCGGAGGTACGGCGAAGTGCAGGGTGATGCCCACATCGGGCAACTCCATGGCACTGACAAAGCTTCCGCCTGGCCTCGACACCAGGAGGAGCTTGCTGATCTCCGAGGGCGTCGCGGGCTCGGCATCGTGTATCAGCATCATGAAGCCGGCGCTCGTCCCGCCGATCTTGCGCAGCAGGAGCAGTTCGGAGCGGCTTTTGGATTCGAGGGTGAACGCGTACTCTCCCGCCGGAACCAGGTTGTTCTGCCAATGCACTTCGTGGGCAAGTTTGAAAGTGCCGTGCGCATCCTGAGCGGAAGCCAGGGTGGGCGCGAAGGTTAGGGCGCTGACGGTTAAAGCTGCGGCGTAGGCGAATCTGCGAATCGTGTTCATGGAATCTCCTGTTCTTCATCGGAAGAGAGCACACTGCGCGGCAAGCTGCGCGGCATGGGCTCAGGTTTCGGTGGAGAGCAACGAGGTCAGCAGATTGCAGCGCCGCTTCAGGGCCGGGCTGCAAACATCGGCTTCGCGGGAGCTGCTGCAGAGCAGGCCGTGAAGTAGGAAGTGAGTTGAGTATGGCGGAAGTGGGGGGTGGAGTCCAATGGAAAAAAGTGATGGAGCGAATCTGCGGTCGGGCGTGCGTTGGTAATTGAGTGCGATTGTTTTGGCCCTAGATCCTACGCGGGTCCGGT
Source organism: Acidobacteriota bacterium (assembly GCA_003225555.1). Taxonomy (GTDB): domain Bacteria; phylum Acidobacteriota; class Terriglobia; order Terriglobales; family Acidobacteriaceae; genus Sulfotelmatobacter. Next base: position 5,671 of record QIAM01000092.1, on the reverse strand, counting down.
CACTCCACGGCATAAGAATTACGTACCAGAGGGCGACATTGGTGAGAAAATAGAGGTGGATAGACGTCCCGCCGCCGCACGGAAAATGTGGTCGGACGAGGAGGCTCTATGCTTACAACTCGCAACCGCTCTTCGCGGAATCCGTATTTCCAGTTTCATCCACTTCACTCGCTTTACGCGTTGATCACGGTGCTCGTTTTGTTTGGGCTGTTTTCGTGGTTCGCGGCTACGGCCAAGTAGACTTGCGACTTTGCCCCGGGGCCGCTTGGGCTTCGCCCTTCGCGGGACAGCCGAGGCGGCCATCGCTACGTGAGTTCTTCCGCCTGATGGTGCTGGTGCGCCGTTTGAGTGGGTTTCTGCTCGTTTGACCCCCTGGCGTTTGCATAAATCCTGCCCGGTACGAGAACATATCAAGTTTGCACATCCATCCTGATTCTTACTGAGGAAGCGTCCAACCTATGGCGACACGGCGGAAGTCTGCAAAAGCTGTGATGAAGACAGTGCGGGTTGAAGTGAAAGATTCGGCTAAGCGCGAGGGTAAGGCGCAGCGCAGGCTTAACGGCACGATTACTCCGGCGAAAGGGAAGCTTGGGGTGATGATTCCGGGCATGGGAGCCGTGGCCACCACCTTTGTCGCGGGCGTGGAGGCGATCCGCAAGGGGCTGGCGAAGCCGATTGGATCGCTCACGCAGATGGGGACGATCCGGCTGGGCAAGCGTACCGACGGACGTTCGCCCAAAGTGAAAGAGTTTGTGCCGCTGGCGGGGCTCGACGACCTGGTATTCACCGGATGGGACATCTTCGAGGACAACATGTATGACGCGGCCTCGAATGCGGGCGTACTCGATCATCGATTGCTTGAGCAATTGAAGCCGTTTCTAACTTCAGTCAAGCCGCGGGCGGCGGTGTTCGATCACAACTACGTGAAGAGGATCGACGGGCCGAACGTAAAGAAGGGCAAGACGAAAATGGATCTGGCCGAGCAATTACGCGACGATATCCGCGACTTCCAGAAAACCAGCGGTGCCAGCCGGCTGATCACGATGTGGTGCGGATCGACGGAATCGTATATCGAGCCGACGGCGGCGCACCAGTCGGTGAAGTCCTTCGAGAAAGCGCTGCGCGAGAACGACGAGATGATTGCGCCGTCGATGATCTACGCCTACGCGTCTCTGATGGAGGGTGTGCCGTTCGCCAATGGCGCGCCGAATCTGACGGTCGACTTGCCCGTGATGCTGGAGTTGTCGCGGCAGAATGAGGCGCCGATCTGCGGGAAGGACTTTAAGACCGGGCAGACTTTGATGAAGACCGTACTGGCACCGGCGTTCAAAGCGCGGTTGCTCGGGCTGAGCGGATGGTATTCGACGAATATTCTGGGGAACCGCGACGGAGAGGTGCTCGACGATCCGGGATCGTTCAAGACTAAGGAAGAATCGAAGCTGGGTGTGCTGGAGCACATTCTGCAGCCTGCCCTATACCCGGACCTCTACGGGAATATCTTCCACAAGGTTCGGATTAACTACTATCCGCCTCGTGGTGATAACAAAGAGGGTTGGGACAACATTGACATCTTCGGGTGGCTGGGTTATCCGATGCAGATCAAGGTCGATTTTCTATGCCGGGACTCCATTTTGGCAGCGCCGATTGTCCTTGACCTGGTATTGCTAGTAGATCTGGCGCAGCGGTGTTCGGAGTTGAAGGGAATCGGCATTCAGGAATGGTTGAGCTTTTACTTCAAGTCTCCGATGACGGCGCCGGGGCTGTATCCGGAGCACGATTTATTCATTCAGTTGATGAAGCTGAAGAATACGCTCCGGTATTTGAAGGGCGAGGAGCTGATTACGCACCTGGGGCTGGAGTACTACGACTAACTTTTTCCCATTTAGGAGCTTCCCAACACTTTGCCAGTCGTACTCCCAATCCTTCAGCGACTTTATGGGCGATGCGATTTCGCCAACGGGCTTCTACCAGACCGTCTTGAGCAGCGGGCTTCTTGCGGATTTTTTCGTCGTGAGTGATCAGGGTCAGCCCTTCGGCGCGGGCGGTGCCACCGATGATCCGATCGGCGGGGTCGTGCGAGTAGTCGTCAGGAAAAAGTGCGCCGAGAGCCAGATTTCGGGAGTAATCGGGCGCACGGCCACATCCTCCAGGAAGATCTGAATCGAAGCCTCCAAGGTGCCGTAGGCTCGCACTCGCCCTCTAGCCAGTAGAGAGGCAATTTCCCAAACGGTGATCGCGGAGATCGCTATGCCTCTGCTACGTCGGGCTCTGCGGATCGCGAGAGCTTGTTCGAGTCGTCAACTGCCCAAACCAAAGCGTGTGTGTCCATGAGAATCAAAATGCGGACTCTCAGGAGTCCGGGGAATCCGTATCCAAGTCGCCGACAATCTCAATTACACCTTTGAGTCTGCCGATGAACTCCCGCCCTTCCTTGTCCGCAGGCACAAGCTTCGCTACGGGCTTCCCTCGCTTGGTGATGACTAATGTTTCGCGGGTGCTGCTGACGTCGTCCATTAGGGTGAGGCAGCGAGCTTTGAATTCCGCGGCAGAAATCATCCTCATGACCAACTCCTCTAAGACATGGTCATTATAAGATGGTCACGTACTCGTTAAGCCATCTTCTTCTCCCGCTTGTACGCGTCGAACTTCTCCAGGAAGCGGTCAATTTCTTTTTTCAGCAAGTAGTACGGCGTCGACAGGCGCAGCTTGTTTGGTTCTGCCCCGCGGATGCGAATTTTGTGGTTCTTCCACAGCCAGTTCTCCAGGTCCATGCGCGGGATTGGCGGGACGTTGACCGTGACGATGGCGCAGCGCAGAGCGGCGTCGGGCGAGGTCCAGGATTCGGCGCCGCGCTTTTTCATCTCGTCGAGGGTGTAGTCGGCGAGCTTGCGGTGGCGGCTTTCGATGCGGTCGAGTCCTATGTCGTTGGCCAACTTGATCGAGGCGCGGAGTCCCCAGAGGGCTGGCACGTTCGAGCTACCGATGCGCTGGAAGCGTTCGGCGCGAATCTTGGTGTCGTTCCAGCCCTCGGTGGCGATGGTGTTCCACAGGCGATCGATGACTTCATCACGTACGTAGAGGAAGCCGGAGCCTTTGGGGGCCATCAGCCATTTGTGCGGGCTGGAGGAGTACATGTCGCAGCCGAGATCGAGGACGTTCAAGCGCATCATGCCAGGCACGTGGGCGCCGTCGACGGCGGAGAGGATTCCTTTGGTTCGCGCCAGAGCGGCAAGCTCTTTGGCAGGCAAGACCACGCCGGAGAAGGTCGTAATGTGGCTGAAGAAGAGTACGCGGGTGCGCGGAGTGATGGCGTCGTTGAATAGATTGAGAACCTGTGCCGCGTCTTTGACGGGACGGGGAAGGGTCACTCTCTTTACCACGATGCCGTAGCGTTTGGCCCTGAGATTCCACGGGTGCTCGCCGCCGGGATGCTCCTGGTCGGTCATCAGGACTTCGTCGCCGGGCTTCATGTCGAGGCCATTGGCGATGTAGCTGTTGGCTTCAGTGGCGTTGCGCAACAGGGCGATCTCGTCGTGATGGCAGCCGACGAAATCTGCCAAGGGATCGCGGAATTCGTTCCAGGAGGCGTATCCCCAGATGGGATAGTCCTCGGGGTCGTGCTGGTCCATTTTCTCGGTGGCGGCGTAGCCGTCGAAGATGGCGCGGATAACAGGTACGGGGCTCGATCCGACGGTGCCGTTGTTCAGGTAGATTTCGTCCTCGGGGATGAGGAATTGCTTGCGCATCTCGGCCCAGTAGGCGTCTTCGTTCTTGTCGAGGAGGGAGTGATCGGGCAGGGGTGGGGCCTTTTCCAGTTGGGCGAGAAGGCTTCCACGAAGGGTAAGGGCGGCGGCGAAGGTAGTGGCGGTGCCGGAAAGAAAACGGCGTCGGTCGAGCATGGGGCAACCCTCCTGGCTTCGAAACGGGAAACCGGGTCATGTTACGGCTCGGAGGAGGTAAGGGCAAGTTGCACATCTAAAAGCGGTAGCCCGGATAACCCCAGCTAAGGGTGAGCGCGTCTAAATCCAGAGGGTTAAGTTTGGGACTTGGTGTATACGGACGGGGCGTATAATCGGGGTAAAGGGAGTTTCTATGAAATCGAGATGGCTGGCAGTCGCGGTGGCGATGGCGGTGTTCAGCGCAGTGCCTTGGACGCTGGCGCAGAATCCGAACCCGGATGAGGACAAAGATCAGCCCAAAGCGGGCGATGTGAAGAATGCGCCGAAGCAGCCGCCTGCGGCGTTGCCTACTGCTGATGACAGCCAGGTCAAGCACGACGGGGGCAAGCACGATGTAGACGCGGTCGGGAACCGCAACGTCGGATGCGGGCGGGGCGTGGGCAACTGGTATACGGTCGAGGGCCAGGTGGCTCGCGGTCGGGTGTATGCCCAGCAGATCGAGTCGCAGGTTAAGTTGGTCAACGATCCTGTGGTCACCGAGTATGTGAACCGCATCGGTCAGAATCTGGTACGGAATTCCGACGCACAGGTGCCATTCACCATCAAGGTCATCGACTCTGACGTGGTCAATGCCATGGCGCTGCCGGGTGGATTCTTCTACGTGAACTCCGGGTTGATTTTGGCGGCCGACGAGGAAGCCGAGATGGCTGGCGTAATGGCGCACGAGATTGCTCACGTGGCGGCGTGCCACTACGGGCGTGAAATGACTCGCGCCAACTTGCTGCAAATGGCGTCGATTCCATTCATCTTCATGGGCGGGGCGATTGGCTATGCGGGATACGAGGCCGCTGGCCTGGGCATTCCGCTGACGTTCTTCAAGTTCTCGCGCGGGTTTGAGGCTGAGGCTGACTACCTGGGCGTGGAATACATGTACCGTGCGGGGTATGATCCGTCGGCGTTCGTCTCGTTCTTCGAAAAGATTCAGGCTATGGAAAAGAAGAAACCGGGCACGCTCTCGAAGGCGTTCGATACGCATCCGCAGACTCCGGATCGAATCGAGAAGACGCAGGCGGAGATCCGGAGGATTCTTCCTGCCAAGCAACAGTATGTTGTGACCACGTCGGAGTTCGATGAGGTGAAGGCACGACTGGCTTCGATCGAGAACAAGCACAAAATGTTGGATGAGAAGGATGGGAATAAGCCTAGCTTGCGGCGGACTTCGACTGGCAGCGACAAGGACAAGAGTGGGGACAAGACGGATGATGATCGTCCGACCTTGAAACGGCGGGACGATTCGAACTAGCGACTCGCGCTAGCAACTTTTTTGGAATAGGCGGCCGGGCTTCGCCCTGCCGGACAGCCGAGGCGGCTGTCTCTACGTGGTTCTTACCGGTGGCTTTGGCCGCCGGTTTTCTTTTGCTTCTTATTTCAGATTGAAAACGGCGTTTACGTGTGCTGTGACCGTCACGGTTTGTGGAGTGAACTCTTCTGTGGGGGGTGGAGGTGCCGCGGTGCCGGCCATCGCCATGGGGCGCGCCATGCGGGCGAGAATCGGGCGAGGGTTCTCGAAGGTATCGACTGAAGCGTAGTTGAGATCGCCGAGGCTGCGTTTGCTGGCGTGAGAGAGGGTGTCGGTGGAGTTGCGGGTGCGGCGGTAGGCGTCTTCTACGGCTTTGTTCTTGGCGTCGTCGATATTTTCTAGCGTGTAGTTCAGGGACTGGGTCTCGCTCACGTTGGCTTCGGCTAGTTGCTGGGTGATCGGTCCGATCTTG
>QIAM01000091.1 GCA_003225555.1 Acidobacteriota bacterium | reverse complement strand
GCTTCCCTTGGACGCGGGTGACTTCGGCTTGATGTCGCGTCGGGTGATCGACGAAATACGCAAGATGCCCGAGCATCACCGCTATCTTCGCGGTTTGCGGACTTGGGTTGGGTTCCGACAGGTTGGGATAGCGATCGAGCGCTCGGCCCGTCGTGCCGGCCGTACCAAGTACTCTCCGCTCAAGTTGCTTAAACTAGCATCGGATGGGATCTTTGCTTTCTCCATTGTTCCGCTCCGCGCCGCAGCGATACTGGGAGCCGTTGCTATTGGGCTGTCAACCCCTTTTTCGCTCTATTCTATTTACGTAAAGTTCTGGCTGCACTCACCCTACGGGCGTATGGGCGGCATTTCAGCTTGGCGTCTTGACTCGACGGACAATGCTGCAGACGGTCATCTCCCAAAAACCGCAGTCGGGAGAGACGAGAATTGCACAGCCTCCAATGGCGAAGTGATGATGATGTCCTCACTCCTGTGTGGTTGCATGCATGGGTCAAAGGCGACGAGGGAGGTGTCGCCGGGAGCGCCGGTTTTGTGTACATCCCCTCTTCGTCTTACGGGCTAGGAAACAGGGCTCTCCAATGTTGCCCCTAAACCCAAGTGCGGGAGGGTGGGGGTAGGCCACCGCACGTGCCGGGGAGGATGCCTGGGCGCGGGGCAGTGTGCGTGCGCGGGGAGTATATTCTCAGATTGATGAAGCGTTTGATTGCCACCACAATTCTTCGTGCAAGTTGAACCATCAATGCCGGCCACTTTACTGGCTTGCAGCCCGTGAATTTAGGCCAAAAGGTTCCGGAAGCATGAGCTATCACCCACAAGCTGACAGAAAACCCTTGATGGCATCTAGCCCTACACAGTCTGATCCGGCGGAACACCTTTTCACGAAGTGTATTTCCAAGTCGCAATCCAGACTGGAATTCTGGATTGAGTTGATACGGTCCATCGGGGTGCAACGGATGGCCGAGGTGGGCGTCTATCGAGGGGATTTCGCGACCGGTGTGTTGCGCGGTTGTGACTGTTTGAACAGGTATTACATGATCGACCCGTGGAGACACTTGAACGATTGGATCGGGCAGTCACTTTCCTCTCTTCAGCTACGGATCTTATATGTCGTATAACGACATATCGCGTAACGATATATCGTTAGCTCGAGATTACAGAACGAAGCCAACACGTCCTTTATTATCATCGGAACCGTTTCGAAGATCTGGGGCCGGTCACTCAGTTTCACGGCTTGAGATTCTTCTGAGCTAGAGCGCGAACAGTCTGCATCCCTGAGAGATAATGTTGAATCTGTAAGGAACACTACCTGCGAGGGAATTCATGCACGTTGCGATACGCCGGCTAACCCCAGTGATTGCTGTGGTTGTACTCCCCATTGCTCTGCTGCAAGCCGTAGACAAGAAATTCCACAATGCTCCAGACTCCGCTCGGGCACAGAAAAATCCCTTTGAAGGCCAAGCCTCGGCCGTGGAAGCGGGTAAGCGGCTCTATGCTCGCAACTGCTTGTCATGTCATGGCAAGACCGGGCAGGGAAAAGGGAATGTGCCTTCACTACTGAATGAGAAAGTCGAGGCAGCCACTGCCGGAGAAGTATTCTGGTTCATCACCCGGGGAAGCAAGGCCAACGGAATGCCGGCATGGGGCTTCCTGCCAGCGACGCAACGCTGGCAGATCGTGAGCTATGTGAAGTCCCTGGGATCGTCATCGAACGCGGCTCCCGCCGCCGCAACCCCAGCGCCAACGGCAGAACCAAATGTCACCACCGCCGCAATCAAGGCTCCGCCCCCGCCCGCGCCGTTCACCGATTTTCGATACGAAAAGCCCGGAACCACGCGCAAGATTACGGTCAAGGATCTTCCCCAACCCTATTTCACGAAATCTGCACAGAACGGTGGGGATGAGGTTGCGCGTCGGGCAAACGTTTGGCCCATCGCGCCGGCCGGGTTCAAGGTTGAGCTGTACGCTTCCGACCTGAAGAATCCGCGCTGGCTACGCACGGCTCCGAATGGCGACATTTTTCTGGCTGAGAGCGAGGCGGGAAGGATTCGGGTCTTCCATGGCATGACCAGCGACGGCAAGCCGGAGGCGACGCAAGTCTTTGCCAGCGACCTGAAGCGTCCATACGGTATTGCCTTCTATCCTCCCGGGACGGATCCGCAGTGGGTGTACGTCGGCAATGAGAATGAGTTGGTTCGTTTTCCCTACCGCAACGGAGATATGAAGGCGACTGGTTCTGTGCAACACGTCGCGGACCTGCCGACCGGCGGCCACTGGACACGAGCTGTCGAATTTTCCGTGGATGGCAAGAGAATGTTTGTCGCCGTCGGTTCAGAGTCGAACGTGGACGACCCCGAGGAGAATCCCGGCGAGAAGGAGCGAGCCAGAATTCTTACCTGCAATCCCGAGGCATGCGAGTTGCAGGTATATGCTTACGGCATACGCAATCCCGGTGGAGGGATTGCGGTGAATCCTCAGACCGGGGAACTTTGGTGTTCCGTCAACGAGCGTGACGCTCTGGGAGACGATCTCGTCCCTGATTACATCACGCATGTTCAGGAGAACGGATTCTATGGGTGGCCGTGGTGGTACATCGGCGGGCACCAGGATCCACGGCAGAAGGGCAAGCATCCCGAGTTGAAGGAGAAGGCCATCGTGCCGGATGTGCTCTTACAGCCTCACAATGCTTCTCTCGAGCTCACGTTTTACCAAGGTAAACAATTTCCCGCGGAATATTACGGGGACATTTTTGCGGCGGAGCATGGCTCTTGGAACAAGGCAGTACGGACCGGCTATGAAGTGATTCGTGTACCGCTGCACCAGACCGGGCACGCCACGGGCGAGTATCAGGACTTCCTTACTGGATTCGTGCTGCCAGACGGCAAGGTATGGGGACGTCCGGTGGGTACAACGGTCGCGCCGGATGGTTCGTTGCTGGTGAGCGATGATGCCTCGAATTCCATCTGGAGAGTGAGCTACACGGGCAAATAGCGTAGATGTCGTTGGTAGAGACGAGACGATCGCTGGACAATGTGGGCGGGACTCTGATTTGCTCTAGAACATATTTCTTGAATGAGGTTTGAAAGGGCACGGCTTCCAGACGTGCCGTAAAGAACGCTCAAGAATCAGGGCTTCAGCCCCTGAGGCGGCCTCAACCATCATTAGTGCATTGATGAGTCGTCTCTAGTGAAAGTCGTGCGAGACCGTTTCGGCTTGGGTCACGAATAGCGGTAGTACGCGCTCGGCTTTCACCGAGATCACGTTATCAAGGTTCTGCAGAATGCCTTCGATGGCCAGGAATCGCTCTGAGGTCAGCAATAGCCGGTTTTGATGGAATAAATCCGGCGTGACGATTGCATTCGCCACGCCGGTTTCGTCTTCCAGGCTGAGAAACACAAAACCCTTGGCAGTGCCGGGACGCTGGCGGGTGATCACGCATCCTCCGATACGGAGACGTTTGCCAGTGGGCAGGTCTCGCAGTTCGATAGCGCGGCGAATGCCCATGGCAGTGAGCCAGTCGCGGCGATACGCCATTGGATGCGGACCCACAGTGAGTCCCGTGCCATGGAAGTCCGCGACCAGACGTTCTTCATGGTTCATGGGTTGGAGTGGCGAAGGCAAATCGGGTTCAGGCAGGTTCTCAAGCAGCGGTCCGGAAGCGCGCACAGCGCGTTCAACCTGCCAGAGAGCGTCGCGGCGGTGAAGGCGCGAAGGCCGGGCACCAAGTGGCGAATACCGAGATTCCTCCGCTCCTCGCCTTCGCTCGGAGGTCGGAATGACAAAGGTTTTACTGGCCACTGGCCACCGGCCACTAGCCACTGAGTTCAGCGCGCCGATTTCCGCCAGCGTAGTGAGTTCGTCCTTACGGAGTTCGGGAACACGGCGAGTTAGATCGTGAATGGAAGTGAATGGGGCACGGGTGCGTTCGAGAACTAGAGCCTTGCCGGCTTCTTCGCGCATGCCTTTCACGTAGCGCAAGCCCATGCGAAGAGCCTGAGTGCCGGGATTCTCGTCAGGTCTGGAGGTGCGAGGCTCGTCACAAATGAAACTCGCTACTGCAGGATTTGCATCTTGCAAATAGCGAGTAGCGATCGAACAAAACCTAGATTCCTCCGCCCCTCGCGTTCGCTCGGGGGTCGGAATGACAATGGTTTTGCTGGCAACTTCTTCCACCGTACACATCCACTCCGAACGCATCACATCCACGGGAAATACTTTCAAGCCGTGACGCTGGGCGTCTTTGACGATGGTCGCGGGCGAATAAAATCCCATGGGCTGGTTGTTAAGCAAGGCCGCGGTAAATGCCGCGAGATAGTGGCACTTCAAATATCCACTGGCATACGCGATTAAGGCGAAGCTAGCAGCGTGGGATTCGGGAAATCCGTAGAGCGCGAACGAAGTGATCGAATGAATAATCTGCTCCTGCGCGTCAGGCGCAATTTCGTTGCGTGTCATTCCCGCGCGCAACTTGGCTTCGATTTGCTTCATGCGCGTTTCCGATCGCTTGAATCCCATGGCTCGGCGTAGTTCTTCCGCTTCTCCGCCACTGAAGTTGGCGACTACCATTGCCATGCGCAACAATTGTTCCTGAAAAAGCGGAACGCCAAGCGTGCGTTTGAGCACCGGTTCAAGCGATGGGTGCGGGTAAGAAACGTCCTCGCGTCCCTGTCGCCGTTGTAGAAAAGGATTCACCATCTGGCCGACGATGGGTCCTGGCCGGATGATCGCGACTTGCACCACGATGTCGTAGAACTTTTTCGGGCGCAGGCGGGGCAGACATGACATTTGCGCGCGACTTTCGACCTGGAACAGGCCAACCGTGTCGGCCTGCTGCAACGCGGAATAGACTCCGGGATCATCCTGCGGCAGATGCGCCAGGGAAACTTCTTCCCGGTAGTGCTTACGGATGAGTTCGATGGAATCCTTAAGCACGGCCATCATGCCCAAACCGAGCAGATCCACTTTGACGATGCCCATGTCGGCGCAATCTTCCTTGTCCCATTGCACGACCACGCGGCCGGGCATGGAGGCAGGCTCGAGCGGAACTACGGAATCGAGCTGCCCTTGGCAAATCACCATGCCTCCGGAGTGCTGGCCGAGGTGCCGCGGCATGTCTTGCGCGGCGAGGGAAAGCTCGTAATATTTGCGCAAGCGTGGGTGATTAAGATCGAGCCCAGCATCGCGGAATCGGCGGTCGAGTTTGTCGTTCTCATCGCGGAATTCCCAGGTGGCAACCGCGGCGGAAATTTTGTTCAAAGTTTCCGGATCGAACTCCAACGCCTTGCCCATTTCCCGTGCGGCCATGCGATTGCGATAAGTAACGACATTGGCAGTCATGGCTGCGCCGCGCTCGCCATATCGCCGGTAGACGTGCTGGATGACTTTCTCGCGCTCATCGCCGCTAGGCAGGTCGAGATCGATGTCAGGCCACTCGCCGCGCTCTTCGGAAAGGAAGCGTTCGAAGAGCAGTTCCATGCTGATGGGATCGACCGCCGTGATTCCCAGCGAATAGCAAACTGCGCTATTCGCGGCTGAGCCGCGTCCTTGCACCAAAATGTTTTGTTCGTGGCAGAAGCGAATCAGATCCCAGACGATGAGGAAGTAGCCCCCAAGATGGAGCTTTTCGATCAGTGCCAGTTCTTTCTCAATCTGGCAGCAGGCGCGAGCTTGCATGTCGCGAGTGGCACGTCCATAGTGCTGTTGAAAACCCGCCCAAGTACGCTCACGCAGATAGGAGTCGATGGTCTCCCCTTCGGGTACGGGATAGCGCGGGAACTCATAGCCGAGATCGTTCAGTGTGAACTCGAGGCGCGAGGCAAGTTCAAGCGTATTGCCGACGGCTTCGGGTAGATCAGCGAAGAGTTGCTGCATTTCCTGCGGAGTTTTCAGATAGCATTCGGAGCTTCGCGCGAGAAGCTTTCCAGCAGTAGACAGCGTACGGTGATGACGGATGGCGGTAAAAGCATCACAGAGTTCTCTATCTTTGGCCGTAGCGTAGCAAACACCGTTGGTCGCGAGTAAAGGAAGATTGAGCGAGCGAGCGATGGCGATGGCGGCGCGGTTGCGGGATTCTTCTTCGCGCTGGAAATGACGCTGCAACTCGACGTAGACGTTGGCGTGTCCAAAAATGCCAACCAGTTGTTTAACCTGCTCGCGAGCTTCTTCAATCCCACCTTGTTGCAGGGCGGCGGCAAGTGGTCCTTCCGCGCCTCCGGTCAGACAGATGAGGCCGTGGGCGTGCTCTTCCAGTTCTTCTTTGCGAACTGCACCTTCGCCTTTTTTCGCGCGTAATTTCATTTTGGTGATCAAACGGCAGAGGTTTTGATAACCCGCGCGAGAGGAAACGAGGACAGGAAGGCGGAAAGAGGTGTCATTCCGAGCGGAGTGAGGAATCCCTACTCTCTTCGCAACCTCCTGGGGGTAGGGATCCTTCGACTCCGAAGGTGCTTCACTTCGTGAAGCATCTTCTGCGCTCAGGATGACAGAGTGGAGAGGACCGCATGTGACTTCTGCCCCGATATGTGCGGCTTTTAGCCCGATTTTCTTCGCTGCCAGATGAAAGCGGGGTGCACCGTAAACGCCGTCAGTATCAAGCAGAGCCATAGCGGGCATCTTGAGCTGATGACAGACAGCTACTAACTCTTCGGGCACAGAGGCGCCTTCGAGGAAGCTGAAAGCAGAACGGGCGTGTAACTCAATGTAAGACATCAGTTCACAAGTCAGTCCCAGTTCTCGGTTCTCAGTTAAACCTTCCAGTCACTGGCATTGATCCTTAACCTTTGTTTTTCTCTGTCTCAGTATGAAGGGTTTTTACTGAGAACTGGGAACTCGATTTCAGTCATAACTTCCTTCCACGAACCACCCTCCTCCCAGCAGAAGGTGCACTAGCCGATAAAGAGCAACTCCGCTTGAATTCTGTAAGGCGATGTCCCACTCATCGCGGGACCAAGCTTCTTTCTCCCACCAGTCGCCGGATGAGCGCCACGGCCCTGCCTTCCAAAGTACTTCTCCCTGCACTTCTTTTTTCTTTGTGCAAACCACGCGCAGAGGCTGACCGCTCTCCAGGGTGACATCTGCCCGGAGCGCGGGACGGAACCTGCGCAGGGCAGTGACAGCGGATTTTTCTTCTGGCGGGTCCGCGGTTTTGGGCGCACTCTCTCGCTGCGCAGACATAAAACGCCGAATGCGAAATCCTTCGGGGTGATGCGTGTCCAGCAACTCCAGCGCTCCAGTCCGGTTGTCGCCGACCATGCCGGCAATCCGCGCCAATGTGAGTTCCAGCTTTTCCGGTTCCGGCGATGGCGGAAGAAACAGGCCTCCCTGCGCCGAACGCGGCCGGGCAGGCACCGCAGCCAGATGGAGCTTCACGATGGGCGCGCCGGGAGGATGCGCATTCAAATCCAGTTGCAGCAATTTGAGGAAAAGTTTGATGTCGAGCATGGGCAAGGGCAGACGCAGAGTTCGACTGAATCTGCCTTGCCAGCTGGAAACAAAATACTGAGGCGCCGAGTCAGACTGACTTTCACCATGCGACGCGTCGCTCTCGCTGGGGATGCCGAAATTCTCAAATTCCTGATCAATCCCGGTCCGGTTCTCGAGATCCAGAGTGAGCCGTAGCTCCTGCGTGGCCAGGGCGCGCGACCCCAGTCGTGCACAAAGTTGCTCCAGTAGGCGATTCAGAAGAAAGGCCAATGGTTCGAGCAAGATGATCGGATGCTCCAACTCCACCGCTTCTTCGAACGTCAGCGGTTCTTCTATCGGAACCAGCGTGCGCGAGGCCGTGCCGCGCGCCAGTTGCTGCAGGTGCAAACCTTTTTGTCCAAGACGCTCGCTCAGCGCAATTTCCGGCAATGCCGCGAGCGCGTACAGGTTGCGCACTCCCCAGCGATCCAGCGTTTCGAGAAGACGGGAGGCTTCTTTCTTCGCTTCGCCTTCGAGCCTGTCGGCAAAAAGAACTTCTATAGGCAGTGATCCCAATCGATCGGCTTCTTTGCCGGAGGGAATCACTGTCACACCAGAGAAGCCGCGTGCTGCGAGTACAGCGGTGTCAGGATTTGTAGCAGCTGCAACATTGGCTTTAAGTCCGAGATCGGCAGCACGGTAGTAGATGGCGCGTGCGATTTCCGGAAGCGGTCCCAGCAGCGCTTCCATCCCCGAGAGATCAAGCAGTGCGGAATCGCAGGCTGCGTCTTCCACACACGGAGAGAAGGATTGGGCGCAGTCGAGCAAGGCGGCATGCGCCGCTGATTCCTGCTGTGGAGAGCGCCGGCGCAACGCGAGTTCTGCGCACAATTCGGCTTGTGCCTTGGTCATGCCTGGCGCGATGCCGTTGGCTTTTTCGTTCACCGCTAAAACTTTTTCGAGAGGAGGTTTGCCTTCGAGAACGGCGACAGCCTGCGCAAGCAGTTCCGGTTCGGCGCGTAGCACGGCGGCGACGGGAAAGTTCGGCACGTAGATGCAGGCAAAAGACATGATGACATCGAATTAATTTCTTCATCCCGCCCAGGTGGTCTTGCCGGCGAAGGCGGCGGAGGTTGAGCGGGTGGGCTTGCGTTCCAGACGGGAACGAATGAGTTCTACTCTGATCTCCAGTCCGGTTAGCAATTGCGCGTGCGCGGGATATGGAAAATCAAGTACAGTTTTCTTTCGCCCCTCCGGGGCTTCCTCACTTTCTGCCGTAAACCCACGGCTTACGCCGTGGGCTGCATTCTTTTGCCGCTCCGCGGCTTGTTCCGTCGATGCTGCGAGCCTCTGATCATTTTCTGACCCCAGCTTCAGCAGCAACGAAGAGCAACTTCCGGCGATGGGGTGCTGCTCGATCGCCAGTAGTACGGTGGGGGTATGCTCCACAGCGCGGCGGTAGCGGAACCACGTGGTCAGCGGGATGCGGCGTGCTGCCTGCAATGGCAGATCACAGAGGTCGAGAGCGATCAGTCCGAAGCCGCCACTTTCGAGCAGCATGTCGGTAGCGCGCAGAAGTTGCTCCAGTCGATTCTCATCTTTCCGCGGTCCGTCTTGTACAAACCGGAAAGCTGCCTGAGATGACTTTTCTTTGGCGCGAGATTTCTGTGGAGAACTTTCTCCGCAGCGCACCCACAACAGCCGGTCGAGTTCCACGCCTGCCGCTACGACCGAGTGCGGATCGAGGGCGTCGCTGGCATCGACCAGCACGCAAAATTCACCGCGGCGGGTGGCGGCCGCCAGAGCCGCCAGCAGCACGGTGGTACGTCCGGAAGAAGCCGGGCCACAGATCTCGGTCAGGCATCCGCGAGGCAGACCTCCGGCGAGAGCATCGATGGCAGAGACTCCGCTGGAAGCCATCTCCGGTGCCGGACGAATATTTAGGCGAGAAGCCGACGTGATTCCGGCCAGCCTGACGTCGTCGACGGAGAAGCGTTCCGTAGCGCCGGCGTCTCGCCGGCGGTCCTGGGAGCCTGCCCTGAGCTTGTCGAAGGGGCGTCTCGCTCCCGGTGTGGCAGACGAAATACTTTTCCGAGGGGTAGAAGCCGGGTCGCACACCTCAGGATCGTCATCAAAAACAAAAGGGCGGCCCAAGGCCGCCGAAGTGGAAACCACTGCGGAAGACATAGATTCCTCGGAAAATTTCAGGGAACGCCGGGGTCAGGAGACTCCGGAGGCAGTTTCGCTTTTTATTCGCCTTTAAAAATTCTGCGCCACGGGCGGACCTTTGTCAAGTGGGGATAGGGAAACGTAATTATCGAAAACAGGCCTTTACCCTCACAGCCCGCGTCGGTCCGCCCAGCCCACCCCTCACGACGAATTCCTTTGCTTACCCCGCCCCTCTCTCTCTCCCGATGCTAACAAGAAAGCGTTGGAGACCTATGCGAAGCGGTTAGAGGCTAAGGCCGATATCAACAAGCAAACAGCAGAACTTGTCATGCTGAGCGCAACAGTGAGGATCGCGCAGACGATCCTCACGTTGCGGAGTCGAAGCATCCCTACCCTTGTCCGATTTTATTCCGGTCTTAGAAAAACGGGGTCGCGCTGATCGTGCGTCAGAAAGCAAAGTGCCTGGCGTCTCAGCAGGATTGGGCTAGGGTAGGGATGCTTCGACTGCGAGCGAGCAGCGCTTTGCGCTGCTCGCTCTTCGTTCAGCATGACAATCGTCTGGGCTCGAAGCTCCTGGACGAACGTTCTCACCAAACCCGGCATGCGTTTGCCCGGACCATCTTCTGCCCGGCCTTGCAGCCGAAAGCTTGCTGGAATTCCGGCATATTCGACATCACGTTGTCGATGCGGAAGATCGGCAGTGAATGCGGATCGGTGGTGACGATCATGCGAGCAATCTCCGGACGCACATTCGTACACCAGGAGTAGGCATTCGACAGGAAGAAGCGCTGTCGATAGGTCCATCCATCCGGGCCTTCGTCGTCCAGAGATTTCCCCTGCTCTTTGAGCGAGGCTTCCAGCGCATTCAAGGCGAGATGGATTCCGCCATTGTCAGCAGTGTCCTCGCCCTGGGTGAGCAGACCGTTCTGCTTGACTCCGGCTCCGGCGTCAGGCACTTCCTGCGTGTATTCATCAGAGATGCACTTGCCGCGTTCGTCATATTGCTTGCCATCTTCGGCGGTCCACCAGTCACGCAGGTTGCCGTGCGCGTCGAATTTGCGTCCCTGATCGTCGAAGCCATGAATGATTTCATGTCCGATGATCATGCCAATGGCGCCGAAATTAACCGCATCGTCTTTCGCGGGATCGAAATACGGCGGCTGCAAAATACCGGCGGGAAAGTTGATGGTGTTGAGTTGCGGATCATAGTAGGCGTTGATCGTCGGCGGAGTCATGGTCCACTCAGTGCGATCTACGGGTTTGCCAATCTTCGCCACCCAGCGCTCGAACTCAAAGGACGAGGCGTGCGCGACGTTGTTCAGATAACTCGTGCGCGTGACGTTCACATTCGAGTAATCACGCCAATCCGAGGGATATCCGATTTTGTCTTCGATTCCCTTCAACTTCGTGATGGCTTGTTCCTTGGTGGCGGATGACATCCAGCTAAGGCTCTGAACGTCTTCAGTCAATGCTTTTTCGATGGCATGCACCATCTGGATGGTGCGGGCTTTACTGTCTGGTGGGAAGGCACGATCAACGTAAGCCTGGCCCAGTGCGTCACCAAGATCGCGATCCGCGACGCGCACGCAGCGGCGCCAGCGAGGCTGCTGCTGTTCCGCTCCGGCCAGAGTGTGGGCGAAGAAGTCGAAGTTTTCATCGACCACTGCCTTGTTCATATACGGCGCCGATTTATGAATGACCTGCCAGCGCAAATAGGTTTTCCAATGCTCCAGCGGATGCTCTTGTAGCAGTTTCTCTTCCGCGCGAAAGAAATCGGGCGACGTCACAATGTAGTGGTCGCTGGCCGGAGCCTTCACCGCCTTCAAGTAGGCATCCCAATCAATCGATGGCGTAAGTTCGCGCACCTGGACCAGGCTCATCTTGTTGTTGATGTTCTTGGGATCGCGGCGCTTGATGTTGTCCATCTGCGTCTTGGCCATTGCAGTTTCGAGTTCGATCACTGTGCCGGCGTCGGCAGCAGCTTGGGCCTCCGGTTCGCGCGAGAGAGCGAACATCTTCTGCAAATGTGCCCGATACTTCTTGAGGATCTCAGCAGACTTCTCGTCAGTTTTCAGATAGTAGTCGCGATTGGGCAGGCTTAATCCGCCCTGATCGATCTGTGCGACTACCTTGGAAGCATCGTCATAGTCCTGTTGCCCCGTGAATCCGAAGAAGGGAGCGTTCGTCTGGTTATCTCCCTGCTGCCAAACGCCGGGATAGAGATGGTGCAGATGGACGATTTCGAGCGTGAGATCTTTCTTCGACTTCAAGGCTGCGATGCGATCCAGTTCCGGCTGCAGCGGCTTCAAACCGGCTGCTTCGATGCCGCTCTCGTCCATGCACGCGGCCCAATAGTCGCCGATCTTCTTGTTTACGGCATTGCGGTTGGGATCGTTGGTACTGGCGGCATCCAGGGTCTCTCGCAGCAGATTTTCGTTCCACAACTCCAAGCCGCTTCCCGTACCCCAGAAAACCTGGTCCGGCGGAATGGGATTGGATGTGAGCCACTTGTTGCAGGTGTACTTGTAAAAGCTGTTACAGGGATCCAGGGTTTTGTCGACCACATGGGGATCGAAATGCTCGAGTTTGGGAACTTCCTTAGTATCCGCTCCGCCCCCAACAGGCAGCGCCGGTTTCACCATCGCAGTCTGGCAGAGCAAAACTGCGGGCAGAACCAGAATGAGCAGGAACGCAATACGTAACCTGGGAATATTCATGTGGCCTCTTTTGGCGGAATTGATGACGCAAGATTGCAGACCGATAGCTCGGAAGAAGTTACGCATACAGAGAAGAGCAAGTTCCGCAGAAAGACACCTGAAAGGCACGCTCCGGACGGACCCACAACATATTACAGACGGATGTGGCAGCAAGTGGTTAGCTCAGTATCTTACGGCCAATGCGCGAGGACTTAGCCAGTGTTGTGTAAGCCCGCAGCAATGCCGTTGATGGTTGCACCCATCGGATACTCAATCTCGGTGGCATCAGCTCCCTTTTGCTTCCGCCGCAGAAGCTCCACCTGGATCAGGCTCATCGGGTCGACGTACGGATTGCGCAGCCGAATCGACCGTGCCAGCACGCGATTTCTTGCCAGCAGTTCGCGCTGCCCCGCGACACGCAGAATCATGCGCCGGGTGACGAGAAACTCGTCTTCCAGCATGGCGAAGACTCGCTTCCGAAGAGCTGCATTGTTGACCAGTCCCGAATAGACGCGGGCAATCTCGAGATCGGCCTTAGCCATGCCCAGCTCGACGTTCCGCACCAACTCCGAAAACAATGCGAACTTGTGCATCATGTGACGGAGAAGGTTCTCGTGGCCAGACCCCTTCTTCGCAAATTGCTGGAACGCGTCTCCGACGCCAAACCACGCCGGGACGGCGTGACGGCTCTGCATCCAGCCAAAAACCCAAGGGATGGCACGCAGATCCTCCAGGCGGCGCCCCTTGGTTCGTCGTGAGGGGCGCGAACCGATGCGGGCCGTGTCGAGTTCGTTGACCGGCGTCGCCTGCTCGAAGTACTCCAGCACCTCGGGATTCTCAGCAATGTCGCGGCGATAGACGCGGTAAGCCTCCGCTGACATTTCTTCCATCGCCTCTTCCCATCGTTCCTGGTCTTTGCCGCCCGATTCGCCGGTGCCGCCACGCGTCAGCGCTTCCAGACTCGCGGCGATCATCAATTCCAGGTTCCACTCGGCAAGTACCGGGTCGGAATATTTCCAGTTGAGCACTTCTCCCTGTTCGGTAAGTCGCATTTGGCCCGAAAAACATCCGTGCGGCTGGGCCAGAATCGCGGAATGCGTGGGCCCTCCGCCACGTCCGACGGTTCCTCCGCGCCCGTGAAAGAGCCGCAGTTTGATCTTGTTTTCGTCGGCGGCGCGATGGAGTTCGCGGTGCGCTTTGTAGAGTTCCCACGTGCTGGTGAGCATTCCGCCATCCTTGTTGGAGTCGGAATAGCCCAGCATCACTTCCTGCCATCCTTCCCAAGACTCGACCAGCGGCCGATACTCCGGATGTTTCCACAAGCGTCGCATCACTCCAGCGGCAGCGCGAAGCGAAGCGATCGATTCGAAAAGAGGGACGGGCATCAAGCCAGGATCGTCGCCCGAACGCCCCACGTTTACCGCGCAATGCTTTGCCAGACGAATGACTGCCAGCACATCGTCTTCGGACTCCGTACCGCTGATGACGTAGTTCCTGATGGCGCCTGGAGAGTACTTACGCTTGAGCTCCGCAACCATCCCAAAGGTGTTAAGCAATTCCCGGCTCCGCACAGAAAGGCTTACCCCTGCAGCAACTGAGTTGGCGGCGACCGGGGTATTGATCTCAAGTTCCTTCGTGACCTCGGCATGCAGGCGCGCGTGCTGGCGGATATCAAGCGTGTGCAGATGAAATCCGAAAGTGCGCACCTTGCGCAACAGTGGGTTGACGAATTTCTGCACCAGAAGGTCACCGTGATGCGACTGCAGGCTCTCTCGTAGCAGGAGCAGATCCTGCTCGAAGTAGCCTACGCGAGGATAGGCCGGGGCCGCATCCGAGTTTTCCAGGCTGTACCGCAGCCGATGCAACACATAGGAAAGGAAGCGGCGATACGTTTCCTGCGTACTGTGCTGTCCCCAGAGGAGATGGACGCCCGGAATGTCCGCCTCGTAATCACGGATCCGCTGCAGCATCTCTTGCGACGCTTCCACCTGCCGCAGCGAAGAACTCAAACGGTCGCTCAAGGATTCGATCTCGCCGATATACTGCCGCAGAATCACAGCTCGTGCCAGCTCAAGTGCATCGCGAATGCACTCCGGTTTGACGAGTGGATTGCCGTCCCGATCTCCCCCGATCCAGGAGCCGAACTGAACCAGATTGGGCACGTCCGCTTCGTCGAGAGCCATCCCATAAACATCGCGAAACGATTCGACGATTTCATCGTAAATTCTCGGCAGCGTGGGGAACAATGAAAGCCGAAAATAGCGCAGTCCCATGCGAATTTCATCGTTGACGGTAGGCTTGGCCAATCGAACCTCGTCGGTTTGCCAAAGAGCAGTGACCTCGGCGCTGATGTTGGTTTCGCAGCGCTCAGCGTCGCCGCCGGTGAGAGGAAGCCGGTCAAGGAGTTCCAATTGCTCGGCAATCCGCCGCCGCTTGATCAAAACCGTCTGCCGTGCCACCTCGGTAGGATGCGCTGTAAATACGGGCGTCACGCGGATGTGGGCCAACGCGGCGAGCGCGTCTTCCGCGGGAATACCGGCCTGCTTCATGCGCAGCAGCGTGCCGCGCAATGAGCCCGCAGGAGGGACGCGCTGGTCTCCTAATTTGCCCGCGCGCCGCCGGCGCTTCCGATGGTTGGTCTCAGCCAGATTCGTCAACTCGAAGTAGATGGCGAAGGCTTTTGTGACCTGATAGGCCCGTGACAAATCCATCTTCGAGATCAGGCTCTGTGCCTGGCTCATGAGTTCCGTAGTTGCCACCGATGCGGGCTGCCGCTGGGATTGGTCGCGGTGTTGGATCAAGAGTTTCCGTAGCCGCTCTACATCGTTCAGCAAGTCCTCTCCCACTTGCTCGACCAGCACTCGTCCCAGTAATGCGCCTAGAGACCTGACATCTCGCCGGAGGGGGTTGTCCTTCGCGGCGTCGTCCGATTGAGCCGTCAGTTCGGCCAGGCGGGCGCTCTGATCGTCAGGTTTCCAAAGCGGTTTAACTTTGCTCATGCCAGTTCAAACGGAGGCGAGAAGACAGGATAAATGAAAGCGTGAAAGATGCGGCGCAAGAAGAAAGCACCTGAGAACTGCGAACCGAGAACTGCTTCCCCTACTGCGCAGCCTTCTTCTTCGGCATGTGCCGCAGGCTGCGGCCTTCAATCAAGCTGTAGAGATCCTCCGCGAGATTCGTGGTGTGATCTCCCGCACGCTCCAGGGCCTGCGCCATCAGCAGTATTTCAAAGCCCGAGGTGTCGCCCTGCGGAACGTTTTCCGCCAAATGCTTTTGGAATAGGGTGTGGCAGAGCCTGTCCACGTCTTTGTCCCTTTGTAAAACCTTGCGCGCGCAATCCAGGTCAAGGTGGACGAATCCCTGATAGATAAGATCCAGCATATCCCGCAAGATGACCGACATCTCCACAAGTTGACGCTGATCGGACGCGGGAAGCTTAGCGTTTCGCGATTGCAGCCGGAGCGCAACGCTCATCACGAGGTCTCCGATGCGCTCCAGATCGGTGGTGCTCTTCAGGCTGGTGAGCAACTGGCGCGCCCGGGCTTCGTTGACCCGCGTGATAGCGGCCGGGAGGCGTTCATCAATCTGCCGCTCGATCAGGTCCAGTTCCTTCTCGCAATCTTTGATGGCAAGGAATGCCATGCGGGATGCGCTGGTGAGCAAGTCCCGAAGGTTGAAGGCGGCATCCCGCGCAATGAGGCAGGCCTTCAGGTAGAGCTGCACCAGATCGTCGCAGGCAACGGCTCTCCTCGGCGTCCAGGATTTGGTTCCCGCATCGGGTCCGTCTGACTCGGGTGCTGCCAATCGTTTTGCTGCAGATTTGCGAGGCATTCGCGGTGCGGCGGTGCATCATTCCGCCAGCTGTTACAGTGAGGTCACACGCAGTGTAGTAGACGATTGTGAAAGGAGCGTTAAAACATGCATTGCGTGCGGCAAGTACATGAGACTACATTGTACAGTTCGACGCACGCTTGCAAGGTTTCTATGGAGTTGAGTGACTATTTCCGGCGTCAGTTTGCTTACGATGAATGGGCGAATCGTGAAGCGCTTGCGGTAGTACGCAAGCACGCGAGTGCATCGGCACGGCCGCTGCAACTCATGTCGCATATTCTTTCGGCCGAGCGGCTGTGGCTGGAACGGTTGACGCAGCAACCGCAGAGCCTCCCAGTATGGCCGGAATTCAACGTGGAGCAGGGCGAAGCGCAGGCCGTGGAAGTCGGCCGGTTGTGGAGCGACTATCTGGACGAACTTCCTGCTGACCTCTCGCAGATGATTTCCTACAAAAACAGTAAAGGGGAAGCTTGGACCAGCGCCGTTCAGGATGTCTTGACTCACGTCCTGATACACTCGGCGTACCATCGCGGGCAAATTGCCAGCCACATGCGCGCCTGCGGCCAGACTCCTGCTTACACCGATTTCATTCACGCCGTGCGTCAGGGATTGATCAAATAGGATGGTCTAGTGAGCCGCCCATTCAGCGCACACCGTGCAAGCGACCATCGGTTCAGAAAGGACAAGTCGAATGGAAAGCCGGCATCTCTGGGTATTCACGGGTGTGCAGATCGTGGCCATGGCGATTCTCGTTTGGTTCCTGATCACCTGGAAGGCTCCATGGGATAACCAGCGCTACGTCGGCACGGTGCTGGCATGCGTGGGTATCTTCGGCATTGGGCTCGCCCCCTACCAACTCGGCAGCTCCTTTTCCATCACGCCGGAAGCGAAACAACTTGTTACCCATGGACTCTATTCCAAGATCCGCAATCCCATCTATGTGTTTGGTGTGATGATATTCGTCGGGTTTGCCCTCGTACTGCAGAAACCTACCTTGTGGGTCATGCTTGCGGTGATAGTCGTGGCGCAGACGATCCGCGCGCGTCGTGAAGCCCGCGTTCTAGAGGCTGCCTTCGGCGACGCCTACCGCACGTATCGCCAGAATACTTGGTTCTGATGCGCAACGCTCTCGGCTTTTCCTGCTGCCTTAGGCGTTCTTTGCCCTCGTTCCTCCGAAGACGTAATATCTCTGCAATGAAGAAATTGTCATTCGTCCTCCTGTTGGCACTCTCTGCCATCCTACTTTTGGCCGCAGGTGAGTCCAGAATCCCCTCCATGCCCGCCGCCGTTTCCAGCAATGCAGTTGCGAGCCTGAAGGGCGGGCTTCAGCTTTTCTCGCTGATGGGCGTGGGTCCGAGGAAGACGTGGGATGACATCACGAATCAGGTCTATGTGATGAATCTCTCGTCGGGCAAGTGGAATGACGGCCGCCCGGTGCCGGGAGTGGCCGGACGTTTGGGAGCTTCTGCAGTGGGAGCAAATGGTCAGGTCTTTCTCTTTGGCGGATATGTAGTGGATGGGCAAGGAAGCGAAATCACAGTCTCAGACGTGAATGCCTACGTGCCCCAGGGCCAGCGCTGGTACCGTGCCGCTGATATTCCCGTACCGGTGGACAGCGCGGTGATTGGCGTAAACCGCGATCGATATATTTACCTTGTCGGAGGTCGCTCGAAGAATGGCCCAGTCAATAACGTACAAGTCTATGATCTCGAAAAGGATTCCTGGAGTCAGGCGACACCACTGCCAGGCGCGCCAGTTTTTGGTCATGCCGGCGGCCTGACCGACGACACCATCGTCTACATCGATGGCGCCATGAAGAATACAGCGGGAGGGGCGCCCTTTGTAGCCTCGCAGGAGTGCTGGCAAGGAAAGATCGATCGCAAAGATCCGAACAAGATTGAGTGGAGTAAGTTGCCTTCTCATCCGGGACCAGCGCATGTCGGTATTGTGGGAGGCCCGTCGGAGAGAGAGCACAGGATTTACTTTTCCGGCGGCACCGCGGACCCGCACAATTTCAAGGGCCTGGGTTATGATAGCCAGCCCGCCGAGCCATCGCCCTTTACGTTTGCCTATAACTTGCATGGCAAGCGCTGGGAGACGATCAGTGAGAACACACCCGATCCGCGCACCGATAGTCGCGGCATCCTCGCTACACCCCTCGGTCCGCTCATCCTGGGGGGCATGGCGAAGAATCAGGCGGTGACCTCGCGAGTCGCCATCCTGCCAAGGAAGTAGCTGGGCGAATATTTTCCCATCAGATGTTGGCAAGCGGTGGGCACTCAGGATAAAATCCGCTAATCCTGATCGTTCGCCTCCCCTGGGGCTGGGAGATTTTATTGGACGATCCGCGTTGAGGGACAACATGTTCATACCTCGCTAGTCGCTATCCTCTCGCTCGCCACTCGCGGGCTCTCGCTTCACGCCATTTGCCAGTTTCAGCTGCGGCTCCGCTGGGTTTGCCACAGCGCGATTCTCGGAAAGCTTAGATGGTTATGGAAGCAACTTCTGTGGTTACGGAATCGCCGCGCACTTTGTGGAGCTCTCTCGCCGAAGCCATCCGCGGTTCTCATCAGGACTACACCCAGGGCAGCCTGAACCGCGCGATTCTCCTGCTGGCCGTCCCCATGGTTCTCGAGATGGTCCTGGAATCGCTGTTTGCGGTGGTGGATGTCTTCTGGGTGGGACGTCTCGGAGCCAACGCCGTAGCCACGGTCGGGCTGACCGAGTCGATGCTGAGCCTCGTCTTCGCGGTGGGGATGGGTCTCAGCTTGTCGACGACCGCCATGGTGGCCCGCCGCATTGGAGAGAAAGATCCTGAAGGCGCAGCCGTTGCAGGGGTCCAAGCCATCATCCTTGGACTGATTGTTTCGCTGCTGATCGGCCTGCCGTGTCTGTTGTTTGCGTCGAACTTGCTACGGATGATGGGCGCTTCACCCGAGATTGTAGCCACCGGCAGCGGCTACACCCGAATCTGCCTGGGCGGCAGTTGTGCGGTCCTGCTGCTGTTTCTGAACAACGCAATCTTCCGCGGCGCTGGAGATGCAGCCATCGCCATGCGCCTGCTCTGGGTTTCGAACATCATCAACCTGGTGCTCGATCCTTGCCTGATCTTCGGCTGGGGACCGTTTCCGCGTCTCCGTGTCACGGGCGCGGCTCTGGCTACATTGATCGGGCGCAGCATTGGAGTGCTCTACCAGTTCTATCGGCTGCTGAAAGGCACCGAGCGCATCCGAATCCTGACCCGCCAGATTCGATTGCAGTGGAACGTTCTATTTCGTTTGCTGCGAGTATCGCTGACCGGAATTCTGCAGTTTGCCATCGCGCACACCAGCTGGATCGGCCTGGTGAGAATCGTGAGCACGTTCGGAGCAGCAGCGCTTGCCGGATACACGATCGCTATTCGAATTGTGATCTTCGTCATTCTGCCGTCGTGGGGACTGAGCAACGCCGCCGCTACACTGGTGGGGCAAAACCTGGGCGCCGGCAGGCCCGATCGTGCGGAACAAGCAGTGTGGCGCACAGGACTCTACAATGTAATTTTCCTCGGCACGGTCGGACTGGTTTTCGTCCTCTTTCCCGAACCCATCATCCGGCGGTTCACCCATGATCCGGCAGTCGTGCCGCTCGGGGCAGCGTGTCTGCGGATTGTAAGTTACGGCAACCTGGGTTACGCGTATTTCATGGTGATGATGCAGGCCTTTAACGGCGCGGGCGATACGGTCACTCCAACCATCGTGAACTTCTTCGGTTTCTGGCTGTTCGAGATTCCTCTGGCCTACTGGCTGGCAATTCCCCTGCACATGCGCTCGAACGGAGTTTTCGCTTCCATCGCAATTGCCGAGGGGGCCATGGCTGTCGCGAGCGCGATTCTGTTCAAGCAGGGGAAGTGGAAGAAGAAGAAGATCTGAGCTGGAAGGTGGGGCGGGAGGAACGGTAGCGAACCGTCATCTCCGGGATGGAGCCCCGGCGCATTGCCGTGGTTATGCTACTCCCGCGTACTGGATTTTGGATAACGCCGGACTAAGGTATTGCATGCCACACTTTCTGTCAATACCGCGAGAGCTGAAAGCTGTAAGCTGCTTCCTCACCTCGCCCGACCCAAAACCAGGGTCACATCATCAGGCTGCTCGTTGTCACCAATCCAGGTGTCTACCGCCGCGGTAACGGCCTGACTGATTTGAGCCAGTGGGAGATGCCGGTTTTCACGAACCAGATCGATCAGCCGGGACTCCCCAAACTCGCCAAAATCGTTTTCCGGCTC
Organism: Acidobacteriota bacterium; assembly: GCA_003225555.1. GTDB lineage: Bacteria > Acidobacteriota > Terriglobia > Terriglobales > Acidobacteriaceae > Sulfotelmatobacter. The sequence goes on along the minus strand of QIAM01000091.1, from coordinate 34,236 downwards.
GGTGACGCCGTCGCTGTAGGCAACGAGGATTTCCCCCGGCTTCATCACGACCGAATCCTCTTCGTACGACATGTTGTCGAAAAGTCCCACGACGGTACCGCCGCATTCCAGCCGTCGCAACGAGCCATCTTCGCTGATCAACAGAGGAGGCAGGTGCCCACCGTTGCTGTAGGTCAGCTGGCGTGAGCGTCCGTCGTAGATCGCAAGAAATAGCGTGGCGTATTTTTCCGGAGGAGTACTTTCGAAAAGCTGATGATTGAGCAAACTGAGCAGCGCTCCCGGAGAGACTTCCACGCCCTCCGGCCAGCTTGCCATCAGCCGCCCGGAACCAGCCACGGCCCCAACTGCAATGGGTTCGCGCAATTGCGGCACGCTCTCCATACTGTAAGCGCGCACCGCGGAATGAATGGTAGCCATCAACAGCGCCGCCGAGATTCCCTTACCACTGATATCACCCACTGCCAGGATCAACTTGTGGGAACTCGCATTTAGGAAGTCGTAGTAGTCGCCGCTTACTGTACGCGCCGGACGGCAGAAGCCGTGCACCTCAAGCGACTCCAGTTCCGCACCCTGTCGGGGAAAAAGTTGTGCCTGCACTTCCTGGGCAATCGCCAGTTCATTCTCCAGGCGCTGCTTCTCTTTCTGCTCCAGGATCAGCTTCTCGATGGACTCTGTCATCGAGTTGAACGAGAGCGCCAGCTCCGACAGCTGATCGCGGGATCTCACCGGTATCCGATGGCTAAAGTCCCCGCGATCCACGTGTTTAGTCGCGTCGTGAAGCTGCGCCACCGCCTGTGTGACAGTTCGCGTCATGCGCGTGCCGGTGAACAAAGCGACCAGTTCGATGATTAGAAAGAAGATTCCGACGCCCAGCAAAATGTATCCCACACCAGCGGCGAAATCCCCTAGCGATGCAAACAGGTGGCCATAGAGTACGGATGGAAGCGTTCGTACCCTGACCAGCGCTCCGGCCCGCTCAGTGTCTCCCGTTTTCCAATCGACCACCCGCAACGGTGTGCCGAACTGGATTTCGCGGTCAAAACCACCCGAGGACGGCGGGAGCACTCCCGCAGTGAACGTGAGGCGCAAATCCTCTTGACGGAAGACCATCCCGCCCTTGCTCTTCTCTGGAGTGATCGAAAGCGAGGTCTGGGGCGCCGCGTTCGACGGGTCGGTTCCGCTGCTGGATGCAGCCTTCGGCGGCTCCTCCATCGAGATTCCCGCCGCATAGAGTGTGACTTCGCCGAGGGTGCTGGCGAGGTGCTCAACGAGATTCTTGTCCAATGGTTCGCTGGTGACGACTGTGAGCGCTTCCGAGCGCACCGGAAAAACGGAGGCGACACGCAGATGCAATTGACCCTGGTCGCGGACGATCTCCCGGAACGGCAGCCCATCGCGAATGGACTGGCCGTAAGGATTGTCATTCTTATTCAGAAACCCAGGAGGGGGGAACGTTTCGGTTTTTCCCGGCTCACTCGAGAGCGGCAGGGACTTCCCCTTATACCAGGCGCCGACCTGACGCCGTGCCCAGGCACGATCCCTCTTCTTCAAGCCTGCCAGCGACTCGACCGTAGGATTCTCCCCACGCTCCAGACGCGCCGCGAGTTCATTGCCGATTGCGGCGTTTCCGGCCTCCAGGCTGCGCAGTTGAGAATGTATTTCCGACGTGACCACAAAGCCGGAGAACTGTCCCGCAAAGAGGTAAAGTGTAACGAACCCCAGCGTAAGCAGCAGAACCACTGGAATCACGCCGATGAAAACGTAGGTGACGATCAGCCGGTTCCGCACCCGCCACAAGAGTTTCTTCTTGAGCCAGCGAAATGTGAGGATCGAAAAAAGAACCGCTGCGATGAAGATGAGAAAGGTGACCCATCCCCCAAGGTGCTCGCCCCAGGAAGGCGCGAACAACCCGAGCAGCTTTTGCAAGAGCAGCAACACTCCGCCCAGGCCGAGGAAGTAGCAGGCGATGCGCGCCATTCGGCTTTCTGGCCAGAGTCCAGCTGCGCTCAAGCTGCGCCGAAATCGCCGAAGTTCTGGATACGACCACCGCATGAGTGCGACCGAGAGCTACCAGGAGCTTAAGATTATAGACGTGAACTGAAGCTAGGATGCCCGTGAAATGTGGGAGCAAGTGGCCCGGAAATCTGTGGCATGAATCCACTCTGTCATCCTGAGCAACGCGAAGGACCCATGCACTTGACTGCACAATAGGTAGATCTTTCGCTTCGCTCAAGATGACAGTCCATACTTATGTCTGGTGTTTCCAGGACAACGAGCTAGATCTCAGGATAGAGGTCGAAAAACGCCTCCAGACTAGTCCGCAGCTGCTTCTCGATTTCTTCCTTACTGCCCTCCAGGACATGCATCGTTACGCGCGCCTCGCGCCCGTTCTTCAGCTTTATCGGAGCCTCCCCCACCTCGACTACGTCGTCGGAAGGCAGCAGCCTCATGCCGTACACCAACGTCAGATTCGCCATAGTCAAATTCTACGCCGCCGCCGAAGGCTCCTGTGAAACCCGGTTTCGACTTAGGATTTTGCCCCTTCTCGTTTAGAATTCCGCCGTGCCCCGAATCCAGTTCCCAGTCCTGTTAATCTGCCTCATCATTGTGGCCGCGTCCGCCGCCCAGCAGCAGCCTGCCAATCCGTCGCCGACCGAGCCGCAAGTGAAGGTAAACGTGTTGAACGTCTGCACTCCTTCGGCGGAACAGCAGAAGGAAATCGCTTCCGCCCTGGCGCGGGTCCCCAAGCAGCCGCTATTCGGTTCCGACTTCGAGGTCTCCCGCGGCCGCTCCACCCTGAGCGACATGCCAAACTTCCTAAAGCCCGGGCAAGGAACTCACGTCGCAGGGGAACCCTCCGTCGCCAGCTACGTTCGCGTCCGCCGTGAGTTTTCCGTGCAGGCCCTCTTTGCCAGCGTGCAGTACTCTTTCAGCAACGACGGACAGAACATGGTGGAAACGCTGGTGCTGCACGTGCGTGATCCCAAGGACCTGATGCTGGTCTCCCTGGAAGACAGCGCTTCGACCGTCAGCACCCCCGAAGTCATGCTTACTGCCAACACCCCCGTCAGCCGCATTCGCCTCGAGCGCTTTGGCAAATCGTCCGTGGCATTGGCTCGCTGTGCTGCGACCGAGAGTGGGACGCCAATCGACCAGAGCGCATACGAGCCATTATTCCGAAGCGCCTCCGAAGTTCTCGCGAACTATCGTGGACTCCTGGGTGCGCGCAATATTGTTCCTGACGAATTGGCCAAAGTGGAACCCGGCTCCAAGCCCTCGAAGCCCAAGAGCGCACCAAATTCAAAGATGAGGAAGCCAGTGGAAGAGAAAAGATGATTCGATCAAGTCCTTCGTGTACCTTCGTGCTCTTGGTGGTTTAAGGTTTTCTGTCTTGCATCAAAATCCGAAATCCGCAATCTAATCTTTGCACTGACAAATAACTTCATGAGCGAAACCCGCAACGTAGTCATCATCGGATCCGGCTGCTCCGGGCACACCGCCGCGCTCTACGCTGCACGTGCCAACCTGAACCCTCTCGTCGTTGAAGGCCACGAGCCGGGAGGGCAACTCTCGCTGACCACGCTGGTCGAGAATTTCCCTGGCTTCCCGGAAGGCGTTCTAGGTCCCCAACTCGTCGAGAACATGCGAAAACAGGCCGAGCGCTTTGGTGCCGAGTACCGCATGGCTCACCTGACCAGCGCCGACCTCAGCCAGCGTCCATTCTTGCTGCACCTTGGTAAACACCAGGTTCATGCCCAGTCGCTGATCATCGCCAGCGGCGCCTCCGCTCGCTGGCTGGGCCTGCCCCATGAACAGCAACTCATCGGGCACGGAGTTTCCTCGTGCGCCACGTGCGATGGCTTCTTCTTCTCGGGCAAGGAAATCGTAGTTGTTGGAGGCGGCGATTCGGCCATGGAAGAAGCCCTCTTCCTCACCCGCTTCGCGACCAAGGTTACCCTCATCCATCGCCGCGACGTATTCCGCGCCTCCAAGATCATGCTCGAGCGCGCCCAGAAGCACGAAAAAATTCACTTCCTCACCGATACCGTCGTCGAAGATGTCTACGATATCCATCATAAGGAAGTTACGGGCCTGAAGCTTCGAAATTTAAAGACGGACAAGGTTTGGGATTTCCCCACCAGCGCGCTGTTTCTCGGCATAGGCCATGTTCCGAATGCCAAAATGTTTGCCGGCCAGCTCGATACCGATGCCGACGGCTACCTCAAAACCCACAACTACGTCTTCACGCGCGTTCACGGCGTGTTTGCCTCCGGTGACGTGCAGGACCGCCGCTACCGGCAGGCCATCACCGCCGCCGGAACAGGATGCATGGCCGCGATCGAAGTAGAGAAATTCCTGGAAGAGCAGGGAAAGTAACCCGGGCAGAGCGGCCTAAGCCGCTTGCCAGGGTGTGATACAACTCTCTGTTACCTTCATGCACGGCATTTCTCTATTCATCCCACCGCAACTGGAAGGTTCTTCATGTTGAGAACCTTCTTTGTCCGTCTTTCTGAAAACAAGTCCCTGCGTCGCTTCGCCGAGCAGTCTTCCCTCGGCCACCGGGTTTCGAGCCGTTTCGTTGCAGGTACCGAAATCTCCGATGCGATGCGCGCCACGCAAGCCGTAAATCGCTCTGGCATGAGCGTGACCATCGACAATCTCGGCGAAAATGTCACCAATCCCGAGGAGGCGCGCCACAGCGCCCAGCTCTACCATCAGGTTCTCGATGCGATTGCGGCCAACCCTCTTGATGCCAACGTCAGTTTGAAGCTCACCCACATGGGTCTCGATGTAGACGAAGCGCTGGCTCGCGATCTGGTTTGTGGCCTCGTGGCGAAAGCTGCCTCCATGAATCCGCCGGGCTTCGTGCGCGTGGACATGGAAGGTTCGCCGTACACCCAACGCACCCTCGATTTCGTTCACGAACTGCACCGCATGCCCGGCCATGCGAACAGCGTCGGCACCGTGATTCAGGCCTATCTGAAGGGCTCGGAGAGTGATGTCGAGAAGTTGCTCGCCGAAGGCATTCGCATACGCCTTTGCAAGGGCGCCTACAAGGAACCAGCCAGCATCGCCTTCGAAAAGAAGGACGACGTCGATGCCAACTACATCAAGCTGATGAAAATTCTGATGAAGAGCGGCATCTATCATGGCATGGCAACGCACGACGAGAAATTGATCCGGAACATCCAGGCCTTCGCTACGCGCGAAAATATTCCGCGCAACGTCTTCGAATTCCAGATGCTCTACGGTATTCGCCGCGACTTGCAACAACAGTTGGTACGGGACGGCTGGCGCATGCGCGTCTACATCCCGTTCGGCACCGAGTGGTATCCCTATTTCATGCGCCGCCTGGGCGAGCGCCCCGCCAATGCGCTCTTCATCGCCAGGCACATGCTGCGCTCGTAGCCGAAAGTGCCATCCGATGGCACATCCGGGCCAATTGGGCGCCGGCTTCTGTTTGCTAGCATCGACGTGTGAAGTACACTGCATCCGCCGAACTCGTTGACGCATTCAGCGCACTGGTTAGCTCCGATATCGAGGACGAAGACATCGACCTCACCCGCGCGTCTCTTCTGATCGCCCGCACGGAGTATCCCGATCTCGACGTCGAAAGCCACGCGGCACGTATCGACGAACTCGCCCGCCGCGCCTCAGGCACCGTCCCAGGGCTTGACTCCCAACGAACCATCGCTGCTCTGAATCGAGTGCTGTTTGAAGAAGCAGGGCTGCGCGGCAACCGCGACGATTACTACGATCCGCGGAACTCGTTCCTCAATGACGTGATCGATCGCAGGCTGGGCATCCCGATCACGCTTTCCGTGGTTTACATGGAGGTCGCACGCCGGATCGGGTTTTCTCTGGCCGGAGTTGGCATGCCCGGCCATTTTCTGCTCAAACATTTCTCCGATGGCGGTCACGAATTGCTGATCGACTGCTTCAATCATGGCGATATTTTGAGCCGCCAGGATTGTCAGTCCCGGCTCGATGAAATCTACTCCGGCGAAATGACCCTGCGCCCGGAATTCCTCCATCCCATCAGCCGCCGCCAGATTCTTACCCGCATGCTCAACAATCTGAAGACGGTCTATCTGTCGACGCGTAACTTCCGCAAAGCTCTGCCCATTGCCGATCTCATCCTCGTGATCTATCCACGCTCGGCGGAGGACGTAAAACAACGGGCCCTCCTGCGTTACAGTCTCGCCCTCTCCAAGCTCGCCGCGGAGGATCTCGAGGAGTACTTGCGCATTTCCCCGGCCGCCCCCGACGCCGAAGAGGTACGCCAAATGTCGCTGACCATCCATCGCATGCTGGCCCTGATGAATTAGAACCGGCCTCACGAATAGTTTTTGGAAGGGCACGGCTGGCGCACTGCTGAAGCGTCCGGTTTTGGGAGACGCAGCGTTCAACGCTGCGTCAAGGGTCTTTTTCTTTCTTGGGTGCGCAGCGTTTTCAACCCTGCGATAAAGTTTTCTTTTCTGTCAGGCTTTAGATTAGCAAGCTGCTGAAATACTCGATCGATGGGACTGCTTTGAAGGGCGCGGCTTCTAGCCGCCCCGTTACTGCGGCAAAATCAACCGCGGCTTTAGCCGCTGAGGTGATCTCTGGGCTGCAAGACTTCAGCGCCGCAATTTGCCAAGCCTTTTCCCGGCCTCATCCAACGTTTCCGGTTTCTTGCAGAAGGCAAACCGCACCTGCCGCGCGCCGTCCGCCGGATTGTGATAAAAGCTCGAACCCGGCACGGCCGCCACCCCGATCTCCTTCACCAGATAGCGTGTGAACTCCACATCGTCTTGGAAGCCAAAGGCCCCGATGTCCGTCATCACGTAGTACGCGCCTCGCGGGCGAAAGCACTTGAATCCGACAGCCACCAGCGCGGGTATTAAGTGATCACGACGCACGCGGTATCTTTCAGCGAGCTTTACGTAATACTCATCGGGGAGACTCAGCGCCATGGCGCCTGCTTCCTGTAACGGTGCTGGCGCTCCGACGGTCAGAAAGTCATGCACCTTACGGATTGCATTCGTGATTCTTTCCGGAGCGACCGCCCAGCCCACCCGCCATCCCGTAACGCTGTAGGTCTTCGACATCCCATTGATCGTGACTGTTCGGTCCTGCATGCCGTCGAGCGACGCCATCGAGATATGCTCAGTGCCGTCGTACAGAATGTGTTCATAAATCTCGTCGGTAATCGCCAGCACATCGAACTCAAGGCACAGATCGCGAATCAGTTCCAGTTCCGTGCGGGTGAATACCTTTCCCGTGGGATTGTTCGGCGTATTCAGGATGATGGCCTTTGTATGCCGATCAAACGCCCGGCGCAGTTCCCTTTCATCGAAGGTCCACTCGCCGTCTCCGTCGGAAGGCGGCCGCAATGTGACGAATTTCGGCTTGGCTCCACTCAAAACTGCGTCAGGGCCGTAGTTCTCATAGAAGGGCTCGAAGATTACGACGTCGTCTCCAGCATTGCACACAGCGAGCAAAGTGGAAATCATTGCCTCCGTCGAACCGCAGCAAACCGTGATTTCCTTCTCGGGATCGACCGTTATCCCCTGCCACACCTTCATCTGCCGGGCGACCGCGTTACGCAGGTTCTTCGCGCCCCAGGTGATGGCATACTGGTTCACATCATTGGCAATCGCCTGCTGGGCTGCCTGTTTGATCTCGACGGGAGCAGGAAAGTCAGGAAAGCCCTGCGCCAGATTCACGGCCCCATGCAGCATCGCTTGCCGCGTCATCTCGCGAATGACGGACTCCGTGAAGTGCTCCACCTTGTCGCTGAAGAAATGCTTCTGCTGAATACTCACATCAGCCATAGTCTGCTCAGACTAGCATAAGGAGCGGAGAGGGGAGCTTGTCGGAACTTCGATCTAATAAATCACTTTGAGCGAAAACTGAATCTGCCGCGACGAGCTGGCAGTCTTGCCGATGATTCCGAATCCGCTACCGCGCAGCACATTATTCGGCAAGCCGAAATTGACGATGTTGAATACGTTGAAGAACTCCGCGCGAAACTCCAGCGTACCTAGTTCCGCACCTCCGCGACTTCCGAAGGGAGTGTCTTTTACCAGCGCGATATCGAAGTTGTGGAGACCGGGCCCGCGAAATGTATTCCGTCCCAAGGTCCCGAAGCGCCCGTGGTTCGGGCCGGTCCCGCCCGGAACATTAAGAGGAACGTTGAAGAACGACGCATTGTCGGTGCCAAGTCCAAAGTAGTCCTCACGGACCGGACGACTGGTCAAAAAATGAGGTTGCGCCACCAGATCCGGACGATCAGCGCCGGTCGTACCCACTCCTGTTTGTTGAACCCCGGAGTAAACCGAAAAGGGAGAGCCCGTCATCAACGTCGTGATGTTCAGGACCTGCCACCCTCCGGTCAGAGTTCTGCCCAGCGGCCGAAGAAAGCCGACGCGGTCGAACGGAAGCAACTGAATCACGCTTGCAGTGAAGACATGGGTCACATCGAACGTGGAAGGTCCCTTGTCCGCTCCCGGGTTCCAGGGATCCTGTGGCAGGGTTTGCAACACCACCCCAGTCGAGCCGAACAGGCCACCCAGCACGGAACTTGTGTCGTCCAGAGACTTCGAGTACGTGTAGCTGGCCTGCAATCCCAGCCCAAGTCGGGCGGAGTTCTTGCTGACGCTCGCCTGCAACGAATGGTAGGTCGAATGGGAACGGCTGGTCATCAGAATTTCCGGACCGAAGCCCCCAGTCGCGTGCCCGGAAGAATCGAACTGGGTAAACCGCGCGAAGGCAGGCTCGGCGCCGCCGTAGCTGTTGGGCGAATAAACGCTGGCCAGATGAATCCCCATCGTAGCGACGTATGCCGCGCTGAACTTTATGTCTCCAAAGTCGTGGTCGATGCCTGCCGTGTAGCTCGCGATGTAGCCGTTACGGAAATCTTTGGCGATGCCAGTCATGAGCAACAGTTGAACCTGGTTGCCAGGCGTCAGCGCAGTCAAATCGGCCTGGTAGCGTTGTAAGTCAATTTGCGTGTTGGGCGCTACGCCGAGGGCCTTCCCGATTGGGAAAAGAAGCTGCCCACCGGTCGTGTAGGGAGCCGGCAGATTCACCTGGACTGCCGAGTTTTGGAACGGCAGCGGAACACCCGGCAAAGCATTTGCGAAAAGGCTGGTGGCAAACGGCAGCGCGCCAGTCAGGAAATTATCCTGCCACAGGTTCGGGAGGATCGTAGTGATCGCAGTGCCAGCATGCAGAACGGTGTGTCTGGCTGCTTCGAAGTCGATGCCGAGCCGAGGTCCCCAGCCATTCCGATCTTTATCGTAGGGAGGCTGTGGGTCATACAAGAAAATCTGTCGCGCACGATGGTCCCAATAGGGCGCATCCTTGCCATCCGCCCCGATGAACTTGACGTTCGACGTGCGCCTTTCCGCCTCGTGGATGCGGCTGTTCCCTTCGTAGCGCAAACCGTAACTGATGCTCAGGCGCGGACTGGCTTTCCACGTGTCCTGGAAGTAGACGTTGTAAGCCTCGCGGCGAACCGCGGCTTCGTCGAACTTGTCTCCCTTCGGAGTCACATTTGCAGCGGCAACAATATTGAACTGATAGGGAGTGGCGGTCAGCAGCCCGGTGAGTGAATCCGGCAGAGGGTCGCCTATTTGAATGTCGTGGGTGCCGCTGGCTGAAGGAATCAGCGCCGGCGAGTACGCGGTTCCCCCGCCGAAACTGAAGAGCCCGTTGACGTTGGTTCCGAAAATCGTGGCATCGCGGTTGAATCGGATCTCCACGCCCCACTTGAACGAATGGTTCGCACGCACATAGCCCATGTCATGTCGCAGTTGGTACAGATTGCCATACGAGCCGAAGATCGAACCGCCGGCCGAGTTGAAACCCTGCAAGAGCCCGTCGCCGAAAGTGATCGCCGGCTGGGCGTGATTGATCGCGGGGAAAAATGGCGTGCTGCGGATGTAACCGAGAGAACTATCGGAAGTAAGGTGAGGAGTGATCGTGCGGGAATATTTCACTCCCGCATTGCGCTGATGGTCGAAGAAACGCACTTCGAAACTGGGATCGATCGCCGTCTGGTCGGGATTAGTGAGCGGTCCGGTCACCTGGTTCAGGCTGAATCGCGTCAAAAGAGTTGCTTTGTCGGAGATGCGATGGTCGACGCGGATCGAAAACTGGTCTGTGCTGGTCGAAACTTTGGAAGAAGTCGCATAGGTGCGCTCGCCGTAGACTCCGCTGGGATGGTTCGGCAAGGGATACCCTGCGAGCACCGGAGTGATCACCGGATTTACCGGCACAGTAAGGGTGTCGGTCCGCCCGTCTGGGAAAGTTAGAGTGTGGATCCCCTGGCGCTCCGCCACCGTGGGGACGGGGAACACCTGTGTGGTGCCGAGCACCTGGCGAAAGCCCTGGTACTCGCCAAAATAGAAGGTGCGATTGCGGCCTTCATAGATCCTGGGAACCACGACCGGACCGCCATTGGTGAAACCAAACTCATTTCGCACGAATGGAGGAATTCGCCGTCCGCCCGCAACCGCATGGTCGAAGTAGTTGCGCGCGTCGAACGCGGCATTGCGAACGAATTCAAAAACACTGCCATGCACCTGATTGACGCCTGACTTGGTTACCACGTTGGTGTAGCTGGCCGCGCCGTGCCCGATCTCTGCCGGCATCACACCCGAGTTGGCCTGCACTTCCTGAATCGCATCGACATTGAAGTTTGAAAACGTAGCGCCGCCCATCTCGGCATCAGTTGTATCGAAACCATCCATGGCAAAGACGGTCGCCGACCCGCGCTGTCCGTTGACCGCAAACTGCTGCGTGAAGTTTGCAGCTCCATTGGCGTCAGTCATGGTCCCCGCGGCCAACAGAAGCAATCTGCTGAAATCCCGCGCATTTAGCGGAAGGCCCGAGACTTCTCCGCTGGACAGATGTTCCCCGCCGCTGGCTTGCGGAGAGTCCTGGGTCGAGGAATCTATGCGGAGTTCGTTTCGTGCCGTAGAGAGGTGGAGCGTGGCCGTGAGAGTGGTCCCAGCTCTGACTACCAGTGTATTTGGCAGCCTGAAGATGGCTTCGTCGCGCTCGACGGAAACTCTGTAGTTTCCCTCAGCGATGTCAGGAAATGCGAAATGGCCGGTCGCAGCAGTGCGGGCGGTGTAGTCACGACCTCCGGCAGTCGCGCGCAATTGGATGGTCGCTTCGGTCACCGGTTTTCCAGCGTCGTCCCGCAGCGAACCTCTCCAGGAAGCAGTCGAGAGCCCCCCCGCCATAGCTGCCATCCCCAGGGCGGCGAAGAGCCACCGCGCGCCGACGCAGCATCCAAAGCGGCTGAACATTCAAGGCATTATAGCCGCGCTGCCGGACATCAAGGCTTGTTGTGCGAAGGTAGTGGACGGTCTTTAAAACTACGGCACAGCCTTGTGGTGTAAACCCCAGAAAATGAAAAGCAGGGCGACAAGAAAAGCGAGTGCCCAGAGAAATCTGGCACTGGATGTGTTTATCGGGGATGTTTCGAGCCCAAAAGGTACCCCTCGGGATATTCCACATAATGCCACTGATGGCACAGCTGAGCGCCCAAACGCTAAACACAGCTGCCAGGAAATCTTGCCATCCGAGATTCTTGATCACGCCGCGACTCCTCGTGCCTTCTGTTCCAATCATCCCACCAATCCGTCCCAACTCAAAACGTGGATCAGCCAGTCCGGCTTCCGCCTGGGCGGCGAACCAGTTGTGAAGGTGGAAAATAGAGAATTGGAAGTGGAAAAGTGGAAACAGAGAAAAGAACCGCCGGCCCGAATGGACTTGGCCGGATGCTAGTCGCCGCTGGCGTGAGTCTGCGTAGGCACTAGCACCAGCCGCGGACGCTGTGCAGGCTGAGGCTGTGCCGCGCGACCAAACGTGTGCAGGATCCCGATGACGGTTGCGTAAGCGGCAAGCACGCCCAAGCTCACAGAGGCTATCACGGTGAAGCAGAGAATCAGAGGCATGAAAAGCGAATTCACGTTTCAACCACCCTTATTCAAATTACTTGACGCTCAAGTCAGCCTGACGAAGTGCAATATCAGATGCCGTCGCTGGCGGTTCGGTATACCTGAGTTCCTCAACCGCGACTTCCCAATCTACCTGCGTTGACGCTCATCGCTAGTGACGACTAAGATACGGAGTAGAGCTGTGCATACCTACTTTCGAACAATTCTGCTGACCTGTCGACGTTACGGAAGGGACATACCCCACGGCGAATGATGGCGATTACCAAGATTTCTGTCCGTGGTGCGCGGCAGCACAACCTGAAAAACATCGACGTCGAAATCCCGCGTAACACCCTCACGGTGGTTACTGGCCTTAGCGGCTCAGGGAAGTCTTCGCTCGCCTTTGACACGATTTACGCCGAAGGCCAGCGCCGCTATGTGGAGACACTGTCGGCCTACGCCCGCCAGTTCCTGGACCAAATGGAGCGCCCGGATGTTGATGCAATAGACGGGCTTAGCCCGTCTATTTCGATCGAGCAGAAAACTACCAGTCGCAGCCCCCGATCCACGGTAGGCACCATTACCGAAATCTACGACTACCTTCGCCTGCTGTTTGCCTCCATCGGTGCGCCACATTGTCCCAAGTGCGGGCGCGCGATCAGCCGCCAGTCAGCCAACCAGATCGTCCAGCGGGTAATGGCCCTCACTCCGGAAGACCGGGTCATGGTGATGGCGCCCATCGTCCGCGGGCGCAAGGGCGAGTTCAAGAAGGAAATGGAAACGCTGGTGAAGCACGGCTACACGCGCGCGCGGATCGACGGCGAACTGGTCAATCTCGACGACGACATTCCGCTCGACAAGCGCAAGAATCACACCATTGAAGTCGTGATCGACCGCTTGCTCGTGAAGCCCGGGATTGAGCATCGGCTGGAGATGTCCGTCGCCCTCGCGATGAAGCTCGCCGGCGGTTTAGTGCAGGTGGCGGTGGTCGGCGGCGAAGAGCAACTGTATTCCGAGAAGTTGGCTTGCCCGGATTGCGGCATCAACGTCCCGCAACTGGAACCGCGGTCGTTTTCCTTCAACAGCATGTACGGCGCGTGTCCGGAGTGCCACGGTCTGGGCAGCAAGTACGATTTCGATCCCGCGAAAGTGATCAACGACTGGTCGAAGCCCCTGCTGGATGGCGGACTCGGGCCAGGATCGGCATCGCAGAATCTGATTCACATGCTACAAATTTCGGCTGCGGCCTACGGAATCAACCTGAATACGCCATTCGAGAAGTTTCCCGAGAAGACTCAGGATTTTCTGCTGAACGGCGAGCCAGGACGCGGAGGCAAGACCGGATTTCACGGCATCTTCGGATACTTGAAGCAGAACCTCGAAGAGTCGACGTCCGAAGGCTATCGCGACTGGCTGCTGGAGCACATGTCGGCGAGCCAGTGTCCGGCATGCCACGGCAAGCGGTTGCGACCGGAGAGCCTGGCGGTGAAGGTGAACGCGATGTCGATTGCCGACTTCACAGCACTCCCGATCTCGCGCGCACTCGAAGTGGCGCAAGGCATCAAGTTGCAAGGCCGCGAAGCGCTCATCGCAGGTCGCGTCATGCACGAAGTAGTCGAGCGGGTGCAGTTCCTGAATGCCGTCGGTCTGGGATACATCTCGCTGGATCGCTCTGCGGCAACTCTATCCGGCGGCGAGGGGCAAAGAATTCGCCTGGCCACGCAGATCGGCTCGAAGCTGCGCGGCGTTCTGTATGTCCTGGACGAGCCTTCGATCGGCCTGCATCATCGCGACAACGGCCGCCTGCTGAATGCTCTGGAGAACTTGCGCGACCTGGGAAACACTGTGCTCGTTGTCGAGCACGACGAAGAAACCATCCGCCGCGCGGATTACGTGATTGATCTGGGACCCGGAGCGGGCCGGCACGGGGGCGGCCTGGTCGCGCGAGGAACGCCGGAAGAAATCATGCGCGAGCCGAACTCACTGACTGGGGCCTACATCTCGGGCAGGGTTTCGATCAAGATGCGTCCCGAGCGGCGGCATGCCAATGGCGCTGGTCTGACAATTCTCGGCGCGAACGAAAACAACCTCAAAAATCTCGACGTCACTTTTCCGTTGAGCGTAATGACAGTAGTGACTGGCGTCTCCGGCTCCGGCAAGTCAACGCTGGTGAACGACATTCTGTATCGCGCTCTCGCTCGTCAGCTCTATCGCTCCCGCGAGAAGGCAGGCGAGCATAAGGCGATCTCCGGAGTGGAGAACGTCGACAAAGTCATCCGCATCGACCAGTCTCCGATCGGGCGCACGCCGCGCTCGAATCCGGCAACGTATACCGGAGTCTTTACGGCGATCCGCGATCTCTATGCCATGCTTCCCGAATCGCGCGAGCGTGGGTACAAACCCGGCAGATTCTCGTTCAATGTCCCCGGCGGTCGCTGCGAAGCCTGCCAGGGCGAAGGCCAGCGGCGCATCGAGATGAATTTTCTGCCCGATGTCTACGTGCTCTGCGAGGTCTGCGGCGGACGCCGCTACAACCACGAAACGCTAGCGGTAAAGTACAACGGCAACTCGATCGCCGATCTGCTGGAAATGCCGGTATCCGACGCGCTACCCATTCTCGAGAACATTCCACAAGTGAAGCAGAAGCTGCAGACGTTAGTCGACGTAGGTCTCGGCTATATTCATCTGGGGCAGTCAGCGGTAACACTCTCCGGCGGCGAGGCGCAGCGCATCAAGTTAGCGCGCGAATTAAGCAAGCGGCAAACCGGGAAAACGCTCTACTTGCTAGATGAGCCCACGACCGGCCTCCACTTCGATGATGTCAAGAAGTTGCTCGACGTGCTGCATCGTTTGACCGACCTCGGCAACTCGATCATCATTATCGAACACAATCTCGACGTAATTCGCAACGCCGATTGGATCATCGATCTGGGACCTGAAGGCGGCGAGGACGGCGGGCGCATCGTGGCCCAAGGCACGCCGGAGCAGGTCGCCGGGGTGAAGAAGTCTTATACCGGTCAGGCCCTGGCGGCGTATTTTGACAATGGAAAGAAAGTGGCCACTGGCTAGTGGTCAGTGACCAGGCGAGATTCCGATTGTGATCGATTGAATGGCGATGGTTTGAAAGGGCGCGGCTTCTAGCCGCGCCGTTACCTGCCAATAAGAATGCGGGCTTTAGCCCCTAAGGAACTTTCTCTGTCTTCGTCCGACAACCCGCAATTTGATCCACAGCCCATGCTGACCAGCGAGGCGAATCCGCCTGTCCCGATTTCTCCTAGTGGGTCGTTCATGGCGAGTCCGCTACCCGCGGCTTTGCCTACCCACCCCCCCCCACGAGATCCGGTCTGGAGCGGCTGGGATGTTCTCCTGATCGCGGTGCTTACCATTGTGAGCGTGATCTCGCTTGGCGCGATGCTCGGTTTAGGGACGTATTTATATCAGCAAAAGAGTTTGAAGGAAGTCGCACCCCTGCTGGCCATTGTGGCCCAGGCGCTGGCGTACATCGCAGTCGGTGCTTTTATGGTGATGATGGTGCAAGGAAAGTATCGCGTACCCTTCTGGCAGGCGATTCGATGGAACTGGCCGGGGGGAGGTCTCAGGTTTCTGGGCTTGGGGGTACTGACGGTTGCGGTCGACCTCCTGAGCCGTTACTTGCCGATGCCGAAGACTACTCCCTTTGATGAGTTCTTCGCCCGGCCAACCGACGCCTACTTGATGGTGGTTTTCGCGGTCAGTCTCGGGCCACTGTTTGAAGAGCTGTTGTTTCGTGGCTTCCTGTACCCTGTACTGGCACGCCGTCTGGGCGTTGCCTGGGGAGTAATTCTCACCGCCTTGCCGTTTGGACTTATGCACTACATGCAATACCGGTCTTGGTCCGCGGTGCTGCTGATCTTCATCGTGGGTGTGGTCTTAACCGTGGTGCGTGCAGTGACCAATTCGGTGGCAGCAAGTTTCCTGGTACATGTGGGATACAACGGAACGCTGATGCTGTTGGCAGCGACGGCAACCGGCGGCTTCCGCCACATGGAGAAGCTCGGAACGTTGCAGTTCTACCTGCGCTGAGTCGTTCCAGTCCGTGCAACGCATCTCCACAAACCATAGCCTCCGCGCACTCTGCGGCAGTTCTCAGCGACCTCTGCGATTAAGATTTTGGTTGTTCAATCTCCCCGTTGCTCTCCCACATCTCCTTCTGCCATACTCGGGAGCGCCATGAAAGGAAATCCGAAAGTCATCGCTGAATTGAACAAAGCTCTTCGCGAAGAGCTGACCGCGATTAACCAGTATTTTCTGCACGCCGAAATGTGCGAGAACTGGGGCTACCACAAGCTTTCCGACTACATCAAGAAGCAGTCGATCGGCGAGATGCAGCATGCCGAAGTGCTGATGGAAAGAATTCTGTTTCTGGATGGCACTCCCTCGATGCAGCCCCTGGAATTGAACGTGGGTGGGACGGTCAAAGCGATGATCGAGAGCGATCTGGATCTCGAAGTCTCAGCAGTCAAGCAATACAACGACGCCATTGCCATCGCCACCAAAGAAGGCGATAACGGATCGCGCGACCTGCTGGTGACGCTCCTCAAGGACGAAGAAAGCCACGTTGATTTCCTGGAAGCCCAGGTGCACCTGATCAAGGAAGTAGGCTACGAGCGCTATCTGGCCCGGCAGATGGGAGAAGACGAAGAGGAGAAGTGACGCGACGTGGCGTTGTGCAATGTGGCGGGGGCGCCGCGCCCGCGCACTGCCAGCAGTGACTCAACGACCCTATCCTATCCCATTTCAGTTTCGACACTTGCGCGGGCGAGGCGCCCCCGCCACATACATTACTTTATCGTGACCGTCAGCAACTGCGCCCCCGACACCACATAATCCAGCGGCCCGGTAGCAGTTTCATCCACATTCGACTCCCCGCTGACCACCATCTCCTGATTCCCTCGCATCCCGTCCATCACGTTCATCACAGAGATCGGCAGAGTAGGCATGACCTTGTCCGCCACGCGAGCTTCAGGATCAGCCTCAAGCAACGACACGTAAACCCGATTATTGGCGTGCTCCTTGTTGAGCAATGCAATGGTAGAGGCCAAGTCCAGCTTGCGACCGAAAGCGGGCGTCCCACGCCCCACCCGATCGAGCGTCTCACCGTCGCTGACCAAAATGCGCAACGTCCCCTTGCTGGCTGAGGTCGGAATTTTCACGTGAATCTGGCGTACGCTGCGCTCGCCACGATACGGAGCCAGCACGGTTTCCACCGTGATCTCATCCCCAGGACGGGCTTCGCTCACACTTGTACGGGCACTCTCCAGCCGGGCCCAGCGCCGTTCTCGCACCAGATCGAAATCCAGCTTTACATTCTTGACCGCGGGAGCGTTGTAGGGATTGTCGTAGATGCGTCCGAAGCGCTCGCCAAGCGAAAGCGCAGCAGCCATCGCCGCGGGTTGTCCGTTCTCAGAAGGCGCAAACATGTTCTTGAGCGCGACTTCCGGGAAGCCTTTCACGCCGATGCTGCCATTGAGACGATAAGTAATTTCCTCGCCGTATTCATTCACGCCATGCAGCGCATTGAACACGGTCGCCATAATCGCCACCGGGCTAAGGCGCGCATTGTTCAGTACTTCGTAGTTGAAGACCTTCGGCCCGGCGCCACCGTTAATGGTCAGCGTCACTGGAATCATCTGCGGCTCTTTGTTGAACACGCCCATGATGCCCGTATGCCGATCCTGCACGAAGACGCCGGCAGGCTCGGTGGTGTTGACAATCTTGAAAGCATTCAGCGGAGAAGGCAGCGTGGCCAGCACCTGCGCCTTATTCATCGGCAGGTCAACCGATCCAAACTGAAGCAGCGGATGCCCGCAGGCAAGCAGGCGCTGCGGATCAATATAGGTAACCGTGCAAGTAGCTTCGATATCCATGTCGCCGCGCACCAGCACGGCGCTAACGGCTGATCCGGGTTCCAGCGGTTCGGGCTGCTTGACGTCGCTAACGGAGCCTGCGCCCATGACGGGCACGATTCCTGCCGCCGCGAACTGCGGAGCAAACAGCCGCATCGTCTCTTCGGAGAATCCGTTGAAGACCAGCGGAGCCTCAATCGGCTTGAGGTAGTTGGCGAAGCCTTGCGTTGATGCCGGGAATGAGGATGCATCTCCCGGAGAAGCAGTCTTGCCAGCGGCATGGTGAACCGCGGGTTTGATAGCCGCCGCCTCTTCCGCCGGCGAGCGATCAAGAGCATTGATCTCAAGCATGCTGGCGATGGGAGTGACTCCAGCAATCGGTTCCTTGGAGAATTCGCCGATGCGGAACGCAATTGCGCCCGCCAGCTTTCCGTCAAAATAGACCGGGCTGCCGCTCATGCCCGCAACTACGCCTGTGTATTCGACCTTAGCGCCATGCAAGCGCACCAGGATGATGTCGCCCTTGGGTCCATTCACGTTGCGCAGCACACCCAGAACTTCCACATCCATCGACTCGGGCTTAATACCCTGGAAGACCGTGTAGGCAACACCGCGCATCCCGGTGTGAATCTGGCTCACCGGAATTGTCGGCTGCGCCTGCGTGCTTTGTGCGGCCAAAGTTGCAGATAGGGATAGAGCGAGGACGAACAGCGCGCGAGTTACTTTTCTCATGTAATGCCCCGAGGGCCGCCAACTGGCCCTCTCTACTCGAATAGACTAGAAGACTCGATCAAATTGTAAGTTGTTCCCGGGGGGAGCTAAGGGAGCCGGGCAAACATCCCAATTGCGAATCCTTGCGTCTATACTAGCATAGAGTGATTTCTCGGGGTTCCTATGTTTAATCAATGTGTTGACAAGACTTTAGAGCGAAAGTGTGGGAACTGGCAGGCGCGATTTGTGACCCTGGTTTGTGGTCTGGCGCTGCTGGCGGGCGCGCTGCCGTCGTGGGCCCAAACCCAGCAAGCCCCGCCGTCTCAGTCCCAAGCTCCCGCCCAAACGCAGGACAATGGCAAGCCCAAGCAGGAAGTGCCGGCTGAGGCCGGTGGGCCGGACTCGAACATGGGTCCCTACACGATTCCCAAAAAGAAAGATGACGCCGCCCCTCCCCC
Source organism: Acidobacteriota bacterium (assembly GCA_003225555.1). Classification (GTDB taxonomy): domain Bacteria; phylum Acidobacteriota; class Terriglobia; order Terriglobales; family Acidobacteriaceae; genus Sulfotelmatobacter. The sequence goes on along the minus strand of QIAM01000091.1, from coordinate 15,246 downwards.
GCCGCCTCCCGTCACCGCCAAGAAAGTGGAGGGCCTCCCCGACTACTCCCTGAAAGTCAACGTCCCCCTGGTGAATGTGGATGTGCTGGTCACCACCAAAGACGGCCAGTTCATTCCCGGCTTGAAGCAAGGCAACTTCCGCATCCTGGAAGATGGCGTGCCGCAGACGGTGACGAATTTCAACCTGTCGCCTGCGCCGATCACGGCGGTATTGTTAACGGAATTCGCGTCGACAAGTTACTTTTTCCTGGTTGACGCTCTCAACGCCTCGTACTCGTTCGCGAACACGCTGAAAAAAGACGATTGGGTTGCGGTCGAATATTATGACATGCAACCGCATATCCTGGTGGATTTCACCCAGGACAAGCGTGCCGTAATGGGAGCACTCAATCAGTTGCGGATGCCGGGCTTTGCCGAGACGAATCTGTTCGATGCCCTCTATGACACGCTCGATCGTCTCGAGCGAATTGAGGGGAAGAAATATATCATTCTAGTGACCACCGGCGTTGACACGTTTAGCAAGCTGACGCTGGACAAAATGATGAAGAAGATCAAAGACACGAAAGATATCACCATCTTCCCTATCACCATCGGATGGGCCATCCGCGAGTACTGCGAAACCCATAACTCATACTATTGCAGGAACTTGCACGGTATGGGGATTCCCGTAGGACGGATGGATTACTTGCAGGGCGAAAACGAAATGCGGACCTTCGCTGCCATGACCGGCGGGCGCGCCTTCGTCCCACGATTTCAGGCCGAGTTCAACGAGATTTTCCAGCAGATCGGCGAAGACATTCGCAGGCAGTACTCACTATCGTATCACCCCACCAACACCAAGCTGGACGGCACCTACCGCAAACTGAAGGTGCAAGTAGTCGCCCCGGACGGCGGCCCGCTGAAAGTTAAAGACCAGAAGGGCAAGGACGTGAAGATCGACGTAGTGGCTCGCGACGGCTACACCGCCAAGCACACCGTGGACTAAGGTATGTTCGGCGAGTTGCGACCGAGATTGGAAAAGCGCGAGACCCCACGCCGAGTCGGGGCCAGGCCACAAACTTGAAGGCGGGGCTCGCACTGGCGGGACGATGCAGCTTTGAAAGGGCCGCGGCTTCAGCCGCGCCGTAAGAGCACAAAACCAACCGCGGCTTTAGCCGCAAGCCGTACCGCGGTGAGACTTCAAAGAATCAGCGCTGCTCTAATGTGAGGGGCGAGAACCCAATTCGAGCGAAGAGGTAAACGGAATCGGCAAGGTATAGCGCCACAGGGCGGCATGTGATAGCCCGGCACGTAAGTGCCGGGTAGGGCGGGAACCTGAGTGAGACCTGAAGGGACGGCATCAAGTCTCACGCACGCTCTTTAGGCCCGGACCGCCGGCCAGGCATCAAATCGTAGCGCGTTAACTGACCACTGCTCTCAATGGATATGAAAGAAGTGATCCAGCAAGAAAACCAGTCCTACCCCGACGAAGACCAGCAGCGCCATCCGCGCCCCCGGCTCTTTGTTCACTTCCGGCACCAGATCGGACGCTGCCACGTAAATCGTCACGCCCGCCGCAAGCGGCAATCCCGCAGCCACATGATGCCGGAACAGCGCCATCGTCAGAACACCGGCAAGCGTTGCTCCCCCTAAGATCACGGACGAGCCCCATGCGAAACCCCGGCTGCGTCCACTGGCCAGCATGACCGAACTAACAGTGAAACCCTCTGGAATCTTGTGCAGAAAGACCGCGAAGAAAATAAGCCATCCCAGCCAGTTCGACACTAGAAATCCCGACGCGATCGCAATGCCGTCAAAGAACGTATGAATCACCAGGCCAAGCAGGACGGAGTATCCCTTGTGCGCATGGATGAATTCATCACGATGTGTCTCCTCGCCAAAGTGAAAGTGGGGCGTGACCGTGTGTTCGAAGAAGTGGATGATGAGATACCCGAGGAGAATGAGAAAGGCGGCCGACTTGCCACGCAACTCAAGACTCTCCGGCACCATCTCGACCAGTGACGTCGCCAGCATGAAGCCCGCGCCCAGCGCAACAAAGTAGCGAAGATAACGCCGCTCCCAATGCCGCTGCACAATAATCGTCCCGCCAAAGATATTCGCGGCGGCGGCAGTCAGGCCAAGCAGGATGCTGATGAGGATTGGGTTCATTTCTTGGCAGCGGGGATCATATCAGCCGCTGTGCCGAATATGCATCACATCCCCATCCTGCACGATATAGCCCTTACCCTCCAGCCGCAGCGTTCCCTTGGCGCGAGCGTTGGCCTCTGACCCAGCTTCGAGCAGTTGATCCCAGCGAATCGTCTCGGCGCGGATGAAGTGCTTTTCAAGATCAGAGTGAATCGCCCCAGCCGCTTCTTGCGCGCGGGTATGAGCGGGGATTTGCCAGGCGCGGCATTCATCCTCGCCCGCCGTGAAGAACGAAATCAGCCCCAGCAGTTTGTAGGTGGTGCGGATCAGCCGCACCAGGCCGCTCTCCGTAAGGCCGTAACTCGACAGGAACTCCGCCGCATCGGCGTCGCTCATCTCTGCCAGCTCTGCTTCCACTTTGCCGCAGATCGCAGTGGCTGCGGCGTTCGGCCGCGCGGCAATTTCCGCCAGCTTATATTTGCTCACAGCTTCTTCCAGTTCTTTCCCCAGTTCGCTCGACTCGCCGATATTGAGCACGTAGAAGACTGGCTTCTCGCTCAAAAACATAAAGCCGCGCAGGCGCTTCTTATCCTCGGGCGTCATCTCCATTTCGCGGAGCGGCTTTTCCATTCCCAGATGAGCATTGGCCCGCTTGAGCAGCTCAAATTCTTTTTCGAGCTCCGGCGTCTTCATCTTCTTCAAATCTTTTTCCAGGCGCTCCAGGCGTTTCTCGATCTGTCCAAGATCGCTGACCATCAGGTCGAACTCGACGTTCTTGATATCGCGCAGCGGATCGATCGCGCCGACATGCGGAATGGAAGGATCGTCGAAGGCGCGGATCACATGGGCAAGCGCGTCCACCTGGCGAAGGTGCGCCGAATAGGCCGTATCCTTGAGCGCCTCCTGTCCAATGGCCCCGACATCGACGTACTCGACAGAAGTGTGCGTCAGCTTTTTCGGATTGTAGAGCGCGGCCAGCCGATCAAGCCGGTCGTCCGGAACCTTGGCGACGCCAATGTGAGCCTCGCGCGGGTTCGAGTATGCCTGCTCCGAGAGATGGGCCTTGGTCAGAATACGAAACAGCGATGTCTTGCCTACCTGCGGCAGGCCGATAATTCCGGTCTTCATAAGGGCAGCTTCTGGCTGCTAGCTCCTGGCTTCTAGCGCATCAGTAGTTGAGGGCAGAGTTAATGCGTACAGCGTCCTGGGGAGACGGTAAGAGAACCTCTCAGCATAAATGATGCCCTGATATTGCCCAAATCCAGTGCGCGAGGAGAACCATGTGGGGACAGCCGCCCTCGGCTGTCCAGCCGGGCAAAGCCCGGCTAAGCCTTCTTTTGCAGTGCCCTCATTTCATGCGGCAGCAAGGTTCCTTTTGAGAGCCGATGGCTTTGAAAGGGCGCGGCTTCAAGCCGGGCCGAAAGCCGAAAGGAGTGTGGGGGGACTTTAACCGCTGGGGCGATCCGTTCCGGATTTGACGAGGCCCATTTCCAGCCTTGTCATCAAATGTCGAAGTGAAGGTCCCGGAGAAAGGGACTTAAAGCGGGACGAATAACTTGAAACTGATCACTGAGCGCTGACCACCGACCAGTGTTTCTAAGCCGGCTTCTCCAACTCTTTTCCCACGCTGTCGAGCACTCCATTCACAAAATGCACCGACTCGGGAGTGGAAAACTTGCGTGCAATCTCCAGCGCCTCATTGATCACCACCGCCCGCGGAGTCTCCGGATAAGCCATCAACTCCGCCACCGCCGCGCGCAGCAGATTGCGATCCACCGCGGCCATCCGTTCCATGCGCCAGTGCTCTGCATGACGCTCGATCAGTCCGTCGATTTCCCCGCTACGATCCGTGGCCACACGAAAAAGATCATCCGCAAACCCGCGGACATCCGGGCTTGCCGTGCCATGCTCCGCCCAAAAAGTTTGGCGCACTTGCTCCGCATCTTGCTTCCCCATGTCGGCCTGAAACAGCATCTGCAGCGCAAGTTCGCGAGATTTGCGGCGGGTACCCATGAAGAAGTTGTCAGTGATCAGTGGCTCGTTGCCAGTTTACTGCAGGAAGGTTATTTGCGCCGCTTCATCTTCTTCTTGGGCTTGTCATTCCGACCTGAGGGAGGAATCTGGGTTTTGCTGACAGCTGACGGCTGAGAGCTGATAGCTTGTCTTAGCGACGCCATCTCGACTGCCGCCAGCGCCGCCTCAAACCCCTTATTCCCCATCTTCAGCCCGGCTCGATCGATCGCCTGCTCCAGCGTGTCGCAGGTCAGCACGCCAAACGCATGCGGCACTCCAGTCTCCTGCGCCGACTGCCCAATTCCGCGCGTGACTTCGTTGACGATGACGTCATAGTGCGCCGTGTCCCCACGCAGCAGGCACCCCAGACAGACGATCGCATTGTATTTCTTCGTGAGAGCCAGCGTCCGCGCCGCCGAAGGAATCTCCAACGCTCCCGGCACCCGCGCAATCTCGATGTCTTCCCGCGACGCGCCCGAACGCAGCAGCCCGTCACAAGCGCTCTGAAGAAGCCGTTCCGTGATGAACGCATTGAACCGTGCGACCACGATCGCAAAGCGCCGTCCGGTCGCGTCGAGGTTCCCTTCCAAGGCACGGAATTCAGGTTCAGCAGGATTCTCCACTTTCAATTTATTTCTCTTGTCGGTATCTGCGTCCCTCGGTGCAAATTTGTTCACCATTTCTGATTTGTCATCCTGACCCTGAGCAACGCGAGGGGGAAGGACCTATGCATTCTGCGCGCGCCATCAAAATGCATGGGTCCTTCGGCAGCAAACACCGCCGCCTCAGGATGACAATAATAAATGGGAATCCGTGAAGATCCGTGCAAATCCGTGGCGAGGAAGTTACTTCCCTTTGAACTGCGCCGCCCGCTTCTCCAGAAACGCCGTAGTCCCCTCTTTCTTGTCCTCCGTAGCGCAGCAAACGCCAAACAAAGTCGCCTCCAGATACAGCCCCTCGGCCAGCGTCATCTCCATCCCCTTATTCACCGCCTCCATCGCATACTGCACCGCCAGCGGAGCGTTCGCGATGATCTTCGCCGCAATCACCTCCGCCCGCGGAATCAGATCCGCCGGCGTGGTGACTTCATTCACCAGCCCGATGCGATGCGCCTCTTGCGCCGTAATCATCTCGCCCGCCAACACCATCTGCATGGCCAGACCCTTGCCCACCAGCCGCGGCAGGCGCTGCGACCCGCCATAGCCCGGAATAATCCCCAGCTTCACCTCGGGCTGCCCCAGCTTCGCATTCTCGCTAGCCAGCCGCATGGTGCAAGCCATCGCAATCTCACACCCTCCACCAAGCGCGAATCCATTGATGCAAGCAATCACCGGCTTACCCAGATTCTCGATCAAATTCAACACCGACTGCCCCCGATGCGTATACTCCTTCCCCGAAACCGCATCGTGCTCTGCCAACTCGCCAATGTCCGCCCCCGCAATGAACGCCTTCTCCCCCGCGCCGGTAAAAATCACCACGCGAACACCCTTGTCGCTCTTAATATCGTGAAACGCCGCACGCAGCTCCTCCATGGTCGCTATGTTGAGTGCATTAAGCACCTTCGGACGGTTGACCGTGACGTAAGCGATGGCGTTTTTCTTTTCGAGGAGTATGTTTTCAAAGATCATAGTGCCTCATTACGGTATTGATGATAACCAATCCTCATGGTCACGATAGCGCCCTAATCCCACGCAATCAAACCCGTCAAAGTGGTGGGGCTGTTTCTTCACTCCAAGAGCCTGCAAAGCCTCGCTGATTGGACTGAGGTCACCCTTGCCGTCGTCCGTGCTGTGTGTCCTCGGGCCGAAAACGACGTTCCCCTTTTCCAAAGACCATCGCAGTTTGCGCACCCACCCCACCGAAATACTCGGTCTCAAAATAAAGCACAGGGCACAGCACCGATATCTTGGCTAAAAACGCAGAGAGACTTTCATTTAAGTACTGGAATTCTGGCAGTGGTTCGAGTTGATTTGCAGTAACAATGCTGTCAACAATTTCCTGAGTCAGCGGAAAGAGGTCAACACCCTGTTCTAAGGGTACGGCTTTGAGGGATGAATGAGCTTCCAGCACTTGTCTTGAACACTCTCTGGCGACTATGAATCCCGTCACGTAGTAGCCCATGTTGATAGTCCTGCAAGTGTTGGCCCGTCAAAGAAGCTCGTGTCAATCCGTGCAAATCCGTGGCTAAAGCCTGTTCGCCTTCGGATTATCCGGGTCCGCATAATCATAAAACCCGCGGCCAGACTTCCGCCCGTACCACCCCGCCATCACCAGCCGCTTCAGCAGCGGAGGCGAGGCGAACCTCCGCTCCTTGAACTCGTCATACATCACGTGCGTAATGTAGTAAGTCGTATCGAGTCCCACAAAATCCAGCAGGGTAAACGGCCCCATCGGATACCCGCATCCTAGCTTCATCGCGTTGTCGATATCCTCAATCGACCCCACACCCTCTTCGTAAGCCCGGATCGCATCGAGCAAATACGGTAGCAGCAGCCGGTTCACGATGAATCCCGTCTTATCCGACGTGCGCACCGGAACCTTGCCCAGCTTCTTGCCAAACTCGTAAGCCGTCTCGTAAACATCGTCCGCCGTAGCGATCGTCCGCACCACTTCCACCAGCTTCATCAGCGGCACCGGATTAAAAAAGTGCAGTCCAATGAAGCGCTCCCGCCGCTTGACCGCCGTCAAAAGCTCCGTCACCGAAATCGACGAAGTATTCGAAGCAAAGATCGCATCTTTCTTCACGACGCCATCAATCGACGCAAACATCTTCTTCTTCTCCGCCACGTTCTCGATGATGGCCTCAATGACAATGTCGCAAACGGCCAGGTCGCCCTTGTTAGTCGTGCCCTTGAGCCGCGCCAGGATCGCGTCTTTCTGCTGCGCCGTGATCCCGCCCTTCTCCGGAGGCCGCTCGGCGAACTTCGCCAAAGATTTCTCGATCCCGGCAAACCCCTTGTCGAGAAACTTCTGTTCAACTTCAAGCACCGTAACGTCGAAGCCAGCGGTCGCTGAGACCTGCGCGATGCCGGATCCCATCAAGCCACAGCCTAGAACGCCTACTTTCTTGATTTCCATGATTGCTTCCTTCAGCTCAAAAATGCCCTGTCATTCTGAGCAACGCGAAGAACCTATGCACTCTGCCTCCGCCGGCAAATTACATAGGTCCTTCGCTTCGCTCAGGATGACAACCACCGCATTTACAACTTACCCGTGCAAATCCGCGCCAATCCGTGGCTAAAAATTCAACAACGTCTCCACCACCATCGCAATCCCCTGCCCGCCGCCAATGCAAGCCGTAGCCAGCCCATACTTTTTCTTCCGCCGCCGCAACTCATAAAGTAGTGTAATCACCAACCGGGTCCCGGTCGCCCCCAGCGGATGCCCCAAAGCAATCGCCCCACCATTCACGTTCACTTTCTCCCGATCCAGCCCCAGTTCCTTCTCGACCGCCAGATACTGCGCGGCAAACGCCTCATTCACTTCAATCAGATCAATGTAGTCCAGCGACAGCCCAGCCTTCTGCAAAGCAACTTTCGTAGCCGGAACCGGACCCCGCCCCATCACCTTCGGATCGACACCCGCAACACCCCATCCCACAATCCTCCCCAGCGGCTCGATGCTGCGCTTGCGGGCCTCCTCCAGCGACATCAGCACCACCGCCGCGCCGCCATCGACAATGCCGCTCGCATTCCCGGCTGTAACTGTTCCAGGCTTTCCTGATGATCGGCCAAACGCCGGCTTCAGCTTCGCCAACCCCTCCATCGTGGTCTGCGGACGCCGGTGGTCATCTTCCGTAAGTGATTCCCCCGCAGGCTCCCCCTTCGAATTTCGCAGCGGCACCGGAGTCAGCTCTTCCTGAATGCGTCCCTCTTTATAAGCTGCTTCCGCCTTCTGCTGCGAGCGCACCGCAAATTCATCCTGCGCCTGCCGCGAGATGCCCTGCTGCTCGCCATACAACTCCGCCGTATTCGCCATGTACAGCCCGCAATAGCTGTCGAGCAGCGCCACCATCAGCGAATCTTCCAGCTTCCCGCCCGGAGCCAGCGTGAAGCCGTCGCGACCCCGAATCACAAACGGAGCCTGCGACATCGCCTCCATGCCCCCAGCCAAAACGATCTTGGCTTCATCGGTTTGGATCATCTGCGCCGCATTCACAATCGCCTGCATGCCGCTGCCGCAAAGCCGGTTCACCGTCAGCGCCGGAGTCTCAATCGGCAGCCCGGCGCGCAGCCCCACATGCCGCGCCCCATAAAGCGCATCACCCGAAGTCTGCTGCGCGTTGCCAAACACCACGTGATCGAACTCGTTCGGATCGATCCCCGCCCGCTCGATCGCGCCCTTGGCCGCGACCGCTCCCAACTCCTGCGCAGTGAAGTCCTTCAGCTTGCCGCAATAGCGCCCAAAAGGCGTACGCGCCCCGCTGACAATGGCAATATCCCCTGGTTTCAACATAGTTTTCCGGCTGACGCCGATCAATGAGGTCAGAGTCGTTCAGCCAAACTCGTCAGTTTAACAGCGGGAGTGAAGATTCTCCACCACAGAGGAACCGAGACGCGGAGCAAGACAGGAAGGGATGGCGCACTGCAATCTTCATCGAGACTCACGCCTGAGCAAAGCGGCCTTAGGCTCAGCGCCAAATACCGTACTCCGCAAGAAATAGAAGACACCCACCAGAGGCCGACGTTAGAGACCCGGATTTCTCCGTGCCTCTGTGCCTCCGTGGTGATGTGGATTTGGGGAATGAAGAGAGCTCTACGCCACGGCTCCCGCCGCCAAAGCCGCCGCCAGAGCCACAACCTTTCCCGGCCCTTGCGCCAATGCAGTCGCCAGCGCGTGTTCCGCGCGGTTGATAACTTCCGTGACGATGTCGATGGGATCGTAATCCTGTTGGATCACAGCCTGAGCCAGCCCCGCCGAAAACTGCATGGGCTGCCCCTTCGCGCCCTTCCCCGGTAGCCGCACATCAGCGATTACTTTGCGCAGCTTCTCCACTGCCATCATTCCTTCCTTTTCCGCCGTATCCCCAAGAATAATAGCGATCGATGTCGCGCCGTACCGAAAGGCCAGATCATTCGAGCGAATGTTGGCCGTGAACAGCTGTCCGATTCTTTCCATCGCCGCCCCAACCTCGGCCTCACCGTGCTCCTTCACCATGGCCGCAGCCTTGCCGAACTGCATCAACAACACCGAAAGCGGAGCGGCATTCTGCGCCGCCCTCTTGCTCTCCGCCAGAAGCAAGTCGATATAAGACGCCCGCTTCAACAGCCCGGATTTTTCGTCCGTAACCGAAAGGTTTTTCACCAAGCGCCGCAACCCGGCATTGTTCAGCGCAATCACCATCTGCTCGGCCACAGTTCTCAGCACCAGCACATCCGATTGCGGCCAAACCCGCGGCAGGTTATGCATCAGCAGCAGCATGCCCACCGGCTCATCCCCGTTGCTCAGAGGCAGGGCTAGAATCGAGGCTCCACCTAACTCCGCCGCAGCCTTCCGTGCCGACTGCAACTGCGAAGACTTTTGAGCATCCTGCAAGATCAGCGGCTCGTGCCCGGAAACCGTGGATTGCAGGCTCGTGACCAGTTCGGCCAAAGCCGATGGCGTTCCCTTCTTCACTCCCTCCGCACAAAACTCCTCCATGGCAGTAGGTGGAAGTCCCGGCTTTCCCATGGCCGCGATGCATCGGGTGGCTTCCCAGTGTCCCCCGATCTCTTTTACTGCCATCGTGAGCACCGCCGTCGCCGTTCCCTGGTGATACAGCTTGCGCGTGATCTCCGCCACGCGCGTAAAGCTACGCAGTTCGGCGCTGGGATCATGGGTCACCGCCGGAGCAGCCGCGGGTGAAGCGGGAACAACAGCCGGAGGCGGCGTTACCGGAGGCAATGGCGCCGATCCGGCATAACGCGGCGTCACGCCCGCCGACAGATACAGCCGTTGCAAATCCTCGTTGCGCTCCTCTTCCCGTGGAAACAGCTCTTGAATTCTCTGCAGTCTCTCCACCGCCTTGTTGCGCATGCCGTACTGCACCAGAATTTCCGCCTGCAACATCAGATCCTGCAGCGTTGACGCTCCCAGCGTCGGTCCCTCCTCACGGGATGGCTCTTCCGGGGGCTTGCTCGTCGATGTGAAGCGCGACGCAATCGCCTGGTAGCGCCTCTCGTCGATCTTCCCCTTCAGCATTTCCAGCCGCTTCACGTGGCCCGATTCGTAGGGATCCACTTCCGCCGAACGGTCTAAGCACTCCGCCGCCTTAGCAAACTCGGTGGTGCTGCAGTAGAGGTCGAAGAGCTTCAGCAGCGTCTGGCAGTAGTCGTTCTCGCGATTCGAGGCGTTATAGAGTTCGCTGAGGAACTCGAGCATGTGCGACGACGCGCGGTGCGCCGCCGTAATGTCCTGCATGATGGCGATGAACTGCCGCCGTTCGCCGCGCCGTTTCTGGAACTGTTCCAGCTTGCGGGCCAACGCAACAGCCGGTTCGTCTTGCCCCGCATCCAGCAGCTGTCCGACCAAGGCGATTACCTGCTGCACGCGTGACGGATTCTGCTCAAAGAGCTGCCACACCAGCGGTTCAGCGTCAGCGTAGCGCCCGGCCGCAACCAGAGCGTCAGCGTAGCTGTCACGCAACTCGGCACTTACCTGCCCCGAGTTGAGCTGCGGTTCGAGGATGAAAATCGCCGCTCCCGCCTGCCCCTGTGCCAACAAGCTCTTCCCATACGCCAGAGCGATCGCCGGATCGGAAGAATCTTCCTGATAAGCCCGCTCGTACCATTGCGCCGGATCCCCACCTTCCGCGGCCGCCGATTGTGCCACCCGCTGAAACGCCGCCGCCGCGACCTTCCGGTTCCCTGATTCCGACGCCAGCTCTGCCACGCGCAGGAAATTCGCCTGCGTCGGTTCCAGCGCCACCAGCCGCTCTAGAATCTCCGCGCACTCCTGCTTCTTCCCCAACTTCATCAGGTCGGCCAGAGCGGCTTCGTAAGTTCCCACTGCCAGCTTCTTGTTCGACCCCTCGAGCAGCTGACCGAAGCGGAACTTCTGCTGCCAGGTAGGGCTGCCATGCCGCGTCAATTTCTTGTAGGTGAGGCTGGCCCGGATTGCATCGCCGGCGCCCACCTGACGCTCAAACAGATCGCCTAAAAGGTCCACCGCTTCCTTGTTTCGGTTCAGGGAAAGACATAAATCTGCGGCCAGCTGCCGCACCACATCATTCTCCGGATCATCATGCAGGACATGCAGATACTCTTCCAGAGCGTCGGCAGTTTTACCCTTCTGCAGGAGCTTCTCAGCGCGCTCCACGCGCCGAGCCACCTCCGCGCGGTCTAGTCGTCTTGTGATCTCGGGCATGAGTAGGTAACTGACGGAGTAATCCTCCTCCGATTCTAGGAGCGCCCTCCGGCAGCAGCAACGCAGTAACGGCCAGCCTCGATTACGAAGGTCACTCGGCACGTTTCGCAGGCAGTTTTGAAAGGGCACGGCTTCCGCCGTGCCGCAAGCGCCCCCTAAGAAAATCACGGCTTCAGCCCCTGAGTCCCCATCAAACCGTCGGCAGGGTATGTATGAAACACTCTCTGGAACTCGGCGCTTTTACCTGCAGTGTCCGTTCCTGGTGATGGTCCACCGTTTTTGATATGGTGCGGAATGCCCACAGACGTCGCCTCAGCAAAGTCCGCGCCCGAAGAAGGCCTCCGCCACCAACTCACCGCCGGGCAAATGGCGATGGTGGCTGTCGGAGGCTCCATCGGTACCGGCCTCCTGCTCGGCTCCGGCGCCGCCATGAAGATCGCCGGTCCTGCCGCGATCCTCAGCTTCCTCGCCGCCGCCTTCATCAACTGGAGCGTCGCCATGGCCCTCGGCGAGCTAGCTTGCGTCCATCCCGCCGCGGGCTCTTTCGGCGTCTACGGCGATCTCTATTTGAACCAGTTCGCCGGATTCATCGCCCGCGCCGGCTACTGGCTGGGAATCTCGCTCGGCATCGGCACTGAAATGATCGCCGCCGCCACCTACATGGGCTACTGGATTCCCAACGTTCGCGCCTATGTGTGGGTGCTGGTCTTCTCTGTCCTGCTGCTCGCCGTGAATCTGCGCAGCGTAGGCTCCTACGGACGCTTCGAATTCTGGCTATCCATGGTGAAGCTCGTGACCCTCGCAGCTTTCATCATCATCGGAGCAACCTTGTTGCTCGGCGGTCGAGCCACGCCCCAATACAGCGTCCAGGGAGGATTCTTTCCCAAAGGAGTGTTCGCCCCGCTGATCGCCCTGACCTTCGCGATTTACAGCTTCGGAGGCGTTGAGATGGTAGCCGTCACCACCGGCGAAACCCGCTCCGCGAAAGAAACTCCGCGTGCGGTCTGGCTCACCTTCTGCACCCTCACCGCGGTTTATGTCGGAGCCATTGTCGTACTCCTAGGCGTGATGCCGTGGAATCACGCCGGAGTCACCGAAAGCCCCTTCGTCACCGTGTTTCGAACCGTCAAAATCCCTCACGCCTCCAGCGTGATGAACTTCGTCGTCCTCTCCGCCGCGCTCTCCGGAGCCAACGCCTCGCTCTACGTCGGCTCGCGCATGATCTTCTCCCTGGCTCGCACCGGATGGGCTCCCGCCCGCCTCGGCCGCCTGAATCCATCCGGTTCTCCCCAGTACGCCGTGCTCATTTCGTCTTTCGGAATCCTCTTCGCCCTGGCTCTGGAATTGTGGGCTCCCCAAAATGCGTTTCGCTACTTGCTGGGCGCCGCCTTCACCGGAATGATTCTCTCCTGGCTAGTCTCGCTAGCCGCCCACGTCAACTTCCGCCGCCGTCATTCTCCCGAAGAAATCGCCGCCCTGCCTCTGCGCTCGCCACTCGGCAAATGGGGATCGATTCTCGGCTTCGTTCTGGTCTCCGCAGCGTTACTGCAGACATGGCTCTACCCACGCGTAAATCTTTGGAGTGGTCTAGCCTGCCTGACGCTGCTGGTTGTGGGATACGTGCTCGCCAAGCCACACCGAAAGGCAGTTTCCTAGGTTTGCTTATGTGGGGACAGCCGCCCTCGGCTGTCCAGCCGGGCAAAGCCCGGCAGCGCTCACCACAGCCGCAGCGACATCAGCATCCGTTCAAACGTCAGCCGCATAACCCCGAACTCCCTCTCCGGCGAGATAAAGACCAGATACAGCATCGTCCCATCGCGCCGCCGCAACGTAACCACCCAGTCGCGCTCCGCCATCGCCTTCCCCTGCGCGTCCTTGATCGGAGAATTCCCGATCAGGTCCACCGACTTCCCCGCCACCCCATTCACCCGAACATTCTCATCATTCCCAATCTGCTTCAGGTCGGGATTCGATTGGCGAAGCGAAGCCAGCAACTGGTGCGTGGCCGCGTCCAACGTGGCGCTGGAATCTTCGGGCTGATAGTTCGCGATCATCACCCCGTAAGCCACCGCATTCTGAGAAACCCCGGCACTGGGCGCGATCGTCACATTCGAGCTCTGATCTCCAAAGACCTGCCAGTTTTCCGGATAAGAAATCTCGTATTCATTGTGCTGAAACGGTTTGAAGTTAGAGCTGGGCGCCACGTCCGCAGCCGGCTGTCCTGTTGTAGTCGGCGCCCCGTCCTGCTTCTGCATGGCCGCGACTTCCTGAGAAGACAGCGGCTTCATCCCCGCCACGCGGGTCTTGATCTGCCGGAAGTCAGCACTGTCCGCAAGATATGTCCGCGGCATCAGCGTCTTCACTTCCCGGGTCACAGCCTCAACCCGATTCCCCGGGTTCGGATGATCGCTTAAAAGCTGGCTCACCGCAGAGTTGGCCCCCGCTCCCATCTGCTGCTCCAGCTTCTCGAAGAAAACCGCCATCTGGCGCGGCTCATATCCCGTGTCATACATCATGTCGGTACCCAGCAAGTCGGCCTCGGATTCCGCCCTTCGCGAGTTCTTCAAAAAATACGAACCCACGCCGAAGGTGATTCCGAGTTCTGCCGCCTTCGCCAGCGTGCCGTTCCCCAGGATTCCGCCCAGAATTGCAATCGGAAGCTGCGCCCCCATCTGCTTCGAAGCCGCACGAGTCCCATGCCGCTGCACCACGTGCGAGATCTCATGCGCCATCACGCCGGCAAGCTGCGCCTCATTGTCTGCGGCCTGGATCGTGCCCAGATTGACGAAGATGGGTCCACCCGGAAGCGCAAACGCATTGATCTCCTTCACATTCACCACGTGGAAGCCGTAAGGCCACTTATATCCCGGTGCATGCTCGGCGAGCCGCGCCCCCAGCCGCTGCACATACTGCGTCACCGGATCCGAGTCCGGCAGGATCGGCAACTGTTTCATGACCTGCGCCGCATTCTCTTTTCCCAGCTGGATTTCTTCCTCCTGCGAGAAGATGTCGAACCCATGCGTAGGCTGAACCCGCGCCGTTACACAAAGTGGAGTCAGCAGACAAACAATGATCGCAAGCGCCACAAAACGAGAGGGTGAGTAGGGGACCATAACGCCAATATTAAACTGCCACCAAACCCCGACCACTGTCATGCCTGAGCGGAGCAGGGAGGAGCGCGAAGCGATCCTCGCTGCGGAGTAGAAGCATCCCTGCCGCCGAATCAACTCTATCCTCGCGCACGTCAATTCAATCGGGATAGGGGGAGCGGTCACCCGCTCACCCCTCCCACACCACCGTACAGGCGGGTCCGCATACGGCGGTTCAGTAAGTGAAGCCCGCTAGGGCCGTGAGATTCGAGTCGTCGTTCGCCATAGGGGCTTCGCCGCTATACCGGTTTCCGTTTCGGCTTCACCGTCTTCTGAACCGGTAAAGCTCAGCCGAAGCTGATTGACTGGCGCCATGCCACCCATGAGTTCGACGTTCTACTATTCACTCTTACTGTTTGGGCCTTCCTCACTCGCGTGAGTACTACGCCCGCTGCTGACTGCTGCTGCAGGATCAGGATGGATTACTCCACCCTCAGTCCCGAGTTCGAGACAATGCAACAGCTCTCCCGCGATAAGCTCGACTGCTTTCGATACGCGACCGCCGGATTTACCACCAGCATCCTTGATGGATATGGACTTCGTTGTCATATGCCAACTCGTCCGACGCCGTAGGCCTCTGATCCGGTTCTTGTACATCGGCCCGTGTCTTTGC
>QIAM01000090.1 GCA_003225555.1 Acidobacteriota bacterium | reverse complement strand
CTTGTTTCTTGATCTGGATCCGGCGCGCTGGAGCGAACTGAATCACAATCCCGTGTCGCTGCTGGCGGAGTTTCCGCTGGCCAAGCTCGAATCGCGCGCGGCGGAACTCGTGCTCCATAGCCGGATCAACTACGCCTACCGTCGCCTGGAGGAATACCTGGAGGCCGACCGTACCTGGGGAGCCCGGCGCGCCGGTGTATTGCGGCCACGGCCGGTGGCATATTTTTCCGCCGAGTTTGGCGTGCACGAATCACTCCCGGTTTATTCGGGCGGCCTGGGCGTTCTGGCCGGGGATCACATCAAGAGCGCGTCGGATCTCGACATTCCCCTGGTGGGGATCGGCCTGTTCTATGGCCAAGGATATTTCCGGCAGCGCCTCGACAAAAATGGATGGCAGCACGAGGAATACATTGAGACCGACGTCAACCAGTTGCCCATGGAGCCTGCGATTGGGACCAATGGACGTCCGGTGATCGTGAAAATCGATACCCGCAGCGGTTCGATCAGTGCTCGGGTTTGGCGGCTGAAGGTAGGGCGCGTCGACTTGCTTTTGCTTGATTCCGATGTGCCCGGAAATGCGCCCGAGGATCGTGAAACGGCGTCGCGTTTGTATGGCGGAGACCGCCGCATTCGCATCCGGCAGGAATTGCTGCTGGGCGTCGGAGGCCTGCGCGCTCTCAAGGCGCTCGGCATTACGCCTGGAGTGCTTCATCTGAATGAAGGACACTGCGCCTTTGCTGTGCTGGAGGCGGTCCGCAGCCGCATGGAAGAGGAAGGGATCGGATTTGACGCGGCCGTGTCCCGGGTTTCACGCGAAGTCGTCTTCACGACGCATACGCCGGTGCCAGCCGGGCACGATCGCTTCGATGCCGCTCTGATGGAAGAGCACCTCGGACCTTTGCGCGATTCGCTGGGGCTGACGCGAGAAACCTTTATGGGACTGGGGCGAGAGAATCCGAGCACTGCCGATGAGACATTCTGCATGACGGTCCTGGCATTACGGCTATCGAGGCGTGCCAACGCTGTCTCCGCGCTGCACGGCGAGGTGTCACGGGCAATGTGGACTGGATTGTCGCCAGGCAAACCCGAAGACGAAGTGCCCATCGGCCACATCACGAATGGCGTGCACGTTCCCTCGTGGCTGGCGCCACAGATGTTCCGCCTCTATGATCGCCACCTTGGCACGGGGTGGCACCAGCGCAGTAGTGAAGCGAAAATCTGGGAGGGAATCGAGAACGTCGACGACGGAGAGCTTTGGGAGACGCATCTCAACTTGAAGTCCCGGCTGCTGGAGTTCGTTCGCCGCCGAGCGGTCGAGCAGGCAGAACGCCGCAGTGAGCCGCGAGAAATGCTGGAGAGGCTCGATCGGGTTCTCACGCCTGACGCGCTAACCATCGGGTTCGCGCGACGGTTTGCAACCTATAAGCGGGCTAACCTTATTCTTACGGACATCGAGAGGCTCGCTTCCATGGTGAACGATCCGAAGCGCCCAGTGCAATTCGTGTTTGCCGGGAAGGCCCATCCCCTGGATGAACCGGGAAAGCGAGTCCTGCAGCAGATTGCTGAGTTGATGCGCGATCCCCAGTTCGCCGACAAGTTCGTCTTCGTCGAAGACTACGACATCAATGTGGGACGCCACTTCGTGCAAGGCGTCGATGTTTGGCTCAACAACCCGCGCCGCCCGCAGGAAGCCTCGGGCACGAGTGGTCAGAAGGTAGTACTGAACGGGGGGCTGAATCTCTCCGTGCTGGACGGGTGGTGGGCCGAAGCCTACGACGGCATGAACGGCTTTGCCATCGGCACCGGGAGAACTCACACCAGTGTGAACGTTCACGATACCCGCGATGGAGAAGACCTGCTGCGGGCCCTACGCGACGAAGTGATTCCGCTGTACTACCAGCGAGATCGCGACGGACTGCCGCGGGGATGGATCAAGCGGATGAAGAGAACCATCCGTACCCTGGGCTGGCGTTTCAATGCCGATCGTATGGTCATGGATTACACATTGAATTGCTACGTTCCGGCGGCGGGAGGGACGTCCAGCAACATGCGGAGCGCGTATTAGGAAGCACGAGAAGGCAAGATGGTGGGGACCTGGGCGATCGTGTTGCTTTAGGCTAGCCGGCAGAACGTCTCAGAACCCCACGACAGAAACGTCTCCTGGTATGCGAAGACCGGCTTGCCGGATTGCATGCACGGCTCGCGCAAACTCCTTGGCGCCTGCGAACACCAGAGCGCGCGAACCGTTGTCCGCCGCATCCGTGTAATTCGCGTGCATGGTTGACCGCTTCGTCCGCAATGCTCGCGCGACTGGGTTCGGTCGGTAGTCGAGCTTGCGGGCCGCAGCAAAAATACGATCCTGTGTACGCTGCGCGGGATCGAACTCGATTGCGGCGCACGGTTCAGGACTAGCAAGATGGTTCCCATCGAAAGTCCCACGTGCTCGGCCACCGATTTCAGTGTGATGACCTCCTTCGGGCTTCTGTTTCTGTGGCGCATCATTGGTGTTCCCTTTCCAGCGCGAGATCATTTCCTGGTGCGAAAACCAGCCTTGCTGACTTTTGACTGTTACCTTAGCGGCTAAAGCCGCCGTTGATTTGGAGCACCTACGGCGCGGCTTGAAGCCGGACCCTTTCAAAACACACGTTACGGCGCAGATCGAAGCCACGCCCATTTTCAATCACAGTTATGGCGCGCCTCGAAGCGGCGCTTTCAAGGAGAGGCGCGCCCACCTTAGAACCGACGAGCGCGCAGTTATCGATCTTCTGAGTTAAGAACCTGGAATAGAGACTCGGCACAACAATGCGAGGGAGCGAACATCAGGGTTCGCGGGGACAACTATTCCGTTGCAGGTTGCAGGATCAATCTGTCAAATGCTGCGCCGGAAGTCCAATTGAAAGAACCTATGGCAGCGATCAGCTGGTTCGCTTGCGAGGCTTGATCGATGCCCAATCTTCTTCGGTGAGTGCGCGGCCAAGATTGCTGAACTCGCCGGCGCCCTGCAGAAATTCTCCGCCGTCCATTCGAATGACTTCGCCGTTCACGTATCCCGAGCCGTCGCTGATCAGAAATGCCGCCAGATTCGCCAACTCTTCAACCGTGCCGAAGCGGTGAAGGGGATTGCGCTCGAGAGCCAGCTTTTCGAGTTCAGGGCGCGGCAGCACGCGCGAGAATGCTCCTTGCGTGGGGATGGGGCCGGGTGCAATCGCGTTCAAGCGAATCCCGCGGTCACCCCACTCGACGGCCAGGCTGCGGGTGAGAGCTTCGACTGCCGACTTCGAGATCGCGGAGGGAACAACGTAGGCGGATCCTACGGGCGCGTACGTTGCCGAGATGCTGAGGACCGTACCGCGATGACCTGCCTTGAGCCAGCGGCGGCCGCAGGCCATGGTCGCGTGCAGCGTGCCCATGAGCACGATGCCGATCACAGACTCAAACGCTCGCGGGGAGAGTTCCTCGGTGCGCGCGATGAAGTTGCCGGCGGCGTTGTTGACTAGCACGTCTAGCGGGCCATCTTTCCAGATGGTATCGATCATTGCCTCGACTGCGTCCAGGGTACGTACGTCGCAGGGGATGGCGTGGATTCGGCCGCGCGTCGCCGATGACAACTCGGCTGCAGTGTTTTTCAGCACTTCTTCGCGGCGACCGCAGATGTAAACTTCCGCACCCAGTTTGAGGAAGCGCTGCGCCATCCCTTTGCCGAGTCCGGTGCCGCCGCCCGTGATGAGAATGCGTTTCTTGTGTAGCAGGTCGTTGCGAAACATCAGGGCTCTCCGATCTCGCAGGCGACTCGGAAACCGTAATCCGCGTACTGAAACTGGGGAGGAATGCTGGAACGGGCCGAGCACCGCGCCACCTTGATGTGATGCCGCCACGATCCTCCGCGCGATGCTTTGCGCTGGCCGTGCTCGGGGCCTCGCGGATTCCGCTCTGGCGAGATTGCATAATAGTTCGGGTCGTACCAGTCACTGCACCACTCGTGAACGTTGTCGCAGATGTTGTAAAGGCTGAAGGAATTGGGAGCGTAACGGGCTACGGGCTCGGGTCCGGTCTGCCATCGCGTCGCGTAGTCCGGAAGTGATTGCGGCGGCTCGGCGCCCCAGGGGAAATTCTTTTGCTCGGCGCCAGCGCGGGCTGCGCGTTCCCACTCCGCTTCCGTGGGCAATCGGTAGAGACGGCCGGTTTCCGCACTCAGCCATTCGCAGTACCGCGTCGCTTCAAACCAGGAAGGACCGGCTACCGGCTGCTGGGGATCGTTGAAGTTCGAATCTTCCCAGAGAGGTGGCGGCAGGGCGGACGTTGCGCGCAGAAACGCGGCGTATTCCGCGTTTGTGACCTGCGTGGCGGCGAGCAGGAAAGCATCTACCCATACTCGGTGCACCGGGCGCTCGCAATCTTGGCCGGACCCGGAGCCCATGAGGAACCTGCCCTCCGGAATGCGAACCAGCGTTGGCTCGATGACCGAGGCGGCAGGGTGTGAGCTTGATTGAGCTGTCTTCATTGGTGAAGTGCGATCGGAGCGGTTCCCTCGTCGAGGTAAATTCTAGCAGCGCAGAGGGGATGGGGATTGCCTGCTAACCGCGGATGGTGCGTACAACCTCGGCGATGTCGTTCTCCTGAAAGAGGCGGATGCCGGCGATGCCCTCGGCACCGACATCGATGCAGGACTGGGCATTGGCGAGGGTTACTCCACCGAGGGCGAATACGGGAATTCCCATGCTACACGCCGCTTGTAGCGCGGACAGACCGGCGGGAATGCTGGTTTCGGAATCTTTCTTCTCGAACACTGCAGCGAAGACGGCGAAGTTTGCTCGGTTCTTAGCGGCCTGTGTGACGTCGTCCAGAGAGTGGCAGGAAACGCCGATGATTGGATGTTGGCTGGCAGTTTCGCGGGCGGGGGCGCCCGCGTCACATTTCCACGCTTCGCGGACATCGGAGGGGGAGACGTCATCCGATCGAAGGTGAACGCCGTCGGCTCCTGCGACGAGCGCTACGTCTGTGCGGGAATTGATGAGAAGGCGAGTTCTCAGTTCTCGGTTCTCAGTTCTCGGTCGTCTGGCCTCACGGACCGTATTGACGGCCTCACGGGCCAGCGACTCCAGCTCGCGTGCTGTCAGATCTTTCTCACGAAGTTGGATGTAATCGATTCCGCAGCGGGCAGCCTCGGCGATCTTTTCCAGGAGGTGGCGCCGGCGCTCAGCTTCCTCGCCGGGAAACACCTTACGGTCTGTGATGTAGTACAGCAGGGGGCGGGGAGCCATCGCGACTCAAGAATACCAAGAGGCGGCATCCTATCCGGGGATGCCTACTTCAGCTCCGCCAACTTTTGCGTGGCCATCTGCCCGGCTTCGCCGGTCGGATTCTCTTTCTTGACCTGCTCGAGAATCCGTTTAGCTTCCGTAGGCTGGTTCGAAGATTGATAAAGGTCGGCTAGCTGCATCTGCGCCGTGACCTTGCTGACCGAAGTCGTGGGCTTGTTGATCAGCTCTTTGTAAAGGGCCTCGGCATCTTTCGTGCGCTTGGAACTTGCGTACAGGGACGCCAGCGCGAGTTTCGCGACCGACGCCAGTTCCCGATTGCCGGACGACGCTACCTGCTTGAGATCGCGCTCGGCAGCAGCGCTATCCCCCTGGTCCGCGGCGGTGATGCCCAGGAAATAACGGGCCATGTCGGCGCTGCGGGTGTGCGGATACTTGTCAACGATGGCCTGGAATTGCTTCCGGGCAGCGTCGGTGCGCTCTTTGGCCGATGCAAAAGTTGCGACATCGGGTTGGGGCGGTGAACCGGCGGGGCGCAGAGGCGTATCCAGTGTGCGGACCGCCTGCGAGAAGTCGAAGCTGGCCTTCTCGTCCTGCGTGCTCAGGTAGTACCAGCCACCCAGAATGGCCGCCAGGACCACTGCAACGACGGCGATCGTAATGACGAGGGTGGACCGGTGTTCGACCGTCCAATGGGCGGTTCGCTCGGCGGCCTCCATGGTCACACGGCTAAAGGCATCCTGTTTCAGTTGATGGCGGGTTTCTGCGCGCACGGACTTCCCTTCTACGGTTGGAAATGGCTGGACAAACCACTAGTCTAACAGGCCGAAAATGGGGTGGTCAAAAGCCCCACCGTTCTTACGGGGCAGGCTCGGTTTCCCGTTTTGCCCGTAATTCGCCAAAAGAAGTCAGGTCGATATTGAGAGCCATGTTCCACGACCGACTACTTAAATTTATATTTGAGCCGAATTTCTGCCCCGCGAAAGGCGTGTTCGGAAAGATAGCACTTAACTCTAGTAGTCGGTTTCCGATATAACGGAATCCGACTATGAAGGAAGACTTTAATCAATTCCTGCCTCTTTCCCTTGCCGCGCAGCATATCCTGCTCGCCCTCGCAAGTGAAGATCGTCACGGATACGGGATTATGCGAGAG
This sequence comes from Acidobacteriota bacterium, assembly GCA_003225555.1. Lineage (GTDB taxonomy): Bacteria > Acidobacteriota > Terriglobia > Terriglobales > Acidobacteriaceae > Sulfotelmatobacter. Next base: position 30,914 of record QIAM01000090.1, on the reverse strand, counting down.
GTGGCCCGCCAGTCGGACGGCCGCTACAAGTTGGGTCCCGGCACGTTGTACGACAATCTGCAAAAACTGCTCGATCAAGGCATCGTGGAAGAGCGCTCTACACGCTCTCTCGGCGATGATCCAAGGCGCCGCTATTATCGCCTTTCACGCTTTGGCCGTGGACTCTTGGCCACGGAGATCGCGAGACTCGAAGGCCTGGTCCGCGAAGCGAGACTACATCTCAAAATCCGTCCTGAGAGGCGCGAGTAAACGACAACTGATGGTTCCACCAAGTCTAGCAATGGACTTTGGAAACCCTGAGTTAAATAGACAAGCAGCCGCATATCAGCAGGTGTGGGTTCACGAAATGCAAGCGGGCCTGGAGCGCCTTTCTACTCGCGGCTCCCCAGAAATTGTGGTTAAGGCAGTTCGCGACATCGTGGCAGATGTCCGCGCTGAAGGACCTAAGCCGGTGAAGTAGCTCGTTGTGGCAAGAGCTACTACCGAACGCACCAAAGTAAAGTAAAGGACTGAGGCGGGAAGAATTCGCGAAAGGCCAGTACTCGCGAGGACGAACGGCAACTCAGCTCGTACTTGGATGACAACACGGACCAAGGCACTCATTCAGATCGGCTTGACTCTACCTCCGACGATCAATACTAGAAAATGTCTCTTTGTGGCCACGAAACCATGGTAGTAGGTGGATGGTCGGCTATTCGGGAGCGATCCCAGGCGCCGATGCTCAGAAGCGGAGCAGGTATGACACCTTCACAAAAAACTGGCGGCTGTCGTTGAGGAAGCGGTCCGGGGTCGTGCGCAAGCCAGTCGGTGTCGGTATCAGTCCGCGGTCAAGATTCTGCAGGTTGCTGTTGTATCCGACGTAAATCGCTGTGCCGGGATGTACCAGGTAGGTGATGAGAAAGTCGGCGTTGAGGTTCTTCCTCGGCGACAGAGAACTAATCAGCGGATTCGACAGAACCGAAGTGTATTGCAGAATTACGCGCGCCGAGAGCTCCCGAGTGAACTGGTAGTTCCACTTGGTGCGCACAATATGGTTGGTCACAGCGGTGAGGTGCGAGTCGCGCTCGCGGATGTGCTCCAGCAGGTAGGTATTGTCAATGCGCAGCCTGCCCGAAGCGTGAAAAGTGAGAGTGACGTTGCCCTGATCCTCGTGGCCAATCTTGGGAATGACGCCCGGCAGCGGGTTGTAGTTCACACCCGCGCCGGAGACGAAGAACCAAGTCAGGTCGAACTGCTTGAACCAGCTGGTTCCGCCCTCGATTCCCCAGAAAGGTTGCGGGTACGACTTCACGTTCGTGAGGCTGCCGTAGTCCTCGGGGCGGAGGAACACGCCGTCATAGGCATAAGGATGAAAGTTGACGAAGGTACCGCGAGTCATGTCGACGCGAAGACCGGGAAAACCAAAGTAGTCGAGCGCGGTGCCGTGATGGTCCCAGATGGCAAACTCCTGCAGCGTCGGACCCCACGAGATCAGGAACTTGCCCTCGGGCCGGAAGAAGTAGCTGGCGTTGATGCTCTGCTCGCGAACATCCACTCGATTGACGAAGCCTGTTTCCGTGACGAACCCTGGGGTGTAGTCCTGATAAAGAGATTGCAGGTTGAACTTGCGTCCCGACCGTTCCAGATCGAGCTTGTAGCCAGGTCCGGCCAGGTAAGTGCCATCGACATTTAGCGTGGAGCTGGTGACAGCCTGTCCCTGCACGCGCCAGTTCTGGTTGAGCTTGATATTGGCGTCCGCGCCGCCGACGCGGTTATACCCGCCGCCGAATTCACGATCGGTGAAGATTGCTCCGATGGTTGACTGATCGAGGATGTCGCGGCTAACGCGACCGATCGTGAAGGTTGCGTGCTCGCCGCTGTGTGGATCGGTCGGGGGCACCACCTCTCCCGGCGCCCGATCATCAGTGGCCAGAATGCCCACGGCCCATGGTCCGGCTTTGCCAGTGAGCCGCAGGCCGAACTCGGGATGTCCGATGCGGCGCGTGAAGACAAGATTGATCGGCGTAGTGAAATAGTTGCTGTTCTCCAGGAAGAACGGCCGCTTCTCGGGAAAGAAAACTTCAAAGCGCTGGTTCACCGTGATCTGCGGCTGGTCGGACTCGACCTGGCTGAAGTCGGGATTGATGGTGCTGTCGAGCACGAAGCTGTCGTGCAGGATGAACTTAAAGTCAAGACCAACATCGGGTTTGAAGGCGCGGCTCTCAAAAAAGGGCTTGTTGGGATCGCGCTGGTCGATATCACGAAAGCTGCGAAAAAGTCCGTAGGGAATCAGTTGGATGTTCCGGCTGGGCGAAACGTGCTCCAGTCCGGTCGCGGTTGCGGCCTGGTTAAATCGTCCTTGAATGCGAATGGAGATTCGCGGCCAGAACAGGTTTTCATTGGTGCGCGGGATGGAGCGGTTTAAAATGATGCCCCATTCCTGCTGGTCCGTGTTGGGGAACCGCAGGCTCTTGAACGGAATTGCCATGAGCACCAGGTAGCCGCGGCCGGTCAGATGTCCCTCTGAGCGCCACACCGTATCGAAGGAGGGATCGAACCCGCTGTAGTCTGCGGGAGTGTTGTTACGAATCGCGCCTTCCGTCCACAGCGCGTCCCATTGAATGCCAAAAGGATTCGTGGCGAAGGCGTAGGCGCGACGGGCGTCGTGGAAAGTGTCGACCATGATCTCGACCGAATCGTCGGAGAACACATCCTCCCGGCGCGTCATGCGAGCGCGAATCTTCGACGGTTCACTGTCCCAGGCCACGAATACGGCGTAAAGATTGTGCTGGTCGTAGGCGAGGTAGACGTCGGTCTTCTGCGTCGGCTCGGCGCCGTCCGCAGGCTCGCGCATGATGAAGCCTGTCACCTTCACCATTTTTCCGGCTACCCGGGCGCTGGGCTGCATCTCTTCGAAATCGGAGAGCGAGGGCGGGGTGTCGATGCGGGGAATCTGGATGGTGGGCGCGGCGAAGGCGAACGACGCCAACGCGACCACCGCGACGGCAAACAACGAAAGCGGCCGGATGTTCGCTCTGAACCTGGAAACGAGAGGCATTCTAAACTTTAACTCTTGACGTTATGACTCTCGTGGCAGACAGGTGCTGTCTCGTCCGCCCCAAGACCCACTGTACAAGAATGACGTTTCTCGCTCGGAAATGTTAGACAACATCCGTACCACACAAGACAGGATTGAGCGCATAATTTAAAAGTTATGGCAGCTCAGGCGCACACCAACCTCCCGAAGCACCCTCTTTCTGCAGCGACGACCGACGACTGGCCTGCCTTGCCGCTCGAAGAATGGGAGGACACCTATCACACGCTTCACATGTGGACCCAGATTGTGGGAAAGATCCGTCTGGGGCTGGCTCCGCTCGAGAACCACTGGTGGAACGTGGCCCTCTATGTCAACACGCGAGGGCTCACGACCTCTCCGATTCCATATAAAGGACAGGCGTTTGAGATCCAGTTCAATTTTATTGACCACCGGCTGGAGCTTCGCACTGCGGATGGCGTCGAGCGTGGATTCGCACTCGCGCCAAAATCTGTCGCCGCTTTCTATCGGGAGCTGTTCGCCGTATTGCGCGAGGCCGGCATTGAGGTCCAGATTAATCCCAAGCCCCAGGAAGTCCCTGAGCCGATCCCCTTGGATCAGGACGAGACTCACGCTTCCTACGATTCAGAGTACGCCAATCGGCTGTGGCGAATTCTAGTGTCCACGAGCCTCGTCTTCCTGGAATTTCGCTCACGATTCCTGGGCAAAGTGAGCCCTGCGCACTTTTTCTGGGGAAGCTTCGATCTGTGTACTACGCGATTTTGCGGCCGCCCGGCTCCGCCCCGAAAAGGCATCATCACGTCGGAAGCCTATTCGCACGAGTGCAGCAGCCTGGGGTGGTGGCCCGGCGGCGGTCCCGTGAAGAGGCCGGCGTTCTATGCTTATACGGCCCCTGAGCCGCCGGGCTACGGCTCGTGGGCCGTGCGCCCGGCGGCTGCAAAGTATGATGGCAATCTTCACGAGTTCCTGCTGATGTATGACGACGTGCGCCGGGCAAAGTCGCCACGATCTGAGATCCTCGAGTTTGCTCAGAGCACGTACGAAGCGGGAGCCGAACTCGCCCGCTGGGATCGGTCATCACTCGAAAGGAGACAAGAATCTTGAAAGCACTAAGCCAGGATTGCAGCCATCTGAAACAGATCAAGGTTGAGACCACGCAGACACACGAGTGTGAAGATTGCGTCAAGATCGGCGACCGATGGGTGCATCTCAGACTTTGTCTGACGTGTGGGCACGTGGGTTGCTGCGACTCGTCGAAGAATAAGCACGCCACAAAACATTTTCATGGCACGTCGCATCCGCTCATCCGGTCAATTGAGCCCGGTGAGCGTTGGACCTGGTGTTATGTCGACGAGATTTCTCCGGGAGAGATTTGAATCCGGCGAGTGCCGCTAGAAACCAAACACAACCAAGCCTTCTACCGCGGAGCCTCTTCCAGCAGTCCTTGCTCGATCTTCTCCTGACACTCGATGCAGTGGCGCGTCCAAGGCACAGCTTCCAGCCGCTTCGCGTTGATCTCCTTGCCACAGTGGATACATTCGCCGAAGCTGCCTTCGCGAATGCGCGCTAGCGCCTTGTCGACCATCCGCAAAAGGTGCCGCTCATTATTGCTCTGGCTGAATAGAAATTCTTTCGTGTAGGAGCTGGCAGCGCGGTCGGCGATGTCCTGTGCCGTGTCTTCATCGGCCGAGCGGCCATCTGCCTGCGTGCGAGTCACCGTGCGGCGCAACTCCTGCTGCCGCGTTTCCAGCCGTTTCTTGAATGATTCCAATTTCTTCTTATCCATAGGTCACTTCTTGGGACACTGATATAAGAGCCACATCAAAAGTCTTGGGACGCATCCTCCCGGATGCGTCCCTGAGCATAAGGCCAAACGAAGATGATAAGCGCCGAAATTGAGATGCGTCAACCAGCCCAGAGGCTGCAAGGCTCGGATTCATACGGAAAAGCAGTGTAGGTTCTAGGGGCTACCACCGATGTGATGGGAATCACACTTGATGCACCTCGGAATCAAGTACCCCATCCGCCTTCCCCTCCGATGTACAATGCCAACCTCAGAATCCGAACGAATTCGAGGAAGCCCGCGCATGTTGCGTTTGTTCTCCGCCCTTCTTCTTTGCGCAGCCCTTACGGTCGACCTGCGCGCCCAAGTTCCTTCGTCATCCAATCAGCCGGGAATCTCCGAAGAGGCCGCCGTGTTCGATCGCATGGACAACCTGGTTCGCTTCGAAGACGATGGCACGGGCGTGCGCGAGACGACGGCGGTGATCCGGGTGCAGAGCCAGGCCGGCGTCCAGGGGTTGGGGCAGCTGGTTCTCGGATATTCCTCCGCCACCGAGAAGCTGGACGTGGACTACGTCCGCGTACGTAAACCGGACGGTCGGGTGGTCGAGACACAGGCCTCCACTGCCCAGGATTTCGCCCCAGACGTTCTTCGCGAAGCGCCAACCTACAGCGACTACCGCGAACGTCATGTATCCGTCGCCGGCCTGCAGGCGGGCGACGTGCTCGAGTACCACACCATTACGCATGTGACCACGCCGCTGGCGCCCCACGAGTTCTGGTACGAGCATTCGTTCTCGAAAGACTTTGCGGTCCACGAGGAGCAGCTGCGAATCGACATTCCCAAAGCCCGCGCGGTGAAGCTCAAGAGTCCGGAGCGCAAGTATGAGACTCAGGATTCAGGAGACCGCAGAATCTATACCTGGACCATTCGCGATTTTGTCCCTGACCGCAAACGCGATCGCGATACGGAGCGCGTAGAGCCGGATTTCACGCCCGACGTCCAGATGTCCACTTTCGCGGACTGGCAGCAGGTCGGGCAATGGTATGCCAAACTGCAGGGCGACCGTGTGGTCGTGGATGAGAGCGTCCGCAAAAAGGCCGCTGAACTTATCAAGGGTGCTCCTACATCGGTGGAGAAAGCTCGCCGCCTCTACGACTACGTGGCCCGGAACATTCGCTATGTCAGCATTTCCTTCGGCGTTGGCCGGCTGCAGCCTCATGCCGCGTCCGAAGTCCTGCAAAACGGTTACGGAGACTGCAAGGACAAGCACACTCTGTTGCAGTCCCTGCTGCAAGCCGAGAACATCCAAAGCTATCCTGTGCTGATCAGCAGCTACCGCGAACTGGATCCCGACGTGCCATCGCCGTCACAGTTCAATCATGAAATCACGGCTGCCGAACTCGGCGGTGAACTCACCTGGCTCGATTCCACTGCGGAGGTCGCGCCCTACGGTCTGATCCTGTACCAACTCCGCAACAAGCAGGCGCTGCTGGCCGCCAACGGGAAAATTGGCGGGCTGCACCGCACTCCGGTGAACTCACCTGTAAAGAATCAGTTAACCTTCAAGCTCGACGGGAAGTTTACCGAAGCGGGGACGTTCGATACCGCCGTCGAAATCAGCGCACAAGGCGATAGCGACGTGCCCCTGCGGTCTGCCTTCCGAGAGATTCCTCAGGCGCGATGGCAGGAGGCGTTGAAGAACCTGTCTGCGATGTGGGGACTGGCAGGAGATGTGTCCGATATTCACGTCGATTCCCTGGAAGACACCAGCAAGCCCTTCCACTTGGTCTATCGCTTCCGCAAGGACAATTACTTCACCGTTCCGAATTCCGGCGTGAGTTTCCGGATTCTGCCACCGATGCAACTGCGCCGCGCCCAGGCCGCCAACCCCAAGAAGCCGCTGCAACCGGTGAAAGTGGGTCCCGCGATTGAAGAGACGTACCACGCTCACATCCAATTTCCTGCCAATTACACGGTCCAAGTGGCACCCTCCGCGACCATGGCGCGCGACTACGGCGAATATTCAGTCTCCTACGAACTCAACAAGAACGTACTGGAGGCGGTACGACGAGTAGTGTTGAAGGTGAATGAGCTTCCAGCATCGCGCCGCAACGACTATGAATCGTTTGAGAACGTGACCAGCAAAGAGGTAGAGCAGGTTCTCAGCGCCAGCATCGCGCCCGCATCGGCAGCGGCCCTGGCGTCGGCGGCAAAGTCGGGTGGTACGCCGGAAGAATTGCGCAAGGCGGGCACCTCCGCCCTGCAACGCAGGGATTTCAGCGCTGCTGCCGATCTTCTGAAGCGCGCGGCCGATCAGGATCCGAACCAGAAAGACACGTGGGACGATCTGGGGCGGGCCTATGCCGGTCTCAGCCAGCATGACGACGCCATTCGCGCCTTTCGCCAACAGATCGAGGTGGACGCCTTTCACAAGAGTGCGAATGGAGATCTCGCGCTAGAACTGCAGCAGCAGGGCAAGTTCGACGACGCCATCGCCGCCTACCGCAAGCAACTGGAGATCACTCCATTCAACAAATCCACGCATAAGGGTCTAGGGATCTTGCTGGCGCAGTTGAACCGGGATGCCGACGCGACGAAGGAACTGGAAGAGACGGTCGCCATGCCGCCCGACGACCCGGAGGTCAAGATCGTCCTCGCACGCGTCTACGCCCGCAGCGGAAATGCCACCAAAGCAGAGGGCCTCATGAAGAGCGTTACGGGAGTATCTGTGCCCGCTTCCGGAGCGGACATCTATGCTTCGGCATTGCGCAATGACATCGACCCGAACCAGACGTTGCGCGATGCCCGCAAGACGATCGAGGACCTCGGCGATCAGTTCGACTCGGGGGAATTCGATCGTTCGGGAGCCTCCGCTCTTCGCGCCATGGATCTGGTCGCGCTGGCTTGGGCGCGCGTCGGCTGGGCCAAGTTCCTGCAAGGCGAGGCTCTCGAAGGGATGCAGTACCTCAATTCCGCCTGGTTGCTCAGCCAGTCGGGCACGGTGGAGAATCGGGTGGCCCGCATTCTGGAAAAGGAGGGGCAACGTGAGAAACTTCGCCATGCCCTGGCACTGGCTGTCGCGGCAGGCGGCGGAGAAGTCGCAGCGTCCCGCGAGCAACTCCTGAAACTGTCCACCACACCCGACGCCGCCGACAAGGAGATCGCGGCTGCCACCGCAGAATTGCTGCTGGCTCGCACCGTCAAATTGCCGGCGATCGTTACTGGCACCGCGTCCGCCCAGTTCGTCCTGGTATTTGATGGCTCCAACAAGCCCGATCGCGCCGAATGGCTGGACGGGGACGCAACCCTGCGTTCGGCCACTGACGAACTGCGAAAAGCACAATATCCCGTAAAGTTCCCTGACGTTTCATCCCTCAAGATCGTTCGTAAAGGAGCCCTTTCCTGCAGTGGTTCGGCCTGCGCGATTGTTCTTCTACCGCTTGAAGGGCTGCAGTCCGCACATTGAGCGGATACGCGGCCCGCGTAAGGCCGAGCTACCTGGGTAGCGGGTCCTTCATGTTCGCCAGCGCGTATGCCATTACGGCCATGGCGGCGGCATTCTCGCGGAGTTCGCCGGGAACAACTTTATCCAGCGTATCGGCGGCAGTGTGATGGTAGTGGAAATAGGTGCGGCCATCTTCCATGATTCCGAACGCCGGCACACCTGCTTCCGACATGCCGGCTATGTCGGCGCCGGGCGGATAACTGCTGGGCTGCAATACGTTAGCTCCAGTACTCTGCAGGACGTTGGTGACGGGGCGAAGCAGGTCCATCGCCTTCGGGCTGATCTTGACGTCAAAACCTAAGGGATGCGCCGCGCCCGCATCGCTCTCAATCGCGGCGACATGGCGGGGAAACTCCGCGGAATAGTCTTTTGTGTACGCCTGGCTGCCGGCGCCGCCGCTCTCTTCGTCCATCCAGGCGATCACGCGGAGGGTGCGTTTGGGATGCAGGTGCAGCTTCTGCAGCAGTTCCGCGCACTCCATCGCGATCACCACTCCCGCCCCGTCGTCAATCGCGCCGGTCCCAAGGTCCCAGGAGTCGAGATGTCCCGAGACCACGACGATCTGTTCGGGATGCTCACTGCCCTTCAAATCGGCAATTACGTTGTAGCTGGTCCCATCCGGGAGCTTTTGCGGAGTGAGCGTGAGGTGTATGCGAACTTTCCCCTGTGCCGCCAGATGCGCGACCAGTTCCGCGTCTTCTGCCGTGACCGCGCCGGCGGGAACCCCGGCGGGAAAATTGAAACCGGTGTGAGGAAGCCGGAAGTCGGCACCGCCTACTGACCGTACCAGGGCCGCCGCCGCTCCTAAATCCGCGGCCGCCTTCGGGCCTGCGGCACGGTAGCGCACCGCCTCGCCATAAGCGGCAAAGGCCAGGCCACCGGCTGCCTTCTGCTTGTCATAGATCTCGTTAAATAGCACGATCTTGCCGGCAATTTGATCACGGCTCAACGCCTTCAATTCGTCGAAGTCATTCACCACGACCACGTATGCCGAGAGTCCCTCGGCAGGCGTCGACGTGCTGCCGCCCAGCGCCGTGAGAACAATCTTCTGTGTGGTTCCCGGAGCCTGGCCGGGGTACTCGATCAGCTCCGCACTCTCGGCACCGCGAACCCAGTGCGGAACTTTCACTGCTTCCAGATGAATATCCAGTCCCAACTGGCGCAACTCTCCCGCGACATATTCAACCGCAGCCTGGGCCTGCGGCGAACCGCTGGGGCGGGGTCCGATGTTCTCAGTCAAATGTGCAAGGTGCTGATACGCATAGTCATCCCCCAGCGCGGCAGACTTGATCGCCGCCAGTTCTGCCAGCAACTCTGGGGAAAAGTTCTCCCGCTGCGCCTGGGGCGGCTGCGGTGGCACGGTGTATCGGTTGGTTCGCGGTGTTGGGTTCTGGGCGTAAGTTGCACTAAAGAAGGTTAGGGTGCAAACGACTTGCAAAAGCAGGCGGGAGCGCTCGGTCATGGTCGTGACAGTGTATCTGACCCAACGCGCGCGGAAAAACGGGATCGTAGTTGGAAAGGGTACCAGGCCAAAACGAAAGTGGCTCCATTTCTGGAGCCACGATGCAAAGAGGCGATCGGTAGGTAATGTCAGGAAAGGCGATGCAAGCCGCTCCGCCAGCCGGAACGGCTATTCGGGAATTGTCGAGGATTGTGGAAGAGAGTGAAGGTCATGGTGCTTGAGTTTGCGGCCTCTTTTGTTATCTCTCAAACAGCACTTGCCGAGCCAAAGGCTCCCGAACCTGTGATCCCGCTCACGCCAACCTGTAAGTCCATGAAGAACCTAGGTTTAATGTGAAGTTATGCAGAGAACACAACAGCGGATGGAGCCGGACATCGCAGCCGAGAGTGCAGAACAATGCACATTCAATGCATGCCACTACTGCGGCTCAAGAGATCGGCCCAAACGCCAAGCCCCTCGCGGCTTTTGGCCAGCGAGGGGCTCGGAGCGGAGTGTGACGTTCTTGGAGAACTTAACTATTTCCTGCGACCGTACGGAGCTTGCCCGGCAGGAAGTGATACGGGGGCCAAGGCCCGCTGACCGTCACTTCGCAGTTTTTCAACTGCTTGGTAGCGGTGCTGTAGCGGTTCTGATACTTCTCCACGCTCTTGGTGTCGATCAGGTGGGCGATGTCGATCAACATTCCCTCGGGAGCGACCTTCTTACAGCTGACTTCTTCTTCCAGAGGGTTAAACAGCTTGTGGACTTGTACCGATAGCGCCCGCGCCTTGGTCTGGCGCTCGCGCTCGCGGGATGCCTTCACCTTCAGCTTGGACAGGTAGTCGCCACCGACGGTGTCGGGCAGCTGAACGTCGATCATGGCTTCGCGCAGTGAGCCATCCCGGACGACCAGCTTGATGTGCATTTCGGACTTGCCCCGCAGCCGGGCCACGCTCAGGCCAAAGGCTCGCCGGTTGACCCGGACAGCCTGCCGTAGCGCGTCGTCGCTCTCGAAGATGGTGCCAAAGCGGAAGGGTAAAACGGTCGAGTTGCGGAAGCAGCCGCTGACCACGCGGGCATGTTCGATAGCGGCTTTCTGGTCGAGTTCGCCAGCATGCTCGTACTCGCTGACGATGACCGCGAATTCACCGCTGGGATAGCTTAGAACTGCAGCGCCGTTCACTCCTTGAACGCCCTCTAACAGGAAAGGGCGGCGAGTGCGGGTTCCATTTGGGAGGGTTTGGTGCTCGGTAAGGCAGTACGCGTACCACGCCATGTTTGACTCTCCGAACCGGGACGGAGGCGGACCTACCACCTCTCGGGTCAATTTTCTTTCGCCAAAGCGTTGAACTGCTGCTTGTTGGAAGTAACGAAACGGGCGGTACAGGGCCAAGAACCGGGGGCGCTACAGTCGCGTCTCCACAGGCATCTTACTTCGAGTCGCGGCGAAAATGCAACTTTTTAGTGGCAAGCGGCATCTCTGAGTGCTTTTTCCACCGTCAGGCCTTGTGGAATGGGGTGCTTCCGAGGGCGATTGAAGGCGCGGCGATAAGGCCTCGCCTGGGGCTCCCCGTATACTGCAAACCGGCCGCATCTTGGAGGAGCGATGTTTCCTCAGCTAGCACACTTCACGGATCTCGGATTGGTCCTGCTCCGCCTCATGGTCGGCCTCGTCTTCGTCACCAGCGGCTACAGCCACCTTAAAGATCCCGCCGCACGAGCCAAAAGCATCGGGATGGGCAAGGCCTTCACCATCTTTCTCGGCATCGCAGAAGTTGCCGGTGGACTAGGCGTCGCCGCCGGAGTCCTGACGCAATTGGCGGCGATGGGCCTCATCCTCATCATGCTCAGCGCAATTGCGAAGAAAATATTCACCTGGCACACCGGATTCTGGGGCGAGAAGGCTTCCGGATGGCACTACGACTTGCTGTTTGTCCTGATGAACCTCGTCATCCTATTCACCAATGGCGGCAAATACGTGCTGATGCCGTGAACTGTATCTTACGGCGTCATCCTAAGCACAGCCGGTCTCAGGCGGAGCGAAGGATCCGGCGTGTGCTACGACGGACTGTGGAGGGGGCGCGCGGCCACGCCCATTGCTTGCGCCCTTTCCGGATTCTGTTCTATGCTGGCCTCACGTCGGGATACTGATTCACACTGCAAGCATGCATCGGCTGACTGCCAAACTGTTGCTGCTCTTCGCGCTCGTGGGCAACCTTGTCCCCGCAGTACTGGCGCTGAGCGTTGCTCCTCCGCCGCATGCATGCTGCGTCCGTAAAGCCCCACAGGCGCACCCCTGCCACGGGATGGCCCCTGAACCTGAGCAGCTCATCCTCCGCAGCACGGGCTGCTGCAATCACGATTGCTGCCGCGCCATAATCGCTGCACGCTGGGCCCAGGCCCAGCCGGTCGCATTTTCTGCCATTGTGCGAGAGGTCGCCGCCACCGTCCAATTTCTGCAAGTCGATTCTCCGACTACACTTCTTTCCGAACTCCAGTCCACACGAGCCCCTCCGCGAGACCCCCTCGCCTAAATAACTGAAACTGGTTTCATGGACCGGTTTGGGAAGAGCACGGCTTTCCAGCCGTGCCGCCCGCGATCCATGGGGAGATTGGGCTTTAGCCCTGCAGGGAGCTTCACTTTCTCCCGAACACCGGGAAACCAGTTCAAAAGTCTGCCCTCCACCTGTATCAGGAGATCTCATGCGGCTTTCTCATACTCCGCTGCGATATGCATTTCTTGCGCTAGCTCTAAGTGCCAACGCTTCGATTTTTGGCTCCATCCGCGGTGTAGTTCACGATCCGCAGCATCGTCCCGTGGAAAAAGCCATGGTGATGCTGCACGCGAAAGCCTCGGACTGGGTCGCGACAACCACTACCGATGCGACGGGCCAGTTCACTTTCAACCCAGTCCCGCTGGGCGAGTACACCGTCACTGTCGCCAATCCCGGCTTCGTGCAAACCGCGCAGGACGTGATCGTGAAATCAGGCACGGACCCAGTGCTGCACTACCAACTCAAGCTCGCCGTGGCGAACGAGTCGGTAACGGTCTCGGCCGCTCCGCAAGCAGTGCCCCCTGACTCAGCCACTCCCACGACTCTAGTCAGCCGCGCGGACGTCGCTCGCACCCCGGGAGCTTCGCGCAGCAACAGTCTTGCGATCATCACCGACTACGTTCCCGGCGCGTACTTAACGCACGATCAACTGCACATCCGCGGCGGCCATCAAGTGAGCTGGCTGGTTGACGGGGTTCCTGTGCCCAACACGAACATCGCCTCCAACGTCGGCCTGCAGTTCGATCCCAAGGATATGGATTACCTCGAAGTGCAACGCGGCAGCTACGAAGCCTCGGAAGGCGATCGCACCTACGGAGTCTTCAACGTGCTCCCCCGCACCGGGTTCGAGCGCAACCGGCAGGCCGAGCTGGTGCTAGGCGCGGGAAGCTTTTATCAAACCAACGATGCCCTTAGCCTGGGCAGCCACACCGAGCACTTCGCCTATTACGCCAGCGTGAACGCAAACCGCAGCAATCTCGGCCTGGAAACCCCGGTCGCGCAGGTAATTCACGACGCCGACAACGGATATGGCGGCTTCGGCTCGTTGATTTTCAATGCCAACCCTTCCAACCAGTTGCGGTTGATAATGTCCGCCCGGCGCGACTACTACCAGATCCCCAAGGATTCTCCTTCTTCGCAAGTGCACGACGGACAGCACGAGGCTGACGCCTTCGCCAACTTCTCCTGGGTACAGACTTTCAATTCCAAACTGCTGCTCACAGTGTCGCCCTTTTACCACTTCAATCAGGCAAACTACGACTCGGACCCCAACGACTCCCCTTCGGCAACCACTGATCATCGTTCGTCGGCATACGCCGGCGGCCAAGCAGCATTCAACGCAACCTTCGCCCGGAACAACCTTCACATCGGCGGCTACGGCTTCGGACAACACGACAACCAACTCCTGCAAGTGATAGCACCCCCGCCGCCCGGCGGTCTCCCCGCGACCAGATCATCCGATTCCGGCAGCCTTGTGTCGTTTTTTCTCGATGACAAATTCAGCGTAGCCCCCTGGCTGACGCTTTCCGCCGGAATTCGTCCCACTCACTTTTCCGGCGGTGTCAGCGAATCGGCCATCAGCCCGCGTTTCGGCGTGTCCCTCGTGGTTCCGTGGCTCAAGTGGATCGTCCGCGGATTCTATGGCCACTACTATCAGGCGCCACCGTTGCTCACAGCCTCTGGTCCTCTGCTTCCATTTCTCAACCAGAACAATCTCAATTTCATTCCCCTCTTCGGCGAGCGCGACGAGGAGCACCAGTTCGGCGTAACCATCCCCTATCGCGGCTGGACCCTCGACGCCGACACTTTCAGCACCAACGCCCACAATTACTTCGATCACAACAACGTCGGCGAATCGAACGTCTTCATCCCCGTGACCTTGGCGCAAGCCAAAATTCGTGGATGGGAGCTCACCCTGCGCTCACCCCAGCTGGCCCACCGTGCCCAAATTCACCTGGCATATTCCAATCAGGTCGCACAGGCCCGGGGTCCGCTTACCGGAGGCCTCACCGATTTCTCTCCCGACACCGGCTTCTTCGCACTCGATCACGACCAACGCAACACCCTCAATGTCGGAGCCAACATCACTCTCCCCGGGCGTGCCTACGCATCGACCAACGTTTACTACGGCTCCGGCTTCGCCAACGAGGACGTTCCACCTCCCTACCTACCCTCTCACACGACCTTCGACCTCGCGATAGGCAAGGACTTCGGCGAGCGCTTCTCCGCCTCAGTCAATGCCCTCAACGTCGCCAATCGCCACCTCCTCACCGACAACAGCCTAACCTTCGGCGGATTCCACTGGAACAATCCCCGCGAGATCTATGTGGAGTTGCGATACCGTTTTCACTATTGAGCAAGGTTCCAGCAAAGCCGCAATTGGGAAGGCTCAGGTTGGGAGAGCCGCCTCGGCTGTCCAGTCGGAGCGAAGCTCGGTCGCGTTTGAACGAGGATCGCCGCGAGCTCTCGCGCAAGACTCGAGATTTCCGAGTCGTAGGTGAAATCCTGTAGCGCCAGGCATTGCCCCTAAGATCGTGACAAAATGAAAGCTGCTTCGTGAGCAGTTTGAAAGAACAAGGTTGTTTTGTCATCCTGAGCGAAGCGAAGGACCTCTGTACTCCGCTCGCTGGGACAGTTCACGTCAAACACGCGTTCGCACCCGAGGCGGCTTTCGCCGAACTTCTCATGGCTGACTTTGGAAAGGTCCTCATTCTCTCTGGAGCGGTCCTGCTCGTGGTAGGGATCGTTGTAATACTGCTGGGACGCACCAACCTGCCTCTCGGACGGCTCCCGGGCGATTTCCTCTATCGCGGCACAAACACCACAGTCTACCTTCCGCTGGCAACCTCCCTGCTGGTGAGCGTCGTGTTGTCACTGGTGTTGCACCTGATCGGGCGCCTGCGAAAATAGCCGCAACAATTCCGAAACCCGTCCTGCGGTAAACTTCCCTCAATGTCCTCCTTGACCGACCAGCTCGGCTTCAATTTTCGCCCGCCGCAGCACCGCGTGTGGACGGTCCGCGACCTCGTAGCCGCGGTCCGCTCCCACATCGAGCGCGAATACTCCGACGCCTGGGTCGAAGGAGAAATCTCAAATTTTCGCGCCCCCGAATCCGGACATCTTTACTTCACCCTGAAAGACGGCAACGCCCAGATTCGCGTGGTGATGTTCCGGACGGCCGCCCGCCTGCTGCGCTTCCGTCCAGCCGACGGAATGCAAGTCGTAGTGCGAGGCCGGGTCACAATCTATGAAGACCGCGGCGAACTGCAGATCTTCGCCGAATACATCGAACCCAAAGGCGCCGGAGCTTTGCAGATTGCCTTCGAGCAGCTCAAAGCCAAACTCGAAGCCGAAGGCCTGTTCGCAGCCGAGCGAAAGAAGCCGATTCCCACACTGCCCGCGCGCATCGGAATTGTGACGTCCCCACAGGCCGCAGCCCTGCGCGACATTCTGAACATTCTGCAGCGTCGCCATCACACCGTGAATGTGATGATTTATCCCACCCAGGTCCAGGGAGAAGCAGCCGCCCTCGAGGTCGCAACCGCCGTGCGTTACTTCAGCACGGAGCGCAATGTTGACGTCGTGGTCGTGGCGCGCGGAGGAGGATCCGCCGAAGATCTCGCCGCCTTCAACAATGAGGGATTGGCCCGTGCCGTTGCGGCCTCCGCCGTCCCCGTGATTTCCGCGGTCGGACACGAAACCGACTTCACGATTCTGGATTTCGTAGCCGACCTGCGCGCACCCACGCCCTCGGCAGCTGCCGAACTGGTGATCCGCTCGCGTCAGGAAGTCGAAGATCACGCGAACGCCCTGTACGAGCGCCTGGCGCGCGCCATCCGCTACCGCCTGCTGATCGGGAGGCAGACGCTCACCGAACTGGCCCAACACGGAGCCTTCGCCCGCATGATGGACGGCATCAACCAACGCCAGCAGAAGCTGGATGATCTGACCTACCGCCTGGAGCGCGCCGAGCGAGGCGTGCTGGAGCAGACGCGGCGTCGTTGGGAGACGACTTCCGCCGCCATCCGACACTACGACCTACGCCTCGTCCTTTCCGGCATGCGCCGCCAAAGGGACGCAGCCACCGCCGCCCTGGTGTCTGTGATGCGCAATGTGTTGCTCCAGCACAGAGTCCGCGCCGAGCGCATGATGACAGCCTTGGAATCACTATCGCCCCTGGCCATTCTGGAGCGAGGCTATGCCCTCGTCTTCGATTCCTCCGGCAAGGTGCTCAAGGACGCAGCCCAGATTCAAGCAGGCGACGAGATTACAGCCCGGCTGTCACGCGGCGAAATTCGTGCCACGGTTACGAAGAAACAGCCCTGATCCTAGCTGTAAGACCTTCCTTCGTGTCCTTGGTGGTTAAGCAGGTTCTTATTTAGCGTTGCAAATAGGCTCCGTTTACAATTGAGGAAGTTCAGGACTTCGGGCCCCAGCGGAAGAAAGGTCCCCGGTGACGCAATTTCTGACATGGTCCGCGCTGTCGGTGGCAATCGACATTCTGCTCGTGGCCGTGCTTATCTATCAGGTCCTGGTCATGATCCGGGGGACCCGCGCCGCGCCCATGCTTGCTGGCGTAGCCGTGATTGCCGTTGCCTTCTCCCTAGCGAGAATTGGCAAGCTGCCAACCATGAGCTGGCTGGTCAGCCGGCTCGTTCCCTACGTCATCTTTGCCCTCATTGTCGTTTTTCAGTCCGAGATTCGCCACGTGCTGGCGAATCTCGGGCGTCGCCTCACTCTTGGACGCGGTGTCGCTGCCGAAGGCGATTCCTACGACGACATTGTCCTCGCCGCCAATCTTTTTTCCCAGCACCAGACCGGCGCCTTGATTGTGATTGAGCGTGAAATCGGGTTGCGCACCCACGTCGAAAGCGGCGTCCCCCTCGACGCGCGTCTTTCCTACGATCTGCTCGCAACCGTTTTCCGTCCCAGCGCCCCGCTGCATGACGGCGCAGTAATCGTCCAGAAGGATCGCATCGCAGCGGCCGCATGTTTCTTACCTCTGTCGATGAATCCGATGCTCTCTACCCAACTCGGGACACGTCACCGCGCCGGCATCGGCATTACCGAAGAAACCGACGCAATTGCCGTGATTGTCTCCGAAGAAACGGGGGCCATCAGCCTCGCCATCGGCGGCAAGATCGAGCGCGATCTCACCGTCGAGCAATTGCGCGAGCGCCTGAGCTCCGAGCTGCGCCGCTATATGTCTCCCGTAACGCTGCCCACGGTGATCACACAGAATGAGGATGAGTCGGATGCCGCGCTCAATTCCCCCCTGCGAGCGCTGCCCCAACGGAGCTCCGAGGCCGGCGCAGCCTCCTCCGACACGGAGCGACAGGCATGAACTTCTTCCGACGCTACGTGTTGCACAACTTGCCGCTCAAGCTCTTGTCTCTGGTTCTGGCAGTTGGTCTGTGGCTGGCAATCTCGCCCGACGAACGCCCGGCCGAAGTGGCGGTGCGCGCGCCCATCGTGTTTCAGAATGTCCCCTACGATCTGGAAATCAGCTCCGAGTCGATTCCTGAAGCGCAGATCCGCGTGCGCGGCCCGGAGCGCCTGATCCGGCAGATACGCTCCAGCGACATTCACGCCGAAATCAACTTGCAGGGCGCAAAGCCCGGCGAACGAACCTTTGATCTGACCTCGGAACAGGTTCGCCATCCGCACGAGTTGCTCGTGGTACAGGTTGTGCCCGGCCAGGTGCGTCTCGATTTTGATACCCGTCTTATCCGTGAAGTTGAGATTCGTCCGCGCGTCATCGGGATTTTCGTGGAAGGGGAGCAGATTGCGAAAGTCGAAGTCGATCCCGCCCGTATCACCATCAGCGGCCCCAAGCAACACGTCGAGAGAGTCGACTCAGCAACCACCGATCCGGTAGACGCTTCAGGCACCATGACCCGCGCCACATTCGTGACCAATGTGTACGTGTCTGACCCGCTCGTCCAAGTCGTACGCCCAGTTCCGATCCACGTGACCGTGACCATGGAAAAAGCCGGCGAGACTCAGGCACACTAGGCGGTTGCTGGAATCCTCGATGAGCCCGATGCTTTGAAAGGACGGCAACCTGCCTGTCAGATGCTTTGATCAGGTGTTTTGAAGGGGCGCGGCTTCAAGCCGCGCCGCAATGTGCCACAAAATGAATCGCGGCTTTAGCCGCTGAGGTATATCCGGTCTGGGATGGGTTTTTCCGCAGCCTCCCAAACTGGCCGCCGTAATCCGTGATACATCCACAGGAGAATGGCTCTTCGAACGCTATAATCACGCCGATGGGCATCTCTCCTACATCCCTGTACGCGGACCAACCTGCCTTTGGCCTGGATCCGAAGCAACCCCATCTCCGCGTTCACGCCATTAACATCTTCGTACGTAGTCAGGATGAAAGCCTGCGATTCTATCTGGACCAGCTTGGCTTCAGTCTGGTCGGAGACGTCCGCTTCGGGTCCGGCCAGCGCTGGGTAGCGGTTGCCCCTCCCGACGGCAGCGCCGTGCTTTCGCTGGTCGCACCCGAACCCGACTCCAAACAGTACGCACTCATCGGACGGCCCACACAGGTTGTCTTTGTCACCGAAGATGTGTTGACCCTGTTTCGCGAATGGCGCAAGCGCGGAGTCCGGTTTCAGTATGCTCCCCGCCTGAAGCGCCTCAAATATGAGCATCCGTTACTGGCCGCGAGTCCGGCTGACTCGCGAGCGCCAGAGGAACAGCCATCGATCTGGGGAGGAGTGTTCACCCATTTCAAAGATCTCGACGGAAACTCGTTCATGCTGGTGAGCTACGATGAAGAGAGCCGAGCCGTCGAGGCGCAGCGACGCGCAGCCGCCGCAAAGCTGGAATCCGAGCGCCGCATTGCCCACGAGATGGAAATCGCCCGGCAAGTGCAGCTCAAGCTCTTTCCTCAGACACTTCCACCTCTTTCCACTCTCGACTACTCGGGGATTTGCATCCAGGCCCGCCAGGTTGGCGGCGACTACTACGACTTCCTCGATCTGGGCCGGGACCGCCTCGGACTCGTCGTTGGCGACATTGCAGGAAAAGGAATCGCGGCGGCTCTGTTGATGGCCAATCTGCAAGCCAACCTGCGCAGCCAGTGCGCCATCGCCTTCGATCATCCGGAGCGCTTCCTGCAATTGGTGAATCGCCTGTTCTACGAGAACTCGACCGACAGCGCCTACGCCACACTGTTCTTTGGCGAGTACGACGACCGCATGCGCCGCCTGCGCTACGTAAGCTGCGGACACCTCTCCGCGCTTCTGCTTCGGCACGACGGCACTCTGGAAAGGCTAGACTCCACCTGCACAGTACTGGGCCTCTTCAAGGAATGGGACTGCAAGATAGTGGAACGTTCCCTCACCAGCGGCGACGCGCTAGCACTCTACACCGACGGCATAACCGAATCATTCAACGACGCAGGAGAAGAATTCGGCGAGCACCGCCTGCTCGAGTCCCTGCGCCGCTATCTCAACCAGTCCACGCCAGCCCTGGTGGCAGCGATGGTAGACGACGTCCGGACCTTCAGCCCCCACGAGCAATCCGACGACATAACCCTGATAGTCGCCAAGTGCCGGTAGGGATGCGGAACCAACTCGCCTGACTTGCCATAGCCGGAGTGTTAAGCCGCAAAGCGGCAGAAACCCGACCGCCACCACCTCACGTTGTCATCCTGAACGCAGCCGCGCGGAATCGCGCGGCGCAGAGAAGGACCTGTGTACCGCTCGCCCTCACAACAAGCCCAGCGAGGAATCATGTGACTACATCTGTAATGGATGTCCCCTCCGCTTCACGCTCCAGCCCATAGGGCGACATTCGCTAGCCCGGAGCCTGCCTGAGCGAAGCCGAAGGGACGGAAGTCCTGGGAAAGCTCCAAAGAAGAAACCGAGTCCTGTAGGGACAGCACGAGCTCTCACGCAATGTTCGGATCACCACATCACCAAGCGTGCTCGCTAGGCAACCCTGCCACCTCAGAACAATGAACTCTGCCTCCGGTTCGGCACAATCTTGAAATATTCGTAAGCCAGCTGCGTAGCCACGCGCCCCCGCGTCCTCAATCGCCTCTGGCTCTTCCGCCAAAGCCGCGGCCAGGGTGTTCACCCCCACCGGCCCACCCTGATACTTCTCAATAATCGTCAACAGCAGACGCCGGTCGACTTCATCAAATCCATACTGATCCACTTCCAGCATGCGCAAAGCCGCCTGCGCCGTAGGCTCATCAATTTTCCCCGCCCCGCGAACCTGCGCATAATCGCGAACCCGCCGCAGCAACCGGTTCGCAATGCGCGGCGTCCCCCGCGAGCGGCCCGCGATCTCGATCGCACCCGCGTCGTCGATCGACACACACAGAATTTCCGCCGACCGTTCCACAATCACCCGCAGCTCTGCCGGCGTGTAGAACTCCAGGCGCAACACAATTCCAAATCTCGACCGCAGTGGCGCCGACAGCAACCCTGCCCGCGTGGTAGCACCCACGAAGGTAAACGGCTTCACCTCGAGCGTATGCGTCCGCGCCGAAGGCCCTTGCCCAATAATGATGTCCAGCTTGTAATCTTCCAGCGCCGAATAAAGCAATTCTTCCAACACCGGCTGCAACCGGTGAACCTCGTCGATGAACAGCACCTGCTTGTCCTGCAGGTTCGTGATAATCGCGGTCAGGTCACCTTTGATCTGCATCAGCGGCGCCGCCGTAGGCTGAAAGTGCACCCCCAGCTCATTGGCGATGATGTTCGCCAACGTAGTCTTCCCCAGTCCCGGAGGCCCGTACAGCAGCACATGATCCATGGCCTCCCCCCGCGACCGCGCCGCCTCAATCGCGACCGCCAGGTTCTCCTTCACCTTCGTCTGCCCAATAAACTCGCCCAACCGCTGCGGACGCAGCTTCAACTCAAACGAAGAGTCATCCTCAACCGGAGCCGCCGAAACCAACCGCTCCCGGCTGTAATTCAGATCAGGATTATTTTTTGCCGTAGCCACTCGCCGGATGTTACCACGAAGGCAGCTATGTGGAAGCATGGAGCGACGCAGGCCGTCGCATGGATGAGCGCGGCGTCATACTGAGCGTAGCCGCTCTTCAGGCGGAGCGAAGGATCTGGCGTGGAGTATTACCGCACCCGGCCCGATCAAAGTATTTGCACGGGTGGCGGCATATGGCGTAATCCTAAACGGAGAAACCTATGCTCGATCATTCCCTCTTACGCTCCGTAGCCGAGCAACTTACGAGCGGTCCCGAAGTTACAATCGAGGGCCGAAAGTCGCGCGTAACCCGCACCGGCGCAAGCCGGTTTCACACCGCGCGCTTCCTCATGGGCGGAAGAGAATATCGGGCGATCGTGCAGAATCCCGACAAGCCAAGCCGCTGGGGAAAGCTGGCCCGCAAAGGCCATTCCGTCGTGCAGTTCCGCGATCTACTCCCCCAAAAATATGTAGCCGCCGCAGCGACAGTCTCTTTGAAAGGGCGCGGCTTCTAAGCCGCGCCGCTAAGTTCCAAAGTATCAACGCGGCTTTAGCCGAGTCTGGCCAGGTACGAAGTGAGTTTTTCTGCAGCCTCTTACAGCCGTGCCGCTATGTCTCACAAAATCAATCCGGCTTCAGCCGCTGAGGAACTCACGCCAAAAGCCGAGCGAACTTCAGCAGGTCGCTGCTCTAGATCAAACCCTCACGCACCCGCCGCAGAAAATCCTGCCCTTCCGCGCGAGCCTGTTCCAGAACTTTAGGCTGGCCGCGGTACTCCAGTTCAACCTCCTGCAGCAGTAAATCGACGGCATCCCTCGGCTTGAATCCCTGCTTCACCAGCTTTCTTATGCGTGCCGTGAAGCTCTGGCTGTCGACAGCTCCCAACCGCGGCGCGTGCCCCTCACAAGCGTGTTCGCGAAATTTCCCCAACGCCAGCCGGTCGTAAGCACTTTTGGCTTCTGCGTCGTTGAGCAACGTGGGCAGCGGATAATTCCACTCGCACTGCGAACACGTCCAGCCTTGAAAACCGTGCTCCGCAACCCAGATGATCGTTCTAGGCTTCTTCGCTTCTTCGCCGCGGCTGTCCATGAGCGACCCGGTCCCTTACTTTCGTGGGGTCCCTTAGAAAATAGTTCTCGAATCCATTTGGCCGGGGGGAGCTTGCCGCCGTGTCGGGACGATTTACTTCGCAAAGAAGTAGTCGAAGGACTTTACCGCCGTAAACTCGTCTTCCTTGATGTCAAACACGGTGTAGAGCTTGGTAACTTGGAGGACGTCTTGCACTTTTTGCGTGAGGTTGAGCAGCTTGAGCTCCCCACCGCTCTTGCGCACGGTAGTGAAGCTGCCTACCAACTCCCCCACCCCTGAGCTGTCGATGTAATCGACCTCCGCCAGGTTGAGGATGATTTTCGTTTTCTTCTGGCTGATCAGGCCGCAGACGGTATCGCGCAGCTGTCCCGTCTCGTCGCCCAGGACGATGCGTCCACTGATATCGACGATGGTAACGTGATCGACTTCGCGCGTAGCGATTTTCATTCCGCGATGCGGGAATGTTAGTGGGTGTGCCCGGTCAAGTCAAATGACCGTCGCGTTTCTCTCGGTGTCCTCTGCGTTCTCCGCGATCAGGCTATTGCACGTTTAACACTACTCGGCGCGAGCGCTGGTGGGCCGCGTCTGCCCCAGGCCCGCACCCGCCATCGGCTCAACGTAATCCCGAATCGCCTGGATCGGCGACGTCACAATCGGCTGGTGATATTCCGGGTGGTGAAACTCCAGATGCATGCCCCGGCCCACATATTGCATCTTCAGCATCGACCCTCCCCAGGTCGACCCTGCGATGGCCACTTGCACCGGCCGCGGGCAAAATTCCGGATGCCCCGAAATCAACGCCTCGCTCCCCCCCAGCAGCACCGCCGTATAGCAGTGATGCATGGTCTGGATCTGCAACACCGTCGACGGCGGCAGATCATGGAGAAACACCCCTCCCTCAATCTCCGATTGGATGATGCCACGGTTGATCTCGTCCGCCAGGTTGGGATGGGGGCTAAACATGTGGCCCAGGTTAGAGGGCGAATCTCTCGTTGGAGTTTACTGCAATTTGAGTGCGATGTCTCGCAAAGCCGCAGAACGGTAGTGGCTGAATTCAGATTCAGCCACCACCCGTGGAACCAAGGGTCCTGTCGTCCCTCCCCTCCCACTCCACCAGCCACCCCAACAGTCCCAACAGACAAAATCCGAACCCGTTCAAGATCCCATGCGTCGAGGCCATCCGCGGAATCGTCAGCGCCTCGCTCCCTACGAAATCCGCAACCGCATAAACTCCTGCGAGCACGACCCCCGCGAATACCGCACCGGCCGCCGCCCGCAGCAATCCTCGCGCCCTCCCATCCTCCACGTGGGAGTTCCAGACGAACAACGCCAGCCCCGCCACGCTCGCGGCAAACAGCACCCCCGCCACCATCTTCAGCGCCGGGGAAGTCACAAATCCCACCGCCACCAAAAACGGCATCCCTACTACCAGCAACACCACCCACCGCAGCCACGTTCCGTTCCCAGTTCCGCTCATGTGGGGACAGCCGCCCTCGGCTGCCGGTCCTGAGTTCCGAAGGGTCCGGTCGAGCGAAGCTCGACAGCTGGCAATCATCGCCGTAGCAAACCCTGCAAAATGAAAATGCACCGCCGTAAGCAGCCCAATCGGCTCCTGAATCCCCATCGGCCGCATCCCGATCCGCGAAGCCACCAGCCAGGCCCCGCCCACCACCAGATCCACTCGCGCAATCGACAATGCGACCTCCGCAACTCGTGTGGGCACGGGCGACTCGCCCGTACGCTCGTGATTTTCCGGCGAGCGCAGGAAAAGTTGCTTAAGCTCCACCATCCCTCCCGCCGCTGCCGCTCCACAAACCACCAACCACCCCGAAGCCGCCACCCCAGCCCACGTACCCGGTGGTAGCAACATCGCGAACACCGCCAGCGCCGCCCCCAAAGGCTGCAGAACCTGCGCCCACTCCCCCAACCGCCGGCTCACGGGCGACAATGCAGTCCCACTCACCCTCCCCACCTCCATCCCCAACGGAACAATCACAAGGGGCGCAAACAAAAAGACAAGCTCAATCACTCCGATCCGCGCGACTCCAACTCGAGCCAGTACTGCAACGCTCGCCCAAACCAGCGCGCCCGCCGTCGCCCACCCCGCCGCCCAAAACTTGCTCTTTTCAGGATTGTTCTTGTCATTCCGACCCGTTCGTAGCCGCGCGAGCGGCGAGAGCGAGGGAGGAATCTGTTTTTCTTTATCCTGGTCCAATGCCATCCCCATAGTTGTCGCCTCACTCCACCGGCCTGACCACCGCCATCCCAAAGATCACCACCAGGCCCACCAACGCTCCCAGATACAACGTATCGAGCCCCCGGTTCTCCCTCCGCATTTCCCCGTCGTAATAGAAGACCTGGAGCCCGATCCTCAGCAACCAGAATCCTGCCATGAACCCGCTCAGAAATCTTCCCAGCCCGCTCGCCCCCGCCAGTTCCGCTGCAAATCCAAAACACAGCGCCGCAAACAGTCCCACCACAATCACGATGTACATCCAGTGCACATAAAAAATCTGCCGCAAAAACCGCGGCACGGGAGCCAACCGCTCCCGCACCCGCAGCCTCCCCGGCAGAGGAATATTCGCCAACACGATCCCCGCATGCACCACTCCAGCACCCCAGATTGCTCGAGTCATCCATTCGGCCGTCATCCCAGCGCCCCTTTCGTGATCCGTCGCGTCCTCTGTGCTTTGTCTTCCTCAGCGACCTCTGCGAAACCTCCGCGTTCTCTGCGATACGATTCGTATTTCCCTTTCCCCACCGCCCGCAACTCCCACCGCACAATCGACCGCTCAACCACCCATCCCAGAACAAGAACCGACCCCATCATCCCAATCAGTCCCCACTTCAGCTGATCCGCCAGCTCAAAGACCGCCGGCAGTTCGATCAGAATGTTCCGCAACGGCCGCCCCAGATACCACACAACTCCGATTCCGATCGCCAGGGTCCCCATCGAGCCCAGTACAAACACCGTAGTCGCATCCATAATCTGTCTCCTATGTCAGACTGTTCTGTATGAACAGAACTAAAAAGGCAAAAAAACTAGCTCGCCTTCTTGCGCACCTTCGCCCCCATCCGCAACAACTTCCGCACCGTCCCCGTCGGTAGCCGCTTCATCTGGTCATGCAGCTCCGTCACCGCCTCGAAGAATCCCGCCATCGCCGCCAGCCGATCCCGCGTATAATCCGCCCCCGGTTCCTTCGGATCCAGATTTGCCAGGCACTGCCGCAGCATCTCCCGCGTCGGATCGATCTCCCGCCGCTTCCGCTGCTCGATCCCCAGCCGGAACAGCTCCCAGACATCTTTCATCGACTCATAATGTTCCCGCCGATCCCCCAGCACATGCACCGCCCGCACAATCCCCCAGGTTTCCAACTCACGAATCGACGTGCTCACATTCGACCGCGCCACGCTCAGCGTCTCGGCAATCTCCTCCGCCGGCAGCGCCCGCGGCGACAGGTACAGTAGTGCGTGGATCTGCGCCACCGTCCGGTTGATCCCCCACCGCGTCCCCATCTCCCCCCAGTGGAGGATGTACTGTTTCTGCACGCCCGTCAGTTCCGTCATATCATTACTTTCAGTACAGACTGAATATACAGAAAACAAAACCCGCTGTCAAGCCAAGGCAAAAAGAAACATGTGGCGCGGGCGCCTCGCCCCCGAAACCCGGAAGCCCTCCCGCTCACCCAGCGACTGCTGCCTCGGCTGTCCGGCCCGCGATATTGTTTAGTTGTTTCTGCCCGACCCGCGCCCACAGGGACTATAGCCGCGAAGCGGCGAAAGAATGCAGCCCACGGCGCGAGCCGTGGGTGCCTGCGAAGTTGTGAGACTAGCCCCGAAGGGGCGCAAGAGAGGTTCGCAACGCCTACCGCCGTCGAAAAACTTCGAAGATCAAATTGAAGAACTGCACCAGGGTCACACCAATCGTCACATACACCGCAATCTCCAGCCGCCGTCCCGCCTCCTTGGTCCCCCGCAGCAAATCCGCGACATCATTGGTCGCCTCCCGCAAAGTATCCGCGAGTTGCTCGAAGTGCTGCACCGAAGCCCGCATCTTCTCCGACGCCCGTGACATCGCCAGCGACGCCTCCGCCGCCTGCTGTCCATTGCGCAAGTCCAGCTCCGACCGGCAAGCCGTCCACCACGGACTCCCCGGCGCAGAGTCATACATCCGCTGCCGGATCTCCGCATACGACCGGTTCCGCAACAACTCCACCAGCGCCGGAACATTGTCCGCCGGCTTAGCCTCGTCGCCGCCTCGAGCCTCGGGAACTGTAGGATCGTCAATAAAAACCGCCATGTCCGAAGCCTACCAGCCATCTCTAACGTCCCTCAAATATCCAAGGTCCACTCCCACCCTCGTCTGTCCGTTCAAACCGTACCAGTAATGGCACGTTACCCTGACCTTTCGGCACCTTTGAGAAGCCACCACAACCCAATGTGGGGACAGCCGCCCTCGGCTGTCCTTCGAGCGAAGCTCGATGCCTGCCCCGCGGACACCTCGCAACCCCATGTTATAACTCTCCTAATGCCCAGCACCCGCCAAGGATCAATCCGCCTCTTCCGTTTTGCCGGCGTGGATGTGTTCCTGCATTGGTCCTGGTTCCTAGTAGCGACCTACGAAATCAGCAACCGCGCCGGAACCTATTCCTCTATCACCTGGAACATCCTCGAATATCTCGCCCTCTTCCTCATTGTCATGCTCCATGAATTCGGACACGCCCTGGCCTGCCGCCAGGTAGGAGGACGCGCCAATCAGATCGTTCTCTGGCCCCTGGGTGGCGTAGCTTACGTCGATCCTCCACCCCGCCCCGGCGCCACGTTATGGAGCATCGCCGCCGGACCGCTGGTGAATGTCGCCCTCTTTCCCATCTTATCCATCCTCGTCAAATTGAGTCGCCCACTAGGCTGGGCCGACGCTATGCCCAATTTCGACGCGTGGCTCTATATGGTCTGGAAAATCAACCTGGGCTTGCTCATCTTCAATATCCTGCCCATCTATCCCCTCGACGGCGGCCAGATCCTCCGCTCCTTGCTCTGGTTCCTCATGGGCGCCGCCCGTAGCCTCATGGCCGCCACCGTCATCGGCTTGATCGGCGTCGCCGGACTAATCCTGCTAGCCGTCGTACGTCAGGATCTGTGGCTCGGCGTGATCTCCGCCTTCATCCTGATGAACTGCTGGAGCGGACTCCAGCAAGCCCGAGCTTCAATGCAGCGATCCAAAGCTCCCCGCCGCGACGGCTTCGCCTGCCCCTCCTGCAAAACCGCGGCCCCAATCGGAGATCACTGGACCTGCAACCAATGCCGCCAACCCTTCGACACCTTCCAAACCCAAGCCACCTGCCCCCACTGCGGAGCCCGCTACCCCCTAACCCAATGCCTCGACTGCGGCCGTGCCCACCCCATGACCGACTGGACCACGCACGCCTTCACCTCTCGTAATCTGTCATCCTGAGGCGACAAGCCTTTCGTCGCCGAAGGACCTCTGCATGTTGTCAGCCACCACAACCCACCTAGCGACAGCCGCCTCGGCTGTCCGCCAAGGTCGTTCTTGCAACGCGTCAGATGATCCTTGGCAAGTAAGGGATTTTCCATATGCAGTTTCCCGCATCTTGACCGTCCCTCGCAGGCAGATGCACAATCCCTTCTCGAACTCCCCCCGGTCCCAGTTTCCGCAAGGCTCACTCCTGAGAGGTTGCCATGTACGCACATCCCCGCCAGTCATTTCTCATTCGCTTCACTTCATTTCTAGTCCTGTTCACCATGGGATCCGCCGCAATCGCGTCAGCGACGAACGCCGTCCCCTGGGTGCGTGAGCCGCTGAGTCCAACCAGCGCAGCCGCCGGAGGCCCTCGCCTTCACGCTCTTCGTATACGGCGCCGGATTCAGCAAGAATGCCCGGATCTTTTGGAATGGATCAAAACGCACCACCACCTACTCTTTACTATGGGCTGGTCTATGCATCCATCAGCGCGAGTGATATCGCCAAGCCCGGAACCGCGACCATTCAGGTAAAGAACGACACGCCCGGCGGCGGCTATTCGAACGTGGTCAGCTTCCCCATCGGCGTCAGCAAAACCAGTTTGACGGGAGTGATTTCGACCGCACCCTCCGGCAACGGCGCCAGTTGGCCCGCAGTAGGCGACTTCAATAAGGACGGCAAGCTCGACGTCGCCTCCGTGAACATCTCCGCCAACACGGTCTCCGTGTTCCTGGGCAATGGGGACGCCACCTTCCAACCCCATGTGGACTACCCTGCCGGAACTCAACCCTGGTACATCGTCACCGGCGATTTCAACGGCGATGGCAATCTCGATCTAGCGGTAGCCAACAAGGCCAGCAATAACGTGTCGATCCTCCTCGGCAACGGCAACGGCACATTCCAGCCGGCAACGAATTTCGCCGCCGGAAACAGCCCCACCGCGGTCGCAACGGCCGACTTCAACCACGACGGCAAACTCGATCTGATCGTACCCAATCCGCCCGACAACACCATCTCGGTACCGCTGGGCAATGGGGACGGCACCTTCGGAACTCCATTAACCGCAGCAACGGGAGCCTATCCGGTCCACGTAGCCGTAGCCGACCTTGATCTGGATGGGAAGATGGATGTAGAAGTAGCCGACGAAAATTGCGCGACAGTCCCCTGCGGCATCGGGTCGATTTCCGTGCTGCGCGGAAAGGGTGATGGCACTTTCAAAGCCAAGCATGATTTTCAATCGAATACCGCTACAAACTTCGTGGCCGTGGCCACTTTCGACGCGCAGGACATACTTCCGGACATTGTGGCCGTAAATTCTCAGGTCTTCAACACCTACGGCACGGTGGGCTATTTCAAGAACATGGGACGCGGCAGTTTCGCCACTCCAGTCGAGTACACCACAGGCCAGTCGTCGACCGCAGTAGTAGTGGGCGACTTCAACAACGACGGCAAGCTCGACATGGCCGTCCTGAACCGTGAAGGCTCGAACCTTACGCTGGAGTTCAGCAACAGTGACGGCACCTTCGGCAACAACGGAATCACCAACAGCAACTTCAACTTCTTCGGTGGTCCGAGCGGTATGGCAGTCGGCGACTTCAATAACGATGGACAACTGGATTTCGTCTCATCGGACAATATTGACAATGAACTCGATATCTTGACCCAGCAAACAGCGCCGGCGGACGTCACGCTCAACCCGACTTTCCTGGATTTTGGCGTTCAACCAGTTGAGCAAGTCAGTCCCACACAAAAGGTCACCCTTACGAACGCGGGAGGGACGACGCTCAGCATCTCCAGCATTCGTGGTAAGCCCTTCGCAATTCCTTGAGTCGAACGCCTGTCCGGGCACTTTGGCAAGCGGTCTCAGCTGCACAATTAGTGTGGCTTTCGATCCGACTGCATTTACGGGTTACGTGGGCACGGTCACGATCAATGACAATGCCCCAACCAGTCCGCAAAACCTCACTCTGTATGGCACCGGAACTCTCGCGCTATTCTCCCCGACCAGTCTCGACTTCGGGACCGTCGCGGTGGGCTCGAGTAAAACGTTGTCATTGACGCTTACGAACCTTTCCGTCAACCCATGACCATCATTCTAGTTAGGATCGATCCCCCAGCAGCATCGGGCTGGTTCACCCAGACAAACGACTGCGGATCCGTCTTGGCGGCGAAGGCCACTTGCACTTTCACCGTCAACTTTGCACCTCCCGGTAAGGGCCGTCCCATACCGCCACGCCAGCCCGCGAGTGCCCATCTACCTGACGGGAGCCACACCATAACGATCGATAGCGGTAACGGGTCAGGGGTGTCCAAGTCCGTGTGGCGCGGACCTGCCCTGAGCGCCGGGCGGGCTGGAACCGGGCAATAACCAGCCGATGTGGCGCGGGCGCCTCGCCCGCGCAATGCCAGGAACCACCACCGAGTCCAAATAGCGACAGCCGCCTCGGCTGTCCAGCCGACAGTTCTTAAGAACTGACCGCATCGTCGACCTGAAGAGGGAAACAGCGTGCTTAGTGTCTCTTCTTATATGTCATCCCGCCCCCTGAGCAAAGCGAAGGGGGCGGGACCAACGTGGAGTGAACCCTTGGGCTGAGACACAGAGTTAAGGGGGTTGTTGCCGTTCGCTGAAAATCATTGTAACGGCGAGGGGCTTCGATTGCATTCTCGAATCCGTGTCCGAGCGCGGATTTTTTCTTACCTTGCACGCTGTCCGCCGCCAGCTGGCGGCTATGCCGAATGAACTCTACTTCATCCGTTTGATTCACAATTCCACACGCCGAGTGTGTCCTGGAGAACGGCTTTGGGATGCGGGTCAGTTGGGGCGTGGATCCGTGGTGCGCTTTCTCGTCTGCTGTCCGATCTTGCGTTCCAGCTCGGCAATCCGCTCAGCATCCAGTCTCGGCTGCCGCCGAGCACCCTTGCCAGGAAACGCCAGCTCGCCTTTCGCTCGCCACTCCCCTTTCCAGACCTCTAGCCGTTTGGGACTGAGCTGATACATGCGCGCCACCTCGCCCATACTCTTTCCCAAGTCGATCTCGCGCATCGCAGCAATCTTCAATTCGCGGGAATATTCTTGTCG
>QIAM01000018.1 GCA_003225555.1 Acidobacteriota bacterium | reverse complement strand
GTTCGACTTGCGGTACGGCTTCACAAACTGCGCCGGGATGATTCGTACCTGATGTCCTTGCTCGCGCAGCACAGTACCGATGAAGTGCGATCCCGCGCATGCCTCTAGACCGATTAACGACGCGGGCAGATTGGCGGTGTAGGCCAGCAATTGCGAGCCGTGAGAATTTCCTGCGCAGCAGAATCTTGTTGCGCTCTCCCAATGCAACCAGGTGAAAGGTAGTCTTGCCTAGATCGATGCCGATAGATGCGATGTTCATGTGATGATCCTCCTGATGTAAACTGCCGAGCCAAATCCTACTCGGCGGCGGACCATCTCATTAACCCCCTTCAAAGGTTGATGAGAGGCGATTTTTCGCCAACTGACCGCCAATCGACACTGTATTTTGCATCTGGCTTCTACGAGGTTGCTAGAATTGGGCCATGCTTCGTGACGCAGTCGTATGTCTGTGCACGCTAGCGCTAGTAGGCGCGTTGGCGGCTGCCCGAGGCCAACCAGTCGAGCGTGGGAGTGCGAACGGCCCCATTCTCAGCCAGAAACCGTGTGCATTCGGTTTGTACGAAGAACAACCGGCCTTCACGAGACGGTTTTATTCCAAAGAAGAGTACGACTCCGCTAAGTCAAGTGCCGACACGGAGTGTTTCAGGATTACGTACAGGAGTGACGGCTTGCGAGTCGTTGGATTTCTCGTGAAACCGCAAGCAAACGGCGCACGGCGCTACCCAGTCATTATCTACAACCGAGGCGGCTTTCTTGATCGCGGCAAGATTGATACGTGGAACCTTATAGATTTCGAGCGGTTATCCGAAGAGGGATTCGTTGTGTTGGCATCACAGTATCGAGGCAATGACGGCGGGGAGGGCCGCGACGAGGTTGGAGGCGGTGATCTGGATGATGTGGTGAACCTGTTGCAAGTCGCAGAGATGCTTCCTTACGCGGACACCAAGAATGTTTTCATGTACGGGCTTTCCCGTGGCGGAATGATGACGTTTCTTGCGATGAAACAAGGTTTGCGGGTCAACGCAGCGGCGGTCGTCGGAGCAGTATATGACATTGAGGCCTTTGGTCGACGCGCCCCAGGGATACTCGGAGAGGCCACGGCGTTGATGCCGGACTACCGAAGTCACGGACTATCTGCTCTAAAGGAGCGGTCTGCCATAAATTGGCCGGAGAAGATAGATGCTCCCTTGTTGATGCTGCATGGTGGAGATGATGACGAGGTTCCAGCGACCGAAGCGCTGGCCTTCGCAACAAAACTTTCAATGCTGAAGAAAACCTACGAATTCGTAATCTATGCGAACGATGTTCACGAAGTGGAGAATAATCGACGGGACAGGGACGCAAGAATCATCAGTTGGTTTAGGCGCTATATACGATGAGTCGGCCACCTTGCGCAACGCTGTTGCGATGTACCTGTGGCAAACAGATGGCCATTACACTCGACCATCAACTCAAAATCCACATCCCCACTCAGCGCCCCCCCCGCCCGACAACAAAGGGATGCTCGATCCGGAGCACAATGAGTTGAGTCGCGATGAGCTGATCTGAGCAGGGTTGATCTTGAGTCCCAGTTCAACATGTTTTCACAGAGATAGGGGGCGCTCTAGACTCATCTCTTTCCCTTCTCCCACCGCTCGTTTGACGGGGTATCTCTACTCACGGGAAAAATCATCCCAGCACTAGGTACTAAGTGGTTAACGGGTTATTTATACATCGTGAAAGAGAATAGCGGTCGGGTCCGTTGTGGAGTGCTGGGAGTGCGCCGGACGGCCCGCGCGGAGTACTGGATCAACGAGAAGCTGTTCTCCGTAGCTATGCCTCTGCCGAGCCGTTCAGAAGATGAGACGCGTCCGGTGTTCACGTTGTTGCTGCCGCCGCCGAATGTGACGGGGCGTTTGCACATGGGACACATGCTGAACCAGACGCAGATGGACATCATTGTGCGCTGGCATCGCATGCGCGGCTTCATCACGCTGTGGCTGCCCGGGACCGATCACGCCGGCATCGCCACGCAGATGATGGTGGATAGGCAATTGCGCAGCGAGGGCAAGTCGCGAATCGCGATGGGGCGGCAGAAGTTTGTCGAGCGGGTGTGGGAGTGGAAGAAGCTCTACGGTGGCGCGATTCTCGACCAGATGAAGCGGCTGGGCGCGTCGGTGGACTGGGACCGCGAGTACTTCACCATGGACGAGAATCTCTCGCGGGCGGTGCGCGAGGTATTCGTCCGGCTGTATGAGGAAGGGCTGATTTATCGCGGGAAGTACATCGTGAACTGGTGTCCGGATTGTGGGACCGCAATCTCGGACCTCGAAGTGAAGCACGAAGAAGTTGTGGGCAAGCTGTGGGAGATCCGTTATCCGGTGGTGGGGAGTTCTGAATTCATCACGGTGGCGACGACTCGTCCTGAGACCATGTTGGGCGATGCGGCCGTCGCTGTGAATGCCAAAGACGAACGCTATACGCACCTGCATGGGAAGAAAGTTCTGCTGCCGCTGATGAATCGCGAGATTCCTATCATTACCGATGAACTGGCGCAGCCCGAGTTCGGTACCGGCGCAGTGAAAGTAACGCCGGCGCATGATCCCAACGACTTCGAAGCGGGAAAGCGTCACCACCTGCCGCAGATAGATGTTATGGATGAGCAGGCGCGCATGAACGCGAATGCTGGCGCGTATGCGGGACTGGATCGCTTCGAGGCACGCAAGCGCGTGCTGGCCGATCTGCAGGCGCAAGGTTTTCTGGTCGGCCCCAAGGACTACACCATCTCGCTGGGGAAGTGTGAACGCAGCGGGACGGTGGTTGAACCGCGGTTGTCGGAGCAGTGGTATGTCAAGATCAAACCGTTGGCCGAACGTGCGAAGGAGGCGGTCGAGAGCGGCGAGATCACAATTGTTCCGGACAACTACCGGACTATTTATCTGAACTGGATGAATAACATCCACGACTGGTGCGTGTCGCGGCAGTTGTGGTGGGGACACCGGATTCCGGCTTGGACGTGCGCGAAGTGCAAGCATGTGACGGTGGCCCGCGAGGCACCGCTGACCTGTGGAAAGTGCGGGAGCACGGAACTGGAGCAGGTTTCGGATGTGCTGGATACGTGGTTTTCTTCGGGACTCCTGCCGTTTACGACCTTGGGCTGGCCGGAGAAGACTCGGGATCAGGAAGTTTTCTATCCGACGACTTTGCTGATCACGGCTTACGAGATTCTCTTCTTCTGGGTGGCGCGAATGATCATGTTTGGATGCCACTTCATGCAGGGGCACCACCAGGATCCGGCGATCAAGAAGGCAAGCGGGTGGGGAGACAAGAAGGACGACAGCGTGCCGTTCCGGCAGGTCTATATTCACGCGCTGGTGCGGGATGCGGAGCGGCAGAAGATGTCGAAGACCAAGGGGAATGTGATCGATCCGCTCGAGATTATTGAGCGCTTTGGGACGGATGCTACGCGGTTTACTTTGGCGGCGATGGCTGCGCCGGGGACGGATATTGCGTTCTCGGAGAGCCGAACGGATGGGTATCGGGCATTTGCCAATAAGATCTGGAATGCGGCGCGGTTCATGTTCATGAATGTGGACAGAGTGGAGCCGGGCCTGCGGCCCGGGACCGGGTCAGAGACCCGGTCCCACACAACCTCTGGCGTGGCTGGGTTCCAGGTGTTGACCCTTGAGGATCGGTGGATTCTGTCGCGCTTTAACCGAGTGGCAGGGGATGTGAATGATGCACTGGCACATTATCGCTTCCATGAGGCGGCGAACCGCATCTATGATTTTTTTTGGGGAGAATTTTGCGACTGGTACCTGGAGTTAATCAAGCCTCGGCTGAACGTTGAGGGGGAAGCGGGCCCGGCGCGGGTCGCGTGCGCGAATCTCGTCAATCTCTTCGATGCTTCGCTGCGGCTGCTGCATCCGGTGATGCCGTTTATCACTGAGGAGATCTGGCAGGCGATATATGAGGGCAAGCCACCGCTGGCATCAATTGCACTGACGGCTTATCCGCAAGCGGATGAGATGCAGTTTGATCTGGCGGCGGAGACGGAGATGGCGATTTTGCAGGATCTCATCGTAAGCGTTCGCAATGTGCGGGCGGAGCTGAAGGTCGAGCCCAAGGTCAAGGTTCCGATCGAGGTGTTCGCCCAAGAGCCGGGAATTCGCGCGATGATCGAGCAGAATCACGGGGCTGTCGAACGGTTGGGGAATGTGGAGAAGATTACGGTTGTGGAAGGTTCGCTGGCGAAGCGCGCGGGCGCGCGGCATACGGCGCGGTTTGAGGTACACGTCGTTTACGAACGTAAAATCGACGTGGCCGCCGAGTGCGAGCGTCTGAAGAAAGAATTGGAGAAGATCGAAATAGAGTTGGCCAACAACCAGAAGCAAATGGGAAACGAACAATTTCTGGCGAAGGCTCCGGCGAACGTCGTGGACGGACTGCGCAGGCGAGGGAAGGAACTTCTGGTCCTGCGGGAGAAGACGAAGAGTAAGCTGGAGGAGTTGGGGTGTCGTTGAGTTGGAAGTAGGCGGGTCTTTGACCCGCCCGGACAGCCGAAGGCGGCTGTCCTTAATTGGTTCGTGCTGGCCGTTGGCTACTGATCACTGGCCACTGATTTAATGGACTGGAATTCACGACGCATTACGGCGATTTTAGAGAACGCGCTGCTCGAGGACCGGGCTACGCGCGACGCGACCAGTTATGCCTGCATCGATCCCAACCAGCGGGCGGTGGCAACGATTCTGGCCAAGCAGGACTGCATTCTGGCGGGGATTGGGTGCGTAGCGCGCATTCTCGACGTCTATGCAGCGCTGGATGGAGCAGTAACGGCGCACTATGAGGTCACGACCCATCCCGAAATTTTCGATGGAGTACGACTGCACAAGGGGCAGTCGGTGGCGGTGATCCGTCACAATGCGCGCGTGATTCTTTCCTGTGAGCGGGTAATTCTGAATTTTCTGCAACGCATGAGCGGGATCGCGACTTTGACCCGCAAGTTTGTGGAAGCGGTGCACGGGACGAAGGCGCGCAT
Source organism: Acidobacteriota bacterium (assembly GCA_003225555.1). Taxonomy (GTDB): domain Bacteria; phylum Acidobacteriota; class Terriglobia; order Terriglobales; family Acidobacteriaceae; genus Sulfotelmatobacter. Next base: position 71,500 of record QIAM01000018.1, on the reverse strand, counting down.
TCTCGATACGCGCAAGACGGCGCCGGGCATGCGCGTGATTGACAAGTTCGCGGTGCGCTGCGGCGGGGGACAGAACCATCGTCTGGATCTGTCGGACGGCGTGCTCATGAAAAACAATCACATCACGCTCGCGGGCGGAATCGCACCAGCCCTGGAGCGTGCACACCGGAACCGGCGTGGCTCGCAGCCGATTGAAGTGGAAGTCCGGACACTTGATCAACTGGAACAGGCGCTGGCCAATGGCGCGGAGGCGATTCTTCTCGATAACATGACGCCCGAGAACGTCCGCGAGGCGGTGGAGCGCTGCGCGAAGCTGGAGCGCCGGATTCCGCTGGAGTGTTCCGGAGGCATCAGCCTGGAAAACGTGCGCGCCTACGCCGAGACCGGGGTGGACTTTATTTCCATCGGACTGCTCACCCATTCCACGCAGGCGGTTGATATGAGCATGCGCGTGGTCGCCGCGTAAGGTCCACCTGACGGCCCGTTCTGGCCTGTCGCCAATTCTGCTGGACGACCTCCAGACAAGTTGTAACTTCCAAGGAGACATCGAAGGACGGCCATTGCGCCCCCTACTTGGCTTTGAGATTGAAAGCAGTTGGGTGTGTCGGCTGGTAGAGGCCCAACTCGCCGCCACTCGGGAGACGCAGTGTCGTCTTGCTTCCCCAGTCTTCGGTCTCAACCGGGGAACAGGTGACCTTCCTCGCTTGCAGCCGCTTGATCTCAGCTTCGAGATCGTCGCACATCAGGTAGACAACAGCGCCCAGCAGCGAGCGGCCGCCATGAACCTGGGCGCGACTCTCGCCTTCGGTGGGATGAACTCCGGCTTCCGCGGGAGGCATCGCGAAGATCAGCCAGCCTCTGCCGGCATCGACCGAGCGAAATTCGAGAACGTCACGGAAAAAGGCGCGGTCGGCCTCGGGATTTTCGCTATAGAAAAGGACGTGCGTACCGGTAATCATGCGACGAGTTTAGCAAATCCCGTAAGGGGAAGCACCGCCCCGAGGCGGGACAGGTTGACTGTTCTTTGCCTTCGCGCTGGCGGGGGAAAGCATGAAAAGATAAAAGATAGAAGATCGTTGGAGGGCCTACGGAATCGCTGCTGATCATTACGGGTACGATGGGAGCGGGCAAAACAGCTGTCCGGGGCGAAGCGTCGGATTTTCTTGCCCAACGCCAGATTGTCCATGCGGCAATCGACCTGGATGCGTTCGGTCTCGCTCATCTGTCCGCAGCCCGCAGCGATGACGTGATGTACGACAACCTTCGATCAATCTGCAGGAACTACGCCGCCTTGGGAGTGCAGCGATTCTTAGTGGCGCGCGCAATCGAAGACAGCGCTCAACTAAAACTCTGTCGCGACATTATTCCGGCCGTCAACACGGTCGTCTGCCGGCTCACCCCGAGCATAGAAACGATGAAGAGACGCGTACAGATACGCGAGTTAGGGATATCGCAGCCGGAATATGTTACTCGAGTTGCGAAATTGAATGACATCCTTGACCGCGCGCGATTAGAGGACTTTGCTGTCACCAACGAGAATCGCTCGTTGACCGATGTCGCGCTCGAAATGCTTGTGAAGGCGGGATGGATCTCAAACTGACCTACTATCCATTGCCCGCATTTGTTGTTTCCTGGCGATTCCCGCATAATTCGTGCATCAAGAAGAACGCGACAATCCGGGCACTTAAACCCTCGCGGGCGAAGGCCGCTTCGACTTCCGCCCAGGGCAGGTCCGCGACACGCGAGCACAAGCCGCAACCAACCGATCTTCGTTTGGGCCGCATCGTGCGGCTTTTGATGGAGCATGCAACGGTTGTGGTGAGCGGAACGAAGATTGCAGAAGAGATCTCGTCGAACCGGTCGGAAGTCTGGCGGCTGATTCAGCAACTTCGCGGGCTCGGAGTGGATGTGGCCGGACACCCGGCGACGGGTTATCTTCTGCGGTCGGTTCCTGACCTGCTGCTCCCAGAGATTCTTCGGCCGCTGCTCCCGGGAACGATCTTCGAGAAGCAGTTGCATCACTTCTACAAAATCGGGTCCACCAACACGGCAGCTATGGCGGCGGCTGCGGAGGGCGCTCCCGAGGGGAGCGTGTTTCTGGCGGAGGAGCAGACCGCGGGACGTGGGCGCGGAGCGCATTCCTGGCACTCGGCGCGGTCCACGGGAATTTATTGTTCTGTGATCTTGCGGCCCCAACTGCCGCCGTCGGATGTGCTGGTGCTGTCGCTCGCGGTTGGTTTGGCGGTGCAGGCGGCGATTGAGCAGGTGGACTCGCGCGTTCAGGCTGACTTGAAGTGGCCGAATGACTTGCTGCTGGATGGAAAGAAAGTCTGCGGCATTCTTGCGGAAATGAATTCGGAGGCGACGCGGGTGCGCTACATCGTGGTCGGCATTGGCCTCAACGTGAACCAAGCGAGTTTTCCCGAGGAAATTGCGCATGAGGCTACATCTTTGCGGATGGCTTCGGGGACGGAGTGGTCGCGGGTGGAACTGGTCGCAGCTTTGCTAAAATCGCTGGATCATGAGTACCGGGCGCTGATCGCGGTTCCCCAGTCGCGGGCTGCGATTTTGCGGCGCTTCTCGGAGAGTTCGTCGTGGGTGCGGGGCAAGGCGGTCCGCATCGACGACAATGGGTCGTCGTACGAGGGAACGACGGAAGGGCTGGATGAGCGTGGCTTCCTGCGGCTGCGCACGGAGAATGGCGTACGGACGGTGTTGACTGGGACGGTGCGGCAGACATAAAGCAGCAGTCAGCAGTCGACCCACTTGCCTTGTCATTCTGAGCGAAGCGAAGAAGCCATGCATTTGCTGGCGCCAGCAGATTGCATAGGTCCTTCCCATCGCTCAGGATGACAGCGCTCAGCAGTCAGTCAGGTCACGATTATGCTTCTTGTTCTTGATGTCGGCAATACCAATACGGTGTTGGGAGTCTTCGCCCGCGTGGCCGAGGTACATCCTGACGGAGAACAGGAGAGTGCTGAACGCTACGACCGGCTGGTCGCCAACTGGCGCGTCGCCACCGTGCAGACCAGTACGGTGGACGAATACGGCGTGCTCTTTCGCAATCTGTTTTCCATGGCCGGCCTGGAGGCGAAGGGGATTCACGGGATCGTGATTTCTTCGGTGGTGCCGCCGCTCGATCCGGTGCTGCGGCAGGTTTGCGAGCGGTATTTCAATTCGAAGCCTCTGTTTGTCGAGCCGGGCGTGAAGACGGGGATGCCGGTGCACTACGACAATCCTGCGGAGGTGGGCGCGGACCGCATCGTCAACGGGGTTGCGGCGTTCGAGAAGTATGGCGGCCCTTGCGTGGTCGTAGATTTCGGCACGGCCACGACGTTCGATTGCGTTTCCGCAAAGGGAGAGTACCTGGGTGGGGTGATTTGTCCGGGCATTGGAATTTCGGCGGACGCTCTTTTTTCTCGCACGGCGCGGTTACCGCGGGTCGAGATTCGCAAGCCCGAGCGCGTGATCGGATCGAACACCGTGGGCAGTCTGCAATCCGGTCTCTATTACGGATATCTGGGGCTGGTGGATGGGATTCTCGAACTTCTTCTTCGCGAACTGGGAAGCGAGACGAAGGTGCTCGCCACAGGCGGTCTGGGGCAGATGATCGGCACGGGATCGAAGTACATTAAGCACGTGGACGACTCTCTTACACTCGAAGGGCTCCGCATTATCTGGGAGCGGAATGCGGCGGCACGGCGTGATGCGCCGGCGGGAAAAGCCGCGTCCAAAGCCACATCCAAGGTGGGGAACGGAAGCGGCGGACGGGTGCCGTCGAAGGTGCGTTCCGGCCGCTGAGCGACCGTGGAAAATTACTTCAACTACTTCACCGAAATTGAAGAACAATTCCTGCGCCGCCGGGGGGGTGGACTGTTGCTGTCTACTCTCGACTGGGCGCTGATCGAAACCTGGAAGGACGCGGGCATTCCTCTGGAAGCGGCGCTGCGGGGCATCGACTCGGCATTCGATCGCTATGATCAGCGTCCGTCGAAAACCAAGAAGGTGAACAGCCTGGCGTATTGTTCGCAGGAAGTGCTGGCGGCCGCGGAAGAAATGAAAGAGGCCGCGGTAGGAGCGGTAACAGAGGCGCCCAAACCGCGCCAACAGCAAGGATTTGAGGGGCAGGCAATCGCGGCCTTCCTGCGGGACAACGCAGATTTGCTGGAGGCGGCTCAACTGCCCGAGCGTGGCGGAGTTTCGGTTCCTGCTGCAGCTTTGGAAGCTGCCCAAACTCTGCGGAAGTTGGCGGAGGAAATATCGGCACAGAAGTCAGCTCGACTCGAAGACCTTGAGCGTCGCCTGACCGTGCTGGAGGACAAGCTCTTCGCCGCGCTGCTGGCTGCGACTCCAGACGAGGAGATTGTCACCGTCCGGGCGGAAGCGGATCGCGACCTTATTCCCTACCGGCGCAAGATGCCTTCGTCCCAGATTGAGCAATTGCAGAAGCAGTACGTCCACAAACGCCTGCTGGACAAATACCGGCTGCCGCGGCTCAGCCTGTTCTACATGTGATGGCCGTGACTCACTCCTTTGACGCACTGGTTCTGGGCGGAGGCGCGGCCGGCCTGATGTGCGCCATCGCGGCGGGCAAGCGCGGGCGGCGCGTGGCGGTGTTGGAGCGCGCCGACAAGCTGGGAAAGAAGATTCTGATCTCCGGCGGCGGACGCTGCAATTTCACCAACATTCACTGCCGGCCGGAAGATTTCCTTTCGTCCAATCCTCACTTTGCCAAGTCGGCGCTCGCCCGTTACACGCCAGCGGATTTCATCGCGCTGGTGGAGAAGCATCACATCCCGTATCACGAAAAAACGCTAGGCCAACTTTTCTGCGATCGCTCGGCGCGCGACATTCTAGGGATGCTCGAGGGCGAGTGCCGGGACGCGAACGTGAGCATCTTCCTGAATACCAAAGTTCAGGAGGCCGTGCGGGACACCGACTTCGTGGTGCGTGCGTCCAACGGTGAATTTCGGGCGCCCGCCCTGGTGGTAGCAACCGGTGGCCTGTCGATTCCAAAGATCGGCGCGACTTCGTTCGGATACGGCCTGGCCCGGCAGTTTGGACTGAAGATTCGCGATCCTTGGCCGGGACTTGTGCCTTTGGTGTTGAACGAGGAGGACCAGGCACGCTACTGCGATCTGACTGGCGTTTCAGCCGAGGTGATCGCGTCATGCGATGGCCAGCAGTTTCGCGAGAAGATGCTGATCACGCATCGCGGGCTGAGCGGTCCCGCCATTCTGCAGATTTCTTCATACTGGAAGAAGCCACAGGAAGTCGTGATCGATCTGGCGCCTGGACTCGAAGTCACGGCGGCATTTCGCGATCCGAAGACGCCGCGTCAGCCCAGCACTTTGCACGCAGAGTTGCGGAAGTTCCTGCCGAATAGATTCGCTGACCGTTGGTTGGAACTTCATGGACCTTCCTCAGTCAGGAACAAAGACTTGGACAGCCTGGAGTGCCAGACGCACACGTGGACCATCACGCCCGCAGGTACGGAAGGCTACGAGAAAGCAGAGGTGACGGCGGGCGGGATTGATACTGCCGAACTCTCCGCCAAGACGATGGAGAGCCGCGAGGTTCCAGGGCTGTTCTTCATCGGCGAGGTGGTGGATGTCACCGGGCATCTGGGCGGGTTTAACTTTCAGTGGGCCTGGGCTTCGGGCGCGGCGGCGGGAAGGGCAGTGTAACCATTCCGACTTGCGATTTTCGATTGCCTCAGCTTGGCCTTTCAGTTCAGGGCACCGCTTCCGAAGGGGTTGTTCTACCGATCGCCTCCATATTTTCGATAGAACTCGTTTTGAAAAAGCTCCTGCGGATCGTAGCGCCTTTTCAAGTTGAAGAACTCGTTGGCTTGAGGATAGGCGCGAAGGAACTGCGCCTCCGTCGGATGCAACCGGTAAGGTAAGTAGTATCGGCCCCCGGCCTGCAGAACCCCGCCTACGAGGTCCTGCGTCATTGTCTGCATTTCAGCATCTCCATCCGGGGTGCGTGGCTGGCTAAAAAACATTACAAACGCAAGCATGTCCTGAGTGGCGTAGTTGAGAAAGGTGTCATGGTCGGTTCTTACATCGCGCACGGTTACGTTTAGTAGATCCTCGTTGTGCTTGCGGATGATCGTTCTTGCCGCAGCCAGGAACTCGCCTGCGTGATCGCGAGGCACGAAATATTCGTGCAATATGTCAGTCGTATCCTGCGAGTGACCGAGATACCACTCAGCGTTGTCATTCATCAACTGATTGCGCGAGAACACTTTGCCAGCTAGTTCAGGCTGGATTTTGGTTTCAGCTGACCAACGCATTTCCTTTCCGTATGTGCTGCCGGCCGAACCGCGAAAGACTAGACGCGGCAACCAATGTGAACCCGCAGCGGTGAGATGCGGGATTGGTCCGCTTTCCTCATAAAACACGTTTACCAGAACTTCATCGAACATCTTTTGCGGGGCAATATTCAACCTGCCATACACCAACTCGGCACTCGGATGTTTATGAAGACTGCGAGCGAACGACACCATAGCTCCACCAAGAGGCACGACGCATTGCTCAAGCCGCAATCGCTCATTGGGTACAACTTGTAGGTCAGCATCCAGAATGACTCCGAAGAGTCCGTAGCCTCCGAGGGCAAGCGAGAAGAGTTCCCGATTCTGAGTACGGCTGCAGGCGATGACTGACCCATCCGCCTTCATCAGGTGAAAAGACTCGACGGTTGACGCAATCGGCGGTCGATCGTACTGCCAGCCATGACAATTGACGCTCAGGGATCCGCCCACGGTGAACGAATTATCGGACTGCATTACCGCAACCGAGCGACCGTGCTGGTCCAGATAGGGAATGACGTCGGCCCACTTTGCACCTGCTTGCACGTGAAGTAAATTCTTGTCTTCATCGAGATTCATGCCCTTGAAAGGAAGCATATTGATCGCGATGCCTCCCGGATAGATCGTCTGACCGCCCATGCTATGGCGTGCGCCCGAAATGGATACGTGCAAATGCGAGGCCTGTGCCCGGCGCAGCAACTGGCGTAGCTCATCTTCACCTTTTTGGGGATCACTGGGCATGTCCCAGATTTCCGCAATCTGAGTCTTGTTCGATCGACTAACGTCGTCTGTATATCCCGCAGGAAGTCTTTCAACGACCGACCTGTCCCGGTACGCAGTTTTAACCAGGTGGACGATTGGCGGGACTAAAACGAGCGACGCGACAATTCCAACCGCGAGCACCACGAGCCATATTTTTCCGCGACGCCGCATTGGGAAACCTCAACTGGGATGATCCGTCAGTGTATGCCGGCGAACGAAACTAACGGGAATATTTTCTCAGTTGGTGAAATATTGCGGTTTCACGAACCATGGTTGGACCGAGCGTTTATCAGAAGAGTAATGAATGCCTGCCACAGAGAACTTCACAATCCGAGGTTCGCCCTTCCCGTCCCGTAGAATCAATTCTTGCTCCTAAACATTGAAAAGCTGATCTACGGCGGCGACGGATTGGCACATCTGCCTGCCGATGAGCACGGGCGTGGGAAGGCCGTGTTCGTGCCCTTCGTCCTCGCTGGCGAAAAGGTCGAAGCAACCTTAACCGAGCAGAAGTCCAGCTTCGCGCGCGCCAGGGTCGAAGCGATCGTGGAGGCTTCTCCCCACCGCATTCAGCCAGGTTGTCCTTACTTTGCCGCATGTGGCGGATGCCACTACCAGCAGGCCAGCTACGAGCATCAACTGGAAATCAAGAGAGAAATCCTGCGCGAGAACCTGCGGCGGATTGCGAAGTTAGAACTGTCGGGCGAGATCCAGGTGCACCCGTCGCCGCCGTGGAACTATCGCAACCGGTCACGACTGCAGGTGCAAGGTCGGCCTGAGTTCGCGGCGGGATACTTCAAGTTTGCTTCGCATGATCTGCTGCCGGTCGAAGAGTGTCCCATCAGTTCGCCGCTGATCAACCGCGGCATCGCCGCGCTATGGCAGACCGGGCGCGGGGGTAAGGTGGCCGAAGGAGTAGTCGAGGTCGAGTTCTTCGCCAATGCGGATGACACGCAGCTACTGGTTGAAGTGTCGTGCACGGCGGCGGCCAAGAGGGCTGCAGTAAAGGCATGGGCGGAAGAGTTGCGTGGGTTGCTGCCGGAAATCGCAGGAATCGCCGCCTCCCGTGAGGCACAAGGCGGCACGCCGAGACACCAGGACGAATTCCTGCTCGGGTTGGGCGACCAGCATCTGAACTATCAAACGCAAGCGGCTTCCTACCGGGTCAGCGCGGGCGCATTCTTTCAGACCAATCGCCATCTGACCCACGAACTGGTGAAGATCGTCACGCAAGGGCGATCCGGCGAGTTGGCCCTTGACCTGTATGCCGGAGTGGGACTGTTTTCCACAGTGCTAGCACGTGACTTTCATCACATTGTTTCTGTTGAGACGTCACAGACTGCGGCGTCGGACCTGAAGTACAATCTGCCCTCAAATGGCGAGGTGATTCAAGCTACGGCGGAGCAGTACCTGAACCATTCGACCAAGGGGCAATCCGGGAAGGGCGCATTTTTTGCACCCGCTCATAAGCCTGACCTGATCGTGGTGGACCCGCCCCGAAACGGTTTGGGAGAGAGCGTGGCGCGTTCACTCGCCAGCCTGGACGCGCCACGGATTGCGTATGTCGCCTGCGACCCGGCGACTTTGGCACGCGATCTGGTTCCGCTGCTGGGTGCCGGATATCGGGTGGAAGAGGCGCATCTGGTGGACCTTTTTCCGCAAACCTATCACCTGGAAACTGTTCTTCATCTTGTACGGTGACTAAGCAACGCGGTCGGCCATCTTATCGGCTCTCGCGAGGGCATCTTGCCCTCGCACCTGGGGACAGAACACCCGCGGCCTTTTATGGAAGTTGCTGCCAAACCCGCCGGTCCACCCGCGTTCCATCTCAAACCGACGCACCAGCCCATGCTGTGGGCTGCACTGGCGTATTCGCTGGGCATCGTCGCAGGGACATACCTTTGGCGGCCCGCTCTGTGGTGGGTTGTTGCAGGGGCTTCGTTTATGGCCGCTGGACTTTTCTTCGTCCGCCGCCGCGCCTGGTTCGCGGGCGCGTTGGCCCTGGGGGCGGTTTTTCTCGCGGGAGCACTGCACATCCAACTGCGGGGCAAGTCAGCACACGTGGACACCACGATTCTGGAGTACGCCGATGGGCAGGGTCTCCAGATTGTGGCTCACGTAACGCGAGACGGACGGCTGCGAGTTCGCTTTTTCGGCGAAGCTCAAGCCCCCGCGGAACTTCCGCAATCCCGGGCTTTTGACTATCAGGGATGTCTTGCCGCCAACGGAATTGCGGCGCTGGCTTCGGCCAGGGCGGAGAATGTCGGACTCCTCCCCGGTTTCGTTGGCAACCAGATCGAGCGCTGGCGCGCGTCCATCGCAGTGTGATTGGGAAGGTGCATGAATTATGGCAGCCGCGGGAGGCCGCGCTCATCGACGCGATGGTGATCGGAGAGGAAGCCTTCATCGACCATGATACGCGCATCGACTTCCAGCGTTCGGGGACCTATCACATTCTTGTGGTGTCGGGGATGAATGTCAGCATTCTGGCGTTTGTCGTGTTCTGGATGTTGCGCCGGATGCGCATTACGGAACTGCCCGCCACGTTGCTTACGATATTGTTTTGCTTTGCCTACGCCTTCCTGACCGAAGTGGGTGCGCCGGTCTGGCGTGCGACTCTGATGTGCACGATTTACCTAGGGACGCGGCTGCTCTATCGCGATCGTGCTATGGTAAACGCCCTGGGAGCGGCGACGCTCGGGCTGCTGATTTTCGATCCGCGACAGCTTTTCACGGCGAGCTTCCAGATGACTTTTGTGTGCGTGCTGATTGTGGCGCCATTGGGCTGCCGATCCTGGAGCGCACTTCGCAACTCTACAAACGGGCATTCGCCAATTGGGACTCGCCCGACAACGGCAGAGTGCTGCCCCCGCGGGTGGCGCAGTTTCGCGTCGATCTTTGGTTGATCGCAGGAAGGATCAAGCGGTTCGTGGGCGAGTTGTGGTCGGTGCGCTTGGTGCGGGCTATCGCCCGCTTCGCCTTGGGCACGTCTGAACTGCTTTTCATATCCGCTGTGATGCAGATGGGATTGGCCTTGCCCATGGCGTACTACTTCCATCGCGCGACGACCATCGGCCTTCCCGCCAACGTAGTGGTTGTACCTCTCACCGAGTTAATGATGCCGGCGGCGATCGCGGCGATCGGGCTGGGATATGTTTCCGGATTGCTGGCAAAGATTCCGATCGTGCTGCTGGTCTCGCCGCAAGGCCGCATACTGCTGATCGACGCGGGCGGGCCTAGCGGTCCGGGCGGTTCGCAACTCGACTTCGGGGAAGATGTGGTTACGGGTGGGACATCACGGCAGCAACAATGCCACAACTCCTGAGCTTCTGGCGGCGGCCCAGCCCGCTTTGCGGTCATCTCCCTCGGATTCCGCAATTCCTTTGGGTTCCCGCGACGCGAGGTTCTTGAACGGCTGTCCGGTTCGGGAGCGCGGGTTTACCGGACGGACCTGGATGGTGCGGTAACGTTTCTTCTGGAGGGGCGATCGGTCACACCTTCGCTGGCGGTTCTTCGGTAGGGTTCTCTGCTTCCTCTTCCTCTTCGTCGGCGCCGGGTTCCTCCTGGCGGTACTCCTCGATCAGGCGGAGTGCCCTGTCAGCATCTTCTTCGCGCACCAGGATGATGGTCCCGCCGAGGTTGGGGAAGGCGTACTGGGAGAGCGAGCGCGGCGCGAGGTCGCTCTCAATGCCAGCCGACTCAAGCAATCCCTTGACGACCAGGGCTTCGGTCTCATCTTCGGATTCAAACACTTTTGCCAGTTTCTCATTGGGATCAGGACGTGGTTGCACTGCTGCCGTCGGTCTTTGGGGCTCTGCCATGACCTCTCCAATTCTGGAATTCTGACCGGAGAATCGGTCCAAATCCCCGCTACCCGCCGATTCTACTCTCGTTGCGCGACGGGGCTATACCCTCGGAAGAACTACCGTGCCGATGCAGTTTACACCGGAGGGGGTTGCGAGAGCGTGATCGCCTTTCCGAGGTCGCAATTGGCAAACAGCACTTTCGTGCAGTTGCGTTTGCAATCGATTCGGCGAGAATGCAACAGTGGGACCACAACGCAAGGCTGGGGGAAATCATCTAAAGGTAAGTACGCAGTAGCGCCGCCGTCCCGTCGGCTGGAAGCCTGCCCTGAGCGAAGCCGAAGGGGTGGGCGTCCTCGCTCGCCGTTCCGAGGGCGAGACGTTGCAGGCGCTGTGTTGTGAGACCTCGCACTTACTTGGTTCGGGGCTTTGCCAATGGGACGCAGAGGACAAAAGGGCCATCATGAATATTCCAGAGCGAGCTCGTCACGAAAGTAGTTTTCCCCTGGGGGAGGAGGAGGCACGGCGCGAGACCGAAGAGGAAGGCCGAAAAATCAGGCGCCTGCAGTTGATGATGAGCATGGTGATGTCGGTGATCAGCCAGGATCCCAGCCTCACGGTGGAGGAAGCGTCCGAGCTCGCGGCCGGCGCCAAGCGTGCCGCCCTCGCGATGTTCCCGGATAAAGAGCTCGCCTACGACCTTCTCTACAAGCCTCGGGTGCAGCGGCTGATGAAGGAACGCTTCCGACTGCAGTAGCGGCTCTCATTCCTCCCTAGTTGATGATCAGGACCAGCGTGGAAGAACTTCCGCCGTTCTGACACCCCGTAACCGCTGCCGCGGCGGCCGGTGACATCACCGAAATCTCTACACCAATTCCCGCGGCACTGCTGACGGATGCGAGTGTCTGTGGAGTAATCGTAGTCTGCAGGCGGTGAGAGTTGACAAACGTTGTCGGCATAGCGGTTCCGTTCCACATGATCCTTGATTGCGGAACAAAATTGTTGCCGTTCACCGTGAGGAGCGACTCCGTATTCCCGGGAATTGTCCCGGGCGAAAGTGAACTGATCTGTGGCTGCGAGAGCGAACTTTCACAGCCGCTGACGACTAACATAGCATTGCAGGTGGTCCAGCCAGACACGAGAAGCGTCAACACTGCGACGCAGACGATGCGAACGGAAGGAAGAGGCTTACCAGGATCAGAAATGCGTACTCGCATCCCCGCCTCCTTAATGCAACTGCTTCATATTTTACTCTGACTGGCACGGGCGTCGTCCCCACTTGAACCTCCTGATTTTTCCTTCCAGAGAGGAATGACAAACACAAAATGCGCTGGAACCTGACCACCATTGAGTCCCAGCGCACTGTAGGCTAATAGCGCTATTCAGATTAAGCGGCGGTTAGGCCGACATCGCACGACGTTGCGTCCGGCTTTCGCGGATGGAAGCAACGCCCCGACGGATGTTCAGCCAGCCATTCTCCTGGCAAACGCGGAACAGGTCGTAGGAGTAGGGAATCTCACCGGTAATGATCTCCTCTTTCCCTTGCTCGTCGACCACAGAAAATGCGACTTGCACGGGCTCGTCAGGAGAATTTTGTTTGGTAAAGTGAACGAGTTTTACGTTGAGAGTTTCTTGCTCTTGCGACTGCACTGGCATTGTTGTCTCTCTCTGTGTCCCTGGTTGGGATCCGCTTTCGATTCTATGAAGGGATCGGGCACAGTCAATGCCGAAGCAAAAAGATATCTGTGGATTCGGACCGGACCGGTGAAATTTTTCTAGGTGGTTTGCCCGGTCCCAATCTTTTTCACTGAATCTCATCGGCGGAACACCAAGCCAAGGCGAGAGTTACGAGACTGAACTCAAGCGATAAGTGACTTAGCGTGTCGAAGTGATTCGCGCAAATCGTGTTCTGGAGAATTTGATAGCGCTACGACACCGCATAATTCCTGTACATGTATTTATTAATCGTCTGTTAATTATTCGTCGACGACCGGATTGCGTAGTGTGCCCACGCCTCCCACACTAACCTCGACCACATCTCCTGCGAGCAGCGGGCCGACGCCCGAAGGCGTGCCGGTGGGAATCACGTCTCCCGGAAACAGAGTCATAGCTTGAGCAATGTGCCGGATCACCACGTTGAGCGGGAAAATAAAGTCGCGCGTATTTCCCTGCTGGCGGACGTCACCGTTGACGCGGGTCTCAACACCGATGCCGGCCCACGGATCAATCTCATCGGTCACGAGCGGGCCGACAGGGCAGAAGGTGTCGAAGCCTTTGGCGCGGCTCCACTGGCCGTCTTTGTTCTGCAGATCGCGGGCGGTCACGTCGTTCACGCAAGTGTAGCCGAGAATGTATTGGCGGATGTCCTGATCTGCGGCGGGCTGATAGCAGGTCTTGCCGATCACCACGCCGAGCTCGCCTTCGTGATCGACGCGCTCGGAGATCTTCGGGCGGCGCACGGTTCCCCCGGGCGCCAGCAGCGCGGACGTGGCCTTCAAGAAAAGTAGTGGCTCTTTCGGCACGTCATGGCCAAGCTCCTCGGCATGCTCGCGATAGTTGCGGCCGATGCAGACGATCTTCGACGGGCGCACCGGAGGCAGTAGGGTAGCCTGCTCCAGCGGGATCGGTTCGATGCGGCGAGTGTGCAGGCTTTCCATGTCACCGTCGGCTTCTTCCGGCGGAGTGAGCAGAATGCGCAGGATTGTGTCTCGTCCGGCGACCGACTCAATCAGACCGTACTGCGCCTGGCCATTCAGTTGAAAGCGGCAATATTTCATCGGAATCTATCTAAACATATCTCTCCCACTGGAGGCGAATGAAGCGAAAAAGATTCAGTTCCGGGTGTCGATAATCGGATTCCCAGTCGACTATCCCGTGGAAGGCAAAAGGGGAGGCCAGAATGCAATATCTGCTGCTGATTTATGAGAAGGAGGCTGACTGGAACAAGATGTCGAAGGCCGAAATGGACGCAATCTACAAGGAATATGGCGAGTTCACCGGAAGCATCACGCCGAGTGGGAACTACAAGGGAGGACATCAGTTACAGCCCATCTCCACGGCAACCACAGTGCGGGTGCGGGACAAGAAACGGCTGGTCACGGATGGTCCTTTCGCTGAAACCAAGGAACAGCTGGGCGGCTTCTACATGATTGAGGCCAAGGACTTGGATGAGGCCATCGCGATTGCCGCCCGGATTCCATCAGCGCGGACAGGTTCCATCGAGGTACGGCCGATTGTTGTGCGAAACAAGGCCTAGCTTTGCCCTGCTCCATCCGGCTAACCTTTGGAAAGGGAGCCGGATGGACATCGAGCACATCTTCCGCGAAGAGTCGGGAAGGATTCTGGCCACGCTGATCCGCCTGCTGGGAAGCTTTGACCTGGCGGAGGAGGTAATGCCGGAGGCGTTCACTACGGCGCTCGAGCAGTGGCCTACCCAAGGAACGCCCGCGAACCCGCGCGCATGGCTGGTTTCGACGGCGCAGCACAAGGGAGTAGATCTGCTTCGGCGCCGGGCGCGGTTTGACTCTAAACGGGAGGAGCTACAGAGAATCGCCGACCTGGAGCGGCAGCTCGCCGGGACGGATGAAGAAATGGAACGTGGTCGCACCGAGGATGATCCGTTTGGCGATGACCAGCTGCGGCTGATTTTCACCTGCTGCCATCCGGCACTCGCACTGGAGGCGCAAGTCGCGCTCACGCTGCGCACCTTATGCGGGCTGACGACGGACGAGGTCGCGCGCAGTTTCCTGGTTCCCTTGCCGACTCTGGCACAGCGGCTGGTCCGGGCCAAGCAGAAGATCCGCGATGCCCGCATCCCCTACCACATTCCGCCGGAACAGCAACTGGAAGAGCGTCTCGAGGCGGTCATGCTGGTGGTCTACCTGGTATTCAACGAAGGCTACAGCGCCAACTCGGGAGACACGGCCAATCCGCCAGGAACTGTGCGCCGAAGCCATCCGCCTGGGGCGGATTCTCTGTCAGTTACTTCCCGATCAACGTGAAGCGCAGGCCCTGCTGGCCTTGATATTGTTACATGACTCCCGCCGCCGTGTGCGGGTTGACGCAAAGGGCGAACCGATTCTTCTTGAGGAGCAGAACCGGGGTCTGTGGAATCAGGAGGAGATTCGCGAAGGGCTCCGACTGGTCGAGGCAGGCTTGCGAGGCGGAGGCGCGGGGCCATATGCGTTGCAAGCAGCCATCGCGCGCGTGCCGCGCATGCGGAGGAAACGGACTGGCGCCAGATCGTTGCGCTTTATGAACTACTGTTGCGCGTGCAGCCGTCTCCAGTGGTGGAACTGAATCATGCCGCGGCGGTGGCGATGGCCGACGGGCCTGCCACCGGATTGCAGTTGCTCGAGGACCTCGAAGCGAAACCGGAGCTCCGCGAATACTACTTGCTTCCAGCCGCCCGCGGCGACCTTCTACGGCGGTTGCAGCGGTGGGAAGAGGCCGCAGATTCCTATCGCCAGGCGCTTTCCCTAGTGACTAACGAGACTGCACGGGGTTTTCTTTCGCGGCGATTGGCGGAAGCGGAATCGCGGCTATAGCGCGAAATCCTCACGGAGCTCTCTCGCTCGTTTCTTCCGACTGCGCGCTTTCATTTCCGCGCACATCAACGGCCGAGACCGAATAGAAATATTCTTTCCCCGAAACGACATTCTTGTCGCGATACGCCGGAGTCTTCACCAGTTCCGCATTTACCTTCTCGGGCGTCATCCCTTCTTCGTGGCGATACACGTTGTATCCCGCGAGGTCCACGTCGCTAGCCGGAGCCCAGATCAAGTCGATAAAGGGCTCCTGCCCGGGTCCCGAGAAAACAGCTTGCAGCCCGCTAGGCACGGCGGGAGGAAAGACGTCATGGGCGAAGACCTGGACTTCTGGCGTGTCGTCGCCTTCCACTTGAATCTCGGGCCCTCCTGACCGCGTGATCACGCTGAGCATGGTGGCGTGGTAGTAGTAGGTTTTTTCCCACTCAAAGCTCTGGTCGACCAGTGAGGGATGAGGGTCGTCGGCGAGCGGCAGTTGACCCACCAGAACCTCTTGCTGACTGCCCTCCTGTCGGCGATAGGCGCGATAGAAATACTGCGCCGGTTGCTGGTCAGCCACAGAGAGCGCGTATCCCGTCCACGTCAGTACTATTCCCTCGCCAGTGACGCGCGCGTTGAAGTCCTGGGGCGGTGGGAGAGTCGGCACAAGTGGTACGTGAACCTGATTGGAAAGCCCGGCGCTGCGCCCGCTCGCGTTGCGGACTTCAACAGCGTAGGTCACGAAACCGAGCGGATTGTCGCGTCCGAGTTCGCCAGGCAAAAGGTCTGCGTATGACGTCGAAACTTTTTTGCCTGTTGACTTGCGAATCTCCGCCATATTCTGGGGTGGAGCGGCTTCCCCTACGGCCGTGCACGAGGTGAGGACCTTTTCGAGCCCTCGACAGATGCGGGTTGGACCCAGCGAGCGGACGGTCTGACGGTCCGTAGTGAGCGTGGGAATCGTCCAGGTCAGAAGAACCTTGTCGCCTTTGCGGCTGGCGCGAAGATCAGTGGGAGGTTTCGGCAGTTCGAGCGAAGGCGGCTGCGGCGGTCCGATAGTGGCGCAGCAAGAGAACATCGCGACGGCAGCCAGTGCCAGCAGTAGCTTTCCGGTAGACAATTTCATGCAGACGGGAACAGCCTAACAGAATGCCAAGTAAAGACCACCGCGAGGACTGTGGTCGCCGGGGTCAAGACATTTTTTATGAGCAGTTTGCTAAAACACTCGAGTGCAGGTCTGTTTTGAAAGGGCGTGGCTTTCCAGCCGCGCCGTTAGTGCCGCAAATCAGCTGCGGCTTTAGCCGCTGAGGTCACATCACTCGACCAGTTCCTTCACTGCCTCGCGAAAGATGTTGGTGTGGCGGTCCACATCTTCCGCTTCGGTCTGGGGACACATCAACGCCATGTTATGGAACGGAGTAAGCAGGATTCCCCGATTCATGGCATAGAGGTGCATGAAGCGTTCGAACTCGAAGTCCATCGCGTCATGAGCCTCGGTGCCATTCGTTGGTGGGTTTGCGCCGAAGAGATATTCCGCGCGGCAACCGAGACGCGTCACATACCAGGGCAACTGGAATTCAGTAATCGCTGCCGCCACACCTTGCGTCCAGCGCTCGGCCATCGGAATCATGCGGTCGAAGGCCTCTTTGGTGAGAACCTTGGTCAACGTAGTGCGCATCGCGGCGAGTGAAAGCGCGTTGCCCGCAAGGGTGCCTCCAATGCCGCCCACGTCACAGTCTTCCAGACTCTGGGCGGCAACGATGCGGTCGGCGACCTCCTGCGAAAAGCCGTAAGCTGCGCCGGGAATGCCGGCACCGATCGCCTTGCCGAAGACCAGCATGTCTGGCTCAAGATTTTCTTCGCGGGTGAAACCGCCGGGGCCGGCGCAGATGGTGTGCGTCTCGTCGATAATCAGCAGCGTGCCGTGCTTGCGCGTCAACTGGCGGAGGGCTTTGTGGTATCCGGGCTGGGGGTGAACGATGCCGACGTTCGTCATGGCGGGCTCGGCCAGGACGCAGGCAACGTCTCCGGGTGCAAGCGCGCGTTCGAGAGCTGCAATGTCATTGAACTCGACTACCTTGGTTGTGACGGATGGATCCACCGGCGGGCCCACGTTGCCGCGACGGGCGCGGGCTGTGCCATCCGCCTGCAGCGTGATGAAGCTCTCGTCGACCGTGCCGTGATAGCACCAGTTGAAAACCAGGATCTTGGGGCGGGCGGTAATTTGCCGGGCGAGCCGTATTGAAAAGCGGTTTGCATCCGTCGCCGTCAGGGCAAACTGCCAGTATGGCAAGTGGAAGCGCTGCTGCAATTCCTCGGCGACGAAGATGGAATCTTCTCCTGGAAGCATCAGCGTAATACCGCGGCGGGACTGCTCCTCCACCGCCTTAACCGTGGCAAAAGGTGAATGGCCAGTCATCGCGCCGGTGTCGCCGAGGCAGAAGTCAGTGTAGCGGTGGCCGTCGACATCGAAGAAGTGCGCACCCTGCGCCTCGCGCACAAATGGCGGGAAGGCCCCCGCCCATTTCACCATCCAGTTCATGGGCACACCGGCCAGCAGCGATTTGCGCGCACGCTCAAACAGCGCCTTCGACTTGGGGCGCTCGTCGACAAACTTCTTCTGCTCGCGTTGCATCAGGGACTGCAGGCGACCGCGGTCAATGGTTCTCATGATTGTTGTGATTGAAGCAGACAGCTTAACAGACCGTGTGGGTTTCAAGGTGGGAAGGGGTATGATTACGTTTCCGGGAGGCTTCTATGAAACTTGCCATTGATTTGTGCATATTACTCGCGACGACCCTGGCTCTCGCGCAGGACAAGAATCCCGTCACGTCGGTAGTGAAGGAAATTCTTCCCCGCCAGCAGAAAAACCTGGTCGCCGCTGTGGAAGGAATGCCGTCAGAGAAGTTCAGCTACAAGCCAACCGAGCAGCAGATGACGTTTGGTCACCTCGTACTGCACATGATCGAAGCCAATAACCATCTCTGCTCGAAAATTGGAGATGTGCCTGAACCTAAGGCGGCCGCTCTGAAGGAATCCGATGGCAAGGAGAAGCTGGTGGCTGCACTCAAGGCGAGCTTTGATTTCTGCGCCACCGCACTGAGCAAAGTCGATGACTCGAAGCTGGGCGATGAAGTGGAGTTGTTCGGTGGCCGCAAGGGTCCCCGCGCTTTCGCGCTTATCGCGCTGACCAATGACTGGGCCGACCACTACAGTTCGGCGGCGATGTATCTGCGGCTGAATGGGATGCTGCCGCCGACGGCACAGGGCAAGAAGTAATCGCTATTTCCACCTCTTTGTTTTCAATGATTTATCTGTAAGCTATTGAAAACACACCCTTCGCTTTCGGAGCCAGTCGTGAATTGACGGTCTGACCGACTAGGGACGCTCACTGCAACGCATACGGCTGCCTTCTGCTGCGTTCCGTAGGCTGGGGCTAGCCCCAAACCCCATGCGAAAATCCGAGGGCCTAGAATCGCCCCTAATAATACGAAAGTTAGCTAATAGCTAATATTGCCCCAGCCCCCCCTCCCCGCCCGAAGAGACGGCGAAGCTTCGAACGCAAACCCCGCGACGGAACGGCTCAGAGGGCGACCCATCCCGTAAGTGGATCACGGCGCGGTAATTGTCGAATGCGCCTACTCGATCTGTACCAGTTCGCTAGCGGGAGTCGCGGTCGGGGCGGCTTCCATGGGGTGTTGCGGGGCGCGCCAGGCGTCAAAGATCGAGACCTGATGCACGCAGGAGACAGTGCAGTGCGGCGCGCAGCCTTTTTCGGTAAGAAATTCGCGGCGGATGTGGTCGCCAGTGTAATCTGCCAACGGAATACCGGGATAGCCGCGCTGTTGCGAGCAGTAGTGGACAAGGCCGTCCTCGCAGATGTAGAGATAGCGTGCGCCGGCGCGGCACCGCCAGTCGTTAGGCTTGGCTTGCGCAATATTGTCCTGGAAGGCGTTGATGCGGGTGAAGCTGCGCTTCTCCATCGATTTCATTTCGTGGTAGATACGGCGCTCTTCTTCGCCCAACGGCTGCAGTTGACCGCTGCCGTCGTGAATAATCCCAATGGTCGAACTGAATCCGAGTGCGACGGCACGCTTGCCGATGGTGAGCGCGTCCTGCGGATAACGAATGCCGCTGCCCACCACGGAGTTGATGTTCACATGGAAGTCGGCGTGTTCGGCAAGCAGTTCGAGCTTGCGATCGAGAACCTTGAGACTTTTCTTTGAGACGTCGTCGGGATTGACGTTGTCGATGGAGATCTGCAGCCACTCGAGTCCGGCGCGGTTGAGGCGCTGAATCCGTTCGGCGACCAGTAGGTAGCCGTTGGTGATCAGGCCCGCGATCATGCCGTTCAAGCGGATGCGACGGATTACGTCGTCGAGTTCGGGATACAGCAACGGCTCGCCGCCGGAAATCGTCACGACCGACGTTCCCAGCGCGCCCAGTTTGTCGATGCGGCGGAACATTTCTTCGGTGGGAACGGGATTCGAAAAATCGTCGAACTCATTGCAGTAAGTGCACGCCAGGTTACAGCGGCGTATTGGGATGATGTGCGCCAGCAGCGGATGGTCCGTCGAAGCGAGGGCGCGAGCAGCCATCGAGGCTCCCCGCAGGTTGCGGTGCAGGGCTTTGGCGCGGCGGCGCAGGTTTGTGATTACTGACGGCATGAGCTGATTTACTTCTATTACAGCATAGACGCGGGGCGAGTGCATGCGATGCAACAGTGTGCGGTCATATTCGAAGATCAAACGGGTCCGATTCAAGGCCGAGGAACCCACGTCGGGACAGCCGCCTCGGCGGTCCACCCGAGCACAGCGAGGGTTAGCCGACAACAAACATCAAGACAATAATTCGTGCCCAGCAGTACGCAAGGCGTCCAGGGCTAGTCCCGCGAACTCCTCTTGCACGAGAACGTAGTCGGCGTCGTAGGAGGAAATGGCGAAGATGGAGACAGAATTATTCGACAGCGGCTCGATGAAGGAGAGCAGGACTCCGGTCTGCGAGAAGGGGAAGGGGCCTTCGAGCTTAAGGCAGATCCAGTGGTGAGGGGAGTGCACATTCGCGGGAAGGTTTTCGGCTGGGCAGACGATCGACAGTTCGTCGGAGGTGCGGGTGATGGAGATGAAGTCGCCTTTTGGTGCCCAGTCGGGGATGGCAACGTCGGAAGGCAGCCGCACGATGGCATAAGCGCCCGAGAGCCAGCGGAATTTGAGCTGGTGGCGGTTTGGTTGTGGATGATTGTCTTTGTGCGTTGCAGTAGACATTGCTGGGCGAGCCTCGCTTCGCTCGGCTGACAGCCGAGGCGGCTGTCGCTACGTGGTTCTTGGTTGTCCAAACGTGGCTTTGATTGTAGCTGGCGATGAGACGGCGTACGGGCTTGAGTCGCGGTAACGCTTTTCGAATTCTTCGCGGGTGCAGAGCGTTTTCATATCTACGATGCGGTCGACGGCGAGGATGCCGTCGAGGTGATCGATTTCGTGTTGCAGGAGTTCGGAAAGGTTGCGGTCGTCGCCGGCGCTAAACTCCAAATTTTCCCCTTGCAGGTTCTGGTAGCGGACTGTGATTTCGCGATGACGTTCGACTTGCATGAAGATCGATAGGAAGCTGAGGCAGGCATCCCAGACGATGATTTTCTCCTCGCTGCGTTGGATGATTTCGGGGTTGATTAGGGGCCAGGGCTCGGCTTCGGGTAACTTCAAGAAGATCACGCGCTGAGATACGCCGAGTTGCGGGGCGGCGATGCCGCGGCCGTACCCGGTGGTGGCGCGCCAGTGGGCTAGGGTGTCGGCGAGGTCCCGGATCAGGGAGCGAATTTCTGGCATGTTGGGGTCGTCGACTGAGATTGCTACTTCGCGTAGGCGCAGGTCGCCGAGTTGAAGGATGGGGCGTATGGGCATGAATCAATTCTCAGTTCTCAGCTAAAGCTACATGTGTCACTCCGGTTTTCAGATGACGATCTTAAAACGAAGTCGTTTCCCAGCCTATGATCGGCGGTCCCCTCAGGACTGGTCGGAACACGCCTTCTTGGAATCAGGCCAGGCGACCTGCAGCACCAGGCAGCAGACCAAGGCAATTCAGGAAGTTCGCCCGATAAGGATGTGCGGGCCACATCTTAATGGGCGATGCCCAGCCACCAAGCCAGCGTGGTGGCGACGGTAGCTACCAGGGTAATCTTTAGAGTCTTCATGGCACTCACCTATGAGACCAAATCGAATCGCAGGAAGGGTCACTTGTCAGGCACGGTTTGTCAAGGCCATCATCGCCAGGCCATCATCGCCGGGATTATCTTGCTGCTGCGGCGTCGAACAGATTTAGGAATTCCAGTTTCTTTTCGGCGGGCAGGAAACTTGCTTCGAATGAGTTTCTTGCCAGCTCGCGCAGGTGCTCGTCGGTGAATGCGAAGGTGTCCTGAGCCAGCTGGTATTCGCGGGAGAGACTTGTTCCGAACATCGCCGGGTCGTCGGTGTTGAGGGTGATCATGATGCCCTGATCGAAGTAGCTTTTCGCAGGATGCTCGGCGATGGCTTTGCAGACTCCGGTGCGAAGGTTGCTGGTCAGGCAAAGTTCGACCGGGATCTGGCGGTAGGCTAGTTCTTCGATCAGGTCGGGATCCTGGGCTGCGGTGACGCCGTGTCCGATGCGCTCGGCCCGCAGGTTGAGCGCGCCCCAAATCGATTCTGCCGGGCCGGTCTCTCCGGCGTGCGCGGTTAGGCGCAGGCCATTGTCCTCGGCGTATCCATACACGCTGCGGAAAAGCTCGGGCGGAGCTTTCAATTCGTCGCCGCCGATGCCCACTCCAACGACGCTGCGGTCCCGGTAACGCACGGCCAGTTCGAAGACTTTTTGCGCTTCCTCGACGCCAAACTGCCGGACGGCGTCGAAGATCCAGAGCAGTGAGATGCCGAAGTCGCGGGCGCCGCGGGCGCGTCCGCGATCGAGGCCTTCGAAGATGGGGGCGAAATCCTGTTTGCGCCACAGGCAGACGCCAACGGAAATGTAGACCTCGGCGTGGAGGATGCTCTCTTCTTTGAGGCGCTCCATCAAGCGGTACGTGATGAGTTCATAGTCTTCCGGGGTGCGCAGGTGCTCGGTGATGTTCTTGAAGGCGAGCAGGAAGCCTGGGAAATCCTGATAGAGGTAGAGTTGTTCGGCTTCTGCGGCGGTGGCGTGGTCGCCGTGACGCTCGCGGAGTTCTTGCAGCGTGGCGAGCTCGATGGCGCCCTCGAGGTGCAGGTGCAACTCGGCCTTGGGGAGGGTGCGAATGAAGGCGTTCGGCGGGTGGTCGGTGGCGTTCACAAGGTTTGATTGTAGATTCACTGGCAGGGATTTGCGAGGGAGGAGGAGGAAGCTGCGCGGAATACCTGAAGGCAAGGACAGGTTTGGCTTCCTGGACAATAGCGCCTATTGTCTCGTCGCCTCCGCAGGTTGGATGGGGTTGCGACTTGCTTGCCTGGAGCCTCGGGAAGTGTATCTCGGAGCTCAATTTCAGCAACTTCCCCGGCATAAGTCGCGTCTGCAGCAGGCCGGTAGCGCACTACCGCCCGAATTCCTTCCAGGTGATGGCACAAGCTGAAATGGTCGCTGCCATACCAGACTCGGAAAATCCTGCCTCGAAAGGTCCCTTGCGATGAAAAGTAAGCGGCTGGCCATCGTGGGTAATGACTAAACTCCATTCCTGATCGTTTCCGCAAGTAACGGATCTTACAGTGCCGGCGACGGTCTTAGTGTCTTTGGGAATCATCTCCGAAATTGAATCGGGGGTCGACCGCAAATTGTTGGGGATGCTGTTCCAAAGTTCAACGGCCTCGTCATGGTCCGCGCCGGGCCAGCGGTCGGCGACGAATTTGGCGAAGCTGGCGGCCTCGGCACTCTTCCCATGCGTCGCAGAATCTCACCACTCATCAGGTGATAACCGGCCCGGGAAGGTTCCAGTTGTTCGGCCTTGCGTGAAACTGCGAGCGCCGCAATTAGATCATTCTGCCGCATGTCGAGCCGAGCCAGCTCAATGTAAGCGGGAGCGAATTGAGGATCCAATTTCAGTATTTTGCTAAGACTTTCGTGAAGGCTGGCTTGATCTGAGGCCACAGCCGAGTTTGCCACTGGCGCCAACATCGTCCTGGCAAACAAGGAAAGGTAAAGGTTGCCGTCGAGTTCAAACGCCCGGGAGAACTCGCTGGAGGCCTCTGCGTCCTTACCGTCGGCAAAGTGAAGAAAGCCCATCGTTTCGTGGGCAAGGCCCAACGCGGGATCGTCCTTCAGCGCCTGTTCAATGAGGGAGCGAGCACCGGGAAGATTATGGTTCCAAAGATGGAAGCTTCCCAGCTCTGCCTCGGTCTCAGCCTTACTCAAAGTGCGGCTATCGAAGCTCTTGTCATTAATCTGGGGCGGATTTGAGAGCACACCGCTTTTGAGCGCAAGTTGCCTGAGGTGGGCGTCTAACGCGTTGTCCATTGACTTGAAGTCGCCAAAGATCTGCTGAAAAGCTTTTTTCTGCTCCGTACCCTGCTGCACTAGTTTGAAGAACTCATTGAGCCGCTTGCCGCCTTCCATGTTGGGCCCAAAGCTCATGAAGTGAACCAGGCCCCATGACTCAGCGTAGAACATCTGAATCTTGTCTTCGTCGTGGTAGTAAGGAGAGCGGTGGTCGACGGCGATGAGCGTCTCGATCGGAATCAGGGACTTGCTGACGATAGTGCGGTATCGTTCCGTCGGAGCTCCGATGTAGATTTCATGCTGCAGAAACCGGGTGTAAGCGTAAAACTCAGCCATGCCCTCGTCCAGCCAGACCGGGAGGCCAATGCGCATTCAGGTGGAGGATGGAATGGGTGTACTCGTGATAGACGAGTTCATGAGCTCCTTGACCCCAGGTATCGAGCCGAACCACGACGTATTGCTTTTCCCAGCCGTGATGAAATTCGCCAACCGGCTTAGCTCCCTTGATCTTCCACAATGCCGGTTCCAGCACCTTTTCGGTGGGTTCGTCGCGGGCTGCGAGAACCAGCAGTGGGGCACCCGATTCCAACCGAAAGGTTGGGAACTGGGTGGCGAAGACGTATCGCATCTGCTCAAACTCGTGAGCTACGCGGCGTGCATCTTTGGTACCCCCATTCGTAAGCACGCGAAAGTGCGGACTGCGAACTTCGATCCAGGGTTTCTCGCCGGCGGTGGCTAGGGCGGCAGAAGCCGATAGGAGGAAGACAATGGCGCGTAGTCGAAACAGCATTCTGCGCGAATCTTGCCGTACTTATGGCAAAGCGTCAATGTGTTTTTGAGGGAAGCTGCAGCGGACCAACAGCCGCGGACGGCGGAGCGCTCGGCGGCAGGTGTGAGGGTAGGGGTCCTTCGACTGCGCAGACCGATTCGCTTTGCTCATCGGGCTGCTCCGCTCAGGATGACAGGGTTGGTTTGGCTGATGGCTGAAAGCTGAAGGGCTGAGAGCTATCTCTTCGCGAACTCGCTGCGGTGGCGGCTGTAGAAGAGATAAATCAGCAGGCCGAGCATTAACCACAGAAGGAATCGTACCCAAGTGATAACGGTCAGGCCGGTCATGAGGCCGACGCAGAGGATGATCGAGATCAGCGGGAACCAAGGCACCAGGGGCACTTTGAAGATGCGTTTGCGGTCGGGCTGGGTGCGACGGAGGATGATCACACCGAGCGAGACCAGCGCGAAGGCGAATAGCGTTCCTATGTTGGAGAGGTCGGCGGCGTCGCTGATGGCGAAGATGCCTCCGGGGACGCCGACGGCGAATCCTGCGATCCACGTCGACCAGTGCGGGGTCTTGAACTTGGGGTGGATTTTCGAGAAGAACTTGGGGAAGAGTCCGTCGCGCGACATGGCGTACCAGATTCGTGCCTGGCCATATTGAAACACCAGCAGTGACGAGATCATGCCGGTGAGCGCGCCGATTACGATGACGGAACGCGCCCAGCGGCTGGCCCCGAGTGCTTGCAGGGCATACGCGACGGGTGCGGCGGCGGCGGGACCGGAGACGAAGGTGGTGTACTTCATCATGCCGAGTAACACGATGGAAACGCCGACGTAGAGAATCGTACAGACGATCAATGAAGCGATGATGCCTATGGGCAAGTCGCGTTGTGGATTGCGCGATTCCTCGGCCGCGGTGGAAACTGAATCGAAACCGATGTAGGTGAAGAAGACGATGGCGCCTCCGGTAACGATGCCGCCGAAGCCGGAGGGAGCAAAAGGCTTCCAGTTGCTGGGATTCACCAGCGCGCCGCCGACTACGAGGAACACGAGAATGGCGCCGATCTTGATGGCGACCATGACGTTGTTGGCTTCGGCAGATTCCCGAATGCCGCGCACGAGCAGCACGGTCAGAATGAAAATGATAAGGAAGGCGGGGAAGTTGAAGTAAGAGCCCGTCCAGTGGCCTGACTCCCAGACAGGAGTGGACCATCGATCGGACAAGTTTATTCCGAACGAGGCTAGCTGCGACTTGCTGTAGGCGGCGAAGCCGATGGCGACTACCACATTGCTGACGACGTATTCGAGGATGAGGTCCCAGCCGATGATCCAGGCAAAAATTTCGCCTAGTGTGGCGTACGAGTACGTATAGGCGCTGCCGGCGATGGGAATCATCGAGGCCAGTTCGGCGTAGCAGAGTCCGGCAAAGCTGCAGGCCAGGGCTACCAGAAAGAATGAGATCGCGATGGAGGGGCCGGCGGGTGGGCGTCCATGCATGAGAATCTGCGAGGTGCTGCCGCCGCGGAGGAAGTTCACCACGATGTCGAGAACCTGGGCGTGAAGGATGGACGGAGCCTGGAAATATTCTCCCGCGGCGGCGGTGCCCGTCAGTACGAAGATGCCGGAACCGATTACGGCGCCGATGCCTAACGCTGTCAGTGACCACGGGCCGAGGGTTTTCTGGAGGCGCTGGCCGGGGACTTCGGATTCGGTGATCAGCTTGTCGATGGACTTGCAGCAGAGAAGCTGGTTGTCGGAGGTGCGGATGGTGTTATTGGCTGGAGGTTCGGTCGTGACCGGTGGCTGTGACAAAGAGTTATGGTCTCCTGAAGAACCTGGCTCTTGGCCATTGGCTCTTAGCCCTTTAGCCAGAAGCCTGCGTCGCTTCGCGACGGAGCGGGCGAGTCGCCCGCTCCCACACGAATCTTTGCTCTTACCGCTTCGCTTGGCCTCTAGCCAGCTTCTTTACTTTGGGCTTTTTCGATCCGCGAGCATAGTCGCGGGGCTTGAGCGGCTTTTCCGCCTTGCGTTTCTTGCGGGCGGTGCGGCGGGCTTTTTTGCGTTCTTCTTTGCTTAGTGATTTTGTATTTGCCATGAATAGGAGTCCTTTATCAGATTGTTGCTGAACTTACCAGAAGTCCTTGCTTCCGGAGATGTCCTAATTCTGCCACGTGGCTGCGCCGCCTAGAGCCGGCTCCCCTCGTCTGGTCCGCCGCAAGGACGCCAGTACAGGCAAGCCTCTGATGACCAGCAACAGCGCAGAACATATAAGACCACTCAACAGACCCAAAAATCCGAGAATCACCGACATCGTCCAAAAGGGCTCGTGCCACCGCAAGAAATATCCTCCAATGGCCGCCAGCGCGGTAGTGACGACCGGAATCGCTACGAGTCCCGACCACAGATATTTCCGCTTCTCCTCCCTACTCAGATGCGCGAATTCGCGTCTGCCGGTCTCGTACTTATGCCCGCACACGCAGAGATAGGACTCCCGCCCTACGGCCACCGCCCGACCACTGTGCGGAGGAGCAGCCCAGAATGCTCGCCCGCAGCGACCACAATTGCGGCGACGAATCAGAATCAGAACGATAATATCGAGGATTCCGAACACGTTCAGGCACGCTCCAGCTGAGCGTACTTTTCCACCAGCTTCTTTAATCCGAAGCGAGGGAATTGTACCGTAATCTTGGCTTCTTCGCCTTCTCCTTCGCGCTGGTAGACGGTGCCTTCGCCATATTTGGGGTGGCGGACTTTTTGGCCGGGGCGGAATCCGCGCTTGCCGGTGGGCTCTTCGGGCGGGGCTTTCGGGAGGGTGAACTTCCTGCCGCGGCTGGCGAAGAACTCGGCGATGTTTTCGATGGAATTGTAGGGTCGGGCCGGAGTCGTTGGCTTGGGGAAGTTGCTGCGGGGCTTCGCCCCGCCGGACAGCCGAGGGCGGCTGTCCCCACGTGATTCATGCCACGACGTGCTTTGGTCTTCGTCTTCGTAGGAGTAGTGGGTGTCAGCTGCATCGAAGACTGCCGGGCTTCGCCCGGACGGACGGGCGAGGGCGGCCGTCCCCACACGAGTTCTGCTGGTCCCCAACTCTTCGATCAATGGGGCTGGGACTTCTTCCAGGAACCTTGATGGGACGCTGGCTTCGGGCAGATCCGTGCCGTATCTGCGGCGGTATACCGCGCGAGTAAGGATCAGCTGGTCCATGGCGCGGGTCATGCCTACGTAGCAGAGGCGGCGTTCTTCTTCGATATCTTCGGGGACGAGCATGGTGCGGGAGTGTGGGAAGAGTCCCTCTTCGAGACCGCTGAGGAAAACTAACGGAAACTCCAGGCCCTTGGCGGCGTGCAGGCTCATGAGCGTAATTTGGGCGCGCTGGTCGTAGTCGTCGGCGTCGCTGATGAGGGCAGCATGGTCTAGGAACTGGTCGAGAGTTTCGGCGCGGTCGCGGGAGTCCATGGCGGCGTTGACCAGTTCGCGGAGATTTTCGATGCGAGAGTAGGCTTGGGGAGTGTCTTCTTCCTCGAGGAGCTTGATGTAGCCGGTGCGGTCGATGAGGAATTTTAGGAGGTCGGCGGTGGAGGGAAGGATCGCAGACCCAGAAAAGCCGGCGTCGGCCTCGGTAGCGCCGGCGTCCCGCGGGCTGTCGTGGAGGCGTCCCGCCTCCACGGCTGAGTCCGTCTCAGGACCCGCCGCACCAAAGTCAAAAGAGAAGTTGCCGAATTCGGTGGGATCGAAGGCGGTGGCGTCCGCATCGGCGGGGTTAGTGCCGCCCCTTGCGGGACTCGCCGCGTCTGCTTCGCTTTCCCAGGACTTACGTCCTGGGCTAATGAATTCCGTCCCTTCGGGACTGGGGGCTTGCTCGTTCGCAGTGTCTGCAACTCCCACAGATTCCGTCCGCTCACTCACAGAAGGGGGCGAGGGCGCCCGCTCCACACCGGCACGATCTTCCAGTTGCTCGGCAAAGGTTCCTGCTTGCATTGCTCTTGCGTCTTCAATCAGCTGCTGGAAATTCTTTAGCGAAGATAGCGCGCGCGGCGGCAGGAGTTGGCGGCGGATTGCTTCGCCGATTGCTCCCCATAGCGACAACCCCGTTTCGAGGGCCAGGCGCTCCAGGGTTTCGATGGTGCCTTTACCAACCCCGCGAGTGGGGGTGTTGATTACGCGGAGGAGGGAGATGGAGTCGTCGGGATTCTGGATTACTTTCAGGTACGAGATCATGTCTTTGATCTCGGCGCGTTCGTAGAAGGAGAACCCGCCGACTACGTGATATTTCAGACCGTAGCGGCGCATGGCTTCTTCAAACAGGCGCGACTGGGAGTTAGTGCGGTAGAGGACGGCGGCGCGCGCGGTATCTCCGCGCTCGGTGGCTTCGCGGAGATACTTGGCGATGTTGTCGGCCGCGAAGAGGGCTTCGTTCTCGCCGTCGGGGGCTTCGTAGTATCCGATCTTGGTGCCGCCCTGGCGAGACGTCCAGAGGTTCTTGCCTTTGCGGCGAATGTTGTTGGCGACCACCGCCGAGGCGGCTTGCAGAATGTTTTGCGTGGAGCGGTAGTTCTGCTCGAGGCGGATAATTTTCGCCTCGGGAAAATCCTGTTCGAATTCGAGAATGTTGCGGATGTCAGCGCCGCGCCACGAGTAAATCGACTGGTCTTCGTCACCGACGGCGCAGACATTGTGGCGGTCCCCGGCGAGCATTCGCATGAGCTCGTACTGCGGCCGGTTGGTGTCCTGGTACTCGTCGATCAGGAGATATCGGAAGCGGCGGTTGTAGTATTCGCGCACGGACGCGGACGACTTCAACAGGCGGGTCGCTTCGAGCAGCAGGTCGTCGAAGTCGAGGGCATTGGCCTTGCGGAGTTCTTTGCGATACTCCTCGAATAGATGGGCAATCTTCTCGGTCTTGGGATCGGCGGACTGCAGGTAGAGTTCCTGCGGGTCGAGCATGTGATTCTTGGCCCAGGAAATGCGTCCGAGGACAGTGCGTGGCGTGAGTTGTTTGTCGTCGAGTCCGAGGCGCTTCATGATGCCTTTGACTAGCGAGAGCTGGTCGGACTCGTCGTAGATCACGAACTTCTTGGTGTGGCCGATGGGCGGCTGGCCGGGGACGGTCGAAGGAATGCGCAGGGCTTCAATGTCGCGGCGCAGGACGCGCACGCAGAACGAATGGAATGTCGCGATTACCGGCTTGGCGATGCTCATTCCGCCGACGAGTTTTTCGACGCGCTCCCCCATTTCGGCGGCGGCCTTGTTGGTGAAGGTCATCGCCAGAAGGGATTCGGGCATCACGCCCTTGTTTTCGATGAGATGGGCGATGCGGTAGGTGATGACCCGCGTCTTGCCGCTGCCCGCACCGGCGAGGATGAGCACCGGGCCTTCGGTGGTTTCGACGGCTTCGCGCTGCTGCGGGTTGAGTTGGTCGAGAAAAGACAAATTCGGGAGTGGCTCCGGAGTTGCTGATTAAATTTTACAGGGGAATCGCGACGTGTAGATATCGGAGGCCAATTTTCGGTGGCTTGTGGCGTCCCTGACGGGACTCGTTCCTGTGGCCGCTTTACCCGACACGGTGGTGCCGGGTCGCGGCATAAAAAATGCAGCCGAGTCCCGTGAGGGACGACACGTTCATCCGAAGACGAATTGGGGATCGTAGTGTTACTCCGGACTTCCGCAGGAGCGAAACGAATTCATCCTCGAAGGAATGTTTGGCATGATGTTCGGGCTGATGTTCGATGTAGAGCTTCACCACCTCCGCCTTTGATGCGCTTACGCTGAATGCTCCGTATCCGTCCTGCCAGGCGAAGTCGAATCCGTGTTCTCCCAACCAGCGCGAGGAATTGGCCTTGAGAACCTGTACGGCTTTGGCCAGCGGCATGGTTGCTGGGAGTGCAATCAGCTCGGGAGGTCCTGCCAGATCGCGGTGCCGGCGGTGGCCACTCCGCTGCTCAATCCGCCTTGCACTCTTCGCAGGGGCAGATTTCGCGGAGGTACTTCCAGGAATACAGGCCGAGGTCGTGATTGTCGTTCCAGTTGAACTTAATGGCGTATTTGCCGACGGGTTCGGCGGAAACGGGCTTGGCAGCGGGTTTGAACATGGGCAGCGCGCCCGGTGCGGGTTTGGGAGGCTGGCCGGGTTGGCGTCCGGCTTTGTCGCGCTCTTCGTTGCACATGGCGCAAGGACAGGCATCGCGGAGGTAGACGAAGGCGTAGTGGGAGGCGTGGCCGTCGTTCCAGTCGATGTCGACGCCGGTGCCGGTGGACAGGTTGACCTTTACGGACTTGGGGTCTGTGGCAGCGGTGGGGGATTGGAGCGGGGACTGCATGAGTTTAAGTATCGCATAGGGGATTGAGGTGTTCCCCTTTTGGAATCGCATTCGGGTTGAATGTGATGGCCAACCATTCAATCTGCGTTGCTCCGAGAATAGACTGCCGAAGGGCCCGTAGTGGAAACACAGCACCCTGCGACGGTCGCAAATACGGGTTCGAATCCCGCCGGGTCCACGCTCAGATTTTGGGAGCGCAGGTTCTGTGGGAGCTGAAGCAGGGATAAGCTCCCTACAAAAGTGACTTGCCTGCATCCGCAGACGCCTTATACTGGAATCGTCGCAGGGTGCTGTAATTACCCTAGTTTTTGGCCCCGAGAGATCGGGGCCTTCGTGTTTTGGGCGTTTGCATCTCTCCAACCTTGCCGAGAGTGTGGAATCTCCTGTAGAATCTATGTTTTACCTAACAAGATCAGAATCCCTTCTGGGAGTAGTCATGGCACAACAATGTGATATCTGCGGCAAGAAGCCGCAAGCGGGAAACCGCATCAGCCACGCCCACAATGTGACCAAGCGGCGCTGGAATGTTAACTTGCGTCCGGTGCATGCTCGGGTGGGGGCGACTACCAAGCGGATGCGCGTCTGCACGTCGTGCCTGCGCAGCGGCAAAGTGGTTAAGGCTTAGCGGGCACGCCTATCCCTCCTCAAAGCCTATTCCTCCTCAAGACTTCTCCCGGATGCGCCGGGCTTCGCCCAGGCTTGGACAGCCGAGGCGGCTGTCTCTACATGTGCATCTTGGCTTCTAGTTCTTAGGCCAGGGCTATTACGTCGATTTCTACCAGTACGTCTTTCGGCAGGCGTGAGACTTCTACCGTGGAGCGGGCTGGGGGCGCGGAGCTGAAGTATTTCGCGTAGACTTCGTTCATCGCGGTGAACTCGCCCATATTTTTCAGGAAGACCGTGGTGCGCACAACTCTCCCCAGGCCGCTGCCGGCGGCTTCGAGAATCTCGGACAAATTGCGCAGGACGCGGTCAGTCTGCGCGGCCAGGTCCCCGGCGATGACCTGTTGAGTCGCAGGATCGATGGCGATCTGGCCGGAGGCGAAGATGAATCCGTTGGCTTTGATGGCTTGGGAATAAGGGCCGATGGCCTGTGGGGCATCTTTCGTTGAAATAACTTCGCGCATGTAGTTCTCCGCCGCTGATTAATGCAGATGCACGCCGGGAAAGTCAATTGGGGAGACTGGCAGTGGACTTACTTGCTACCCCCTCAGATTTTCTGCAGTCTCTGCACTTCGTGGACGCCGGGGATTTTGCGCAGGCCGGCGATGATTTGCTCGAGGTGCTTTAGGTCGGCTATGTCCAGCACTACTTCTACGCTGGCCTGACTGTTGGAGGTATGGGCTGTGATGTTGCGGATGTTGCTTTGGGCGTCGCCGATTACCCCCGTGATGCTTTTCAGCATGCCGAAGCGGTCATCACAAAAAACCGTGAGTTTTACGGGATAGGACGTTGGCGTGCTATCGTCGCGGGCCCATTCGACATCGATGCGGCGTTCCGGTTCGTAAAGAAGATTGGTGACATTGGGACAGCTGATCGAGTGAACGGCCACGCCCTTGCCGCGGGTGATGTAGCCGATGACGGCTTCTCCGCGGATGGGGTTGCAACATCGCGCGCGGTACACCAGCATGTCGCCCTGGCCTTTGACAGTGATGGCGTTGTGGTCTCCGAAGACGCGGCGGACGACACTGGCGATGGTGCCGGGCTTGGCACCCAGGCCTTCGGCCTCAATGTCGCCTTCCATCGATGGGGTGACGCCGGGCGGGAGAAGGCGAGCGAGAACCTGCCGCGCGGAATACTTTCCGTAGCCGATGCCGGACATAAGGTCGTCGACACGGCCCAGGCCGTACCCCGAGGCAACCTTCTGCAGTTCGTCGTCTTTAATTTCTTTCAGCGCGATGCGGTATTTGCGGGCTTCTTTCTCGATCAGCTTGCGGCCGATTTCGATGGCGCGCTCGCGCTGGTGCACGTTGAGCCAGTGCTTGATCTTGTTGCGAGAGCGTGACGACTTGACCAGGCCGAGCCAGTCGCGGCTGGGCTTGTGGCCAGGCTGGGTGAGGATCTCGACGATGTCGCCGGAGTGGAGTTTATGGCGCAGAGGGACCATGCGTCCGTTGACCTTGGCGCCGACACAAGTGTGGCCGACTTCGGTATGGATGGTGTAGGCGAAGTCAACCGGTGTGGCATCGCGGGGCAGCACTACGACTTTGCCCTTGGGCGTGAAGGTGTAGACCTCTTCGGGATAGAGATCAACTTTCAAGGTGGATAGAAATTCGTTGGGGTCACTGACGTCGCGCTGCCACTCGACTACCTGTCGCAGCCAGGCCAGGCGCTGTTCGTCTTGCGCCGAGACCGGGCCGTCTTTGTACTTCCAGTGGGCGGCGATGCCCTCCTCGGCCATCTTGTGCATTTCCTCGGTGCGGATCTGGATCTCGAAAGGAGTTCCCTCTTCCGTGATCACCGAGGTGTGCAGCGACTGCTAGAAATTCGGGCGCGGCATGGCGATGAAGTCCTTGATGCGTCCGGGCACGGGCCGCCAGAGGTTGTGAATGATGCCGAGGACGGCGTAGCAGTCCTGCAGAGAGCGCGTGACGACGCGCATGGCGCAGAGGTCGTAGACCTGGTCAACGGTGATGCGCTGGCGCTGCAGCTTTTTGTGAATGCTGAAGAGGCGTTTGATACGGCTTTCGACGCGGGCCTGGATGCCGGCCTCTTTCAGCTTGTCGCTGATGATCTGCTGCATCTTGGCCAGGAAGGCTTCTCCTTCTTTGCGGCGAGCGTTCACGGATTTTTCGACCTGCTCGTATCCGACAGGATCGAGGAAACGGAAGCCTAAGTCTTCCAGCTCGCCGCGAATCTTTCCCATGCCCAGACGGTGGGCTATCGGGGCATAGATTTCCAGGGTCTCTTCCGCGATTTTGTGCCGGCGCTCTTCCGGCAGGTGCTCGAGGGTGCGCATGTTGTGCAGGCGGTCGGCGAGCTTGATGAGCACGACGCGGATATCGTCGACCATGGCCAGCATCATCTTGCGGAGGTTCTCGGCTTGCTGCTCCTCGCGGGTGGCGAAGTCGATTTTGCTGATCTTGGTGACGCCTTCGACGATGTGGGCGACCTGCTCGCCGAATTCTTTGCGAATGTCGACGATGGTCACCGAAGTGTCTTCGACGGAATCATGGAGCAGGCCCGCGGCTACTGCGACCGGGTCCATCTTCATCTCGGACAGGACAAGCGCGACTTCCAGGGGATGAACCAGATAGGGCTCGCCGGAGGCTCGACTCTGGCCTTCGTGGTGTTTCAGGGAGTAATCGTAGGCCTTCTTGACCAGCGAGAGATCGTCCTGCGGACGGTTCTCCAGCATCCGCTTCATCAGCTCGCGGAATTTGGTGAGCGTGAGTGCGGTGGTCGCTATCTGTTGGCGGAGGCTCGCCATGAAGGATTATAGCTCGTGTGGAAGCCGTTTTCAGGCAGCCGTCAAGGCGCGCGATCTTCCCAATGTCAGCAAGTGTGGAGCGACCAGGCTAATGAACTCCCGCGAAGCTATGACTTTGGTTTGCTTCCAGAATCGCGGGAAGTGCTTGTGATTGCCTGTGATTCACTTAGTCCGCTCGGGCAGCGTCGGCACACTCCAGGAATATGTTGTCGTCCGGGTCGTGTGTGACTGCAAGTCGCCGTGTTGGAGCCACAGTGTAGCTGCGGTCCTTCACCAGTTACAGCAATTGCTGTCGAGGTCGCTTGCGAATCCGGAGCTCCGGCCGGGCCAGCACGTCACGATACTCCTCCAAGATAGCTCGTGAGACGTACAGGCGGGCCGGTTTAGTAAGGGCCAGCGTTAGCACCGTGCGCTGCAATCCGGCGGGCCTGATGGCAGCCGAAATTACAACGTTTGTGTCGATAACCAACCGGAGAGGAAGCATTACCGCCTTCGCTTTTGCGAGCGGGAAAGCCTGATAATGCGGTCAATCTCTCTAGGGGTTAGGTTGTCCGTTCCGTTTCGCTCGGATTCTTCACCGATGATTCTGAGCACTTCGGGTTCCGGCGCGGCTAATCTTATGTAATCACGGATGCTAAGCAGAACCGCTTTGGGAGTCCCACGCTTCTCGATTAGCAGCGACCGGCGCTCATCATCGACACGACGCAGAAGCTGCCCGAAGCTTTGCGCGCGCCCGCAGCGCAGAAACAACGATGGTGCCGGGCTTTCCGGAAGGAGTGATGGCAGCCACGAACTCTCCATTTCAATTACATGAACTGTACAGTTAAGCGAGGGCGCAGTCCATGCGGACTTCATAAAGGGTAAGGGGCTTTGGGGACTATGGCCTGCGAACGGACCGGGGACGCTGGGAGATACCGGAGTGACGGCGCACGGCTATTGTGCCCGATTATAGCGGCAGCCCGGGTCTGGTAGAGTGTTTCAACATGCCTGGGCTACGGATGTGGCGCATCTTGGTAAGTGGGGTCTCGGGTCCTATTGGAACGGCATTGGTGCCGTCGCTGAAGGCGAGCGGGGCACAGATTACGCGGCTGACGCGTGGAGCGGCGCCTGCTGCTGCGAACAACAACGATCACCTTCCTTGGGAGCCGTCGCGGCCGGTATCGCCGGAGGCTGTTTCCGGATTTCACGCTGTCATCCATCTGGCGGGCGAGAGCATCGTCGGGCGCTGGACTCCGGCGAAGAAGGAGAGGATTCGCCGGAGCCGGATCCTTGGCACCCAGAACCTGGCTCAGGCGCTGGCGCAGGCGAATGAGAAGCCGGAAGTGTTTGTATGTGGCTCGGCGATTGGTTACTACGGCGACCGGAACGATGAAGTTTTGCGGGAGGAGAGTTCGCCGGGCTCGGGGTTCCTGGCGGAGGTTTGCCGGGAGTGGGAAGAGGCGACTCGGGCTGCTGCCGCGGCGGGAATACGCACTGTACAGATCCGAACTGGAATCGTGCTGAGTCCCAACGGCGGTGCCTTGGGCAAGATGTTGCCGCCATTCAAGCTCGGCTTAGGCGGGCGGGTTGGCGATGGGCATCAGTGGATGAGCTGGATTGATATACAGGACATGGTGGGCGGGATTCATCACATTCTGAACAGCGATCTGCTGCATGGCCCGGTGAACATGGTTGCACCCCGGCCGCTGACTAACATGGAATTCACCAGGACCCTGGGCAGGGTGCTGTCACGACCAACAATTCTTCCCGTGCCGAAGACTGCGGTTCGGCTGGCATTCGGGGAGATGGGGCAAGAGGTTCTGCTGGCGAGCCAGCGGGTAGAGCCAAGCAAGCTGATTATGAGCGGCTATCCGTTCCGGTATCAGGAGTTGACGGCGTCGTTGCAGCACGTGCTCAGGGGCTAGTAGGCTCACCTCAGCGGCTGAAGCCGCGGTTGATTTTTTTGGCTGCACTTTGCGGCGCGGTTGAAGCCGCGCCTCTCAAAACAGGATCTTATTTCGAGGCGCGGGGTCAATTACTGCTCGCAGAACCTCCGCCGCCTTCGCGTTGTCCCATCTCTTCCTGCAGTTTGGCCAGGAGTTGGGCCCGCTGTTCCGTACTCAACTCGCGCTTCAACTCTTCGAGGGCTAAGGCGACGATGTGGTAATGGTGCGCTCCGGCGAACTTCGGGTCGGACGTGATGTTGAGCCACAGCTGGTGCATGAGTTCGACGTCCTGGGGTCGGAGACGTGGTGTGTGCGGGCCGAGGGCATACTCACGGATGCCGTCAGGTCCAATTACTTCAAGGGTCAAGCGTGGACGCGGTTCAGGTAGGCGCTCCCATGCGTCGCCCGTAAGCTTGGCCTGCTCGTCGGCACTTAATTTGTTCGAGAGCCCGCAGACGACGCGGCTGGAACCAAGGCGTTGCGCGGTCACCATGATCGCTTCGAAGACGTCGGTGGCGGGCACCACCAGCAAGTGGATCGGCTTGCCTTCTTTTTCCGCCACGGCTACCGCGGCGGTGAATAACTCCTGCTCGTAGTGATCGAAGACTTGGCTGGCCTCAAGGACGGTGCTGCCGCTGAAGGTGTGCTCGCGATGGTACAGGCGGGCACTCATCACAACGACATCCTGCTTGGCCGTGTTGGTTCGGGCCAGAACCTGCCGCAGGTAATAGAGATTCCGAGGATCTCTTACCGCGACCAGGACATTGCCGGGGCGCACGTCCATGGCACCGCTGCCCAGTTCCTGGTTGCCATAGACCCGGAACTGGTCCAGTTTTTCCGGCATGCCATGGCGTTCGCGGGCGGTGCGACGTTCAGAGTAAGTAAAAAGGCCGAAAAGGATCACGCTGAAAGCTACTCCGGAAATTGTGGCCTCATACTTGGTGAAGAGGTTTATGACTGCCGTGATGAACAAAACCAGGAAAATGAGAATCACGCCCAGCGGGACTTCTTTGCCGGCAATCCGCAGATTTCCCGGGACCTTCCACTGGCGCTGTTCGGGCTCGGTATAGCGCAGGACCAGCACCGCCAGCGCGTTCAGGGTGAAGCTCCAGATCACGCCGAAGGCGTACAGGCCGGCTAATACGAAAACATTTCCCTTGCTCAGAATGATGGTTGCGAGCTGCATTACAACGATCAAATTGATCAGACGGTAGCTGGTGCCGAAGCGATGATGGGGGCGCTGAAACCAGGAGGTGAGGACCCCATCTTCGGCGAGGCGATTGAGCACGCCGTTGGCTCCGACAATTGATGTGTTTTGCGCCCCCGCCAGGATCAGCACGCCCACCAGTACGACAAAACCGTGGAAGACCAGCTTGGCCCACAAAGGGCCCCACAGGTACATTGCGATTCCGCCGATCAGATTCGCAAAGAAACTGGGCCGGATGTTGTCGGGAATGATCATTGCGGCGAAGAAGGAGACCAGCCCGGTGAATAGAAGGCTGTAGACGAAGATGACCATTCCTGTCTTCTGCAGGTTCTTCAGCTTGGGGTGTTCGATCTCACGGTTGACCTGGGCCAGAGTCTCTTCGCCGCTCATGGCCAGGACCGAGTGACCGAATCCAACAAACAGGATCACCAATGTCAGGTGGCTGACCCAGGTTCCGTACAGCCAGCCGAGCGATTCGTGGGTGAGCGCAACCACGCCGGGATGTAAGGGACTCGGTGGCAACTGGACGACCGGGGCGTGGAGAATGGTGATTGTGCACCAGACAATCAGAATCACCACCATCACCGTAGTGATGGCCATGATTTGCAGGGCCTTGCGGCTGGACTCGTGGATGCCTTGGGTATTCTTCCACCAGAAGAAGACAACCACGATAACCGCCACACCGGCCGCAAAGTGATTGTCGGAGAACTGCAGTGGGTGGTGCATATACTCCCCAATATCCTTGATGAAGCCCGCAAGGTATTGTCCGGCGGAGACGGCGCTGATAGGGCCGGTAAGGACGTAGTCGAAAAGTAGAGCCGAGACGGAAAACTTGGCTAGGCCTCCCCCCATGGCCTCCTTGACTACACGATAGACGCCCCCGCGTACGAACATGGCGCTCGACTCGATATAGAGAGCGCGCACACAGTAGCTGAACAACATGACGGCGAGGATGAACCAGGGGGCGCTTTTACCGATGACCTTTTCGGCGTCGCCGCCAGCGTAGTAGGCGGATGATGCGAGATCGGAGAGGACGATGGCGGCGGCGCGCCAGAAGGAGATGAAGGTCAGCATCACCGTGGTGGCGACGAAGACCTTTACTGCCGGCTTGGAACTCTCGAGCGATGTAGCCATTCTTTAGATGAATGCGTGAAACGCTTTATCGGGTAAACCTATTGAAGATAGCACAGGGGAAAGGGGATTCGTTCGGGGCGGGATCGCGATCGGCGGAGTTCGTGACGAGTTCGGCCTGCTTCGCACGGCCGGACAGCCGAGGCGGCTGTCGCTACGTGTGCAGATACGATGCCGGTGCGATTAGTGCTGCTCACGACGGATCGGTGCCAGATAGGTGTGCGTGATGCGGTCGTGCCAGCACAGGCTGTCTTCGTCGAGGAAGAGCCAGGCGTATCCCATGCCGAGGGAGACGGCTGACAGGTAGGATGCCAGGACGCGCCATCGGCGAAGGCGGCGGGTGGTCAATGTGCCGTCGAAGCGGTTGATTTCCAGTCCGGCCAGGCGCAATCCCGGTGTGCTTCCCGAATACACGATCAACAGATACTGATAGGCTGCCCAGAACAGGCTGGGAGCGCCGGCGGCCAGTCCGAGAATCTGAAGCTGGGGCGGACGGATCGCGGTTATCTTCCAAAAAACAAATCCGAAAAGAGTGGACGCCGCTCCGGTGATTAGTCCATCGATCACAGTCGCGAGCAGGCGTCTCGCCAGGGGAGCGCTTTGCAGTGGAATGTCGATTCCGGGGCGCTTTTCGACTTCCACGCGCTGGGCTGCCTCGATGGTGATTCCGCCGAGGGCGGGCGGAGGAGCCGCGACTTCGGGAACATCGAGGATTCGCGGACGGTCGATTACTGGCTCCGCCAGTTCATCGGAAGGCGGTGCAGGTCCAATCTCTGCGGTACGCGGGAACTCAATGATCTTTGCGCTCGTATGCGCTGGAGTCGGGGTGGGCGCGCGAGAGGGCGCGGCGGTGGACCTCACTGGCGCTGAAGAAGCTGCGGCCTCCCCGGGTAATGGAGGAGCAACGGGCTCGGTCCAGTCCCGGGCCAGCGCCTGATTTGAGACGGCGTTGAACGAAGGGGTCGATGAGAGGAGAGAGTCGTTTGACCCCGCACTGCGCAAGGGATCTTCAAACGGCAGCCGTAGTGACGGGTACCGGGGAGGGCGTACCTTGCGGCGCGACCGATACTGGCTGAGACGCGCAGAAAGTTGCTCGCGCCAAGCGGAGGGGTCCTCGGTTATTTCGAGCGGCGTGCCGACGTTGCCTTCCTGATCCGCGAAGTCGCTCGAGGCCTGAGAATCCTCGGAAGGTGACGAGTGCTCAGTCTCGTCCTCATCCGCCACACCCGTCTGAGAAGACACGAGCGCACCGGAAGATGCGAAGTCATCGGCCGCGTCCGACATCCAGCGCGGCGGGGCAACACCTTCGGGCTCGGGGGAGCAGCGGCAGATATCACCGCACAACGGACAATTCATGGGCCAAGTCTTACGATCGCGCCAGAAGTCAGAGC
The DNA here is from genome assembly GCA_003225555.1 of Acidobacteriota bacterium. GTDB lineage: Bacteria > Acidobacteriota > Terriglobia > Terriglobales > Acidobacteriaceae > Sulfotelmatobacter. The sequence goes on along the minus strand of QIAM01000018.1, from coordinate 31,494 downwards.
AACACGTACAACCGTCGAATGATCCGCGGAATCCTAGCCTTTTTCGCCACTTTTCCTGCGGGGCGGCGCCGTGCTAAGTTCACGATGCCGCGAAAATCAGGGCCGAAGGCGCCGGTCGCGCTTCCGACGATCTTCCCCAATGAGCTTCTTTCAGTGATCTTCTATCAATGATCTGGTTTCGATGAACGCTCGCAACAGATTCCTTATCACGGCGGCGTTGCTTTGTCACCTGCTTCTCGTCCCTCCATTAGTTACCAGCCAGTTGCACTCTGGCGCAGAAGGTTCCACACCACAAAAAAACGCGGCTACATCTGTTCCCGATACCCCTTGTGCGAAGCAGGCGGCTGAATCTCTGGACAAAGATCTCCTTATCTGCGCCATCCGGCAAGAGAAGGACGGGCCTTTATACAAGTTGAGTGGGGACGTTGAGATCCACTACCAGACCTACATCCTGCGCACCGACGAAGCGACCTACAATTCCGACACCGGTGAGGCGACCGCGACCGGACACTTCAGCCTGGATGGCGGTCCGAACGATGACCACATCAAAGCCAGCCACGGAAACTACAACCTGATCGCGGAAACCGGCCGCTTTTACGATGTCACCGCGACGACTGGACTGCGCTTTCGCGGAAGCCGGGCGGTGCTCACGTCAACGGCACCGTTCGCATTTAGCGGACACCTCGTGGAAAAGACTTCTTCCGACCATTACGTGGTCTACGACGGAACCATTACGACCTGCGAATTGCCGAATCCGAAATGGCAGTTCAAGGCTCGCAGAGTAATTGTCGATGTTGGTGGGAATGCGACGATTCACCATAGTGCGTTTCTTCTGCACGGGCTTCCGGTTTTGTACCTTCCCTACGCGACACATCCCGTACAGCGGGAAGCCAGAGAAACCGGGTTCCTCATGCCGACGATTGGGCGGTCCTCGACGAGGGGGGAAACGGTTGGCGACTCGTTCTACTGGGCCATCAATCGCAGTATGGACACCACCTTGGGCGCTGAGTACTACTCGAGGCGCGGATGGGCACAACGGGGGGAGTTTCGCGTGCGTCCCAGTGACACGTCTTACGTCGACCTGAGTTATTTTGGCGTGATCGACCGGGGGATCGGCTCGCCGCCGGTGAAGCAAGGTGGGCAGAATGCGCGTCTCATTGCCGAGGGAAACCTGGGTGGTGGGTTTCGCAGCGTGGCGAATATCGACTACCTGAGTTCATTCATATTCCGTTTGGCCTTCAATGAAGTCTTTAGCCAGGCGGTGAACTCGGAGGTAAAGTCGCAAGCGTTCCTTACCAGATCCAGACATGGATTCTTCTACGGAGGGATGGTCGAACGCTATCAGAACTTTGAGTTGCAGCCGAACCCCCAGGCCGGCGTCACGGGCACAAATCTAACTGCCGACCAGGACATTCGAATCCTGCATGCGCCCAGCTTCGACATCGAGAGCGTGGATCACAGGCTGGGGAGCTCGCCTTTCTACTGGTCTTTCGACACATCGTTCGGAGGCTTGGCGCGCAGCGAACCGGAAGTGTGCCCTACCCAGGCCGGGCTGGCACCGATTTGCACGCCGGCCTTCCGCACCGGCAATCTGCTGGGGCGCTTCGATCTGAATCCGCAGATTTCGGCACCGCGGTTGTTTGGAGGATGGTCATTGCGCCCAGCTCTTACTCTACACGACACGTATTACACCGAGCGGCTGATTCCCGGAGATCCTCGGACAGCTGAGGCGAACGCCATCAACCGCAAGGCCCTCGAAATCATCGTGGAATTCCGTCCGCCGCCGGTGGAGCGGGTGTTCGATGGTGAATTCCGGGGACAGAAATGGAAGCATGTCATCGAACCGCGCGTGGTCTACCGCTACGTCACCGGCGTGGATAGTTTCGCGAATATCCTGCGTTTCGATGAGCGCGACATACTGAGCAACACGCACGAGGTTGAGTATGGGTTTGTGACCCGGCTGTACGCGAAGCGAAAAAATACGGCCATCGAAGAGTGCGGAGCCAGCATGGCTTTGTTGACGGTGGGCGCCGCCGCGCCGGAGCAAAGCGTGCCCTGGGAGCGCTACAAGACGCGGGATGAGGGATGCCGGCCCGCGCCGCAGGTCCGCGAGGTGGCGAGCTGGGAAATCGCGCAGAAGTACTTCGTCGACCCAACATTCGGCGGGGCGGTGAGTTCAGGGCAGCGCAACGTCTTCACCACCACGGAAGATCTGACCGGGATCGCGTTTGTGACCGTGCCGCGACATCTCTCGCCCATCGTTTCGCGCCTGCGAGTGGAGACCAGCGAGCGGACGGATACGGAATGGGACATGGATTACGACTTCCAGTTGGGACGCATCAATGCCAGCACCCTGCTGGCGAACTACCATGTGGGACCGTTTACCGTCGGCGGCGGAGACGCTTTCCTGCAGATTCCGCAGCCACCAACCCCAACCGTCCCAGCCTTCACCCAGAAGTTTCAGCAGTTCCGGGTGGCGCTGGGGTACGGCGGTCTTAACAAACGCGGCTTCAGTGCGGCCAGCAGTTTTGGTATCGATGCCGAAAAAGGACGCTTGCAGTTTGCGACGGCCCAGACCACTTACAACTGGGACTGCTGCGGCGTGACGCTGGAGTACCGGCGCTTTTCTATCGCGAACGTACGGAATGAGAATCTGTTTCGTTTTACGTTCAGCCTGGCGAATATTGGTTCGTTCGGGAATTTGCGGCGGCAGGAGCGCCTGTACTAGCGGTGTGGCGTCAACGAGAGCGTCAGCTTTTGGGGTGGCGCAGCGTCTCAAGCGCTCCGTGAGCCTGAAATCGAATGGAGCATTTTAGCGCCGGAAGCTCTTCTGCGGCTAAAGCCGCGACTGATTTTGGGTGCTTACGGCGCCGCTAGAAAGCCGCGCCCTTTCAAAACAGAGTGGCAGATCGAACCCTCACAACGGAATCGTAGGTCAAGGCTTTCGCAATGGAGTCGATCGGTGGTTTTTCAGCAAACGGCAGAGGCTTTGGGGAATGACACCGCTGTTGCGGCGTTGGAAGGACTGCACCAGCCCAAAACGCCCTCCAGGCTTCCCGGCGAGAACTGTTAACATACTTGTGATGCAGCCTCCGGGCGACAGCCTCGACTCGAAAGCTTCGTTGCTTTGCAATGGTCTTCACGGGCTCGGTCGCACGCTTGTTGCCTACTCCGGAGGCGTTGATTCGGCCTATCTTGCGTGGATCACTCGTCAGGTACTTGCGAGCGACATGCTGGCGATCATTGCCGACTCGCCCAGCCTCGCTCGCACCCAACTTGCCGATGCTCTGGCGTTTGCTAAGGAGCAGGCCATCCCGGTCGAGGTGATTGCGACCTCGGAACTCGACCGTCCCGAATATGTCCGCAACGACCGGCAACGATGCTTTCACTGTAAAGATGAGCTCTTCACCGTGATGGAAGAAGTTCGAGCCGCCCGCGGCTTTGACACCATCGCGTACGGCGTGAACGTGGACGATCAGGGGGACTTCCGCCCGGGCCAGCAAGCTGCACGCCAGCACCATGTCGCGGCTCCACTTCTTGATGCGAGGCTTACGAAGCAGGAGATTCGCGAATTGGCCCGCCAGGCGGGGCTGAGAATCTGGGACAAACCTGCGTCGGCGTGCCTCTCGTCCCGCATCGAGTATGGGCGACCGGTGACTCCTGAAGCTTTGGCGCTGGTCGAGCAGGGTGAAGAGGCGATCCGCGCGCTGGGCTTCCGGCAGTTCCGCGTGCGCCATCACGGGGAGATCGTACGCATCGAGATTGCCCGGGAGGAACTGGAGCGCGCGCTCGATCCTGCCATGGCAGCTGAGTTCACGAGGATCTTCAAGGGGCTCGGCTTTAAGTTCGTGACTCTGGACCTGGAAGGATTCCGCTCAGGATCGATGAACTCTCTTCTGCCCGCGGAGCAGCTTCGCCCCGCCGGCTGATCTTTATGGCATGCCCGCCAACATGGATCCGGCGTGAAGTTCCTGGCTTTTTCCGTCTGAGTGCACCGGCCTTGAGTGCACGCCATGTGAGATAATCAAAGCTCAATCTCCAATGCTGAGGCGGCTTTTAGTGAGTTTAATTCGACGTTCTTTTCTTGTCCTCATTCTGATATGTCTGGGCTGTTCAGCCCAGTCCACTCCATCCGATCTTGCCAAAAAAATCGAGCGGCAGGTTCGGTCGGCGTATAGCATTCCGTCGGAAGTGAATATCACCGTGGGCGAGGTTACGCCCAGCACGGAATGGCCAAACTACGACTCGGTGACCGTGACCATCGCCGGCGGCGATGGCAAAAAATCCGATTACAAATTCCTGGTTTCGAAAGACCGTAACACCATGCTACGGCTGGTTAAGTTTGACCTGAGCAAGGATCCCTTTGCCGAGATGATGAGCAAGATCGATGTGAGCGGGCGCCCGACCCGTGGGGCCAAGGGAGCGAAGGTCAGGGTGATCAACTTTGACGACTTTGAATGCCCGTTCTGCTCGCGGATGCACGAGACTCTGTTTCCCCAACTCCTGAAAGAATATGGCGATCGCGTGACCTTCATTTACAAGGACTATCCGCTGGTGGAGATTCATCCCTGGGCGACCCACGCCGCTGTCGACGCGAACTGCCTGGCGGCGCAAAGCCCCGATGCCTATTGGGATTTCGCCGATTACATCCACGCGAACCAGCGGGAGGTCGGCAATGAAAAAACGCCGGGTGCGCGCTTTGTTGCCATCGATAAGATGACGATGCTGCAGGGACAGAAGCACAATGTGGACTCGGAGAAGCTGCAGGCCTGCATCAAGGCTCAGGACGAAGGTGCGGTAAAGGCATCGATGAAAGAGGCCGAGGGCATCGCCGTTTCGGCTACGCCCACGATGTTTATCAACGGCCAAAAGATTGATGGCGCCGTGCCCATTGGCGAGGTCCGTGCCGCGCTCGATCGGGCTTTGAAGGACGCAGGTCAGCCTGTACCGACTCATGTCCCTGATGCTCCTTCAGCTTCCAAGTAATTGAGTGGGTTTCCCCTGCTTCCCAAGTCTTCGTTTGCTTAGCTTTGCGGGTCGAGAATCATTTGTCCCATATATGCGGATTGCAACTGAGGGAGAGATTCTTTTGAGAAGAAACTCGCTTCTTGTCCGGACGAGCATGGCCTTGGTTACTCTATTGACGCTGGCGACGTTGGTGGGCTGTAAGTCTCAAGTGGGCGGCGACGTGATGGCTACGGTCGATGGCCGGAAAATTTTCCGCTCTGACGTCGACAAGTACTACGAGAACCAGATCGCATCGGCGCAGCAGCGACCCACGGGTGAGCAGGCGACGACCTTGCGCCTGAACATCCTGCACCAACTCATCGACGACGAGATCCTGATGCGGCGCGCCGAGAAACTTGGCTTGCTGGCTACCGATGACGAAGTTGACCGTAAGTTCAACGAGATCAAGTCTCCTTTTTCACAGGAGGAATTCGAGCAGCGCCTGAAGGATAAGAAGCTGACGCTGGCTGACTTTAAGCGCGACATTCGGCGGTCGATTACGGTCGAGAAGGTGATGAACAAGGAAGTGTCGTCGAAGATCAACGTCACCGACCAGGACATTACCGGCTACTACAATGCTCACAAGTCTGAGTTCAACCTGATCGAGCCGCAATATCATCTGGCGCAGATTCTGGTGACGCCCACTCCGAACCCGCAAGTGCACAACCAGAATGCCAAGGCACAAAACGAGGCCGACGCGCGCAAGAAGATTCAGATGATCGCCAACCGCCTCGACAGCGGTGAGGATTTTGCGACACTCGCCATGAACTATTCGGAGGATCCGGAGACATCCGGCAATGGTGGGGATATTGGACCTGCGCCCGAATCATCTCTGCGAAATACCGATCCCGCGACTCGCGATGCAGTGACCAAGCTCAAGCCCGGGCAGTACACTCCGGTGGTCACGGTGGTGAATCCAGCAACGAAACAACCAGCCGCGTTTCGCATCGTGAAGCTGGTAGCGAAAGAACCAGCGGGACAGCGCGAATTGTCGGACGAACGTGTGAAGATGGCGATACGTACGCAAATTCATGACCGCCGCGAGCAACTGCTCAAGTCTGCGTATTACGAAGTGTTGCGGAACTCGGCCAAGGTGGAGAATTACTACGCCAGGAAAGTGCTGGATCGTAACGGAGTAGAGTAGCGATTACTGACAGGCTACTCCACGATGGCCAGCACATCTCCCGCGTTCACGGCTGCGCCTTCAGTCACCAGCAGTTTCTGAATCGTTCCCTTTTTCGGCGACTTGATCTCGTTTTGCATCTTCATCGCTTCAACTACGAACACGCCAGAGCCAGCCTCCACTTCGGACTTTTCGCGGACAAGAACCCGCACAACCTTGCCGGGCATGGGAGCTGTGACCTTGCTGGGCCCATGGTCATCGGCTGCGCGGGTACGGCTGCGCAGTGAGCGTGGATCGCGGACCTCGGCGGCGAAACGCGCGCTGCCAACCCAGAGATGCCAGTCGTTGGCCACGCGCTCGGACTTGATCTCGTAGGCGCGGTTGCCGATTCGCAGAGAGAGCACGTCGGGGCGCGCCAGGATTGCATCCACTTCGATTGCGAGACCGTCGAGGCGACACAGCCAGCGGCCCTCGACGCGATCGAGTTCGAGCCGGTGGTTTTTGCCGTCGATGGTGATGTCGTAAGTCATGAACACCAGTGGTCAGTGGCTAGCGGTCAGTGGCCAGTCGCCTCAGTGCTTCGTCGCGGCCGATCTTTTTCCAAGTCGAGGTTGCTGCAGAGCCATTGCTCGCGGACACACCGGCAATTCCGTTGGCGGCGGGGGCGAGCACTGCAAACATCCCGGCGGCAATCGCAGCTACTTCTGCGGCGTGCGGGGCGGTCTCTGCGTCGCGATGGAGTTCGTCATTCTGCTTAAGCATTCGGTCGAGGAAGCCTGTGTCCAGCTTGGCCGCGCGAAAGTCTGGATTCGTTAGAATTCGGCGGAACAGCGAGATGTTGGTCTTGATCCCGCCCACGAAGTATTCATCCAGCGCGCAGCTTAGACGGGCGATGACCTGCTCACGATTCTCGCCGTATCCTACAAGCTTAGCCAAGAGCGGATCGTAATCGAGGGGCACGGTCCAGCCCTCGTACATGCCGGTGTCGCGGCGGATTCCGGGCCCGGTGGGCGCGATCAGGAGCGTGATCTTTCCGGGGCTGGGGAAGTAGTTGTTGTCGGGATCTTCGGCGTAGATGCGGCATTCCATGGCATGGCCGCGCAGATGAACGTCGGCTTGCGCGAACGGCAGCTTCTCTCCCGCGGCGATGCGGATCTGCAAGTGCACCAGATCGAGGCCTGTGACCAGTTCGGTGACGGGATGCTCCACCTGCAGCCTCGTGTTCATTTCGAGGAAGTAGAAGTTCTTCTGCTGGTCGACCAGAAACTCGACCGTGCCCGCATTCGTATAGTTAGCGGCCTGTGCCACGCGGACGGCGACCTCGCCCATCCGGTGTCGCATGTCGGGATCGACTACGGGCGAGGGAGCCTCTTCCAGCACTTTCTGATGACGCCGTTGCAACGAACACTCGCGCTCGCCCAGATAGACCGTGTTGCCGTGCTCATCCGCCAGCACCTGCATCTCGATGTGGCGGGGATTGACGATGGCCTTCTCGATGTAAATCTCGCCGTCGCCGAAGGAGCGTTCGGCCTCACTGCGCGCCTCCTCCAGTGAAGATTTCAACTGTGCGGGCGCTTGCACCAGGCGCATGCCCTTGCCGCCTCCGCCAGCCGCGGCCTTGAACATGACCGGGTAGCCGATACGCGCGGCCACTTGCTGGGCCTGCTCGAACGATTCGAGCCCGCGCGATGTGCCCGGGACGAAAGGCACTCCGGCAGCTTCCATCGCCTGGCGGGCGCGCGTCTTCGATCCCATCATTTCCATCGCACTGGCTGTCGGCCCAATGAATTTCACTCCCGCCTTAGCGCAGGCGTCGGCGAACTTTGCGTTTTCAGAGAGAAAACCGTAGCCGGGATGGATAGCATCGGCTCCAGATCGTCGGGCGACGTCGAGAATCTTCTGGATGTTGAGGTAAGACTCTGGAGCGGGAGGGGCGCCAATGGGATAAGCCTCATCAGCTTTGCGAACATGAAGCGATGCGCGATCCACATCGGAGTACACCGCCACCGCGGCAATTCCCATCTCATGGCAGGCGCGGATGATGCGCACCGCGATCTCGCCACGATTGGCAATGAGAATCTTCTTGAACATTTCAAACCGTGGGCCCGGCATAGCTCTCAGAAGCGCTGGCCAAACAACCGATTCTACTGGAGGTTCCCGGTGCGTGCTGGGACCTCATCGGTTGTTGGTTGCGGATGGCTTCTTCGCGCTTCCGAGATAAGGAACACCGCCAGGATCAGCAACTCTGGCTCGATCGGATGCCGGTAGCGGGCGTGAGGGAATACGAAATAGTAGGTGGTAGGATAGGTCAGAACGAGTCCCGTGAAAAGCCATGCTCCGCGCCGCTTTTGACGCAGTGCGCGGAACAGACCCCACAAGCACAACACCGACGATGCCAGGAAGAGTGAATTGCGAAAGTCCCAGGGTGCGCGGCTGTCGCTCGGCCGGGGAACGCCGTTCCAGTAGTAGAAAAAGCGTTTCAGGCTGACGAGCGCGAAGCGCTTCGGATTCTCTCGAATCCAGTCGAAGGCCAACCGCTTGCAGTCTGCGGCGTAGGCCAGCTCGCCCATGCGCTGAAACTTTTCAAATTCCAGCTTGTTGAGGTTGGGCTGGAGATAGGCCATCAGCATGCCCTCGGCGCCTTTCCAGTTTCCCAACCGGAACTGAAGTCCGAAGTCGTCGCGGATAAATACGAAACGTCCAAAGACTTCATAGTTGCGAATCAGCCAGGGCGATAGGATCAGGAAGAAAACGAGAGACGACAGAATTACACCGCCGATCGATGGCAGCCCACGCTGGTGTCGGCACCACCAGATCCAAAGCCCGCAGAACGGCAGGAACGACAGCATCGAGGGATTCGCCAGTGCTCCGATTCCCCACAAGGCTCCGAAGATCACCCAGCCTCGCCAGGCTTGGGGTTCATGCCACTCCTCCAATTCGAGCGCAACCAGAAAAATCAGACTGAACACCAGCGGAGTGAACGTCGTATCCCAGATCCAGTGCACTGACCAATACCAAACGTACGGAAGCAGCGCCCACGTCCATGCGGATGAGAGCGCAATTTGTTCGTCGAATGTCTTGCGCGCGATCAGATAAATCGGGATGCAGGTGAGGGCGGAAAAAATGCTGTTGATGGTCAGCAACCCCCAGGCCGAGGCATACGTATAGATTCCGAAAATCTTGAAGACGCCTCCGATCAGGTAGGGATACAGCGGGGGTTCCCATGCCGTGGGGCCGGTATTATCTCCGTACGGATTGCTGAAACCTTGGCCCAGCGCGATCGAGCGGGCGACGCGTCCCATCTCCCAGCCGAAGGCAAAGTGATCTTCGCCGGGGCGGGTGCGGTACTGGTGGGTAATCCCGATTGACGCGACCTGGAGCAGGAATGACACGAGCACAAGCCACAATACAGATTTGGGGATTGCCGGCCGGGAAGGTCTGTCCATCGTGCGGAAGTCTATCAGGACGGTGAGGAGATAACAGCCAATGCGGCTCACCGATAGATCTCGCGGCGATGTCCGACACGCAGCACGAGGACCAACAGACGTTCATCTTCGATTTTACATATCAGGCGGAAATCTCCGACGCGATATTTCCAGAACTCTCCGAAACGTTGCCCCTGCAGGGCTTGCCCTATGCTGCGCGGGTTTTCCAGACCAGAAGCGCGTCCGAAGAGGAATTTCAGAACTCGCTTGGCATGCTGAGCGTCGAGTCTCTCTACGTCTCGAACTGCTGATGCGGAGAGCTCAACCTTCCACGCCATAGCGCTTCATTACTTGCGTGATGGGTGTCGTACGTTCCTTCCCGGAGCGGACGCGCTCCAGAACGGTCTCCGCCTGATATACATCCTCGAGATCTTCGAGGTGCCTCAGGATAGCCTCGCGGGCATAGTAGGTCTTGGTCCGTCCCGTCCGCTTCGCGAGCCGGTCAAGACGCTTTTCGATTGAGTCGGGAAGCCTGATTGCCAGCATTTGAGCCTCGCTATACAAGTATAGCACAGCTCCGAGGTACCTTGTAAATGCCCTACTGCGGAGGCCTGCGGAAGAAGCTGACGGCGAATGGAGCGCTCGACTTTTCAACCTCGGATCGGAGCCAGCGATTGCGTGGAATCAAACGATAGCGGATCAGCGTCCAGATGGCCAGCCAGCCGTCGGAGTGACGAATCTTCTTGCCTTCGCCAGCCGAGCGCGGAGCGTACGAGACTGGGACTTCGGCGATCTTCTCGCCCATACGGCACAGCTTGGCAGTCACTTCCGGGCAAAACTCGAAACGCTGACATTGCAGGCTGACTTCGCCGAGCAATGAACGGCGGAACACTTTGTAGCAAGTCGCTTCGTCGTGAATACCGGCGCCGTAGAGCAGGTTAGTCAGGTGCGTCAGCAGCTTCGCACCCAGAAAGAATCGAAGGCCGCGTTCGGGCCGGTCCGGACGCACACCGTAAACCGCGTTGGCCCGGTTTTCTTCCAGCGGTCGCAGCAGGGCGGCATAATCCTGGGGGTCGTACTCCAAATCAGAATCCTGAATCAGCACGTATTCCCCACGAGCATACGTCAGCGCAGTACGAACCGCCGCGCCCTTGCCCCAGTTAATTTTGTGAAAGACGATGGTCAGGTCGTTCGTCTCCGGCAGAGCCTGCAGCAACTCGTCGAGGTGCGCCGCCTCGTTGTAGACGGGCACGATCACGGACACTCGTCCCTTCCACCGGTCGCCCGCTGCAGCGACCAGGCGCGGGTCCATAGCTAGAGATGGCACACTCATGGCAATGCAGCTCAAGCGCTTAATTCAGGATAATTCTCTAACATCAGGATAGCATTTCCAATGAATCGCGAATGCTGTTAAGGCGAGGACCCAGCCGCAGGCTGCGTTCTTTTCAACACGTACATCACCTTCGACGAATGCGGCAGGTAGCTCTTGGCAGCGTCACCCCAGACATCGCTAGTCATGGTTCCAATTTCGAGGACTCCCACTTTCTCATAGCCATGATCCATGAATTCGCGCAGTCGCAATAGGAACGCGGCGAGCTCAGGCCCGCCCTGCCGTTCTCCCCAGGACTCCCAAACGTCGACATAGACGAGATACTCCGGGCGATTTGTCTCCAGTTCGCGGATCATTTCTTCCCGCATCCGCACAGTATATTTCTGTCTCACGATCAGGCTGTACATGTAGAGATAGCCAATTGCCGAATGGCGTTTGGCATAGAAATAGATTTCAGGTTCGGAGCCCAGGACTGCAATGCGCGCGGTGTCAGAGGAATTCTCCTTGACGTAGTCCGCAACTCTAACGGCTGGTACAAACGGACTGTCTGGATATGTCGTCTGAAAGACGGCGACTGGATCCATCGAGAAATACGACTGCCGCTGGTGGACGATGGCGTATCCAAACGAAGCGGCAAAGGCGAGCATCGGGATGATCGCCAGGGAGGAGTATTTTCGGCTACACGCGATCTCTATCGTGGCTGAACTTACGGCGACCCCTACGAGAATCGCGGCTGCGGGAAGCAGCAGAATGAAATAATGCGGGCGGAAATAGGCCCCGGGGCACAGCGCCAAGAAGGAGCACAGAAAGAGACCTATCAAAAACGGCGCTTGCCGGCGGACGCTCGGGCTCCAAAATGGAGCGCTCATCCCCACTGCCGCGAGAATCCAGATCGGCCCCGCCGGGCTGGCCACTCCTCGCGAGTTTTCCAGAAAAGCGCGAACTGCCCGGTGCCAGCCCATCTTGGAATATTCGCCAGCGTAGGAGACCGTCCAGAACCAGAATTCTGCAAACACTCCCGCTTTGTACAGGACCAAGCAGACGGTCGCATGAGGAAGAATGACGCCGCTGGCAAATATCGCCACGTGACGCACGATTGCCCGGGCGCCACTGTTCCGCTTCCAGTCATTCCAAACCAGGTAGAGAAAGCAGAAGAGGACAAAAAATATCCCGTGCTGCTTCATTAGCACAGCCGTTCCAGAGAAGACGCCGCTTAGAACGAAGAACCATGGTCGCTCAGATTGCAACGGCGTCAGCAAGAGCAGCATGCCGACAAGGGCAGGCAATACGACGAAGTTTGTCGCATGGGCTTCGAATCCCATGACCGATGAACTCGTCGAGAGTAGCGCGTAGCTGGAGGCGGCCACTATTCCCGCCAATCTTCCGAACAACCGCGCAGTCAACAAGCACAACAAAAGTGTCGTAACTGCATTCACCAGGATCAAGCCGACATGAATCCCAGCCGGTGTTTCTCCAAAGACAGCAAGAATGGCCGCATAGGCCGCATAAATACCTGGCAACTTCATGTTGTAGGCAAGCTTGTAGGGCGGGATCTCCTGCAAAAGCAACTGTCCCGAATAAGCGTATTCGCCTTCGTCGCGCTCGAGCGGCATCTCGCGCAGTCGGAAGCGGATCAGCCCGAAAAACACGACTACGAGCAGCAGCACGGAAACGAATAGCGGGGCACCAAGGGTTGGCCGTGACGCGGAGTTCCCCGCTCTCTGAATCTCAGGATCGCCGGTGTGTTGAGGCTGGGTTCGCGGCATGGATGGGTCAGCCAGAATTTTTGATTCCCAGAAGATTGCATTGTATCGAGAGCAATTGGACCGGAACTGTGCTGCTTGTCGAATTCGAGGCCGCTGCGGTCAGGAAAAGCAAGTCATGAAAGCAGGTCGGCGTCAGTATAGTATTAATTGCAAGTTCCCGGACTCCGGAGTCGAATACACTGAGCATGCTCCCATCCGACACCCGTGTGTCCCCGGCGCAAGCAAGCGCCAACCGTCAGCCAGAAGCGCCCGGGAGTCCGAATCGTGTAGCGTCCTTCATAGCCTCAGAGAGAGCCCTGGCGCTGCTGGTGATCGCCGTCGGCCTTGTCGCAAGGCTGACGGAGGCGTGGCGATTTTTTCTCAACCCTGACGAGGTGCTGCACAATCTGCTGGCCACCCAATCGTCACTGAGTCTGGCATACAAAGCGGCGTTGACGAATGCTCACCCTCCCTTGCTGATTCTGGTTCTCTACTACTGGCGATCGCTCGGGCAGTCGGAAGTGATGCTGCGCATGCCATCGGTGATAGCGGGAACCGGCGGTTGCTGGATTGCCTATCAGTGGCTCAAGCTGGTGACGGATCGCTCAACGGCTGCCGTCGGTTTGGTGCTCTTTGCGCTCGCTCCGTCGTTGATCGGGTTATCAGCGGAAGTTCGCCAGTATGCGCTTTTGCTTTTTTTCATGGCATGCTGCCTTTATTTTTCCGAGCGCGCTCTTCGCGAGAATTCTCTCCGATTCATGATTCTGTTCTCTCTGTCGCTCTGTGGCGCTCTTCTCACTCACTATTCTTCGCTCATCTTCGCTTTCACCATGGGTGTCTACATGCTTGTGCGGCTCTATCCTTTTGGCAGGAATCCTCGCTTGCTGGCGGCCTGGATCTGCGGCCAGGTTGGAGCACTGATTCTAATTGCATACTTCCTCGTCACTCATGTCGCCCAGCTAAAAGAAACGGGGATGGATCAGAGCATCGCCGAGACCTGGCTCCGCCGATCGATTTACCATCCCGGCGAGAACAGTCTTGCGGTCTTCGTCATCTGGCAAACCGTGCGCGTCTTTACCTTTCTGTTCAGCCACGGCCTGTTTGGAACACTGGCGCTGCTTGTTTTTCTGGCCGGCATCGTTTCCCTGCTGCGCGGGAAACGACCTGGGAACCAACACGGTCCCACGCCGCGCGAACTAGGCCTGCTGATCGCCTTGCCATTTGCGATCAACTGCGGTGTCGCAGTCGCCGGACTGTATCCCTATGGCGGTACGCGCCACAATGTGTTCCTGGCGCTATTCGCTGTGACCGGCATCTGCATTGGGCTGGCGGCAGGGAGGCCTCGTCGGCCTTGGGTCAGGTTATTTGTCATCTTTGCCGCGCTGGCTGTCTGCAATTTCTTTCCCGCGCCACCGCCGCTCATTCGCGCGAGAAACCACTCTCGCGCGCTGATGGGGGCTGCGATGGAGGCTCTAAGGCACTCCGCCCCGCCGGCTTCGGTGATCTTTTCCGACTATGAGAGTGGGCTGTTGCTCGGCTATTACGCCTGCGGGCACGGTGTCGTGCAGGTCTTTCCGCCTTACCAGACCTTTTCGAGAACGGATTGCGGTGCGTACACGGTCATCGCCGCGCGTCCACAGCAATGGAAGTTCTATGCCGACGACTTGCCCAGCGAGTTAGCCACGATCAGGGAAACCTACGGCTTGCCTGCGGGAAGCAAGATCTGGCTGTTTAGCGCGGGATGGATCACCGACTCGACGCCGGCTCTGAGTGCGGAACTCCGCCAATTCGGCTGTTCCCAGCCGCGGAGGTTTGGAGAAAATATCTTTTTGTGCCAGCTGGCTGTGAGCGCAGACGCCGCAACGTCGCGCGGATCTGGCTCGCAATGAGTATGCCGTCTACTTAGGCTGGTCCACCGTGATGCCGCCCGGATTCTGTGCGGCTTTGTCTGCCTTCTCTTTCTTGACTCGCAGGGTTTCATCCACCCAGTGGTCCGCGGTCTTCAGATCTTCGGCGCGAGCAGAAAGGTCATCGCATTCTACGTCCGCCTTCTCGCGGTACATGAGATTCATGTATGCCATCGCGTCGTCGTAATCAGCGCGCAACTGAAGAGCTTTGTTGAGGCTGTCGATGCCTTCCTGGATGACCGCCATGTTCTTGGCTTTCAGTTCGTCGCAGACCTTCTTCTCATCTTTGTTTTTGGGATTCAGGTTCTGCTCCGGCTTCAGGCCCAGTTTGGCGCGTTCTTCCATGCGGGGCTGGTAGCTTGCGGTCCAGTCGATGACGCCCACCGAGTAATAGGGCTCGGCATCGTTGGGGTCCACATCCGACGCCATGCGATAGTGCTTCTTGGCGTCGTCGAACTTCTTCATGTTCAGGTACAGGTAGGCGATGCCCTTCGCGCTATTCACCTTCTGCTCGCGCGACGGCTTGTCGTCCAACACCTTCTGATACTGATCGATGGCCTGCTGCGCGTTGCGAATGTTGTCGGGTGAATCCACGCCCGGAATGTACAGGGACACGTAGGCTGTCGCCAGATACATACGCGCGTTGGTCAGGCTCGAATCCAGCTGAACGGCCTGCTGGAAATGATCGATGGCTTGTTCGAAGTGGGAGTTCTTGTAAGACTCCACGCCTTTGTTGAGTTGATCGCGGGCGCGCAGCTTGTCGCAGCCCACAGAGCAAACGAGTGCCAGCGCCACTGCTGCCAGCGTGAGCAGTTTCAGATTCTTATTCATTGCGGTATAAGTCTCCCTTGCCACAGCATCCTAGGCCCAGAGACAGCGGATTGACAAGCGCGGGCCGCGAGGGCACGGGAAGAGGCTCCTCCCGTGCCGGGCCAAAAGCGAAAACGCACCTTCCGGGCTTGCCAGCGAGACGGCTCTAGCCGCCGGCTTCGATCTTCGCGGTAATGAGACCGACCTTGTCCACTCCGGCGGCGTGAGCAATGTCAATCACGTTCGCAACGTTAGCAAAGGGGATGGCATCATCGCCCTTCACGAACATGACCTTCTCCGCGCGCGATTTGTAAATATCGGTCAGGCGGCCTTGAAGATTGTCCCAGGTCGCATCTTCATTGTTGATTTTTACGCCCGGATCCTGACCCGCACCACGATCGATCAACTGCACAACGATGGTTCGGTCAGGAGCCTGATTCTTGGGGGCGTTGGGCGGAGGCGGCTGGGGAACCAGCGCATCCAATCCTTTAGGTGTCACTGGCGAGATCACCATGAAGATGATCAGCAACACCAGCAACACGTCGATGAGCGGCGTCACGTTAATATTCGCGTTTTGGCCTCCGCTCGGGCCAACTGCCATACCCATGGTCGTTCTCCTCTATTGGCCGCTCGCCGCTGGCGCTGGCGGCGTGGTTGGAGTAGTTTTCCTCTGTTCGGTGAGCAAGCCCAGATCGTCAACGCCGGCGGCTCGCACCGCGTCGACGACTTGCACTACGCCGCCGAACCGGGCCCGCATATCGGCCTTCACGTAAACGCGCTTGTCCGGCTTGTTGGCCAGGCGATCCTTCACCTTGTTGGTCAAATTGTCGACCGAGATCTGGTCCGAGCCGAAATAGACCTGCCCGTCCCGGGTGACGGAAACCAGCAGCGCGTCTTCCTTGTCCGCGTCCGGCATCTGCTCCGGACTGTTGACCTTGGCCAGGTCGACGCTCACGCCGTGCTGCAACATGGGCGTGACCACCATGAAGATGATCAGCAGCACCAACATCACGTCCACCATGGGCGTGACGTTGATGTCGGAGCTGATCTTGGCTCCTTCGTTTCGCAGTGCTAGTGGCATAGCTTGATATCTCCTACAGCCGATGATTCTACCGGGAGCGGGAAAGCCCGGCGCCGGGAATCCCAGCGCCGGACCAGCAACTCAGGCAGAAATCGTTCGGTGTCATCCGGATCCTATTTAGGACCGGCGCACTTCACGCCGCTTGAGGAAGTAGTCGATCAGTTCGCTTGACGAGTTGTCCATTTCCACGTCAAACGCTTCCACGCGGCCAGTCAGATAGTTGAACATCATCACGGCGGGAATGGCGACGAGCAGCCCGATCGCCGTCGTGACCAGCGCTTCCGCGATGCCGCCAGCAACGGCGGTCAGACCGGTAGCCTTGGTGTTGGCGATGCCCGTGAACGCGTTCAAAATGCCCATCACCGTTCCGAACAGTCCCACGAAGGGAGCGGTCGAGCCGATGGTGGCCAAGCCGCCCAGTCCGCGCTTCAATTCGGCGTGGACAATGGCTTCGGTGCGCTCCAGGGCGCGCTTGGAGGCTTCAATGGTTTCGCCGGGGATTGAGCCCGGGGCGTCCTGATGAGCCCTGAATTCCATCAGGCCAGCGGTCACAACCTTGGCCAGATGGCTCTTCTTGTTGCGCTCGGCGACCTTGATGGCTTCGTCGATGCGGCCGTCGCGGAGAGCTCCCGCCACGGCAGGAGCAAATGCACGGGACTGTTTGCGAGCGGCGTTGTATGCCATCCAGCGGTCAATCATCACGCCGATCGACCACCCTGACATGATGAACAGAATGACGACTACGGTCCGGGCTACCCAGCCCATCTGCTTCCATAGACCGAGCGGGTCCGTAGGCATGCCGCCGCCTTCCTGGATCATCCAGGCGGCTACGGCAGGAACGTGGCTGAGAATAACTCCTGCAATGTTTGCGACCATGAGTTGCTTTCCCTCCTCTGAACTTGGACCTGAAACGTTTGGATCTGTGCTGAAATTTGGAACCTGATTGCCGGAACTTTGATGCGCCTTGCCAAAAAACTGTAGGCACGGATTTTGTTCGCAGCGCTGGCGATTCCAGCGCAAACCCAGCTTCGGCATACCCTTGAAATCGATCGCTAAGATCGGTTTGGTACGGCGGCCTTGTCCGGGCGCTTTTGAAACATCCTCTCCCCGGCCGCCGTTTCCGGTGGGAGGGGAGGGTCAAAACACACAACGTCCTGCACTCAGAATGCTTAAAGCTCGCGGGAGTCTAGCCTCCGGCGAGTGTGAAGTTCACCTGTACCGTCGTTTCCACTTCCACCGGTTCGCCGTTCAGCAGGTACGGCTTGTACTTCCACTGCTTCACAGCTTCGATGGCCGCGGGCGCCAGCATGGGATGGCCGCTGATCAGACGGAGGTTTTGAATGTCACCCGTCTTGCTGATCTCCGCCTGAAGGACAACGGTCCCCTGAATGCGAGCCTGCCGCGCCAGAGGTGGGTACGGTGGCTGAACGCGCTTCACCAGAAGGCCGTTCGTCACACCGGCGGAAACGCGGACGCGCTGCGGAGTGGCCACATGCGGCACGGCCACGGGCGTGGAACTGATGATGCCGCCAATTACGCCGCCCATTTGTCCACCCGGCACACCGCCAGGTACGCCACCGACTACGCCGCTGGATGCCATGACCGGCGGAGGAGCTTCCTCTTCTTTGATCATCTGTACTTTTTGGGGAATCTTGGTGGGTGTGCGCAGCTGGCCGTTGACGATATCGGTCTGAATTTGTTTCACAACCTTGACTGGCGCTGCGGCTGGTGGTGGCGGTGGAGGTGGCGGAGGAGGCGCCACCAGGAATGTCATAAGTTGAGTTCTCGGCAAGGCTTCGGTAAAGATCAACGGGATCAGAATCATAACGCAGATGATCCCAATCTGAATTACGAAAGAGATCAGCGAGGTCAGGCCTCGCTTGGTCTTTAGTCGGCCGCCGGACTCTATAAGGCTGTCTTCAAACATAAGGTTTCTCCCTGCAATCAGACCCTACTGACCCTTAGACACCGACTGCTCCCTCTTTGCTCCCTGAATCTACAGCCACCTTGACGGCTACCCAAGGCGCCAGGGCGTTTTCAACAAAACCGCTTAACTGCCTACAAGATAAGGCTTACACAAGCATTCCCGAATGCCATCAGGTATTTCACTTAGCCTTTGCCGGCATGGCCATGGGACGCTTGCCTTTCTCAATCCGCCAATCCTGGTAGGCCACCAGAATCGGCGCCGCAATAGCGATCGACGAATACGTTCCAATTAGGATGCCGATTACGAGTGCGAGGCTGAACCCGTGAAGCACCTCGCCACCAAATAAATAGAGTGCCAGTACGGTAAGGAAGGTCAGGCCCGCTGTCAAGATGGTTCGGCTTAATGTTTGATTGATGCTGCGATTGACGATCTCCGACAGTTTCTCCCGCCGCATGAGTTTAATGTTTTCCCGGATGCGGTCAAATACCACGATAGTGTCGTTATTAGAGTAACCAATCAGGGTCAGAATGGCCGCGATCACGGTTAGCGAGATTTCGGTATTGGTCAGCGAAAATGCCCCTACCGTGATCAGCGTGTCGTGAAAGACGGTCACTACAGCGGCGAGGCCGTAAATCCACTCAAATCGGAATCCCAGGTAAACCAGCATGCCGGCGAGGGAATAAAGGGTGGCTAAGCCCGCCTGTTTACGCAATTGGCCGCCGACCTGGGGGCCGACAATCGCGACATCGCGCACCCCGAAGTCGGAGAGGAAAAATCCATCCTGCAAAGAGGCCACGACGGTAGGATCGACCGGTCCTTTCAGCTGATCAAACGCAGTGAGCACGCCGCCTTGCGCTTTATCGCGGAAATTCACGATCGCCTGCGCCAGCGCCGTGTATTTCTGATCGTCGGCACCGACGTGTAGAGGGTCCTTCTCCATCAGGTAGTTCTTGATTGTCAAAGAGCTGGCGTTGTTGAGATCGTGCTTGCCCGCTGGAGCATTGGTTTGCAGCGCATTGATGATCTCGGTCTTGCCGCGATCGAGCGCCTGCTCGCTGGTTTCACGGACGTCGAGGTCAATCAACTCCTCGTTGTTAGCAGCCGGTCCGTAGTGCTGGATTTTGAAATTGTGCAGTCCCACGCGATCCATTGCGGCCCGAATCGCGTTCTCGTCCGGAGTGTGCGAAAACTTGACGGTTACGAGGGTTCCGCCACGAAAATCCACGCCCCACGGGATGCCATGCCAGAACAACATGGAAAGCACGCCCGCGACGCTGAACACCAGCGAGAAGGCGAGAAAGTACCATTTCTTGCCAAGAAAATCTATGTTGGGATTGCGAAAGAACTCCACCTGTTATCTAACCCCTTATTGGACTTGCCGTTTCAATGTTACCGATCACTCGCGGAGTAGCGCCGTCATCTTGCCGGCTGTCCCCGAGGGCGTCTCGCCCTCGGAGCGGCGGGCTAGGACGCCCGCCGGACAGCCGCCGAGACGGCGGCGCTACAACCGCTAAATACTGAGCGCTTCCCCGCGCTGCTTGCGGCTCAGCAGGTAATCAAAAATCACGCGCGATACGAAGACTGCCGTAAACAGATTCGCCAGCAGACCGAACGTCAGAGTCGTAGCAAATCCACGTACCGGACCCGTGCCGAAGATGAACAGAATCGCCGCCGAAACGATAGTCGTTACGTGCGTGTCGACGATCGTAATCCAGGCGTGGCTGAAGCCCTGATCGACCGCGGACGGCGGCGTCTTGCCGTTGCGCAACTCTTCGCGAATGCGCTCGAAGATCAGCACATTCGAATCCACGCCCATGCCGACGGTGAGGATCACTCCGGCAATTCCGGGCAAGGTTAATACTGCCCCGAAGTAGCCCATGAATCCCAGGAGGATGATGAGGTTCAGTATCAGCGCCACATCGGCATTGACGCCAGCCCCGCGATAGTACACCAGCATGAATACCAGTACCGCTAGCATGCCGATCACGGCCGCTCGCACGCCAGCGTGAATCGAATCCGCGCCCAGCGACGGGCCAACTGTTCTCTCTTCGAGGTACTTCACACCCGCCGGCAGCGCGCCCGAGCGCAGGATCATGGACAAGTCTTTCGACGCCTGCTCGCTCATGCGGCCGCCGCTGATTTCGCCTCGGTCGCGAATCGGCTCTTTAATGTTGGCTACTTCCTGCACCTTGTTGTCGAGCACAACCGCCAGGCTGTCATTCACGTGCGCCGTGGTGAAGTTGTAGAAGCGCTGGCCGCCTTCGCCTGTGAGGGTGAAGCTCACGCTGGGCTGGCCGTTCTGGTCGCGACTGGGTTGGGCGTCGCGCAGGTCTTTTCCGCTTACGGCTGAGACTCGCGATACCAGGTACCAAGCTTGCCCTTCGTCTCCGGCCCGGGCCATGTTGCTTCCGGGCAACAGAATCGCATCGGGAGGCAGGATTCCGCCCTTGTCCTGAAGCGCAGCCTGCTCACTGGGATACGGCCCGCCCAACGACTGCTTGATCTCAAGCATGGCGGTGGACTGCATAATGTCTTTCACGCGCGCGGGATCGTCGACGCCAGGCAACTGCACCAGAATCTGGTACTGACCGAGACCATGCTCCTGGATCGTCGGCTCGCTCACACCGAGAGCGTCAATGCGGTTTCGGATGGTCTCAATCGCCTGCGTCACCGCCCGGTTCTTCAGATCCGCTAGCGCTTGCGGCTTCATCGCGAGATTCCAGGAGTCATTCGCGCCCGACGTGATTTCGTACTCGGGCAGGCGCTCGTTCACGATGCTCATCAGATCGCCGCGCGAACTGGCGGGCACGCCCTTGATCGCGATGTGGTCGGGATTGTTGTCCGGATCGGGCTTGGAGACTTCCGAAAAGGCAATTTTGCGCTTGTTCAGTTGCTCTTTGAGGACTTCGGCGGCGTTGTCGGAGTCGACCTTCACCGCATCGTTGACCTGCACCTGCAGGATCAGATGCGTCCCGCCGCGCAGATCGAGGCCGAGGTGGATGCGCTCGGTCATGGCCGAGAGCAAACCTTGTCCAGAAAAGCTCTTTGGAATGCCGAAAATACCGTACAGGAAAACGATCAGCGTTCCTATGATGAGTACCGATTTGTATAAGAGATTCTTGTTCATGACGAAAACTTGGTCGGGATGATTTCTGGGGCGCTACTTACTCTTAACCTCTTCCTCGGCGGTCGTCACTTGCACGATCGAAGCTTTGGTTACTTCCAGAAGCAGATTATTTGGAGGAACGCGAAGGTGAACCGAATCATCCTTCAGAGCCATGATCGTGCCCCGTAAGCCGCCGCTGGTTGTCACTTTGTCGCCGGTCTTGACCTGATCGAGCATGGCCTGCCACTTCTTCTGGCGGCGCTGCTGCGGCAGGATCAACAGAAAGTAAAAGATGCCGAAGATGAAGATGAGGGGGGCGATGCCCAGCCATCCCATGCCACCGCCACCGGTTTGTAGCGCCAATAATAAGTGCATATTCATGAAGTCGGGGCGGATGAATCCGCCAAAAACGTCGCGCCGCCTAGCGCCGCGAGAGCTGGGATTTCACCACGGGGTTTGGATCGATTTCGGCCGGGTTCCTTCAGCTTTCAGGCTTGCGTTGGAGGAGTCTACGGTTTCGGTCGAGACCAGATATCCGCAAGAAAACCGGACTCTTCCCCAAGTCGAATAGAATGCCGCACCCGCCGCATAGTGTCAAGGTAGAAGCTCAGATTGTGGATCGTGTTCAAGACCTGCGCCAATACCTCATTAGAAGCATACAGATGCCGCAGGTATGCCCGGGAATAGCGCTGGCAGACGCGGCAGGCGCAGTTTGAATCGGGCGGCCCCTGATCCTGGGCATAGCGTGCCTGCTTGATCGACACCTTGCCTTCGGACGTGAACAGAAGACCGTGCCGGGCCGCCCGCGTGGGCAGGACGCAATCCATCATGTCGACCCCGAGGCTCGCATACTCGACAATCTCCTCAGGCGTGCCAACTCCCATGAGATAGCGCGGCTTGTCGGGGGGAAGGTGCTCGAGGGTGGCCTCGACTATCTCGCGGGTCAGGCCGCGAGGCTCACCAACGCTAAGCCCACCAATCGCGTAGCCCGGAAAGCCGATCTCAATCGTGCGCTCGGCGGATTCCTTTCGGAGAGCGAGGTCCATGCCACCTTGGACGATGCCGAAAAGAGCTTGTGTGGGAACAGCCGCCCTCCCCTGTCCGGGCGAGCGCAAGTTCGCCTTCTGGATTGCGGAGCTTTGCTCCGCCGGACGGCCGAGGGCGGCCGTCCCCACATGGGCGGTGGTGGCCCATGGCACCTCGTGCTTGTGCTCCTCGAAATACTTCTGGCTGCGCTCCCCCCAGCGCAGCGTCATTTCCATGGAAGCTTCCACCCGGGCGTGCTCCGCTGGATACTCCGTGCATTCGTCAAAAGCCATGATGATGTCCGCGCCCAGCCCAATTTGCGCCTCCATAGCGCTCTCGGGACTGAAGAAATGCGAAGAGCCATCGAGGTGCGAGCGAAATGTGACGCCGTCTTCCGTGACTTTGCGCAGGTCACTCAAACTGAAAACCTGAAAGCCGCCGGAGTCTGTGAGGATCGCCCGAGGCCAAGCCATGAAGCCGTGTAATCCGCCCATCCGGCGGACAGTCTCGACTCCGGGACGCAGATAAAGGTGATAGGTATTGCCCAAGAGAATCTCGACTCCGAGATCTTCGAGAATGTCCTGCGGCACACCTTTGACCGAGGCTACCGTGCCCACCGGCATGAACACTGGTGTTTCGATCTCGCCGTGCGGCGTGTGCAGGCGTCCTGTTCGGGCGGTGTCATTTTTGGTTTCGATCAGAAACTCGAGGGACATTGCTTTGGATTGTAGCAATCACGCAGTGGTCAGTGATCAGTGGTCAGTGGCCAGCAAGTTCACTAGCTCGCTGCGAACTTTGCCGTCCTCGACGATCAACCGGCCCAGGGTCACGGGCAACTTGAACCTCTGTAGTCCCGCGCTGCCGGGATTGAAATAGAGCACTCCATTCCGCACCTCCTGCTTGGGGGCGTGGCTATGCCCGGAAATCACGACACCGAAGCCAGCGGCCTCAGGTTTCAGATCGAGTTGCATCAGGTCGTGAAGCACGTAGATCGAAACGCCGCCTGCTTCGAGTACTTGCGTCTCAGGCAGCTTGCGTGCCCATGCGGCCTTGTCGATGTTGCCGCGCACAATGGTTACCGGGGCGATGGCGGACAACTTCTCCAGGATTTGGGGCGGGCCCACGTCTCCCGCGTGGATGATGTACCGCGATCCGCGTAAGGCCGCGAGCGCCTCGGGGCGAAGTAGGCCGTGTGTGTCGGATATGACGCCGATGAGGATGGGCGATCTTGACAGCGGGCCCGTAGCGCCGGCATCTTGCCGGCTGTCCCCAGGGCGTCTCGCCCTCGGCGCGGCGGGCGAGGACGCCCGCCGGACAGCCGCCGGGAAGGCGGCGCTACCCGCGCTCTGCGGATCCTTACGCAATGTTCATCAGCTTATCTATTTCCGCGTGACTTGGAGCGCCTTCCATGGCTGCATACGTCCCATTCGATTTCAGTTCCTCGGACAAACGGCGCAGCAGGCCCAAGGCCGCTCGCATCGGTCCTGAACCCAGGCTGATTCGCGCCACGCCTAACTTGCGCAGTTCGGGCACAGTGGGCGAGCCCGGTCCGGCCAAAATGTTCACCGGGCAATGAAGATCAGAAATCAGCCGCCCGATGGTCGGCACGTCGCGAAGGCCGGGGACGAAAACGCAGTCAGCGCCCGCATCCCGGAACGCGCTCACCCGGCGCACGGTTTCGTCGTAGCGCGTGGACGGCTCTCCAACCTGAAGGTGATAAACGTCAGTTCTCGCATTGAGCACGAGGGGGACCTGCAAGCGATCGGCGGCCTGACGTATCGCGCGGATTTTCTCGACTTGCAGAGGTAACTCCACAAGAGGCTGCCTAGAACCTACAGTGGCATCTTCCAGGTTCATGCCTACCGCGCCCGCTTCGATCACCGCCCTGGCAGTACGGGCCGCATCTTCGGGCGCGGGCCCATATCCGGCCTCGACATCTGCTGTCACCGGAACTCTCACCGCGCGGGCGATACGTGCCACCGCTGCCAGCATCTCTTCTCGGGGAATCTTCTCGCCATCGGGATAGCCAAGCGAGAACGCGATGCCGGCGCTGGTCGTGGCAAGTGCCGTGAATCCTGCAGCTTCGATGACTCGGGCACTGGCGACGTCCCAAACATTGGGGAGCAGCAGCGCGTTGCTAGAGTGCATCGCCCGAAAGGCTTCCGCTTTCTTCTTTTGATCCAGATTCGCCATACGCCGGAATTGGATGCGCTCAGCGGCTTCCGTTCTTCATCTTTATCGTTTCAGGGAAGCGGCCCTGCTCACCACCGCCCGGCCTACCGTGCCCCGGCCGATTTCCTGCGCCTCGTCGCGGGCGGTTACACGGAGAGTGTAGAAACGTCCGTCGAAAGACTCGAGCACGGCTTCGGCTTTGATGCGGGCACCGATACCGCTGGCGGCTCGATGCTCAATGCCGATCGAAGTTCCCACCGTAATCTCGTCGCCCTCGCAATACGGATGCAGGGCATGAAATGCAGCCGTCTCCATCAGCCGGATCATGTCGGGAGTCGAGTAAACCGGCAGCAGTTCGGGATGGTGCGCCGTCAGCGTATGCTCTAAGGCGACAGTCTCCTGCGCTTCGCCGCGGGCGCCGAGGGGGACGGGTTTGGCCAATTTGCTGCCCTCCAAAAAGAAATGAGCCAACGATTTTAACGAATCATTGGCTCGAATCTCGCAGGGTGATGGCGTCTACGCCGCCATCGCGGTCCGCCGCGCTTCAATCCCATCCAGCGCGCGCCAGAGCATTCGTGCCGCATCCTCCGCGGCATCTAGTATCTTCTCGACGCTGTCCGTATTCGCCGCGACCCGTTTCTCCAACTGACTCCGCCAAGCGCGGGAATGATAGACATCCGCCGTTGTGTGCAGAGAGAAGTAGCCACAGGTCTTGTCGTCGGCGCCATACATCTCGCGCAACCCGCGTGCTTTCTCTTGCGCGACCCGGGGGACTTGCGATTCATAGGCATAGAAAGCGGCCAGGACTTCCTCCGGAGAAGCCTCGTTGGTCACGCGCTGGAAATACTTGGTTAGCTGGCGAACTTCGGGAACAGGATTGTGCCAGCGCAGATCGCGGCTCGACCCCATGCCTTCCGCAAAGTCGAGCCATAGCTCGGAGTGCGGCACGGAGTCTTTTCCTACTCCCCCTTCCACCCCTGTTTCGTCGCACATATTGGCCAGCACGGCGCGTCGCAGTTCGCCCTCGTCGAGGCGCAGCGCGAAGGCCGCCAGATACGACGGGAATGCTTCGACGTGGTGGTAGTAATCCTGTGCGTATTCACGCAGGTCGTCGCGGGTCAACTCGCCCGCCGCCCAGGCCTTGTAGAAAGGATGACAGAGCAGGTCGTATTTCGCGATGCGTGCGTCCAGTTGCTCGGAGAATTCTGCGGTATTCATGGCGTCCCTCGTTGCTGCGAATATGACTCACCAATATACGGATGGGGCGGCAGGTCAGCAAGTGATCGAAATCACATCGCTGCTAACTTGTTAGAATGATTAGCAAGAGTCGCAGCAAGAATTTTTGGGGCGCCGAGTATTCGCTTTTCATGCAGGCATTTACGGAACAATTCGATGTTGTAGTTGTGGGCGCAGGCCATGCCGGATGCGAGGCCGCGATAGCAGCAGCACGCATGGGGCTGAAAACTGCACTGTACACGCTCAACGTCGATTTGATCGCGCAGATGTCGTGCAATCCCGCCGTGGGCGGCATCGCCAAGGGACATCTGGTACGCGAAGTCGACGCGTTGGGTGGAATCATGGGCGAGATCACCGACGCGGTCGGGATCCAGTTTCGGTTGCTGAATACCTCGCGCGGGCCGGCCGTGTGGTCTCCGCGAGCGCAGTGCGACAAGCAGGCCTACCGCCTGAAGATGCGCGAGGTGCTGGAATCGCAGCCGAATCTGAAGATCAAGCAGGCGGAAGTGGCGGATCTGATATTGGATTCGACTCCAGCCTCGGAGAACGCGGCTTCGGGCTTCGGGCTTCAGGCTTCGGCAGGAGCCCACAGTGAAAGCGACTTTGCTGAAGCCCGAGGCCCGAAGCCCGAAGCCCGGGTTCTCGGCATTCGTCTTCGCGACGGCCGCACGGTCGGCGCACAGGCCGTCATCATCACGACCGGAACATTTCTCAACGGATTAATCCATTGCGGTGAGCAACAGTATCCCGCAGGCCGCTCCGGCGAGCCTAACGCGGTGCTGCTGGGCGAAGCGCTGAAGAAGCTCGGCCTGCGCGGCTGCCGGCTGAAGACCGGCACTCCGCCACGACTTGATGGACGCACCATCGACTGGTCGCGCTTTGGGGTGCAGCCTGGCGATGCGGATCCCACACCATTCAGTTTTCGTACCAGGCGCGTGGCGCATCACGACTCCCAAGTTCCCTGCTACATCGCCTGGACCACGTCCGAGACTCACCGCATCATCCGCGAGAACGTGCATCGCTCGCCGATGTACAGCGGGCAGATTCAATCGATTGGGCCGCGGTATTGCCCGTCCATCGAAGACAAGATCGTCAAGTTTCCCGACAAGGAAATGCACCAGCTGTTTCTCGAGCCGGAAGGGTTGAACACGCACGAGATCTATGTCAACGGCATGAGTACATCGCTGCCGGTGGAAGTGCAGTTGGCGATTCTGAAGTCGATTCCTGGCCTCGAGAATGCCGAGATGCTGCGGCCGGGCTATGCAATCGAATACGACTCCATCGATCCTACCGAACTCGAACGCACACTGGAGACAAAGAGAATTGCCAGCCTGTTTCTGGCAGGGCAGATCAACGGCACCTCGGGCTACGAGGAAGCCGCGTGCCAAGGGCTGATGGCGGGAATCAATGCTGCGCTCCAGGTAAAAGATGAGCCGCCGCTGATTCTCGATCGCACCGAAGCCTACACCGCGATTCTGATCGATGACCTGATTTCGAAGGGAACCAACGAGCCCTACCGCATGTTCACGTCGCGGGCCGAGTTTCGCCTGCATCTACGCATCGACAACGCGGATCGCCGTCTCACTCCGCATGGCCGCCGCGTGGGACTGATCTCCGATGAGGCCTGGGCGGATTTTCAGGCCAAGCAAGAGCGGTTGCGAAGGCTGAGGATACTGCTAGAGCGAACGAAACTCACCGCCGCTATGTTGGAAAAAATTACGTCGTGTCATTCCGAGAAGCGCAGCGACGAGGAATCTGCTGTCACCGCCAGCGCGCCGGCTTCCGCTTATGAATGGGACTCCACCGTCGGCCAGACCTGCGCTCAAGTGCTGAAGCGTCCTGAAGTCCGCATTGAACAACTCGCCCCCCTCTTGCGAGAGATCATGCCAGACTTCTTCGCGCGCGAGAATTCCTCCGTGTCCCCGGTGCCCTCTGTGGTGCCGCTTTCTTCCGAAGTCCGAAACGAACTCAAGTCCGTCGAAACCGAAATCAAGTACGAGGGCTACCTCCAGCAACAGCAGCGCGCTATGGAGCGCCTGAAAAAGTCCGAGCAGCGCTCGATTCCCGACTGGTTCGACTACGGTTCGGTCAGCGGACTGTCGCGCGAAATGCAGGAGAAGCTTTCGAAAATCCAGCCGCGCACCATCGGCCACGCCTCACGCATCCCCGGCGTAACTCCAGCAGCCGTATCGCTGGTGAATGTCTACATCGAGATTCAAGCCCGCCGCCGCACGCCGGCAGCGGAAATTTAGTCGACCTAAGCGTCCTCTGAGAATTGTACGAGCTCAGATATGTTTGACTGCCTTTCTCATCCCTCCTAAGATGAGACCTCCCGTCCCGCATGATCAACCGCACCATCTCGCACTATCGGATCACCGGCCAACTCGGCAGCGGCGGCATGGGCGTCGTCTACGAAGCACAGGACATTACGCTGGGACGCCGCGTCGCTCTGAAGTTTCTGCCTCCTGATCTGGCGCGCGAGCAGAACGCGCTCGACCGATTTCTGTTTGAGGCCCGCGCCGCATCGGCCCTGAACCATCCCAATATCTGCACGATCTATGCGGTCGAAAAAGCGGTTGAGAATGACGGCGAACAGTCATTCATCGCGATGGAGTTGCTGGAAGGCCAGAGCCTCGATCAGAAGTTGGTTCATAGACCCTTGCCGGTCGACCGCCTGATCGACATCGCGATTCAGTTAGCGGACGCGCTCGACGCCGCGCATGCCAAAGGCATCATCCACCGCGACATCAAGCCGGCAAACATCCTTGTCACGCCGCGCGGCCAAGTTAAGGTGCTCGACTTTGGACTGGCCAAGCTGGCCCGCACAGAAATGGCAATGGGAACTATCGGTGGAAGCACCCAGGACGCCCCGGCGCATCTCACCAGCCCGGGCGCGACCGTCGGCACGATCGCTTACATGTCGCCCGAGCAAGCTCGCGGCGAAGAGCTTGATCCACGCACGGACCTGTTCTCTCTCGGCGCCGTAATCTACCAGATGGCAACCGGAGGGCTGCCCTTCCCCGGCGCGACTTCCGCGGTAATCTTCCACGCTATCCTCGAGCTTGATCCGCCCGCACCACAGACCATCAATCCGGACCTCCCGCCCCGCCTGGAAGACGTCATTTACAAAGCATTGGAAAAAGATCGCGACCTGCGCTACCAGTCTGCCGCTGATCTCCGCGGCGATCTGAAACGCTTGAAGCGGGACCTGGAATCGGGACGGAAATCGACGGCTCAGTCTGGAACTTCCGCTGGTGCTGGCCAGTCTCGGGCAAGCGCATCCGGCACAGTTCCTGCAGCGGCGCCTTCTCGGCCTCCATCTCAGCGATCAGTAGTAGTCGCCACTGCCGGGAGACACAAGCTCGGAACCGGATTCACCGTCGTCGTCGGCATTGCAGTGTTGCTGGCGGCCGGGTACGGCGTTTATTCCCTTCTTTCCCGCAGTCGCCCAATGCCATTTCAGAATTTCTCGGTCAGCAAGGTAACGGACTCCGGAGATGCAGTCTCTGCCGCGATCTCACCCGACGGCAAGTACATCCTCAACCTGAAGAGAAGCAACGGCCTGGCGAGCCTGTGGCTCAGGAATGTGCCCACCAATAGCAACACGCAGGTGCAGCCTCCAGCCGACGTTTACTACGACGGCCTGCGCTTCTCCCCGGACGGAAACTATTTTTACTTCGTGCGCAGCGATCCCGGGAATCCCGAGCTGAAGTTCTTGTATCGCGCCCCTCTGCTCGGAGGGACACCGCAGAAACTCGCGGCGGACGTCGACTCGAACATCACTCTGTCTCCTGATGGAAAAAAGTTCGCGTTCATGCGTTACGACAATCCTGAGCCAGGCAAGTATCGGCTCATCGTCCAGACGACGGAAGGCAGCGAAGAGGAAAACGTGTTGGCGAGCGGGCCCAGTAGTCAGGCTCTGTATTCGCCGACGTGGTCTCCCGACGGGAAAACGATTGTCTGTGGCGAACTGCATGCAGCGGATGTCTGGCAGAGTCTGGTGGCTATCGACGCTCGGAGCGGACAGCGGAATGTATTCTTCAGCAGCAATGTACAGTTCTTTCAATCTCCGACGTGGTTGCCGGACGGGAGTGGACTGCTCGGACTGGCGCGCGGGCCAAACTCCAACTTTCGTCGGGCCCAGATCGCATTCGTCTCCTACCTTGAGGGCAAGCTTTCTCCCATCACGCGCGACACGAACAACTACTCCGAGCTGAGCCTGGCGGGAGACGGACGCGTCCTGGCGACCATTCTGAGCGAAGCGCGATGGAGCTTGTTCCTTATGCCGGCATCTGGAAGCGGTGCCCAGTCGCATGTCATAACCTCAGCGGAAGCGGACACCAATTTCACGTGGACTACAGATGGCCAGCTAATCGACGATCAGGCAGGCACGCTGCAACGGGTCGATCCGGCCACCGGAACTAAGATCGTAATCGTGCCCGACGAAGGAAAGCCGAACGGCAATCCGTCTGCTTGCGCCGACGGCCGCTCGATTGTGTTTGAACTTGTGCTTCATGGCAGCACTGAGAGTGACAACATCTGGCGCATGGATTCCGGCGGCGGCAATCTGAAACAGATCACCAAAGGTAGGCAGGACCAGTACCCTGTCTGCTCGCCCGACAGCCGCTGGGTGTACTACGTTGCGAAAGGAGATCAGGGGAAGTTGACTCGCGTCTCCACGGATGGCGGTGCTCCCCAAGCCATCTCGGCTCTGGACATTTCAGACAGCCTCTTCGATGTTTCTCCAGATGGCAAGTTGGCGGCATTCGGCACGCTGGAGCACTCAGGAGAGCACAGGGAAAAGCTTGCCGTGGTTGCCACCGATTCCGGCCAGACTAAACTCCTTGATTTTGAGCGCCTCCGGTTCGGATTGTTACGCTTCAGCCACGATGGCAAGGCCGTTGTGTACCCAACTCGCGAGAACGGAGTGGATAACCTCTGGCTGCAGCCTTTTGACGGCTCCAAGGGGCAGGCGATCACGGATTTCAAAGCGGAGCGCATCCGCGACTTCCACTGGTCATTCGACGGCAAACAGCTGGCGATGGTGCGAGGACATACGGACTCCGACATCGTTCTGATTCGCGATGCCCTGCAGTCCGACTCGCCTTGATGTCCGGCCTCCTGATCAATATGGTGCAATCGGGATAGGGGGAGCGGTCACCCGCTCGCCCCTCCCACACCACCGTACAGGCGGGTCCGCATACGGCGGTTCAGTAAGTTCAGCCCGCGAAGGCCGTGAGGTTCAAGTCGTCGTTCGCCGCAGGGGCTTCGCCGCTCTACCGGGTTCCGTTTCGGCTTCACCGTCTTCTGAACCGGTAAAGCTCAGCCGAAGCTGATTGACTGGCGCCATGCCAGCCATGAGTTCGACGTTCTACTATTCACTCTTACTGTTTGGGCCTTCCTCACTCGCGTGAGTACTACGCCCGCTGCTGACTGCTGCAGGATCAGGATGGATCACTCCCCCCTCAGTCCCGAATTCGAGACAATGCAACAGCTCTCCCGCGATAAGCTCGACTGCTTTCGATACGCGACCGCCGGATTTACCACCAGCGTCCTTGATGGATACGGACTTAGTTGTCATTTGCCAACTCGTCCGACG
>QIAM01000089.1 GCA_003225555.1 Acidobacteriota bacterium | reverse complement strand
CGTCTTTTAGGCGCCGAAGGACCTATGCACTTCCTCTTACCATCTATAATGCGCGAACGCCTTGTTCGCTTCCGCCATGCGGTGTACGTCTTCCTTTTTCTTGATCGCGGCGCCGCGGCCATTCGCCGCATCCAGCAACTCATAGCTCAACTTGTCGATCATTCCTTTTTCGCCGCGCGACCGGGCATACGTAATCAGCCACCGGATCCCCAGCGAGGTACGCCGGTCGGCATTCACTTCCACCGGCACCTGATAGTTCGCACCACCCACGCGGCGCGTCTTGACCTCAAGCAGCGGCTTCGCGTTCTCCACCGCCTTCTTGAACAGCTTTAGAGCCTCGTCGCCGCCCTTCGACTCCAGGCGCGTCAAGGCTTCGTAGAAGATGCCCTCCGCGGTGCTCCGCTTGCCCTGCCACATCATCGAGTTGATGAACTTCGTCACCAGATCCGAGCCATAAACGGCATCAGCCGGGACGGTCCGCTTTGCGATATGTCCTTTACGAGGCATTCAGCTTCTAGCTCCTAAGCTCTTAGCTTCTAGCTTGAGCTTACTGACCACTGGCCACTGATCACTGACCACTGCTTCTCAGCCCTTCTTCGGCCGCTTTGCTCCATACTTCGAGCGACCCTGCATCCGGTTGGCAACGCCCACGGCATCCAGCGTTCCGCGAATCACGTGATAGCGCACTCCCGGCAAGTCCTTCACACGGCCGCCGCGAATCAGCACGATCGAGTGCTCCTGCAGGTTGTGTCCGACGCCCGGGATGTACGTCGTCACTTCAATCCCGTTAGTCAGGCGCACACGCGCCACCTTGCGCAAAGCCGAATTCGGCTTCTTCGGCGTCTGCGTGTACACGCGGGTGCAGACGCCGCGCTTCTGCGGACATCCCTGCAGCGCAGGGCTCGCCGTCTTGTAACGGGGCCGCTTCCGACCCTGGGCCACCAACTGATTAAACGTAGGCACTCTTTGGCACTCCTCAGCGGTGCATCTACCACTCCGTTCAAGGAGGGCAGAACACAGCTCAATCCCGCTTGTTCTCGACGCGCATCAGACATGGCCGACCGAAGTCAGCCATTCCTTCTCACCGCGCACAAATGCCGGAGAGATTCTGGAATCCTGTTCAGACTTACGCTTCCGACGGTGGCGCCCGGCCAAACTGGGGGGGCGCTCCGTTTCGTCAGCCTTGCCCTGCATATCCCCCACAAAAGGGTGGAGGCGCCGCAGGAACGTTTCAGCGAGGAAGTCTCCGGAAGATGCTGCGTCCGGAAACGCGTTTCACAAAAGCTTAGCTGCGAATTTGCTGCGCACGCCGACGCTCAGCAAAACTCACAGCGCACAACAAGCCTGGATGTACTCGCGGAACTCAACAACTATAGCAAGTGCATGCAAACATCGTCAACCCGTGATTATGCATCCCACAGACGAAAACCGGAGGAGCAAGCGTTAGCCCGTAAACGGAGCAAGCCAAGCATGCGATGGACCGCCAAGAAGGGGATCCTTCGCTTTGTTCGGGATCTCGGCTGCGGGCTCGCGCCGGCAAAGCGCCTCGACTTGCTGATTCTGCTTTCAGCCTCTACACTACAGGTTTTCCAATTCATTCGGCAGCTCGTCACGCGCTCTTTCGGTCGCGAGGACGAGGAGGGTGCATGGGCAGGTTGTGTCACGGAGGTGTGGGGTGCGCGGTCGTGGCGGTCCTCTTGCTGAGTTTTCTGAGCGGCTGTGGAGGCAAGAAGCCATCGGGGCCACCAGCCCTGCCCGTCAGGATCACGCTTTCCCCCGCTCCCAGCAGTTCAGTTCAGGTAGGCACCGCTTTTACTTTTACCGCCTCCGCACAAAACGCCTCCAATCAGAATGTCTCTGCGGTATTCACCTTTCAATCGAGCGATACCAGCGTCCTGAACCTCGCTCCCAACGGAGTCGCATGCGCCGGCAGTTGGAATGCCACTTTCACCATCTGCACGCCCCAAGGGACAGGAGTCGTCCAGGTCACCGCCTCTGCTTTTGGCGTCACCAGCGCGAGCACGTTGGTCTTCGTGCACCCGCCGATTGATAACATTCAGATCAGCGAAGTTCCCCCAGTGGGCTCTCCGCCCCCGGCGTGCCCGGGCCAGCAGATCATCCCTGCAGCTTGCAATGTGTCCTTCACGCCAGTCGCCGGTTGCCTGTCGACCAACCAGGTTGTAACTCTCCAGGCCAAGGCATTCAGCAAAGGTACGGACATCACGTCTTTGGTGGGCCCCTTCACCTGGACGGAAGGGAACGCAAACGCCATCAAAGTCACCCCCGTCACCAGTTCGTCGGACCATACACCCACCAACCAGGCCACGGTGGCGCCCAACACGCCGGGCTTCACTTCGGTTTATGCCACGGCGTCGGGCGTTTCGAGTCATCCTTATTATGCCGAGACCTGCCCCGTGCAATGCATAGCGGTGGAACTGGGCACCAGCGGCTCGCAAACCGGCAGTCAAACCAGTTTCGCGACCACCAAAGGGACCACGGAATCTCTGGCGGCGACAGCCGTCGACGTCCAGGGCTGCATCGCTCCCAAGCCCTCACTCACGTGGAGTTCGTCCGAACCCGCTGCGGTGTCGGCGCCTTCGTCCTGCTCGTCAGGCACGACCTGCTCTGTGACCACTCCGATACCCGGCGCAGGATCCGTCACCGCTTCCTGTACCCCCCCGAGCTGCAACATCGGATTCCCGCAGAGCGTAGTGGGTCTCAACCAGCCCGGACAGCCACCCCTCGTGCAACCGCTTCCGGTCTACCCCGTCACGCCGATCTCTGGTTTGGTGAGCGGGACCGCCTCTGCCACCAGCGTGGTTGCTACCAGTGTCGATTGCCAAACTACTCCGCTCTGCGCCGTGGATCTGTACATACCATCAACCACGTCAACCACAGGCGGAAATCCCCTGCAGCTTCCGACCCCTCCCAATTCGCTGCTTTTCGACGCGGCTGGGGCCAAGATCTACGTTGGCAGCAACTACGGTGCGCAGCTCATTACCGTCGGCAGCATTGGTGGAAGCACCAATCCGTTCACCACTCTAGGGACGGTGACAGGCAAGGTGCTGGCAGTCTCGCCGAATGGCAACACAGCCATTTTTTCCGATACCTTCCATACTCCCAACCAGGTTTTTGTGGTCACATCTTCGACATCAACGCCTCTTAACATCACTGGAGCCACCACGGCTGGCTTCTCTCCCGATGGCATGAAAGCATTCATCCTTGGATGTGGGGCGGGCGCCGGGCAATGCCCGAATGGCGGCGACACTCTGCACATTTATTCATCCTTGCAAGCACTAAAGACCATCTCTCTGCCTTCGGCCTCTGCCAACGCCGTCGCTTTCTCTTCCAATGGAGCTTTTGCCTTCGTCTCCGGCGGTTCCAGCAATGCACTAAGCGCTTATCGCGTATGTGACAACGCACCGGCGCTCACGCTCCCTCTGCCGGTGACCCCGAGTTTCCTGAAGGTTATGCCGGACGGTGTGCACCTCATTGGCCTCGACAACACAGGCTTCGACCATATTGCGACGGCCGTCACTAAGCCGGTGTTTCCAGCCCTCTGCCCACAATCCATCAGCGCGACGTCGCAGCATATCAGCCTCGGCCAGGGAACCTTTACACCCATCAACTTCTTCGTGTCTCCCGACGGCACTTTTGTCTACGTAGTCGCCAGCGATCGCAGCAGCGTCCTGGTCTACAACTTCAACACCAGCTCCGTCACGGGGATTCCCCTGGCCAACAGTGCAACCGGACAACCTGTCACCCCGGTCGCCGCCGCCATGACCGTCGATGGAACTCTGATCTACGTTGCCGGCAGCGACGGCACCCTGCACCAACTCAGCACGGTTGCCGCCACCGATCTCCTGCAGCTTCCGTTTCCCGCAACCGACAACCCGTTCTGCCCCAAAAACTCCACCCAGCCATGCACCCTGAATGTAGTGGCCATAAGGCCGTAAGGCAGTCTGGTGGGCTGGGCAGACCACAGCCGCATGCGGGAGAGCACGACTTCTGCAGAACCGCCGGAGAACATCGTCCTGCGTGATTCTGGGTGGCGCAGCGCTTTCAGCGCTGCGATAGACGAGCTTGTTTCACAATGCGGCTTCTTAACCCCTGGGCTTGAACTTTCATGAGCGACCTTCTGTATCGGGACCCCAGCTAGCGAGTTGCCAGTTGCTGTGCCGTCAAATAAGCAACCACCAGCCCAAGCAGAAGCACCGCTCTCTCCACGCGCGTGGACCAGACGTGCAGAGCGTCGAACTGGATTCGCGCGGGATTATCGAGTGCCACCGAGGCGAAGTCGCCCACCTGCGCGCGCAGCGTGTCCATGTGCGGGATGATCCAGAACTGCGAGAGCAGCGTGAGAGCGAGCATCAGGCAGAGCAGTACATGGCGCATGGCGAACACATGCGGCGTGCCGTCGAGAAGCCGGCTGTACATCATAGAGCTCGCGAGAAAAATGACGCCTGAGATGATGGCAATCCAGTGCAGCTTGCCGAGAGCGTGTCCGACGAGGTTGCCCGCCAGATGCGTGCTGGGCAGAACCTGAAATGCTGTCGGGGCGAGCACGAAGGCGAAAAAAATGAGCCCGCCAATCCAGGCGATGAGCGAAAGCAGCATGAGATAGCGGAGGAAGGACATGGCGGGAGAATTATAGCGGCAGGATTGACAGAGCAGTCAGTTTCTCGCCCGCGTTCAGAGTCGGCGTTGCAAAAGGCTCCGTCGCAAGATCCTCCACGCGATCTGTGGAAGTCGCAGGAGAATCCTTAACCAGACCCATGCCCAGAAGATGACATATTCTGCTACCAGGGGAACGAGCATCTGCCAGCGCAGTTGATGTTCTGGTCTCTTATGGGAGAAGTACCTGAGCGTGTTCCCGTTCCACGAGACGGACACCTTGGGCACATATCTGATGCTCGACAACCGAGGCACGGCATCGCCGACCCTGCACAGTTGAGGCTCCACCAGGAAACACTTCCCGTCTTGAAAGAACTCGACCAAGCGTGTCCTTCGCCGTAGCGGCCAGACGCGCCACCGATGAACCGCGCATCGTAGCCCATGCTGAGCAATTGTCTCCAGGTCCACAAGGCGAAGTTCTTCGCAGTCGCCCTTCCGTCGCTTTTCGAACTCCTCCGGCGGCTGCCAATAGTCTTTCTTGCCGAATAGTTCTTTGTCAGAAACATACTCGCAGCTAGCGAGGAATTTCCGAACCTCGCGCATGGTGTTGCACTTAACAGTTAGTGGCTGGC
Organism: Acidobacteriota bacterium; assembly: GCA_003225555.1. GTDB lineage: Bacteria > Acidobacteriota > Terriglobia > Terriglobales > Acidobacteriaceae > Sulfotelmatobacter. The sequence continues at coordinate 7,047 of QIAM01000089.1, read as the reverse complement.
TGACATAACGCCCCATCGGGAACGTAGGATGTGGTCCCTTCCGCCGAACGAACGGTTGTGATACCTGTCTTCCGGCAGCGTCGTAGGCTTCTGGGATGATTTCAGCAATCATCAGGGACGTTCGGATTTTCTCACGGAAGGGTTGGTACGAATTGGCCACCGGCAACTGCTTTTACACCGGCACAGCCACGCTCTCCACAATCTCGCGCAGGACTTGATCGGACTGTTCCGACTTCTTCAGCGTGGACGCGTACAGACCATTCACGACGACGCGGTGGGCGAAGACCGCCACGGCCAATGGCTTGAAGTCCTCTGGAGTGCAGAAGCTGCGGCCTTCGAGGAAGGCCATGGCCTGGGCAGCGCGATAAAGCGCCTGCGAGCCGCGCGGAGACACGCCTAGCGACAAGAATTCGGATTCCCGCGTTCGACGAACAATTTCGAGCGCGTAGGTGACCAGAGACTCATCCACGCGGATATGCTTCACCGCCTGCTGCATCTCGAGCACGTCCGCACCGGTGAGCACCGGGCGTAGATGCTGCAAGTGTTCTGCGCCGACTTCGGCCCGCAGAATTTCGCGCTCGGCGTGCGCTTCGGGATATCCCATGCGGGCCCGCATCAGAAAGCGATCCAGTTGCGATTCCGGCAGGGGATACGTCCCGTGATGCTCCACCGGATTCTGCGTGGCAATCACGAGAAACGGCTGCGGTAGTTGATACGAGTGCGCGTCGACGGTGACCTGGCCTTCGTTCATGGCCTCGAGCAGCGCAGACTGCGTCTTTGGCGTGGTGCGGTTGATTTCATCGGCCAGAAGAACGTTGGTGAAGACCGGGCCGCGCTTGAATTCGAATTCCTGCTCGAGCGCCGAATAGACCGAAATGCCGAGAACGTCGGACGGCAGCATATCACTGGTGAACTGTACGCGCTGAAAGCTGCAATCGATGGCGCGGGCAAGTGCTTGTCCCAGCGTGGTCTTGCCGACGCCGGGCACGCCTTCGATCAGCAAGTGCCCGCGGGCGAAGACGCTGACCAGCGCCAGTCGCACCACATCGTCTTTGCCGCGAATCACCCGGCGGAGAGCTTTTTCGAGTTCGGCGGCCTTATGGGATACGGCGATGGCAGTCTCAGGAGACATTTAGTCGATTCTACTATCTGGCTTCGGGCGCGCTGGAGTTACGTACGTCACTGGACGTGTCGTTCAACGCCATCACCAAAAGGAACGGCCAGCCAGGACTAACTTGAAAAGAATTTTCTCGAATACGGGGGCAAACACATAGGCAGAGGAGATGCGGGTAATGTCCCAAATTCGTCAACCACCAAGGACACGAAGTCACACGAAGGTGGGAATCCCGAGGGTCTCCCTTGGTGCCCTCTGTGTCCTTGGTGGTTAACTACGACACACATGGCGAGAAAGGCCGAGGGCGTTCGACGTACATTATCTATAAGTTATTGAGCCTTCGTGCAAGTTGTTGAAAGTTCGTTTAACGCATCTAAGATGCCCCAGGGCGAACGATCCGTGGCCGGACGGCCTTTTTCCCTGTCCGAAGGTGCTGTCGTCGATTCTAGGGCCCTTTCCGGCCCCGCAAATGGCGTTGCAGGCGAGAGTCCCATAGCAAAAATGAAGGCCGCGCCAGCTCGCTAGCGTGGCGTCGTGATTAGCTTGTAGATATAAGTCAACGCATCCGCGACAAGTTGTTGGCCCCAAGTACCTCGCGGTCAGGCCCGCGCGCGAAGCCCACGCCCTGCACTGCAATCGGGCCGCCACGCGAGCTGATGCGCGACGGCGACACTCGGTCGGCATAAAGCACATGCGCGTGGTAGTGATAGTCGGGGCGACCATCCCCTCGCAGATCGGTGATCCCACCAGGAAGCTGGTCGAGGTCAAGATTCGCGCGTCCAGCCGGGTCTCGCCGAAGACTGCGGAATTGAATGATGACGGAGTAAAGGCGGGCGGAGGCGCGCCGGGCGGATCAGAAGCCGCCCACATCCCAATGACTGGCTGCGTCTTGCCAATCCCTGCGTTTCCGTTTTCGTCGAGAGCGGTGACCGAGACTGACAAAGTTCGGTTGGATTGCGCGGGCAAGGAGAAATAGGAAACGTTGCCGTAGCCGCTTAGCGATCCCACCCAATCGCCTCCCGCCGGAATCGCCGCGGGAGCGCTCCAAGTCTCCGATGCGGCCCACGCTGGCACCGGCTTTGCAGTGCGCGACATGGCGAGGTCCTGGGCGATGTCGCCTCCTGCTGTCAAACTAACCACGATAGGTGCCAGCGTGCCCGAAGGCACGACCTGAGACTGCACGTAGGGCTCGACCCCGGCCGCCCATAGAGGATCGAGCGCTTCGACGCTAAGCTGGTATTGGCCTCCCCTGGTGCCATCGGGAAACTGCAATCCCGCCAGATCAAAGAAGCCTTCCAGAGTCTGGTCACTCGATCCCCACTGGCTGTAAGCATTTCCCAGCGGGTCAACGAAACCGGTGACGGGATTTCCGGCATTCCCGTAAAAATAAATCCCGAGACTGACGAGGCGGCGTACTGTCGGGAGGGCAATCCCGTCTTGGGATCGATCCAGCGCGCGACTACGTTCGCTCCTTGCATCGCCTGCGTGGCCTTCCCCGAGGAATCTGAGAACCATACCGAGCCGTGAATGCGCCCCGTAGTCATCGAAAAAACCAGTTTTCCCGGAAAGTTGGATTGGTTTTGCACGGTTACCGGATACAGCCGCGAGATGGCCGCGGCATCGTCCATGCTGAGCTGATACGGATTGGGATAACACAACGTGATGGGCAACTAATTCTGCGGATCCAGGTAGTGCATCACGGGAAATCCCGCCAGGTCGTCCGATGTTGGTTTTGGCGTTCCGCTGATCACATTCGGATTGACCTGGGACCAGCCCACCCCGAGAACGCTGCCCAGCACGCGCACCAGACGGTATTCGACCTCGGCGAGCTGCGACGACTGCAGCGCGCATTGGCCGTTGAGCACGACGAGCGCGTGCTGTAAGGTGGCGGACGAACTAGAGTTATCGATGCCGCCGAAAGCCGCATTGAAGAAGCACTGGCTGGAACTGCCGGCACCCGTGCCCAGCAAGGCGTCTGTCACGGTGCCGTCATAGTCGTAGGCGATGCCCACCGGCGTGCCGACCGCGCTGGGTTGAATGTCGAAAGCGAATGGTGATGGTTCCATCTGCATTCCGGATGACGTTTGAGCCGTTGACGTCTTCGGCGAGGTGGCCGCTGTTGGTCGCGGCAATCGCAGCGCTCGACACCGACGTCCACTGGCTCCAAGCATCGGCTACGAGCGCATCGGCCGAGGCGCTGGGGAGGATCGGGCTGAGGTCCCCCTGATCGGTGTAATACGTAATCAGGCCCTGTGACCACACGAGGGGCTGGCCGGAAGTCGAGGGAAGGAAATAGCTGGTTCCCGCGATGTATTCCGGCCCACCCGCGCGCGAGAGCAGCGCGAAAAGCAGCACGATCCCCAACGCCATTGCCAGGCGGAGAAGAAATGAGCGAGTAGTAAGTACCCTGGAAGTTGTCCTGGTCACATCCGCTCTTGTACTCATTCCTCCCCCCTGGCACGCCGCACCGCCTGGGCAAAGTCGCGCATACTGACCCGCGACTTCCCCCCCAAGGCGGGATCCGCCCCGAAGGCCGCCAAATGTTGTTCACTGAGCACCACGTGCCCCAGGCGGTCGATGAGGAACCGCCCCATGGTCCCGCCAACGCAACTTGTAAGTCCCAGCTTGCTCGGCGGATACAAGAAGAGCAGAACGCGATCGCCCACCTGATAGCGCTGGCCGCCGGTCCACAGGCCAATCCACTCAAAGATGGTGAGATCGCGTCCGGCGCTGGCCCCGCGGATGCCGCTCTCCACGCGGAAAGTGACGGCCACAACCCGCGGCCCCTCATTGCTGGTAACGACCATCCGCGCAATCGAAGTGATGGTTCCGGAAAAGATGATTCCCGCGGCACGCGCAATCTGCGAAAGCCCGACGGTACCGGGAGGCCGGGGGACAGGACGCGGACGCGTGGGGTCCCGCCAGATCCGCTCAGAGGAAAAAGGTGGAGCAATGCGGGAACCTGAGTGGGTTCCGGCGAACTCAGATTGGTCATCGCTGCCGTTTTGGCCACGAGCCGAAACAGCAACAGTCGCGAGTAAGAGACAGACCGCGAGCCATCGAGCGAAACATATCCCATGCATAAGGGGGCCTGGGAACAGCGTTCGCTCGGAGGGTTTGGGAAACCGAAGTCATTGTAACTGACGGGCTGGGCTGAGCGCGGTGAGGAGTGTCAGAAAAAAGCGGCGATTTGCAGAAATGGGAAAAGGCAGGGAGGTATGAGGGATAATGCCTCTAGCTGACCAAATTCTGTTTACGTCGCAGCCACGCATCTACCCAGATCCTCTTGCCTTGTAGGCATATATCACTGCCAGTAGCGGTGGAGCGAGAATGAATCCCCAGAACGGAATTGCAAACCCCAGGATGACTGGCACCAATATCGATGCCCACATCGGCACTTTGGCAACGCGGCGCATGATGTAGGGCTGGAGCAACAGGCCGTCCATGACTACGATTACCGCGTACACGATCAGCACGTAGAGGGGATGTTCCCAGTCTTGCCAGCGCAGCAATGCCGCCAGCACTGGGCCGACCAGACTCAGTACTGGTCCGAGGTGTGGGACGATTTGCAGGAGTGCAGCTAGCGCTGCCCACAGCGGAGCCCACGGCACTTTGAGGACCCAAAGGCCCAGCAGCCACAGTAGTGCGACCGCGATCGAATCCTGCACCTGAGCGACCGCCCAGTTCTTCAGGGCGAAGCCGGTGACACGAATGTGCTCTCGGGGGTCCATGGGCGGCGCAGTCTTGCTTTGCGCTCTCTGGAAACATTATCCTGACGATTCCGCCCCCAGCAATAGAGCGCCAACGGTGGATGGGCCTTTCGCTCTAGTATTGGCGACCCAGCCCATGCAGGTTCCACAGGCTCCCACGCCCGCAGACTTCGAACTTTCCGCGCGGGATCTAGAGAAACGTGCTATGCGCACGCAGGATACCGAACCCAGCGGAAAAACCTAGCTGTTGTGACAGGCCATTGCGTAAACAAATTCCAGACTTTTTTCTTTGCACTCTTTTGACGTCCATGAATCTACGAGGTTGTTTCAGCCGTTACGATGAGACTATGAACGAAATAGCGACGTGTGCCTTAGTTTCGTACGGAGTGAGCATCTTTCGATCCGATCCACTCTGGGACCGGAAACACAGATGCCCCGATGAGAAGTCGATACCGCGATACAACATCGCGCGGACACCCAGTCATTCGTCAACATCCGCAAGAGCGGCGTCGGGAACCGTCCTATATCAATCGTAGCTTCGTAACGGGTTTTTAGTTTCGGTAGCGGAATTTCGGTAGCGGATCAGTACAGGTGACCCGCTACCGTCTTTGGGTCTCTATTGCAGTTTGCAGTTGGCGATCAGGTCATTCGCAATTTGCAGTGCGCCAGCCTGCGTATTGGCCATCGAATGGATGCCACCCGCCACACAGGCCTGCGATTTCGTGCTGGTGATGTGGTTGAACCAATCCTGACCGCCGGGGATCGCAGAACTGCCGTCTGACCCGCCAAATACCAGGTTCACGAATGTATGGGGGTAGTTGTAGTTGGCCCCCGGTGCTTCGACGCTGTCCCCGAAGAAGAAGTTCAGTCCTCCGGGCGGCAAGGTGCCAGTCACTGCATTGGTGCATACTCCCGTAGTAGCGGTGGGATTGTACGCCGGATCCCAGACGGGAGCGTCCGCCCTTCCAAAACAAGTGCCCAGCGTACTGGCGTCTCCGCACTGCACGGCCACTTTGCCCTGCGTGCATCCGCAGCCCCAATCCAGCCGGCCGGGGGGCGGTCCGCTGGTGACTTCGGCCATCGAGAGAATGTCGCTGGAAGGATATTGTGACAATGCGTAAGCCAGGGCTCCTGCGCCGCCGCTGTTCGCGGTCGCGCAATAGGGCAGGCTCGTGTTGTTTTGAATATTGTCGTAAATCCACTTTGTAACGGTGGCGTAGCGGCAGGCGGTCGCGAGCAACCCGCCAGGACCCAACACCCAACCGTCGGGCTGATTCGCATTAAATGGGGTTCCCCAGGAAATCTGCACGGTGGTGTACCCGGCAGCGAGCACGTTCCCCACGGCAGTGCTGCCAAAGGTGAAGATGCTGTCGTACAGACCGTTGCCGTCAGTGCCAACGTTATAGGTGACGGTTCCCAGAGAAGTTCCGGACGGCGTATTTGTCTTCACGTAGGCCTGAACGTCGGGAAGGCCGGGGCACGAAACTGTCATTTGCTGGCAGACGCCATTCTTGATGGAGCCCTGACAGGAAATGCTCGAGACGCCGCTGACAGTCCCCAGCGGACGCGTCGCGCCGGTTGCGCACGCCAAGGTGATCGTGATGTTGGAGGTGATGGTTCCGGTTGAATACGTCGGAGTGCAGGCCTGGGCGGATGGCTGGCTCGTAACGTATACCGCGTATGCCGTGCCGCTCGTGTACGTCTTGGTGAATGTCTGGGTATTGTTCGTGGTGAACGTCAGGGTGTCCCCTTGATCGTCCTGGGTTACGACCGTTCCGGAGAGTCCTGTGGCCGCAAGGCTGATGGTGAGGTTGTTTCCGGATACGACGCAAGTCGCGGTTACGGTGATGTTCGAAGTGATGGTTCCGGTGGCATTGCTGCTCAGCGTGCAAGTCTGTCCGCTAGGCTGAGTCTGGATGGTCACCGTGTAGCTCGAACCGCTGGCATATGTATTGGCGAACGTCTGGGTATTGTTGGTGGTGAAGGTCAATGTGTCGCTCTGGTTGTCCTGCACCACCAGCGTTCCCGTAAGCCCGGTGGCCGCCACGCTGATCGTGAAATTCGAAATGCAGGTAGCCGTTACGGTCGTGTTGGCGGTAATGGTTCCGGTGGCATTGCTGCTCAGGGTGCAGGTCTGCCCGCTGGGCTGAGTTTGAATGGTGACGGAGTACGAGGAACCGCTCGCGTATGTCTTGGTGAAGGCCTGAGTATTGTTGGTGGTGA
>QIAM01000088.1 GCA_003225555.1 Acidobacteriota bacterium | reverse complement strand
TGAATTCCTTCCTCCCAAATGCACAGAACGGGTTCGAGTTTGTGGAACTGTTCGCCATCGCGCTGTGTATCTCTACGGAATCGAGTTTCTGGTGGACTGGGATCACTCGGCTCAGAGCAACGCCGAGGTAGTTGAGCATAGCTCGTAAACCAGACATGCGTCTGAAGTCAGGTGCGCATTAAGTCAGGCTAAGGGTTACCTCAAAAAGGAAAAAACCATACAGCCAGATGATATGAAAGAAAGACCAGGCAATCACTGAGGCAGTGAGCAGCCGTACCACTTGCTGACGCCCTAACATCGCCTCAGCATTATGAAGAGATAGACTCCAATGCAAACCTGTAATGCGCTCGAAGCGACGGCAGCCCAGCCTCCCGCGCTCTCTTCGACAACATCCCTTTCAAGCAGGTCAGAGGGCAGAGCACACAAAGGTGCAATAAACGCTTTCCCCCCTCTGCCCCAACCTTGTAATTGACCGTCCATCCTTTCCGACCTAACATTCCGATACCAAGGGTGGAACACACATCGAGAAGGTGGACACCGAGAAGGCAACATGCGTGAACCCACGGTCGAGGACATCGCCGAAAAGCCCGAAGAGAGCCACAGCGCAAATACAGCGTACCGGGTGCTCTACGACGGGCAGTGCGAGATTTGTCAGGCTTGCGTATCGTGGCTGAGAGCCCTCGATCATGAGAACACGACCGTTTGCCTATCCATCAGTGCAGAGGTCTTGTCCACGGTGGACTCCCGGCTCGGGATGGATGAATGCCTGCGGCAGTTACACGTCGTCACTCCCAAAGGTGAAATCTTTGCCGGCTGGGACGCGGTCGCGTGTCTAGCCAGTTTATTCCCGTCTACTTGGCTCATTGGCGCGGTGGGACGGCAGTTCCCTTTCCGAAATGTGGGACGCATGCTCTACGGGTTCGTTGCCAGGAACCGATACTCCCTCAGCAAGTGTCGCGGTGGCGCGTGTCGTGTTGCCAAACCAGAGGCAGTGCGACGGCAATCCCGGTTAGGTGCGTTCTGGTCGTGCTACATGCTGGGATTCTGTATTCGGTTGCCACTTGTCCTGTGGGCGGCCATCCGTGCTGCGGCGCAGAGGACGAGTATTTTCGCGCGGACGTACCACAAACGATTAAATCTGCTGGACGGCAAGCTGACCATTTTGTTCTTGAATGGACCACTGCCCAACACTGTTCCTGTCCTCTTTGGTGAACTGTTTACAACCGTGCTCTACGATGGAATCGCAATCGATCCCGGCTCGCCCAAGATGCGACGGTCGCTGGCACGGCACCTTCGACTAAAGCCGAGAATCACAAAAGTGGTCGCTACTCATGCGCACGAGGAACACGTCGGCAATCTCAACTGGTTGTCCGACCTCACTGGTGCTCCCGTCTACGTTTCGAAGATGACCGCCCGGTTCCTGACGCCCTTCAAGAAGCTCCCATGGGTGCGCGCCGCAATAATCGGCCAGCCTCCAAATTTGGAGCAGCCCTATCATCTGTTGGACGAGACCGTGGACACCGATTCCGGCAGCTTGCAGGTGATCCCTACTCCCGGCCACTGCGACGACCACATCGTACTGTACGATCCCAAGGAGAAAGTCCTGCTGGCGGGCGATGCGTTCATGGGCAGCTACTTTGCAACCCCCAATCCCGACGTGGACAGCCGGAAGTGGCTGGTGAGCCTTGAGCGGTTGATGAAACTCGATATTGAAATTCTGGTCGAAGGGCACGGCCACATTCATACGTTGCGAACCGACATCCCCGATTTTCCCGGTGTGGTGATCCGGCAAGACCCAAAGGCGGCCGTAGCGGAGAAGCTGGATTATCTGCGATGGCTGCGCGAACAGATCGAGGTGGGATTTCAGGAAGGACTTCCGGTGCGCGTCATCGAGGCAAGTTGTTTTCCATGGGGACGGCGTACCTCATGGGAAAGCTGCGCCACTGACGAGTGCATCCGGCTCCTCAGCCTCGGACACTTTTCCCGGACCGAATTGGTACGCAGCTTCGTCCGGACCGATGGCGACCAGCTTCCAACTGTCTACGAGGTGCGCATGACCGGGGGAGGTGACATCCATTGAGAGGTGTCAATGGCTGCTCCCGCGCGGTGACGACACGGTCGGGGCGTCGCTCTGGCGGGCATCGATCACCCGATAATCCTTGTACTCGATGGTCAGCGTGGCGCGTCCTCCCAGCCGGATATAGCTGACCGACTCATTCCGAAATGGCAGCCAAAATGCTTGGACCTTCTTGTATTCGTGATGGATCTCGCTCTTCTTCGTCCAGAACGAGGGATTCTGGGCGGGCTCGGCTTCAATGCGGGTGACGGCAAAGTCGGTTGCATCCACCCACACCTTGCCACGGTAGACGTACTTGCTGACAGATTTCGGGCTGACGCGCAACACATATTGCCCACCCGTTGGTGACGCCTCGTAGCCCACTAATGCAAAGGTGTAATTGTCACGATTCAACTGAGTCCGCGCGCTCATCGCGGGTTGTGCCGCCTCTTTCTCGCTTTGCAGGAGCTTCTTGAAGACGCGCTCCTGAATCAGCTTCGATCCGGTTTGGGAAACTATTTTGAATTCCTTGGAGGAAGGCCGATCGAAGGTAGCCTCAACGGTCATTTCGGCTTCCCGCTCTCCCGGAAATCCGCGATACACGAGGCGGTACACCCGAGTCGCCTCGGAGTGCAAGAGCGCCTGCGCACGCTCTTCATTCTTGCGAACCAGATTCTCCACCACCTGGTCTGTGGAGAGACCTGCGCTCCCTGTCGACGATGTCTGTGCCGCGGAATCCGCGCCAAGGAATCCCGGAGCAGTCAGCAGAGTTACCAGGGCAAGCAGAGCAGTCAAGACTCGAGTTATCCGCACGACAGTCATGTGGCCAAGCTCAGTTTAAACTTTCGCTGGCAGGTTCGCTGACGTCTTGACGACTGGTGGCTGTTGAAAGATCAGAAACTGATTCTGTATTGGGACCGAGCAATGCTGGTTAACCACCAAAGACACGGAGGATCACGAAGGAAAGAAACTGGGGACGGCGTCTATTCTGGCGCAATATTCATGAGGTTGGCTCCGGGTTTGAAAATCATTCCCTGGCTGGTTCGGCTGTTCATGACCACGCGGAACGGTTCGGCAAATTGCAGATGGCGGACGCAGCCGTCTTCTTCAACACCAGGCTGCAGGCTTAGCCATTCCCAGTCGACTGAGCCTTCGCCTGCATCGGGGTTCACGGTGAAGTATCCAATTTGAAATGCGGTGAGGTTCTGGAAGAAGTGACTGCCCTGCGAGGGGGTGACGCGGAAGTCGCGGAATCCGGCTTCTACAATGGCGCGAGCCCCGGAAATCTCGTCCCACTCTACCGGAATGCCGAGCCAGGGGTCGTTCGATCCCCAGCGGCCCACTCCAATCAAGAGGTACGGACGGTTCTCCGCGTTCAGGCTGGCGTTGAAATGTGCGACCGCCTTGGCCACCTCCTGGCTGCGGCTGCGTTCGAAACGATGCGAATCGACCACGACAATGTCGTGCAGGTTGTCGATGCGGCCATTGCCCAATACTTTTGAACTCTGGCAGATCAGTTGCGCCGGTTCGATGTCTCCCATGGTCAGGTCATGATGGTCCCGAGACCGCGTCAGGGGACGGATCTGCAGAAATCCGAACTCGGCCATTTCTTCCGGCACACACGGCAGGCGGACTGCGAATTCAATCTCGACCGGATTCCCCAGCGCGTCCTCGCCAGCACGGATCAGCATTTCGAGAATAGTCGCCAGTGGAAAGATGCCGTGCTTAAGCATGGGCGCGAAACTGACGATGCGGACGCCGGGGCGGCTGAGGCCGTCGTAGACGGCATTGTTGTCGACGGAGTAGGTCGAACCCACGGCGTGGAGGGTGCCGTCAGCTTCGGCGGCGTCCAAGCTAAATCGGGTTTCGTACAGATGAGCGGCGCCCTGATCACGCGCGCCGTCGAGTGAGAGGGCCCAGAATTCGGACTGCGAATTCGCCAGGGTATCATCGACCGAGGAAAACTGCAGCAGGTTTTGCGGATACCGCGGACAGAAAGTCAGGCACTTGCCTCCGTCCACGACCGCCCGGCCCAGGCCGAGCGCGACCGCGGCGATGCCGTCGGCATAAGTCATGGGCGCCACGGGATAGAAGTTGTGCGAGCGGACTACGCCCGAGAAATCAGGATAGAACCGCTGGCCGTGCGCTGTCCCCACAATCTGCTGCAGGATCACGGCCATCTTTTCTTCTTCGAGGCGGTAGGGTGTGGCCCGCACGTAGGCCTTGGCATGCTGGCTGAAGGTCGAAGCGTACACCCGCTTGATGGCTTCGCTGAGTTCATCGAGCCGCACTTTGATGTCGGCGCGCTCGTTGCCGAGCATGAAGGTCTCATAGACGCCGGTGAAAGGCTGGTACTGCGAGTCTTCCAGTAAGCTCGAAGACCTTACTGCCAGCGGGTATTTCACCTCTTCGAGAAAGACTTTCAGATCGTCCTGCAGCGGAACCGGAAGCGGACAGTCGAGAAAGCGCTGCTGGATTTCGGAATCATCGTCGCAGTGCAAGGCAAAATCCTGGAGATTGTTCTCGGCCAGGAACTGGTCGAACATGTCGGTCGCGAGAACCACTGCTGGTGGCACTGCGATGCGTGCGCCGGGGAAGCGGCGTGTAATGCGGCGCGTGCGCAACAGATGGCGCACGAAGGCTAGGCCACGGGCCTTGCCGCCCAGCGATCCCGAGCCGATCCGCAGGAAGTTGGACTCCGAGGACTTGAAGGTGTCGCCTTTGAAGTCGCCGATCAAGACCTCGCTTTGTTCGCGGCGATAGTCATTGATCGATTCGATCAGGTCGCGCCGCAAGTGCTCAGGACCACTGAAGTCGGAGACCTTGCGTGGCCTCAGCTTAGCCGCCAACGCGAATTCGGTCCGTGCCATCAGCCAGTGCGAGAAGTGGTTACTCTGGGCGTGGTAGACGATGCTTTCGGCTGGGACCGTCTGCAGTTGCTCTTCCAGTTCGTTCAAGTCTTTGGCGCGCCCCACTTCGCGCTGGTCGGGCATCCGGAACACGAAGTCGCCGAATCCGAAATGGTCGGTCAGAATGCGGCGCAGATCCCGCAACAGCGTGGGTGAGCGCTTGCGCAGGAACGAATATCCTTCGGCGTGGGCGCGGGGACGGAATTCGGTGCGGCTCGTCTGCAGCACGACTGGGGCGTCGGGCACCAGGTTCCTGACTATGTGCGCCAGTTCGAAGCCGGCGTCGGCGTTCAGCTTACCGTCCCAGGGAAACTCGACGTCAGAGACTACGCCGAAGAGGTAGTCACGGTACTGTTGCACTAGCTGCGCAGCATCTTCGAAATTCGAACTTAGCAGAATTTTGGGACGCGCCTGCATGCGCACCAGCTTGTGTGCGACGTTGATACCTTCCTTGATCACGCGCCGCGACTGCTTGATCAGCTCCGTGTAGATGACGGGAAGGAACGACGAGTAGTAGCGGATGTTGTCTTCAACGACCAGCAAGACGGGCACGCCGATGGCACGCGTATCGTGCAGCACGTTGCGCTTGTCTTCGATGTATTTCACGAGGGCGATCAGGATGCGGGCGTTGCCCTGCCACAGAAAAATTCGTTCGATGTCGGTGACCGGATTGCGCGCGATGAAGTTCTTTACTTCGCGATAGTCGTAGGCCAGCACGACCACGGGCACATCCAAGCCGGCGCGGCGCACCTCGCGGGCGAGGTCCGCGGCGTTGGTGTCGCCCACGGTGAGGTTGGTGACGATCAGATTGAATTGCGGGTTGGTGCTTGCGACGTCGAGCGCTTCGGCGCAACTGGAGACGTGGGTGATGCCAGGAATCTGCTGGAGGTTGAGTTCGAGGGATTCGTCGATCAGGAGTTCGTTGAGGCGTCCGTCTTCGCGGAGAATGAACGAGTCGTAGAGGCTGGAGACTAGGAGGATGTTGTGCACCTTGAAGGGCATCAGGTTTTCGAAGCCTTCGAGGCGTTCTTCGGCGTCGAGGATGGGCTCGGCGATAGGGCGGAGGGACATGGACTCAATCGTCTGTCAGCTAATCATAACGTGGGTGCCCCAGGTCTCGCCGGTTTTGCGAGACCTGCGAGCTGGTGCATACAGAAGGAGGAATAGGAAAGCTGGCGGCGAATCCTTGTGACGCGGTGAACATTGGAACTGTAGGGCCTCCACCCAGGTCTCGCAAAACCGGCGAGACCTGGGGCACCCGGCAGGGACAAGGACGGGGCACCCTGTCTTTAGAGAAACGCGGGCGAGGCGCCCGCGCCACTGAGACAAACTACACCAGGCCCTGGTCCAGCATGGCGTTGGCAACTTTGAGGAAGCCGCCTATGTTGGCGCCGTTTACCAGGTTGCCGGGCGTGCCGTATTTCTCGGCGGTTTCGTAGCAGGTCTGGTGGATGGCGATCATGATTTTGTGCAGACGGTCGTCTACTTCCTCGCGGGTCCAGGTCAGGCGGGCGCTGTTCTGGGCCATTTCTAGGCCGGAGGTGGCTACGCCGCCGGCGTTCGCCGCCTTGGCCGGTCCGTAGAGGACCTTCGCTTCCAGGAACATCTTGGTAGCTTCGAGCGTGCTGGGCATATTCGCGCCCTCGGCGACCAGCTTGATCCCATTCTTAATGAGGTTCGTTGCGTCTTTCGCGCTAATCTCGTTCTGCGTGGCGCTGGGAAAGGCACAATCGGCTTTCACGTTCCACAGCGGATTGTGCTCCAGCTTGATGTCGGTAGGCATGAAGATCGCTTTCTTGAACTTGTCGGCATAGTCGCGGACGCGTCCACGTTTTACGTTCTTCAGTTCCATGACCCAGGCCAGCTTTTCGCGATCGATGCCGTCGGGATCGTAGATCACGCCGTTCGAATCCGACACTGTGACCGGCTTCGCGCCGAAGTCGAGCAGCTTCTCGATGGTGTACTGCGAAACGTTGCCGCTGCCCGATACCAGGCAGACCTTGCCTTGGAGCGTGTCTTTTCTGCTCTTCAGCATTTCGTTGGCGAAGTACACGCAGCCGTATCCCGTCGCCTCAGGACGAATCAGCGAACCGCCCCAGTTCAGGCCCTTGCCAGTCAAGACTCCCGTGAATTCGTTGCGGAGGCGTTTGTACTGGCCGAACAGGAAACCGATTTCGCGTCCGCCTACGCCAATGTCGCCGGCGGGGACGTCGGTGTCCGGTCCGATGTGGCGTTGCAATTCGGTCATGAAGCTTTGGCAGAAGCGCATCACTTCGTTGTCACTCTTGCCCTTGGGATCGAAGTCCGATCCGCCCTTGCCGCCGCCCATGGGCAGCGTGGTGAGCGAGTTCTTGAACACTTGTTCAAACGCCAAGAACTTCAGGATGCCGAGATTCACCGAAGGATGGAAGCGCAGCCCACCCTTGTAGGGGCCGATGCCGCTGTTCATCTCGATGCGGAAACCACGATTGACTTGAATGCCTCCCTGATCGTCGAACCAGGGCACGCGGAACATGACCACTCGCTCCGGCTCGACAATTCTTTCGAGTAGTCGCGCGGATTGATACTCAGGATGCTTGGCCAGCACTAACTTTAGAGAGTCGAACACTTCTGCCACTGCCTGATGGAATTCGGGCTCGGCCGGGTTCTTGGCTTTTACACTGATCATGACCTGCTCAATGTAGGTCTCAGGAGCCTTGGTTCCGGGCGGTGTCATAACCGATGTCATAAAATCCTACCTCCGTAGATACTTCCTTGGAACAAGACATAATTTCGTTCTAGGGACACTCTGAATAAGCGCTCATGCTAAGTCGACTAACAACAGTGTTTAGGAAACCGCGCTGCCAGTTCGGGTCTCGGATGCCGGAACTGGTCAGGACCGCCGTTGCAACCGCGCATACGGGGCGAAGCCGGACGAGTTCTACGCTACGGCGAGCAGTTTTCTGCGGCTCACAAACAGATTCACCAGCGCACAGGTAACGAACAGCCGGTGCGCGTTCTTCTTCAGCCCGCGATAGCGTACTTTCACGAATCCGAACTTCAGCGTCATCACTTGAAACACGTGCTCCACCTT
>QIAM01000087.1 GCA_003225555.1 Acidobacteriota bacterium | reverse complement strand
GCGAGACTCGATGCTTCCGAAATTTGGTCGGCGGTGATAACAGCTGAACGTCAGGAAGTGAAGCTGGCGGGATTGGTGGAAACGTTTGAGTCCCCGGGGCATGGAGAGAGGCTATCTCCCCGGTTGGGATCGTGTCTGTGACGAATGAACATCAACTTCCCCGCCGCCCAAGCGGAGCTGGGACGGGGCAACCCTCGTTCCTAGATAGGGCAGCGTGCCAGGGTAGCGGCCGATACACCCGGGCCGCACGGACAGCCGAGGGCGGCTGTCCCCACATGAGTTGTGGGGTGCATCCACGCTCGGTGCCTTACTGCCGCAGTGTTAGCGCGCTCAGGACCGCTTGCTGCTTGGCGATCAGCGACTGGACGCCTTGGCTTGCGAGTGTGAGCATTTTGGCCAGTTGGCTGTCGTCGAAGACCTGGTGTTCGGCGGTGGCCTGCACTTCAACCATCTTGCGGCCGGCGGTCATGACGAAGTTCATGTCGACCTCGGCGCGGGAATCTTCTTCGTAGCAGAGGTCGAGCAGGATTTCTCCATCCACGATGCCGACGCTCACCGCCGCAACGAAGTCTTTCAGTGGGACTGAGGTCAGCGTTCCGGCCTCCACTAGTTTCTCGAGGGCGAGCCCCAGCGCGACGAACGCGCCGGTGATTGAGGCGGTGCGCGTGCCGCCGTCGGCCTGGATCACGTCGCAGTCGATCCAGATGGTGCGCTCGCCGAGGCGGGCGAGATCGGTTACCGCTCGCAGCGAGCGTCCGATGAGGCGCTGGATTTCGTGGGTGCGTCCGCTTTGGCGTCCTTTAGAGACTTCGCGCGGGGTGCGCGTCAGGGTGGAGCGGGGAAGCATGCTGTACTCGCTGGAGATCCATCCCTTGCCGGTGTTGCGCATGAACTGCGGAACGGTTTCCTCAATCGAGGCGGTGCAGATCACGCGGGTATTGCCGAGCTCGATCAGCGCCGAACCTTCAGCGGTCGAGATGAAGTTGGGGTTGATGATTACGGGTCGGAGCTGGTCAGGGGAACGGTTGTCGGAACGGTAGAACATCATCGGGGATTGTAACTGATCGGGCGGAAATGACTGTTGGTACTGGCAGAGTCTTGCCCGCCGGGCCGAGGGCGGGACGCCCTCGGGACAGCCGGCAGGATGCCGGCGCTACATCTTATTGGGGCTGGAGCTGGGCGGTGAGCTGGTTCACAGCGGTGACGTCGTAGAACTCGGAGAGGTCGGCGTGTCCGGCTAGAGTGTCGCGCTCCTTGCCGTCGATCAGGATTTTTACCCGCAGAATTCCCGGGATGTTCGCTGAAAGTGTGTGGATCAGCGAAGTGACTGTCAGTTCCTCAACCAGCATGCCGGAGCGGTGGCCATCGGCGAACGCTGCATTCAGATCGATCACCGCTACGCCCGGGTCGATCAGAAAAACACTGCGGACGTCCGCGCCGGAGGCCAGGGTGTGCGGCGAGGAGTTGTCGAGATAGATGGTGAGCAGGGCGCGCAGCAACTCCTCGGCGCGCTGTTGGCGGCCGGAGGGTAGAGGAATGCGTGCTCCTTCTGCGCGCAGGGACCCATCTTCATCGTGCGCCACGAAGAGGGTGACCTGCTCGGTTGGTCCTGCTACGGGAGGGGCAATCGGCCGGGTGTCGGTCACGGTGACTGGCACCGAGGCCGCGCCTTTCCGAATGTGCCACGCATAGATACTCATGCCGAGAACGGCGGCGAGCAGCACGGCCATGCCAATGATCAGATGGCGAGGGATCATGGTGTCGCCGCCAGTTTGTCGCGCGCCGATGCTACGGCTGTGGCGACGGCGCTGGTAATTAGTTCCTGATAGTCGGGGGCGGTGAGCTGTGCGGGGTCGGAGCCTTGGGGAGCAACTTCGACTGCCAGGGCTGCGGCCATCACGTTATTCAACGGGCGCAAGGGAGCGGAAAGCGTCCGCACTGGAATCTGGCGTTTCTGCAATTCGGCCACTACGTCAACCGCGGCACTCTGGCTTGCTGGTAAAAGAGCTTGCTGAGAGGTCGTCCAGGAACGGAACGGGCCGCGATCATATTTGCCGTATGGAAGCAGGGCAGTGTAGACGCGCACGCCATGTCCGCTGGAGGCGGCGTGCAGAGCAATGTAGATGGCGGCGTGGTTGGTGTTGGCGAAGATGGCGCGCTGGTCGAGCGTGAGATTCGCATCGGAGTCACGCAACACTAGCGTTGTGATGCCGCGGCTTTCGAGTTGCTGCCGCAAGCTGCGCGCCAGGGCGACGGTCACGTCTTTCTCCAGTAACGTGCTGCTGAGGGCTTCGCCATGGTCATCGCCACCGTGCGAAGCGTCCACGACCGCGAAGTAGCGGCGTGCCACAGGAGTCGCGTTTGCTCCCGTCGCGCTCGGTGTTGGTGCGGGAGAGGGCGCGGTGCCCGGTGCGGCGGCCGGGGGCGGGCTCTGCCCCACTATCGCCATGGGAGCGATGGTGACCGTCCGTCCATCGGTGCTGAAGCTAGCCATAACGGGAATCGTGGACTTCACGCTGATAACTGCGGTGCCGTTGCCCTCGCTGTAGGTGGCCGAGGGAAGTGTCTTGCTGCCGAACGTAAGTATTGGCGAAGCGGGGGCTACTACCGGCTCGCGTGAGAAAGTCATGTGCAATGCACCGGGCTCGGTTGAGATCGAGGGATTCACCGGCGACGTGAAGTTGAAAATCAGACGCGGCGTATTGTCTCCTGCGAGCGAGGCTGTGAAATGGGTGGCGACGCTGCCGATGAACAAACGACCCGAGTCCTCGTGCAACGTTACCGGACCGCCCAGAATGCGGGGGAGCAGGGAACTGAGCGAGCCAACCGGGACGAGACCACGGCCGTTTTCTAACAGAAACTTGGCGGAGAGATCGACGTCGTGTCCCTGCACGCGGGCGTGAGTCTTACCGGCATTGAATTCAGCATCCACCTTGTTGTAGCGGATTCGCCAGCGCTGTCGTTCGGCTTTTGCGCTGACTTTTCCCAGGGGTTCGAGAACTTCGAGCAGGCCCACGTAGTCGTGGGCTTCGCGCTGCACGACCGGGAGGGAATAGTTGGCGGCTACGGAATAGACCGCAAAGTGCTTCTCTGGGGCGGCTGTGGAGAGAAGGACTGTGGAGAGCAGGATCAGGATGCCGCGACCGACCATTGGCAGACCACTACTGCGAGGGCGGGAAGCCCCTTCGGCAAGCTCAGGGCAGGCTCTCGCGACAGCCGGCGGGACGCCGGCGCTACGATTGCGTCTACTCGGGCGCATAGATCGTTAATCCACTTAGGAGCTTGGGATAGAAGTCGGTCGACTTTTGCGGCATTACTTCGCCGGCGAAGGCTATGTCGCGTACCTGCTTGATGCGGCATGGGTTCATAAGGAAGGCGATGTTGGCTTTCCCGCTTCGCACCTGAGCTATGGCTTCGGCGGCGTCGCGTATGTAGGAAATGTTCTGCTGGTTGCGGATGGATTCTTCGGACAGCTTCAGCACTCCTTCCAGCAGGCATTTGTGAAGTCGCACCCCGTCGAGGGCGCGCTGGCGGTCGGACAATCCTGACAGGAATTGTGATCCCGCGGGCTTCACATTCTTCAGCAGCAGGACTCGATCCGGCAGAACTGCCAACAGCGGCACTCCCGAACTGCCTTGTTCGCGAAGAATCGCAATAGCCTGGGCCGCATCCACCGCCGGATCCAGTTCCTGCACCTCAAAATAACCGCGGCTTGACGCGAGAAATGCATCCGGCAAGAAAGAAGACAGCCCGTGTACTACCCGATGCGTGGGCAAGATCAACAACCCGGAGCTGTTCATGTTGACGAAAGTCATCATTGCGTACTCATACCAGGCACTCGTGTCTGGTGCTCGCGCCTGGGCACGGCGCTCGTTGCGGTAGTTGATCGCGGTCTCGTAGCGGTGATGTCCGTCCGCAATGATCACCTTCTTGTCGCGCATCTTGCCGCGAACGGAATCGATGACGTCGGAATCGGAAACTTGCCACACTCGATTGACGACTCCATATTCGTCGGTGACTTCTATCTGGGGTGCTGCCTTCAGCGCCGAGGAGAGCAGGGAATCAATCTCTCCCGAATCCTCATACACCATGAAGAGCTGTTCGAGGTGGGCGCGGGTGGCGCGCAGCAGTTCGAGCCGGTCGGCCTTGGGCTTGGTCAGTGTCTGCTCATGCCGGTAGACGACGTTCGCCGAATAGTCCTCAAGCCGCCCCAGCGCAATGAACCCTCGCCGCTCGGCCTCGACCGTCGTCTCCGGAGCCTTGAAGCGTTGCGAATAGACATAGATCGAAGGTTCTACATCGCTACGTAAGATTCCCCCGCGGCGCCATTCCCCAAAGCTGGCCGCCGCGCGCGTGTATACGTTGTCTTCTGTATTATCCCGAGCCGACCTGCGTCCGAGGATGATCCGTACCAGGCTGTACGGGCTAGCAGCGTAGTAGCGCTCCTGCATAGCTGGCGTGATCTTGTCGTAGGGCTGGGTTACCACACGCTCAGCGGTAACCAGGCGCGGATCGTACCGCAGGGCGGCAAAAGGGACTATGTCGGCCATGGGAAGCCTTTGATTGTAACAAGATCGGCACCGCACCCGAGAAGCCCGTGAGACCGCAGTAACCAAAGCTCCCAAAGTGGCAACAAACATAGCGGGTTGTCTCTAACATTTGACAAAAAAGCTTTACGCGAAGCAGAAAAACCTGTGATAACATCCGCCCCAGAAGAGGTATTTTATGGCCCGCCTGAATGACTGGCGCTGGTCACCTCGCCCGGCCCTAGTTCGATCCGTCTGTCTGGCCCAGCACCAATCGGCCTTGCTCCGACTGTGCAAAATCCTGCAAACAGAATTCTTCAACCGGCGTACTCTCTTTGCCCTCCTGCTCTGCACGCTGATTGCAGGGTCCGCGAACGCTCAGACTACCGACGTCAACGACATCCACGTTGTGCCCCGCGAGACGTCCAAGCCAGTCCCCAAGCAGGAACTGGTCACGCCCGGTTTCACCACGCATGTTCGCCCCATGAAAGTCGACGTCGATCTGGTGCTGGTGCCCGTGACCATCACGGATCCGATGAACCGCCTGGTGACAGGTTTGGAGAAGGATAACTTTCAACTCTTCGAAAGCAATTCAGCCCAGGAGATTCGCACCTTCTCCAGCGAAGACGCTCCCGTCTCGCTGGGCGTCATCTTCGATTCCAGCGGCAGCATGAGCAGTAAGATGGACCGGGCGAAAGACGCCGTCATCGAATTCTTCAAGACTGCCAACCCGCAGGACGAGTTCTTCATGATCACGTTCTCGGATGAGCCTGAACAGGTCAGTGATTTCACCACTTCGGTCGACGAAATCCAGAACAAGCTCGTCTATGCCGTGCCCAGAAAACGGACTGCGCTGCTGGACGCGATCTACATGGGCATTAGCAAAATGCGCCAGGCAAAGTTCGCCAAGAAGGCGCTGCTCATCATTTCCGATGGCGGCGACAATCACAGCCGCTACACCGAGGGCGAGATCAAGGCGTTGGTGAAGGAAGCCGACGTAATGATCTATGCCATTGGAATTTATGACCGCTACTTTGCCTCCAGCGAAGAGCGCCTCGGCCCGGGATTGTTGAGCGACATCACTGAACTGACCGGCGGACGCGCCTTCACAATTGACAATCCCAACGATCTGGCTGACGTCGCCACCAAGATCGGCATCGAACTCCGCAATCAATATGTACTCGGATACCGCCCCACGAAGATCATGCGCGACGGCAAATGGCGTAAGATAAAAGTGAAGCTGATGCCACCGAAAGGATTGCCGCCTCTACGGGTGTATGCCAGGACGGGATATTACGCGCCGGCTGAGTAAATGGGCCCTGCCACAACTCCTTCTTTTTACGCTCATCTTCTGGGCGGGCACGCAAGCCTTAGCGCCCGCGCAGACGCCGGCTTCACCGGCGCCGAATGAATCCAAGCCTGCCGCGTCCGGTGGAACTTCAACTCAAACGCCAGATGCGCAGCAGCCGATTGACGAAAATGGAACCTTCGTCATCCGCAAGGATGTCGACGAAGTCCTTCTTCACGCCACTGTTGTCGACGACAAGCAGCACCTCATTACCAACCTCGACAAGACCGCGTTCACCGTCTTCGAAGATGGCAAACCGCAGAACATCGTTTCCTTCCGCCACGAGGACATTCCTGTCTCCATGGGCATCATCATCGACAACTCCGGCTCCATGCGCGAAAAGCGTGCCAAGGTGAATCAGGCGGCCTTGAACCTGGTGCGCGCCAGCAATCCGCGCGACGAAGTCTTCGTGGTGAACTTTAACGACGAGTATTACCTGGACCAGGATTTCACCAACGACCTCCTGAAGCTGAAAGAAGCCCTCGATAAAATCGACGCCAAGGGAGGCACTGCTCTCTACGAGGCCGTCGTAGCCTCCGGCGACCACCTCAAGCAGCACGCGAAGCTGGAAAAGAAAGTACTCTTCGTGGTCACCGACGGCGAAGACAACGCTTCCCGCGAGACGCTGGAGCAGGCGGTGAGGCAGTTGCAGGAAGTGAATGGACCCCAGGTCTATGCCATCGGGATTCTAGGCGACGAAGAACATCCCAAGCGGGCCAAGCGCGCCCTGGAAATCATCACGCAACGCACCGGGGGCCTTTCCTTCTTCCCCAAGACGTTGGACGAAGTCGACGAGATCAGCAAGACGGTGGCGCGCGATATCCGCAACCAATACACCATCGGCTACAAGCCGACGAATCCGCGAGGCGCCGGCGGCTTCCGCAGCGTGCGCGTCGAGGCGAGAGCCAAAGGCCAGCGCAAGATGAGCGTCCGCACTAAGAGCGGGTATTACGCGGGAGTCCAAAGCGCCGCCAGCGGCTCGAGGTGACTGGTCTGGGAGCATCAGTTTCGCGGGCGAGGCGCCCGCGCCACAACGGCGGGCGAGGACGCCCACCGGACAGCCGCCGGGACGGCGGCGCTACGGCTACCGGACGGGCGGATCTGGCGCTGCATCGCCCGTTCCCCAATCATTCCTGCCTTATGATATTTTCTATGGTCCGCGCCGTGGGATGCGGACCATACAATTCGGTTCGTCTGTGGCAACTCCGAAAGAAACATGAATAAGAAATTCCGCGTATTTGCCACCTGCGATATTGGCGAAGCGATCGACCTGTTGCGAAACCGGGGTTACGAGGTGGAAGTTTATCCCCGGCCGGAGGCGCCGCCGAAGCGTTTGATTATCGAGAAGGTGAAATCCGGCATTGACGGCCTGATCACCACGTTGCGCGACCAGATCGATGCTGAAGTATTCGAGGCTGGCAAGAATCACTTAAAAGTTGTCGCGCAGATCGCGGTCGGCTTTGACAACATTAATCGCGCGGACGCTAATCGGTACAAGATTCCCTTCACGCACACGGCCGACGTGCTCACTGAGGCTACGGCGGAGTTTGCCTTTTTCATGTTGGGATCCCTGACGCGCAAGATGTGGCCGGCGGAGCACCTCACGCGCCAGAACCAGTGGGGATACTGGCATCCTTACTTGCCGTTTCTGGGTGACGAGGTTACGGGCAAGACCATCGCGATCATCGGGACGGGACGGATTGGGCTGGCTATGATCAAGAAGTGCGCCGGCTTCGACATGAACATGTTGTGTTACGACCCGGCCTACGAGAATCATGATTATGTGAAGGCAATTCAAGAGGTCATGGATTTGCGCCTCGCTCGGGGCATTGCACGAGAAAAGAACTGGATCAAGTACGTGCGGTTCGAGCAGGCATTGCAGGAATCCGACTTCGTTAGCGTGCATGTACCTTTGCTGCGGCCGGGCGAGAGTCCTACTCCTACGTATCAATTATTCAATGAACAAACGCTGAAGTTGATGAAGCCTACCGCTTATCTGGTCAACACCTCGCGGGGACCGGTCGTCGATGAGGCGGTTCTGGCGCGGGCGCTGCGCGAGAATTGGATTGCGGGCGCGGCGCTTGATGTCTACGAAACGGAGCCGCTTCCCGCAGACTCGCCTCTGCGCGATCCGGCTATCGCTGATCGCTGTCGCCTGATGCCTCACTTCGCGAGTGCAGCGCGAATCACGCGGCTGTCCAGTGATCCCAACAAGGGAATGGCGGGACGCTGCGTGCAGGGATTGATTGATGTGCTCGCGGGAAACTATGGCGGCGACGTCACGATGATGCCTTATGCTGTGAATAAAGAGGCGTTCGCAAAGTAGTGGCAGGAGTGCTTCGCCATTTTGGTCCCTCCTGATGGCTAAAAGCCCTGACAGAAAAGAGCGGCTTTATCGCAGCGTTGAAGACACTGCGCCACCCAAAATCAGAGTTTTTCAGCAAACTGTAAAGCCACGTTGATTTTGCGGCGCGGCTTGAAGCCGCGCCCTTTCAAAACAGAACCGCAACCGCAGTTTTTCGGCAAACGGTTTAGGCCGGGTTGCCACTGCGGGTTGTTATGATGTCCTCCGCATGTTTTCCGAGCGCACGAATTGGAAGCTGACGCAGAACCGCTTCACGCAGGCGCTGGAAGAGGCGCGGGCGGCCGGGACCAGGGTTCTCGATCTCACGGTATCGAACCCCACCCGAGTTGGCCTGCAATACAACACCGCGGCGATTCTCGGTGCGCTGGCTGCTCCACAGGCGATCGACTACGATCCGCAGTCGAAGGGCCTGCGCGGGGCTCGCGAGGCGGTGGCGGGATACTACCGTGATGAACATCATGTCCTCGACTTCAGTCCCGAGCGGCTGATCCTGACTACAAGCACCAGCGAGGGTTATTCCTACGTATTTCGCCTGCTGTGCAATCCTGGCGATGAATTTCTGGTGCCTAAGCCGAGTTATCCGCTGTTCGAATTCCTGGCTGATCTTGAGGATGTGCGGCTGGTGCCCTATCCGCTGATCTACGATCACGGATGGCAGATGGATTTTCCTTCTTTGGAGAAGGCGGTTACGACGCGAACGCGCGGCGTAGTGGTGGTGCATCCCAACAATCCTACGGGCTCTTATGTGCAAGAGCACGAACTGAGGTTGCTGAACGATTTCTGCGGCGAACACCGGCTGGGATTGCTTGCCGACGAAGTGTTTCTCGACTATGCGCACGATGGGAAGCGGCGCCAGAGTTTTGCGCGAAATCGCGATGTGCTGACTTTCACGCTCAGCGGACTGTCGAAGATCGCGGCGCTACCGCAGATGAAAGTGGCCTGGATCGCTACGAGCGGGCCTGAGTCGGAAATTGCGGTGGGGCTGGCGCGGTTGGACATCATCGCCGACACCTACCTCTCGATGAATGCGCCGATCCAATGGGCGACTCCGGTGTTGCTGGGGGAGCGCAAGGGTATCCAAAAGCAATTGCTTGACCGGGTGCTCGGCAACCTGGCCGAACTTGACCGGCAGCTTGCGACGCTGAAGGTCGGCCAGCGGCTGAGCGTGGAGGGTGGGTGGTATGCGGTGCTGCGCGTGCCCGTCACCCAGTCAGACGAGGATCTCGCGATTGAATTGCTACAGACGAAATCGGTGCTGGTGCATCCTGGGCACTTCTACGATTTTGCCGGCGATGGGTACATCGTGCTTAGTCTGATCGCGGTAGAAGGAGTGTTCAGTGAGGGTGTGCGGAGGGCTTTGGACTTCCTGAACTACTAGAACCGGTCTCATAAAACCCAGCACACCGATGGCTGATTGTTCGCATCCGGACATCTACAGCCAGCGGTGGACAATTTCACGAACAACGCTTCGACAGGGATATTCCGTGGCCCTTTGCCATCAAGCGGTTACAGCTTGTACTGGATTGGCAAGAGTCTTGCGACGAGAGACAGTGGGACATTCGGACTGGGCTGCACACTGTAACTGGCCAGTTACTTCCCCGCCCGCGGCGCGGGGCCAGAGTCGATCCCATGGTGGCGCTGCGGTACGAGTGAGGTGCACACAAATTATGACTGGATTACTTCAGGATCTTCGCTACGCGCTGCGGCAGTTGCGCAAGAGCCCTGGATTTACGGCCGCTATCGTGATTACGCTTACACTCGCCGTTGGCGGAAACACAGCCATTTCCAGTGTGATTAATGCGGTTATGCTCCGTACGCTGCCAGTCAGAGATCCAGGGCGTTTAGTCTTACTGAAATGGAAGGCCAAGAACATACCCAAAACGAAGGGTTCTTCCAGCTATGCGAACTGCCCGCCGGGCAGCGGACCCGCAGCGGAAGAGAGAGACATCATTTCCGATGTGCCTTTGGACGCTGGAGCGTGCTCATTTTCGTTGCCATTTTTCGAGCAGCTCCGGAGCGACCCAAAGGTTTTTTCCGATGTGGCCGCGTTCGTACCTGCCGAACTGAGCGTGAACTCTGAAGGCCGGACTAGCCGAGTGCGCGGGCTATTTGTCTCGGGCGAATTCTTTTCGACCCTCGGTGTGAAACCCGCAATCGGCCGTTTTTTCGATCGGCGAGACGACTCTGAAGGCGCGACTCCCACCATCGTGGTCAGCCACGGTTTTTGGCAGAGCAAGTTAGGTGGTGACGGCGCTGCGCTCGGCAAGCAAATTTTGATCGGTAAGACTCTGTTCACAGTACTCGGCGTTACCGCCCCGGAATTCGCGCAACTTGATCCCGGTCTGAGGTGCGATATATGGATGCCTCTTGCGTCTAAGCCGAAGGTGCCGCCTTATTCTCCGAATCAAAATGAGGCTGACGCCATTTGGATGGAACTGATCGGCCGTTTGAAGGCGGGAATCAGTACGGGCCAAGCCGCCTCGGCGGTTAGTACCGCGTTCGCGGCCAGTACGACGAGTGGTCCGGAGGCGATTTTCAAATCCGCAGATGCACCCCATATTGAACTTGCAAGTGCGGCACACGGCTTAGCTACGTTGCGCCGGTTTTTTTCACGAGCACTCTTTGCTCTCCTTACTGCTGTTGCGTTGGTGTTATTGATTTCCTGCGTCAATATCGCCGGACTGATGTTGGTGCGCTCGGCTGCTCGAAGGAAAGAACTGGGGGTGCGCGTCGCCCTGGGTGCAACGCGCGGCAAAATCATTTCGCAACTCCTTACGGAAAGCCTTCTCCTCGCTTTTGCGGGCGGTACGGTCGGGACGGCGTTCGGAGTTTTTGGGGCGCGTATCCTCGTATCCTTCTTCTCGCGAAATTGGCCGATGCCCCTCGAACTCGACATTCACCCTGATGCTCGCGTGTTTACTTTTACGCTGCTGGTTTCAGTGGTGGTTGGAGTTGCCTTCGGACTCGTCCCAGCGTTTCTGAGCGGCCGGCCGGACTTGGTTTCGACGCTCAAAGCTGAACCCGGTAGCGCGATGGCAGGAATGAGCCGGAACCTCGCGTTCGGCAGCTTGATCGTGATTATTCAAATCGCGTTCACTATGCCAATTCTCGCGGGCGCTGGGCTGCTCGCCCGGACGCTGGCCAATCTTAGGGCGGAGAATATAGGGTTTAACGCCCAGCGTCTGTTGGTGTTCCAGATCGACTCGACCTACAGTCGAAAGAATCGCGCGACTCTCTACCGAGATCTTCAGCAACAGATCAGATCCTTACCGGGCATCGTCTCAGTTAGCTGCTCCGCGGGCGCTCTATTGAGTGATGGAGGCATGGCCGCTCCGATTTTCTCCAATGACCAGCCAGGGCTCCAGGTACGAGCGCATAGCCTGCCCATGTCCAGCGATTTTCTGACAACAATGGGCATTCCTCTGCGAGAGGGACGAATCTTCGGCGACGAAGATTCAGCACGAGCACGCAGCAAGGAGGTTCCAACCCAGGTAGTGGTGAACGAAACTCTGGTCCGGAAGCTCTTTGACTTCCACGATCCACTCGGGAAATATTTTCACCTTGGAAGTGCGTCTGGTCCTGACTACGAAATAATTGGCGTTGTCGGCGACGCGAAGTACGATAGCGTGCGCGATGCGGTATGGCCCACCGTTTACATGCCGATTGGTGACTGGGATGGCCCCATGAATTTCGAGGTCCGCACCGGCATCGAACCGAACGCTCTCATGCCTGAACTCCAATCGGCGGCCGCCCACTTCGACAGCAATCTCCTGATTGAAGACATGAAAACCGAGACGGTGCAGATCGATGAGGATCTCTACCAGGAACGGCTGATCTCTGTGTTATCGGGCTTGTTTGCGGCGCTAGCACTGGTTGTCGCTTGTGTAGGGATTTATGGCCTACTTGCATTTCAGGTCGCGCGTCGAACTCAGGAGATTGGAATCCGGCTAGCCTTGGGCGCGTTGCCCCAAGATACGCTAAGGTTCTTCCTTGGCCGAGCAGCTGCATTAGCAATTGTAGGTACAGTGACAGGATGTACGGTGGCCCTGGGCGTTACTCGCTACATTCAGAGCTTCCTATTCGGAGTAAAGCCCGCAGATCCGTTTACACTCATTGCCGCTGCGGCTTTACTTATTGGCGTTGCCTTAATCGCGAGCTACATTCCTGCCCGCACAGCTACGAAAGTCGATCCCATGGTGGCGCTGCGATACGAGTAACCGCTCATAAATGTCTGAGGAGGATTTGCATGCACCCCAGGCGGACCATGCCAAAGAAGGTCTCAACCTGGTGCTCCCAGCGGATTACCAGCCGCCGAAAGTGATGGAGCCAAGCGAATAGTCATTCTACTCGCCAGCGTCGGCGATAGCGACGCAGCGGATGCCCGTCTTGAGTTGGCGTTTGGTCGCTCTCCTCGATGTGGCGCGATAGGCGAGAAAAGATTAGTACTGTGGCCAGGTGGGTTATGCGACTTCGTCGCCGCAGTGGGCTGGCATCTTGCCGCTCTCGGGGCGGCGGGCGAGGACGCCCGCTGGACAGCCGCCGAGACCGCGGCGCTACGAAGAATCTTCGTCAGCGTTTCACCAGGAACGGGTTCGTCTCGCGCTCGTTGCCGATTGTTGTGATGGGACCATGGCCTGGAATTACGACTGTGTCGTCGGGCAAGGCTAAAACCGTGTCGTGCAGCGAGCGCAAAATCTTGGGATATGATCCGCCGGGCAGATCGGTGCGGCCGATGGAGCCGGCGAAGAGCGTGTCGCCGGCTATCAACTTCTTCTCGGTAGGGAAATAGAGGCAGATGCTTCCTTCGGTGTGGCCGGGCGTCTGCAGGACACTGGCGGTGATAGACCCTGCGGTCACGTTTTCCCCGTTCGCGAGGCTGTGGTCGATCTCGACGTTACCGGGCGTTGCCACGCCGATCCAGGCGGCCTGCACATCGAGCATCTTCAGCAGCGCGTAGTCATTCTGGTTCAGAAGAATCGGGGCGCCTGTGGCGGTTCGTAACTTCATCGCTCCGCCGACGTGGTCGATGTGGGCGTGGGTAATCACGATCTGCTTCACTTGCAGGTTATGTTTGCGGATGATGGCTAGAACGTCTTCAATGTCATCGCCGGGGTCGATGACCATGGCTTCGCGCGTGGCTTCGTCGCCGATCACGGAGCAGTTGCACTGGAGCGCGCCTACGGCGAGAATCTCGTGGATCATCACTCCATTGTAAGCACGAAGTACAGATAACCGCCAAGGACACGAAGTATCACGAAGGAAAGGCGCGATTCATAGCGTCGCGCACCTTCGTGCTCTTGGTGGTTGACGGGTGAAGGTCTAATTACGAATGCACGAAGTACTTGCCCCGCGGTCGCGCGGGCGAGACAATACCCTGCGTGCTTGGGGAGGTTCTGTGGCAGCAAAATACCGTCAGCATGGTTATCAGGACCGCGATCGCGAGGACAAGCCGCGCCGCGACTCCGGAGAGAAGCCCGCCTCAGGGCCGCCGAAGAGAGACAACACGTTCGGACCTAGGCCGGTCAATCTTCCCGGCACACGCGCGGTTTCGCGGTGCACGCAGTGCGGCACCGTGTTGCACGGTTCTCCGGGGGACAAATGTCCCAAGTGCGGCTTCGAGTTGCACTCCTGCAAGCAGTGCATGTACTTCGATCCGGGGAGCCGGTTCGAATGCATGCAACCGGTCGCGGTTCGAATTGCGAAGAAGGATGCGCGAAACGAATGCACCTTCTATGAGATTCGCGTGACTCGAGAAAAAGAAACTTCCACTCCGGCTAGTTTGCGCCCCAACGACGCGCGTCAGGCGTTTGAGAACCTGTTCAAGAAATGATGCGCGACCGGGCGCAGGTCTCCGCGACCTCGGCGGCAGTTCTCAGCGTCCTCTGCGATAGGCTTCGTCCTTACGGACTCAAAAAGAATAATCGCAGAGTTCGCGGAGAACGGCCCCTGAGAACGCGGAGGAGTCACGGTTTTTGCGTGGGACGCAACAGAATCTCACTCACGAACGATTGTGGGGCTTGCGTCACCAGCATAGCCACTGTGTGGGCGACGTCTTCGGGTTGAAGCATTTTGAGCGGATCTTTGCCCACGTGCGGACTCAACTCTGTGTTCACGGACCCCGGGCAGACTACGCTGACGCGGATATTGTGTCCGCGCAGTTCTTCCGCTACCGAGTAGGTCAGGCCATTCAATCCCCATTTCGAGGCGGCATAAGCAGCGCCCTTGGGCAGAGCATTCTTTCCGGCTAGCGAAGAGATGTTGATGATATGGCCCGCCTTCGCGCGGATCATCATGGGTGCGAAGGCGCGGATCATGTAGTAGACACCGCGCAGGTTAGTGTTCAGGATGCCGTCCCACACGTCGGGGGGAAGCTCGTGCAGCGGGGTTGAGAATCCGCCGATCCCGGCGTTGTTTACCAGAATGTCCAATCGACCGAAGGCGCGCTCGACGTGCCCGGCAGCCGTGCCGACGGAATTCATGTCGGAGACGTCGCAGGGCAAGACTTCGGCCTTGCCTTTAGCTTCGAGAATGGCCTTGGCGGTTGACTCCAGATGGGAACGGGTGCGCCCCACTAGGACCGCGGTCGGCCCGAGGCCGGCGAGTTTGCGGGCGATGGCGGCCCCAATGCCGCGTCCAGCGCCCGTAATGATTGCGACTTGCCCGAATAAGGCCCGACCGGTGTCCATTAAGATGAGGTCTCCGTTTTTGTCCGGCGCGTCCGGCGGCATGGCCCGAAGGGGCCATCCGCCGGGGCAGGTATTTGCATCTTAAACAATAACGGGGAGGAGGACACGGAAGTGGCTTGCCTTCGCTGGGAGAGGTACTTATAATCCCGCCAACCGCGAATAAGGGGTTAACTGCCTGTGCGGTCAACAGGTCACCCATATTCTCGGCGCTGCCTGCCAGGAAGCCCCGGCATTCCAAAGCAGGATCCAGATACAAGCGGTCCAGGCGGAATGCAGTCATCGTAGTGGCAAGAGCATACGTTTCTCGAAAAGCCATTTCCCTAAGATCCTAAGGAGCCATAGTGATGAAAAAGATTCTGGTCACGGTTGTGCTTGGGTTCGCCGTAGCAGCAACCGGTCAGGTTTCGGCGCAACAACCTGCGCAGCCACCACAGGCGCAACCCGCTGCTCCAGGACAGCCGGCGAGTCCTCAGGCGCCGGTGATTAAAGATCCGGCCGAGTACAACGCCTACGTCGGGGCCGTGCAGCAGACCGATCCCCAGGCCAAGATCAGCGGACTGGAAGCATTCATCACTCAGTATCCCAACAGCGTCATGAAGAACCAGGCACTCGAAATTCTGATGGGTGCCTACCAGCAGGCTGGCAACCAGCAGAAGACGACCGACACCGCTGTCAAGCTGGTAACTGCCGATCCTTGTAACGTGCGCGCGCTGGCGCTGCTGGCTTACTTCGACCGCCTCCGAGCCCAGGGCGGAGATCCCAATGCGACGCAGCTTCTGGCCGATGCGGAGAAGTACGGGCAGCAAGGCCTGGATTGTCTGCCGAAGTTCAACAAGCCCGAAGGTACGTCTGACGCTGATTTCCAGAAGATGAAAGACCAGATGACCGGCATCTTCAGGGCAGCCCTCGGAATCGCGGCGCTGCAGAAGAAGGATTACGCGAAAGCCATCGAAAATCTAAAGCCGGTCGCGGATGCGAACCCGGCAGATTTCAGCGTGGTCTATCCTCTGGCGCTGGCCTACCTGACGACGCCCGATCCGAAGACTCCGCCGACACCGGACCACGCCCTCAACGGCATCTGGTACGCGGCGCGCGCGTCTGCCATCGCACCCGCGCAGGCCCAGGCACAGATTGAGAAGTACGCTCGCCAACAGTATCGAAAGTTTCACGGCGATGAGGACGGCTGGGCTGACGTACTGGCAAAAGCTAAAGCCGGGACGGCTCCACCGCCAGATCTCGCTACTCTGATTAAGCCGGCTCCGACTCCAGCGGAGCAGGCACACAAGATGGTGACCGAGACACCGCCTGACAAGATGGACTTCGCTACGTGGGAGTTCGTGCTCTCGAACGGAAGTCAGCCCGATCAGGATACGGTCTGGAACGCCATTAAGGGCAAGGCAGTACAGATGACCGGCACGGTCATCTCGGCCACGCCGACGCAGTTCATGATCGCCGGCAGCTCCGACGACATTGAGGCGAAGAAGGCAGACATCACTCTGAATTTTGAAGACAGCGTTCCCGCCAAGCTCATGCCGAAAGCAGAAGCGAGCCTGGACTTCCAGGGCGAACCGTCTTCTTATGCGCCGAGTCCGTTCATGATGGTCATGGATAAGGGGCGGCTGCTGAAGGCGGCGGCGCCAGCGCCCGTCAAGAAGAAGCCGCCGGTTCGCCGCAAGCCCGCGGCTCGATAGCAGCCGGAGTTCGAGTGAAGGAGAAGGCAGCCCGAAAGGGCTGCCTTAACTTTTGTACGCCGCGCATGTTCGACAGCTTGCGGGTGCAAGTCCCGTCCCAACCTGCCCTGAAAATTTCGGTCAGACGGTGACGTTAGGTTCGAGTACGACCTTATGACCAAGCTTTTGGAGGCGATTGACGTAATAACGCGTAAGGCGTTGGGGTTCGA
>QIAM01000017.1 GCA_003225555.1 Acidobacteriota bacterium | reverse complement strand
CCGCTGGCAAAAAGAGTTTTTCGAGAACGGAGCGGCCGCCTTCCAAGTGACGGAACGTCCTCGCCGCCAGGCGGAGGAGAAACAAAAGCGGATTGAGTTCCTGGAGAAGAAGGTGCAGACCAAGGACGAGGTCCTGGCCGAGCTGATGGCGGAGCACATCGCGCTAAAAAAAAGCCTTGGGGAAGTCTGACCGCGACCTGGGTGCCGCACGATGTGCGGGATCAGGTGGTGGATTTGGTCCGGCGCTGGTCGGAGAAGACCGAGATCAGCGTCGGCCGATTCATACATTGGCTGGGGGTCAGCGTGAGTAAGTCTTACAACTGGCGCGAGCGCTATGGACGAGTGAATGAGCACAACGGTTGGGTGCCCCGAGATTTCTGGTTGGAGCCGTGGGAGAAAGAAGCCATCATCAGCTTCCACCTGGAGAATCCGTTGGAGGGCTATCGTCGGCTAACGTTCATGATGTTAGATCACGATGTGGTGGCAGTGAGTCCGGCGAGCGTATGGCGAGTGCTGAAACAAGCGGGACTGCTGTCGCGCTGGAAAAGCAAACCGTCGCGCAAGGGAACCGGTTTCGAACAGCCGCTGGAGCCGCATGAACACTGGCATGTCGATGTTTCCTACATCAACCTGTCGGGTACGTTCTATTACTTGTGCAGCGTGCTAGATGGATGCAGTCGATATCTCGTGCACTGGGATCTGCGGGAGTCGATGAAGGAAGCCGACATCGAGAGGATTCTGGAACGCGCCAAGGAGAAGTACCCCGGGGCTAAGCCGCGGATCATCTCCGACAACGGACCGCAGTTCATCGCGCGGGACTTCAAGGAGTTCATTCGTATCTCGGGGATGACGCACGTGCGTACCTCGCCGTTTTACCCGCAGTCGAACGGAAAGATCGAACGCTGGCATAAATCGCTCCAACGGGAGTGCATCCGGCCTCTGACCCCGTTGACGCTGGACGATGCGCGCCGCCTGATTCAAATCTACGTGGATCACTACAACACGGTGCGACTGCACAGCGCGATCGGCTATGTGACGCCGCAGGACATGCTGGGCGGACGCCAGCCGGAGATCCACGCGGCTCGCGATCGCAAGTTGGAAGAAGGGCGTAGACTACGGCAACTTCGCCGGCAACAGACGGTGTCTTTCAGATTTGCACACTCTTCCACCGCAGCTACAATGACCTCGCCGGGTGAAACGGAAGCGGGCTCTGCCGGGAGGCAACCATGCTGAGGGATAACCTGGTGGGGCTCATCGAGCCGATGTTTAGCAGCGCGGGAGCCAATCCTCTCGCGCTGTTCCCAGCAACAGAAGGGTCATCGGACGATAGACCCCCATGCCTTGAAAATCCCCGCCCCGAAGGGGCGGAATCTTACACTAACGGAGAACGCCGCTTCTCCATTTCACGCTGAGCCAAGACAAGGGAAGAAGATCCTCAACAAAGCCGGGATCCACATTGCGACCATCGGCTACAACGACGCGGCCGGTCGTTGGGAGATCGACGCGGTCAACGAACCCGAATTGGAGTGTCTCTTTTTTACGGAGCAACAGGCGTGGGATGCTTGGAATGAGGAATTTGACACGGAGACTGGATTTCGTAAGTCCACGTAGATGCTCCGACCCACTGATCGACGTTTGTGCTCCGAAAGATAGTCCTTTACAACCGGGTGTAGCCTACTGCGCGGATGAGTGGTCATTCAAAAGGCACGCTACCTCCCGCCAGCAACACTCAAGGGACGCACCTCCCATGTACAATGAGCCCGGTTCGAGTCTAAAACCCGCAGCATTGGTCGGGGGTGAGAAGGGAGCTGTTACTGGCGAACTGGCCGCAGCAGGATCTGCCATGGGAGCCTACGCCCCGCTTCATGCTTGGCTTGTCGCTCAGCCGGTAAACATCAATTACGTTCCCGCTACGTTTGAAGAGATCGAAAGCATTCTAGGTTTCCCACTTCCGCCAACTGCTCGACAGAGGCCTCAGTGGTAGGAGAACAACTCCATCCAACACTCCCATGCGAGGGCATGGCTAGATGCTGGCTTTCTTACTCAGCAAGTGAATATTCCCAACGAAACGCTCTAACATTCAGCCGAAGACGTTGAAACTGAGACACTACCGTAATTTCAGTCCACTGAGAGTTAAGCAGTTCTTGGTATATAAAGAAAAAACAACCCTACGAGATTATTCCTAGATCCAGGCCGTTATCCTCGATTGTAATACGCTAGCGTGTTGTCTTAGGGGAGCGAGTTGCCCAGCTGCGGCTGTTAGAGGGGGCGTTCAGTCGATTCACGGAATTGACATTGCGCCTCTAACAAATCTAGCCACGACTTAAGGGCAACGCCAGAGTCTTTTTCGATGTACAAGAAGCGCAAGCCCATTTCAAAAGAGTCGCTCCAAACAACATCCGCTTTTGCATGAAAAGCCTGTGGCTCAATGCTTGGAATGTCGAATTCCACTGGGACGACTCCTTTGAGATGGATTGGATCAACCAGCTTTATAGCCAGTCCGCCCTCGCTCACGTTCTTCATTCTAGCGGTGGAAGATTGCCCAAGGTGATTCCGAAACCGCACGGGCAAATCTATGCTGTATCGGAAATACCTGCGATGTTCACATTCCATCTTGGGAAGGACGATATCGAGAACGCTCCTCAATCGAGTTTCCTGAATCGGCTTGCAGAGGACGAAGTCTGCTCCTGAGTCAAGAGCCGTTCCAACGCTGGTCGAGCCATTCACCACAGCGACAATCTGAGTCTCTTTATTCGAGCGGCTGTTTCGTACCTTAACGAGTGCTTCCGTGCCTCCGGCTACATCATCACAGTCGATGACAAGTCCGTCCAAATGACGCCGCCCAGCGAGCTCTATCGCACTTGCCGAATCCTGACGGAGATCAAGCAAAGCTGCGTGCGTACTGAAGGCTGACTTGATCTGACCTAACAGGGTGGAATCGCAAGTCACGAGCAAGCACTCTAAGCCCATTACATGATCCTAGCGAATTGCGGCATCGCCACCAACGTGACAGACGTGCATGGCACTTGCAGATTGTCGGCTACCTAGGGTTCCCGTTCGGTGAACAAAGTCCCAGGCGGTGCCTAACCCGCCGAGCACGGTTTCGGCGCAGCGGACGCATGCCCTCCAAATAGGGCACCTAACCCACCTGGTGCAGCCAATCTTACGCAATTGAGCTATGCTGGTTGCGGATGTACCACCACCTCGGAGAACGGGATTAGCGCCCCCCGAGGTCGCGAAAAGCTATAGCCGGCTCATACACGCCTTACGGACACTGAAGCCGCTTCGATTACGCAGGATAAGGTTACCCGCCTGCGTAATCGAAGCGGCTTTTCGTGTTTTTGGGGGTGGGAATGAGCCAGGTTGACTATGTCAGCGCCTGGTCCAAAGTGGGCAGCCGTGAGCGGCTCGCCGGTTCCGTCGGAACCGCAGGACGGGTGCGCGCCCAGCAGTGTCGCTACTTCGCCAACACATGTTAAGGACGAAATCGGTGAGCAAGCACTCTTGTTGCTGCGCGAATTCTTTTTACTCCTGGACCTGTGGGACCGCCAGCAACCGAGGTGAAGGAAGGCAGGACAACATAACGTTATGGAAATCGCCGATTTTTCTGGAAAACCGTTCCCGTGTCCAGTATGCAACATGGGATTGCGGCTGAAGATCTCACGCAAACAAAAGCCCTATTGCATGTGTCTGGAGTGCGGAATTCAGATATTCTTTCGCGGACAGGAAGGTATTAAGCGTTTGCACAAGATGATTCGTTCGGAAGAGGCGGTGGCAACTGAATTCAATGGTCCCGCACGCGCCGTCTTCTTATACAACCGGCTGCAAGGCCTGAGACGGCAAAGGGGGCATCTTACGGACAAACAGGGCATGCATTTCCTTGATTCTGACCTTCGCAAAGTCGTGAAAGCCCTGGATGCAGAAATCGAGCGGGTCCTAGCGGAGTTGGAAAGAGAAGTAAAGGACGACGCGGAGAAGCAAAAATGAAAAAAGCCGTTATTTACGCACATGTTTCCAGCAAAGAACAAGAACGCGAGGGATTTTCGATTCCGGCGCAACTAAAGTTGTTGCGTGAATACGCTTCCCGCAATGATTTCTCAATTTTGAAGGAATTTGTTGATATTGAGACGGCGAAGACGAGCGGGAGACGGAATTTCGATCAAATGGTGTATTTTTTCACGAAGAATCGAGATTGCCGAATCGTCCTGATGGAAAAGACGGACCGCTTATACCGCAATTTCCGGGACGCCGTCACGCTAGAGGATCTCGACCTGGAGATTCATCTGGTTAAAGAAGGGCAGATCATTTCCAAGGAGGCCAAGTCCCAGGCGAAGCTGATCCATGGAATGCAGCTGGTCCTGGCCCGGAATTACATTGAAAACCTGCGGGAGGAAGTTAAGAAAGGGATGGGGGAGAAGGCGCAGCAGGGAGTTTATCCCGGGCGGGCCCCGTTCGGCTACCGCAACAACAAGGCGGACCGCAGCATTGAAATTCATGGGGCCCATGCCCTGATCGTTATCCGGATTTTTGAACTCTACGCTTCCGGGAAACATTCGCTTTCCGAACTACGAAAAGCGGTGCGCGGGGAAACCGGGAAAACCATTTCCCGTGGCTATCTGCATACCATCCTGACCAATCCCTTTTACACGGGGCAATTCCAGTGGGGCGGAACGCTGTACCGCGGAACCCATGACAGGTTTCTCAGCCCGGATCTTTATGAGCGGGCGCAAGTCGTATTATGCGGGCACAATAAGCCCAAATACCGGAAACACGAAATTGCGTTTCGTGGTTTACTGCGGTGCGCACAGGACAACTGCACTATCACCGCGCAATTCAAGAAAGGCAAATACGTGTATTACCGCTGCACCGGACATCGGGGGAAATGTGCGACGCCGCGCTTCACGGAAGCAGAGATGGGAAAACGACTCGGTGAAGTACTCCAGAGTATTCAGATTCCCGACGAGATTCTGGCTTCTTTGCACCAATCCTTCACGTGTGATCAGAAGAGGTGGGAGGAGGAAGCTGCCGCGCAAAGGAATCAGCTGGAGCAACGCTTGGCGGCGGTTCGACGGCGGATGGACCAGCCTTACCAGGACAAGCTGGATGGCCAGCTGCCGGTGGAGTTCTGGGAGCGGAAGATGGTGGAGTGGACCGAAGACGAACGGTAAATTCAGGCGGCGCTGGCTCGGCTGCAGGCGCCAAGTGCAGATCAGATTCTCAATGCAAAAAGGATTTTAGAACTCGCGAACAAGGCCTATTCTCTATACCTTACGCAGAATCCGGCGGAGCAGGCGAAACTGCTGCGATTGGTCCTTTTGAACTGCACTGTGGATGGTGTAAGTGCCCGCCCTACTTACAGAAGACCCTTCGACCTGATCTTCCAAAGGGCCAAGAATGAAGAATGGTCGGGACGGGCAGATTTGAACTGCGGACCCCTCGCACCCCAAGCGAGTGCTCTACCAGGCTGAGCCATGTCCCGAGAATCAGCGCGTTAGGCGGGATTCACTCCGCGGCGGATTCTATAGGCGAGTTCCCTTTTGCCGCAAGAGATTTATTCCTTGAGGGGTAAGGGCCGACCGGACCCGCCATGTGCGCGTGAACATCCACGGGCCAGACTCGCTCGTCACGGAGTCTTGGGGCAAGTAGCTACGACTCGGGCAAATTCGGCGGTATAGCCCCATTCAGGGGCTTCAACAGCGCGGTTGCTGCCATCGCTCGGAGACTTTCCACGTGAGCGCGTAGCGCGGCATGTAGGTCGTCAACGGCGGCCTGGAATTCAGCATCCTCAGCCGTGACAACGCGGGTACACAGTTCCCTGATTATTTCATCTGAGGACATCGCCGCCCTTACGATGCCAAAAGAGGGGCAGCAACCGCACTACAGGAAATTCTGTAGCACCATCGTGCTGGGCGTCATCGGAACGTCATTTACCATTTCTGTTAAAATCGGGACTGCTGGAGGCGTCACTAATGCAAGGTGCGAAAAGAGAGCGGCTCATGCAACTCGCCGCAGAGATAGCGACCGAGCAAGACCTAGCGAAGTATCAGGCGCTCTTGCTGGAGCTACAAGACTTGCTGGACGAGAAGGAACACCGCCTCCAGGCCGAGAGTATTCCCAAAAATCCGACCTCGTAACGCCATGGCGAACACGCTGCGCCTTTTTCCGAAGCATCCGCGATTCCCAACTTGCTCGCTCTGTAACGAGCCTGTGGAACTTGAGACGAGCAAGACCGATGAGGATGGCAAGGCCGTGCATGAGGAATGCTATGCACTCAAATTGAGGACGCCCGCCGACGACCCGTCGAAAACCTAGCCTTGACCGGCGTCAGGACCGGTTAGACTCGCTCGTAAAAGCTACTTGGTAGACCGCACTCCAAAGCAGCGTGGTATTATTCCGCTTGACACCTTTGACGCATAGTAGTAGACACCCTACGGCTAGGCTTACAAAGCTTACGTCGGAAAGATACGCGGGTTGAACGACAGAGCGTAGCGCGCTTACGCCGGATGGTGACCTTGATTAGATGTTGCGCCTCAACGCAACCGGGTCATTCCATCCGCTAGGACAGTCTGTCATTCAACCCGCGTGCATACTAGCACAACTTTTTTTGTCGTTTGGAAAAGTTCGTCGCGAATTTTTTCGCGAAAAACCCTGCCGGTTTCGACAAGAATTTTCCTTCCGCTCCAGTTAAGCCGTCCACTTTAGAAGTACACTTAAAAGCTACACACCTATACAATTCATTAGCTTCCAGTAGTAACAACTGCGAAGTTATCTTGGAGACGAAGTTATCTTGGAGACTTTGACCGGTCTCGGGGAGACGTTAGAGTGTGCTCAGTCTTGGGAGAGGCCCATAAATGGCGAAGTCCGCAACGTTAGAGCAGGCTCAGAAACGAGCAACCCGCGTGATAGAGGATCTGGAATGGCTAGGTGACTACCTGGAGGACGCCGGTTTTGAGTCCGAAGCTGACCGCCTGGACGTGGCGGCTGAGGGCGTGGAATCGGTATCCAATTCACTCGATGCGCTGTGAGCTGAAGGCCCTCTCCTTTGCTTTCACTAACAAAAGTTTGCTATTGACAGCAGCCTAAGAGTGTCTCATTCCGGCTTGCCAGCAGAAGGGAGTCCGGCTTCCGGTAGTCCGCGACGAAGCGGAACAGCACTTTCCTCAGCTCGAAAGAGAACGGGACGACCCGCTGCTTACGTCCCTTGCCGTCCAGCGTGACAAGCAGATTGTCGAAGTCAATCTCGTGGACTCTCAGCGTTAACGCTTCCGTAATTCGGCATCCGGTATCGAGTAGCACAAGGGCAAGTAGATGGAGACGCCGCGGATAAAAACCTTTCGGCTTCCAGCTCACGAGCCGCGATACTTGGGCCGTTGTGAACGTGGGCAAAATAGGCTGAGGCTCTTTGAGCTGTGGAATTTTCAGGGATGAACCAGACCATTTGAGATAGGCATTGATGGCCCGGATTGCGGAATTGCAGCCCGTAGCCTTGAGCCCCTTCTCGCGCATCCGTATGACCGCATCTTTCAACTCGTCTTGCGTGGGGGATTCGGAGGGCAGCCACTTGAAAGCGTGCGTATACCACTCCAGGGTTGCGGGGGAAACGTTGTGCAGGTATTGGCGTTCGCGGGTGAACTGCGAAAAACCCACCATAGGGATTCCTCCAAGCGAGTGCTCAGAAATTTGGAGGAAACCGCGTAACTTGTTGATTGGTCGGGACGGGCAGATTTGAACTGCCGACCCCTCGCACCCCAAGCGAGTGCTCTACCAGGCTGAGCCACGTCCCGACGGCAGGAACTCGGGCAACTTGATGCCGAGTGGGGATACAGAGAATTCTACACCAGCGAGGTACCGTCCAGGGTGTCCAGGGTGTCCAGGGGACGCAGATTGACACGAACGCGGCCCTGGAGTATGCACCGCCCCGGTTTAGGCCGCGCCAGGGAAATGTTTTTTGCTCCTCCCAGAAGGTCTGTCACGTCCTAAACCTGTCGCGCAGCCTACGCGTTGTGTTTGCGGTAAAGTCTCCTTACCCCCACCGCTACCAAGGAGGTTCTATGCGAACCAGTCGAATCGTGATGAGTTTTGTGGCTACGTGTGTCTTGGCTTTCCCTCTGTTTGGTCAGAATTCAGCCGCGGCCGGGAGCCCTGGATGCCCGGTTGCTGCAATTCCGAATGTAAACCAACTCGCCCTGCTCAAATGGTTCAACGCCAATGTAAGCGCAAGTTTTCCCTCGGGCGACAGCCCATTGGGCATGGCGTTCGACGGTTCCAGCATGTGGATCGTAAATACTAATTCGTCCTCAGTATCGAAGTTGAGAGCGAGTGACGGCGCCGTGCTGGGCACGTTCGCGGTCGGCTACATTCCTGGATATGTCGCCTTCGATGGCGCCAACGTTTGGGCGACGAATCTCGGCGACAACACAGTCAGCAAACTACGGGCGAGCGACGGCGCGAATCTCGGCACATTTTCGACCGGTAAATTTCCGTGGGTCATCACGTTTGATGGAACCAGTATCTGGATTGCGAACATTTCAGACAACACTGTCAGCAAAGTGCGACCTAGCGACGGCGTCACATTGGGCGTCTTCCCCGCAGGTTTGAATCCGATCGGCCTGGCTTTCGATGGCGCAAATATCTGGGTAGCTAACCAGGCCGGAGCCAACACAGTCACTAAGTTGCGCGCGCGCGATGGAGCCCTGCTCGGCACTTTCGCCGTTGGTGTGAATCCAGTGGGTGTGACATTCGATGGTTCATCCGTGTGGGTGGCGAACCAGGGCAGCAACACTGTTACAAAGCTCCGCGCGGCGGACGGTAAAGTCCTCGGGACATTTTCGGTGGGCTCCAAGCCTCAGTTCATCGCTTTTGATGGAGAAAATATGTGGGTGACCAATCAGGGGACCAATAACGTGACCAAGCTACGCGCTTGCGATGGCGCACGTCTTGGAACCTTCGCGGTGGGGCAGGTACCGACAGGGATTGCTTTTGACGGCGCCAATGTGTGGGTCGCCAACAACAGCAGCGGAACGGTCTCCAAACTCTAGACTGGTCGTGAGAACACTCGCGGCGGTCGCACGGCGGGTCCCGGCTTACGGCGTGCTAACAAGAGGCAGCTCTACAAAGCTCGCCTGTCCGGCCGCGTGGTAAATGCGCTGCGTCGCCTTGCGATAATCCTGCGGCTTCGCCCAGAAAATATTCGGCACGAACGTTTGCGGATTGCGATCGTATAGCGGGAACCAGCTCGACTGAATCTGCACCATGATGCGATGCTCCGGCAGAAAGACATGGTTCGCGGTAGGCAAAATCCAGCGATAAAGCAGCGGCTTGTCCGAGTCAATCGGCTTCGGCGTCTCCAGGCTCTCGCGATAGCGCCCACGAAAGATATCCGCCGACACCATCAGTTGATAGCCGCCCATCGCCGGCTGCCCGGCCACTTCATCGGGATAAACGTCGATGAGTTTCACTACCCAGTCGGAATCCGTGCCGCCGGTCGACGCGATGAGATTCGCTACGGGCTGTCCGCTGATCTTGACCTGCGCGGTCAATACATCGGAGACGAATGCGAGCACGTCGCCGCGTCCCGACTGCTCCCGCTGGTCATCAACCAGCCATTGCGACCAGGTCATTCCATCTCCGTAACCCACCGGCTGAACCGGCCGCCTGCGGTAGGGCACGGGTTTCGCTGGATCAGAAACATACTCATCGTAAGCCGCCTCGCCGGACTTGGGCGCCGCGAAGCCCAGCTTCAGACCGGGGGAAAGATAAAGTGGCGTCGCCTTTAGCGTGCAGCCGCTCGCGCAGCCGGACGGCCACGCAGATAAGCGCCGCCAAGTGTTTGTCCCGGTCTCGTATGCTGAGACGGTCGGCACATTTGCTTTGGGGGCGCCGTCCTTCAGATATTGCGCGAGGAATGGAGCGAGAATTTCCTTCCGGAAATAAAGTCCAGTATCGCTGCTGAATTTCAACGCACCAAGCGAACTTCCGCCTCCGATCTCCTGCCCGTGATGCCATGGACCCATGACAAGAAATACCTTGTCGTTGGTCGTATCTTTCGGCTTGAGCGCCTTGTAGAGGGCGGGAGCGCCGTAAATGTCTTCCTGGTCCCACAGGCTATCGACGAACATCACCGGCACCTTCAGCGGTTGCGCCGCGAGAATGCGGTCCATCGCCTGCTCCTGCCAGAACGCGTCGTAGCTCGGATGCTCCAGAATCTTCCGCCAGAAGCCGACTTGCTCGAGCCCGTGGCGACGTCCGAGCTCGCCCGCTGATCCGGCTTCCATGTAAACGTCGTAGTCGTCGAAGTGGTTGGTCCACCACTTCTCGTCGTTCGAGCGGGTCGC
This sequence comes from Acidobacteriota bacterium, assembly GCA_003225555.1. GTDB lineage: Bacteria > Acidobacteriota > Terriglobia > Terriglobales > Acidobacteriaceae > Sulfotelmatobacter. The sequence continues at coordinate 67,339 of QIAM01000017.1, read as the reverse complement.
CTCCTGCTCGTAGATGTAGGGCATGTTCTGCTCGCGGAAAGCTCCGTTGTGGAACCAGTCGTCGCCCATCCAGCCGTCGACCATGGGATTCATCGGCACCGCGACCTTGAGCGCGGGATGAGGATTGACCAGCGCCATCAAGGGCAGAAATCCGTCGTAAGAAATGCCGAGGATTCCGACCTTGCCGTTGCTCTCGGGAACATTTTTCACGAGCCAGTCAATCGTGTCGTAGGTGTCGGTGGAGTGATCGACCGCAGTCGGATTCAGCGGACCGCGCAAGGGACGAGTCATCACGTAGTCGCCCTCCGATCCGTACTTTCCGCGGATGTCCTGCACCACGCGAATGTAGCCACCCTCCACGATTACCTCGGTCGCGTTGTCGTAGCCGCTGAGAATCGGGCCCAGGTGCGAACTGGCGGCGTGGCTGACCTGGGCGCTGGCGTTATAGGGCGTGCGCGTAAGCAGGATGGGAGCATTCTTCGCGCCCTTGGGGATCACGATTACGGTATGCAGTTTCACGCCATCGCGCATGGGAATCATCACATCGCGCTTCACGTATTCGAAGCTGTCCGTGACCGGCGTGAACGTGGCCGGGGTTTCGCTCGGCAAGGACGAAGGCGAGGCGGTCTGAGCGAAAACAGGCGACTGAAGGCACGCCGCAAGAACCAGAGACCACAGCAACCTCGCTAGTGTCTTTGCAACTACTGTCCTAGTCTGCTCTTCCATTGTTTCCCCCCGAACCAACCAGTGAGTGTAATAGTGCGACGGGCCGCAAACAACTCCTCGGTTTTTCTTGATGCCCTGACGAAGCGGATGACCCCGCCGTCGTTTATCATCCAGTATTCCTTTTTTATGACGCAAGAGACCAGACAGCTGTTCGGGACCGATGGCATCCGGGGCATAGCCGGAGAGTTCCCCCTCACGCAGCAAAGCACCTATCTTATCGGACGCGCATTGGGCCACGATCTCATGCGGGTGACGCGTGGAGCCCAGGCCGTGATCGGCCAGGATACGCGCGAGTCAAGCCGCTGGATCGCCGATCGCGTAGCCGCCGGTCTCTCCGCGGTCGGGGTACACGTACACAGTGCGGGCATCATCACGACTCCGGGCATCGCGTTCCTGGCGCGTTCGCGTGGATTCGCGGCGGGCGTGGTGATTTCGGCGTCGCACAATCGGTGGACGGATAACGGCATCAAGGTTTTTTCCGGAGATGGATTCAAGCTGACCGATGCGCGCGAACTGGCCATCGAGAAGGAAATCTTTGCCCTGCTGCAGAATCCCGGAGCAGCCGACGATACGGCGTTGAAGGTAGCTCCACCATGCCTGCCAGGAGAGGCTGAATTGCGCCATGCGTACGTGGAATCGTTGGCGGAGAGTGTTGCCTCTGATCTGAAGCACCTGCGCGTGCTGGTGGATTGCGCCCACGGCGCCGCGACAGCAGAAGCTCCGGAGCTGTTTCGGCGGCTGGGCGTTCAGGCGACTTTTGCGTGTATCACGCCCGACGGCAAGAACATCAACGAGGGTTGCGGGGCGCTGCACCCAGAAGCAGTGGCGAGGGAAGTGTCTGCCTCGGCAAGGAAATTTGACCTAGGCGTCACCTTCGACGGCGATGCTGACCGTGCTCTCTTTAGCGACGCCACCGGCCGGGTCATAAACGGCGACGCCGTCTTGCTGGCTGCGGCGCGCGATCTGAAGGCGCAAGGAAAACTGGCCGGCGACACGGTCGTAGCCACAACCATGTCGAACATGGGTCTGGAGATCGCACTGAAGAGCGCCGGCATCCGCATGTTGCGGGCGAATGTGGGAGACAAATATGTGCTCGAAGAGATGCTGAAGACAGGCGCGACTCTGGGCGGCGAGCAGTCGGGACACATTATTTTCCGCGACGGCGGCGCAACCACCGGAGACGGCATGCTGACCGCGCTGCGGTTGATGGACATCATGGAGCGAAGCGGTCAGTCGCTGGCCGAGCTGGTCGGAGATCTGAAAGTGTTTCCACAGAAGATCCAGAACATACGTGTGCGAGTGAAAGTTCCGTTTGCTCAGGTGCCTGAGGTGAAACAGGCGATTGAAGCCGCCGAGCGTGAGCTGGATGGGAACGGGCGCCTGGTCGTGCGCTATTCCGGGACGGAGGCGCTGGCGCGCGTGATGGTGGAAGCGGAGTCAGAGGAGAAGATGAAAAAGCTAACTACGCTGATCGCAGCGGCGATTCAGAAGGCCCTGGGAGTGTGAGCAACCTCGAGAGCCGACCATCTATCCCAAGTCTCTCCAGTTAGGGCCCACACCGATCTCGACGAGTAGCGGCACGGCGAGCTCGTGAACTTTCTCCATCTGCTCACGCACCAATGATTGCATGATGTCCGCCTCGCTCTCCGAAACTTCGAAGACCAATTCATCGTGTACCTGCAACGTCATTCGCGACTTCAATCCGCGCTCGCGCAGTGCAGCGTCGATACGGATCATCGCGATCTTGATCAAGTCTGCCGCAGTGCCTTGCAGCGGCGTGTTGACCGCCGTGCGCTCAGCGAAGCCGCGTTGGTTGGCATTTTTGCTGTTGATGTCGGGGATGGGACGCACCCGCCCGAACAGCGTTTTCACTTTCAGATCGCGGCGCGCCTCTTCCAGAATCTCGTCGATAAACTGGCGGACGCCCTTGTACTTCTCGAAGTAAGCAGCGATGAACTGCTTCGCTTCGGCAGGCTCAATGCCGAGATTCTGCGACAATCCGAAGGCCGAGAGTCCATACACAATGCCGAAGTTCACGACCTTGGCCTGACGCCGGTGGTCGGTGGTGACCATGAGGGGCGGCACACCGAAGACCTGCGACGCCGTGAGCGTGTGGATGTCGTCGCCGCGCCGGTAGGCCTCGACCAGCAACGGATCGCGAGAAAAATGCGCCAGCAGGCGAAGCTCGATCTGAGAATAGTCCGCGGTGAGCAGCACGTGGCCGGGTTCGGCGATGAAGGCAGCGCGGATGCCGCGTCCAAGCTCGGTGCGGATGGGGATGTTCTGCAGGTTTGGATTCGCGGAGGACAGCCGCCCCGTCGCTGTTCCCGTCTGACCGAAAGTCGTATGCAGGCGTCCCGTCGCCGGATTGATCAGCGCAGGCAAGGCATCGACATACGTCGATTTCAGCTTGGTCAGCTGCCGGTAGTCGAGCACCATGCGCGCAATCGGATGATCTTCCGCCAGAGTTTCGAGGACATCGACCGCCGTCGAAATCGTTCTGCCCTTGCCATATTTCACCGGCTTGGGCAGGTTCATGCGGTTGAACAGAACATCCCCAAGCTGACGCGGCGATCCGATATTGAATTCGCTTCCTGCCGCTTCGTGAATTTCGTTAGCCTTGGTCCCGATCTCTCGCTCCAGCTCCGTCGACATCTTGGAGAGCGCAGCGGTGTCTATCTTCACTCCCGCGTGTTCCATGCGCGCCAGCACCGGAACCAGCGGAAGATCAATCTCTTCGTAGAGCTTGAGTAAGCCGCTCTGCTCCACTTCCGGGCGCAGCGCCTTCGCCAACCTTCCGGTAATGTCGGCAGCCTCTGCAAGGCCTCCCGAGAGTTTCAGGTTGAAGCGTCGCAGCGCGACATCAGACAGACGGTGCGACGAATACGTGGGATCAAGCAGGTAGGAATAGAGCATCGAATCGTGACGCACGCCTTGCATCGCAATATTCAGCGGCTCCAGCGCGTGCATCGCGGCTTTGTAGTCATGAATGGCTTTGGGCAGCACAGGACCGGTCAACGTCGTACACAGTGTTTCAGCGGCTTCGCCCGAGTCGAGCTTCACAACGGTAGCTGACCCGTCAGCGGCGGATATCGCAACGCGGCACGTCGAAGCCTCAGGTGCGGTCGGCGGCGCAACACCCAGGGGAAGCATGGCCTCCTGGGGCTCTTCTTCTGCGACTTCTTCCTCCTCCGGCTCCGAAGGCGGCACCTCCTGCTCAACGGCAATAGCCAGCGTCTCTCCCGCCGCAACCGAATTCAGCACACGTTGTACGTCAGCAGCAGACTTCGCATCGCTGTAGTTTGTATCTTTGACCTCGACAACCGGCAGCAATTCCTTCAGAAGCGTGGTGAATTCCAGTTCGGTGAAGAGCTGGCGGAGAGCCTCTAATGCAGGCTCTCCGGCGCGCATGGCCTCAACATCAAGCTCGACAGGAACGCTGGTGTCAATCGTCGCCATGCTCTTGCTGAAGAGAACTATGTCGCGGTTGTTCTGCAAAGACTCGCGGTAGGTCTTCTTTTCAACTTCGGCTGCGCGCTCGAGCGCCCGTTCGACGCTACCGAAACGCTTGATGATTTCAACCGACCCTTTATCGCCGATGCCAGGCGCGCCCGGAATGTTGTCGATGGTGTCGCCGCGCAGCGCCATCACATCCACCACCCGCTCCGGCGGCACGCCCAGAATCTCCTCCACCTTGGCGGCGTCGCAGATCAGATTGTCCTTCGGCGGATTGAGAATGCAGACTTTGTCGTTGACCAGTTGCATCATGTCCTTATCGCTGGAAACGACATAGACGGTGTGCGACGCTTCGGCGGCTTTGCGGGCGAGGGTGCCGATCACGTCATCAGCCTCGAAGCCTGCCAGCTCGAGAATCGGAATGCGGTAGGCTTCGAGCGCGCGGCGAATGTAAGGGAGTTGCTGCGCCAGATCCTCCGGCATGGCGGCGCGGTTGGCCTTGTAGCCTTTGTATTCAATCTCGGTGAAAGTTTGCGTCTTGATGTCGAATTTGCGGACCTTGGTGATTGCCTCGGCCTGCTGGTCGCGGAACGTCGGCGCGGCTACATCGAAAACGGCAGCCAGATACTCCGGAGAAAAATCGTCACGCAACTTCCGCAGCATGTTGACGAAGACAAGAATCGCAGCCGTGGGCAGGCCGGACTTCGTCGACATGGGCCGCTGCCGCGCCATGGCGTGATAGGCGCGGAAGATGAACGACATGGTATCGATGAGAAAGATGCGGCCGTACGCCGCGGCTCGGCCCTTCTCCTTTTTCGCGACAGAGGCAGGAGCGGTCGCGATCGAAGCAGGGGTCCCGGGATCGGTCTGCTGAGATTGTTTTCTTGGAGACAACCTGTCTAGTTTAACAGCAGGAGCAGAGCTAGAAATCGATCCGGAAATCTGCCTGGACGACCTTCTTTTCTGCGCTGCTGGAGCTGTTGCGGAAGACCAGGTAATACTGCACCGGTTGGTCCCTGGTGGCGGGAAGTTCAAAATTAACGTCCTGATTATGGGAAGAGTCGACGGAGAAAACCGTGTCGGCGGGACGTCGCTTGAGAAAGTCCGCGTATTGCCGGCCATTCATCAGCAGAAGGTCGACGTTTGCGTCCTCATCGCTGGATTGGGCTGCACCCTGCTGCAGGAACGAACGATACGTTCCGTGCAGTTGTGGGCTGGCGGCATGAGGTGGAATCTCGAAGGAAAACTTTGTGGTCGCGGCCACGGCAAACGTCTTGTGCACAATGGCGCTGCTGGTGCCCACAGGGGATGGAGCAACATGATCGCTGGGATGTGGCTTTCGAGCAGGTGCAGAGGCTCCCAAATTTTTCAGCGGGTTCGCCTTCTTCATCCACTGCACTATCGGCCCGTCGACGGTACCGGCTTGGTCCGCGTTGGAAGCCTCAGGCTTCGCTTCTGCGTCGTCGTTTTGCTCGGTGGTTTGCGCCTGCGGTTGGGAAAACCTTTTGTGGTAATAAGCATAGGCCGATGCTATCGCGGCACCTGCCAGCAGCAATGCAATCGCTGTCTTCATGCTCCCTGCTCCCCCCGAACTCTGTAACTTACTTCAGAGGAGAGCTAATCACCACTTGTCCGGGGACTTTCGGAGTTACTTCGGTTTTCCGTATTCGGTCGTGTAATGCAACCGGATCTCTCCGCAGGTACCTTGTTCCGGCGAGTAGACGACGCAGGTATCGAAGGGCCGCGAATAAACGTGCAGGCTGACCGCACGCTGGTTGAAATGGCGTGGGTTCAGTACGCGGTGCACCGGTTCCAGCGGATCGACCGCGCAAGGATGAGTGACGTTCATCTCCACCGTGTCGGCAGACTCCAGCTGGCAGCGGCCTGCCTCCAGGTCCTGGTGCAAGACGCGAAAGTTTTCTACTTGCAAGCGTCCAATGGGGACGGCCATCCAGCAGTTCTGATCGCGATGGTTATGCACGGAACTGGCCTGCCCGACTTCCCAGCAGATCGCGACTAGTTCGTAGAGCGCAGTCTTGTCGATCAGGTTTCGCGTGTAGTGCTGGCGGTCCCAGGTCAGATAGGGCGACAGCGAGTCGGCATTCACCGGCACGTTCTGCAGGAAGCTGCGGATCGATTCAGTCTCACGGAAAGCGGCTTCGGGAAATTTCTGCAGCTCCGCAACGAAGTCCTGAATGGACACCTGTTTCGCGACGGTGGTCATAATGCTTTCCTCTCAGTCCGAACGAAGTATAGCGCAGGATCAGCCGCTGTCAGATGCGTCTATTCCAGAAACATGCAGTCTCCGTAAGAATAGAAACGATATCGCTCAGAGACCGCGTGCTGGTAGGCGCGAAGGACATTCTCCTTGCCACCAAACGCACTCACCAGCATGAGTAGTGTCGATTGCGGCAAGTGGAAATTCGTGAGCATTCCCCGCACCACCCGGAATTCAAATCCCGGATAAATGAAGATGTCCGCTTCTCCCGACATTGGCGAAATCTTCCCGCCGCCTTGCTGGGCTGCATATTCGAGCGTCCGAACGCTGGTGGTGCCCACGGCGATAACGCGTCGCGTACCTTCCAGCGCATGGTTGATCTTTGCGGCTGCCTCCGGCGAGATGGAGAAACGCTCCGAGTGCAGCTTGTGTTCTTCCACCCGTTCACTGCGAACCGGCTGAAAGGTTCCCCGACCGACATGCAAAGTGACCTGCGCGGTCTCTATACCACGTTGCGCCATTCGAGAAAGAATCTCGGACGTGAAGTGAAGACCGGCCGTAGGGGCGGCAACCGACCCACGTTCTCGCGCGTACACCGTCTGGTATCGTTCCCGGTCGGTAGACGAATCAGCGCGTGAGATGTATGGGGGCAGTGGCACGTGCCCGATCTTTTCGACCCACGCAAAGAAATCGTTCACCGGGAGAAAACGAATGCGGCGTTCGCCAAAGGCTCCGCGGCCCACGACCTCAGCCTGGAGTTCGTCGCTCCTTCCAAAGAAAAGGTGCTCGCCCACTCCAATCTTGCGCCCCGGCCGTACCAGGCACTCCCATTCATTTGGATCTTCCGAGCATTGCCGCGTCAGCAACACCTCCACGCGTCCTCGCAAGAACTCGCGGGCAGCGGGATTGTTCGGGCTTAGGGGTTGGGACTTAAGCCCGGCACGGTGGCCATAGAGACGGGCAGGAAAGACCCGTGTGTTGTTGAAGACCACCAAGTCCTCGGCACGGAGTAACTCGGGAAAATCGCGGAACTGGTGGTCGGACCAGCGCCCGGTTGAGCGCTCCAGGTGCAGCATTCGGGACGCTTCCCGGTCGGCAAGCGGTTCCTGGGCGATGAGTGCCTGGGGAAGTTCGTAGTGGAATTCCGAAGCCAGCACGCCTTCTGATTATAGGGACTGCAAACCCTGAAAGATCGCGGTCCGGGATACAATTCGCCACCGTTTTTTTCTCTACTTTCATCTTCTTTTGCGTTGTTCTATCGTTGAAAGTGCTGGTACTATTCGGTTGCCATATTGCGTACCGCCGCCACTCCCCCCGAAGGAACTAATGTCTACCGAACGCAAACACAGGGATGAAATGGTCCGCTACGGGGGCATGTTGCACGGGCGCGGATTCGTGGCGGCAATGGACGGCAACCTCTCGGTCCGCCTGAAGAATGGCGAAATCCTGGTCACCCCCACCTGCCTGAGCAAGGGTGCGATGCGTCCGGCCGACTTGGTCATCGTGAATCAGGAGGGCGAGCGCCTGGCCGGCCGCAGAAACGTTACCAGCGAGATCGGCATGCACCTGTTGATCTATCGCCTGCGGCCCGACATCCAGGCGATTGTGCACGCCCATCCTCCCACGGCCACAGGCTTTGCGGCAGCGGGCATTCCGCTGACCGAGCCGCTGGTCTGCGAGGTCGTCATCGGCCTGGGATGCATACCCCTGGCTCGATATGGCACGCCGGGAACCTCCGAGTTGGCCAGTACACTAGAACCTTTTGTTCCGAACTATGACGCGATTCTCATGTCCAACCATGGCGTCGTTGCGTACGCCGATACTCTCGAACACGCCTATATGAAGATGGAAACCGTCGAGCACTTCGCCCAGATCGCCCTGGTCACGCATCTGCTCGGAAGGCAGCAACCGCTGCAGGAGCGCGAAGTCGAAAAGCTGCTTCTTGCCCGGGCAAAGTATTTCGGCACCAAGATGGCAGCCTCAATGCCCTTGCCTCTAACCCGACAGCCCGAGAAAGTAAGTTAACTTCGCCAGTCGGCGGGTGACTAAAGTAACTCAACTCCTCCCAATCGGTACTCGGAATCTTTAGTTAACTCTCATAAGATTGGAGCCGGATGAGTCCGTTCCGACGCCACCGTTGGTTTATCTCAGCGGCCGCCATCACTCTGGCCTACTCCGTCGTGTCTCTGACGGGGCATAAGAGTTTTGGCCTGACCGCGTTTGGTGATGTTTTTGGCGTGATCATCATGCTGGCCGCGGCCGCCGTGATGCTGGCGAATGCGATCTCAAGACCCGGGATGGAGCGGAGTTTCTGGGGGTTGATGGCCTTCGGCTTTTCCCTCTGGGTCGTCAACCAGTGGGGATGGGCCTACAACGAGGTCGTAGTTCGCCGGGACCTCCCGGATCCCTACTTCGTCGACATCATTCTGTTCTTTCACGTGGTGCCGATGATCGCCGCGGTTGCCTGGAGGCCAGACCAGGTGCGGACCGAATCACGTTTTCATCTGAGCACTCTGCACTTTCTCATGCTGCTGGTCTGGTGGTTGTTCCTGTACGCCTTCATCGTCTTTCCTCACCAGTACGTCGTCCTGAATGTGCCCGCCTACAATGGGTATTACGATCTGCTGTATGAATTCGAGAACTTATTGCTGCTGCTGGTGCTGGCCTACGCGGGATGGACGAGCACAGGGGCCTGGAAGCGTCTCTACCTCAACTTTCTTGCTGCCGGATCCGTGTACACCGCAGGATCGCAGCTTCTCGATAAAGCCGTCTTCAAAGGTACTTATTACACCGGCAGCCTCTATGACGTACCGCTGACCGGGGCCGTGGTATGGCTGCTGGCAACCACTCTGGCCGCACGCGGGTGGGACTTGAAGGCTGAAACACCGCGGACCGACCCAAGATGGAGAACCATCCTTCCACAGATGGCGATGCTGGCCATCTTGTCGTTGCCAGTCCTGGGATTGTGGGCGTACCTCGAAGATACGTCGCCGGAGCCTTCACGCATGTTTCGTCTGTTCACAGTGCTGGCCGCGATGCTGGTGCTGGGTGCATTTGCCTTCTTGCGACAATACATTCAGGATCAGGCGTTAATGCACCTTCTCGGGGAATCGCGTGCCGGATTCGAGAACCAGCAGCGGCTGCAGAGCCACCTAGTGCAGAAGGAAAAGTTGGCTTCGCTCGGGCAACTGGTGGCAGGAGCGGCCCATGAAATCAACCAGCCATTGGCCGCTATCATGGAAAATTCCGAGCAGCTGTGGTCCGGCGAGCGTCTAACTTCCGAACAGGATGCGCTGGTTCGGAAGATCGTGAACCAGGCGCGCCGCACCCGCGACCTGATCTCCGACCTGTTAAGCTTCTCGCGCCAGGCGCCGGGAGACAAGGCTCTGGTGGACTTGGGCGTGTTGTTGCACCGTGGTGCCCAGATGCAGGAGTCGCAGCATCCCGGCGGCCGAATTCGAGTCGAAATTTTTGTCGAGCCGGAATTTCCCCGCGTCGTCGGGAATGCCAACCAGTTGTTCCAGGTCATCGTCGAGATCGTACAGAACGCCATGGACGCCCTTGCAGAAGTCGGCGGAGGCACGCTGCAAATAACCGCACAGCGCCTAGGCAACGAAGCAGTGCTGCAATTCTCCGATACGGGACCGGGATTGCGCGAACCGCAGCGTGTGTTCGATCCCTTCTATACCACCAAGCCGATCGGCCAGGGGACAGGCCTCGGTCTGAGCGCCGTCTATGGCGTCATTCAGGAGCACGGTGGCCAGATTAATTGCCAGAACAAGCCCGCAGGCGGCGCGCTGTTTGTTCTGCGTTTCCCCGCGGCTGGTGAATCCGTGGCCCAGGCAGCAGGTGCGGCCAATGCCTGATGATTTCGATACTGCTTTGAAAGAGCTGGCGTGATGACGCGGCTTTAGCCGCTGAGGCGACCCCTTAGACCCCCACAGCACCTCGCGACCAACATCCATCTTAGTTCGTCGGCTCTTGTAACATACCTGAGATGGCTCCCCAGCCTCTCCTTCACAGCTCTGCACCCGTCCTCGAGTTCGACGCTGTCCGCGAACTCCTGCGCGCATACACCTCTTCTCCGCTGGGACGGGCTCGCATTGCCGGACTCACGCCCTCCATCGATCATGCTTGGATCGAAGGCCAGCAGGAGCTGGCGAGCGAAATTCGCGAATTCCGGCGCGTCGGCGGTCGCTTCGAGTTTTCCGGCCTCATCGAAATCAGCAAGCCGATCGAGAAATCCCGCATCGCCGGCGCAGCTCTCGAAACCACCGAAATCAGCGACGTCGTCCTAGTGGTCGATCGCGCCGCGGAGTGGCGCGAGATCGCTTTGCATCCGCCCGCCAACATGAAATCGGAGTGGCGAAGAGTACGCTCTCTATCCGACCGAATCGTCGATTTCACCGAGTTCCTGCGATTTTTCCGCAACAAGATCCAGCCCCACGGAACGTTGGAAGACCACGCCTCGCCCGAACTGGCCCGCGTTCGCCGCGAAATCGAAAAGCAAAGACGGGCGGTACAAGAATCGTTGCGTGGATACCTCCGCCGCCTCTCCGAAGGCGGCGCCGTCCAGGATGAGTTGATCACGATCCGCGGCGAACGCTTTGTCATCCCCATCAAGATCGAGCAGAAACGCCGCGTCCAAGGCGTGGTCCACGGAGCAAGTTCCAGCGGCCAGACCGTCTTCGTGGAGCCCCTCGAAACCATCGAACAGAACAATGAACTGGTGCGCCTGTTGGATGACGAGCAGGCCGAAGTTCACCGCATCCTGCTGGAAATGACCCAACGCATCGGCAAGCAAGCCGACCCAATCGTAGCCGCCGTCGAAGTCCTGGCAGAGCTGGAACTGCAGTTCGCCAAAGCCCGCTTCGCCGAAGACTACACCTGCGTCGCAGTAAAGCTAAGCACGGTTGCGGAAGACCAGCAGAACTCGCGTAGGGACGGGCGTATTCGCCCGTCCGGGGTGAGCAAAGCTCGTCTGGTTCTTCACAACGCCCGCCATCCCCTCTTAGAACGCAATCTAAAACTGAAGGGCACAGCGATAGTTCCTGTGACAATGGAACTCGAAACCGACCGCTCCCAGGTAGTAATCACCGGCCCCAACACCGGCGGCAAAACCCTCACCCTGAAGACGGCAGGCCTGCTCGCCCTGATGGCCCAGTCCGGAATCCCAGTCCCCGCCGATCGCGCCGATCTCCCAGTATTCGACGCGGTCCTGGCCGACATTGGCGACTATCAATCGATCGAACAGAATCTCTCAACTTTCTCAGCTCACGTTACCAATATCGATTTCATCTCGCGAACCGCGACCGATCATTCCCTGGTCCTGCTCGACGAACTGGGTTCAGCCACCGATCCCGAAGAAGGCGCGGCGCTCGCCGTCGCGATTGCGGGACACTTCCGCAATATCGGCTGCATGAGTGTGATCTCGACGCACCACACGTCATTGAAGGTCTACGCCGCAAACAATCCGGGCGTAGTCAATGCAGCAGTAGGCTTCGACGAACGAACTCTGCAGCCCACCTACGAGTTGAAAGTCGGCGTCCCCGGAGCGTCCGCCGGAATCAACATCGCACAAAGGCTGGGGCTGAATCCAACCATCATCGAGAGCGCGCGTGCACAGCGAGGTGCCCAGGCGCGGGATGTGGGACTGTTTCTAGAGAAGCTACATGCCGAGTTACGGGAGGCTGAAGCGGAGCGTCTGCGGCTGAAATCACGCGAGCAGCAACTGGAGCGCGAGAAGGCACATCTCGCGGCGGAGGGCCGGAAAGAGCAGCAAGCCAAAGTACGCGAGATGGAGAAGAAGCTGGAAAGCGTGTTCCGCGACTTCGAGTACCACGCCCGCGAAGCGGTGAATGCGGTCCAGGAGCGTGCCGCCGCACAAAAGCTTTCCAAAGATGCCGAGCGGCGCATTGCCAAACTACGCCGCGAATTCCGCGAACAGTTCGATTCAACGGTCGTCGCACACGCCAGCGGAGCCGACCGAGACGATCCGGATGCGCGGCCCCAGCTGGTAAAGCACATCTCTGAAGGCGACAGCGTGAAGCTCAAATCCACCGGGCGACCGGCGCGGATCACACGCAGAATCGGCGATCATCACTTCGAGGTGGAAGTCGGTTCGATGAAGATGAAGATCGCCCGCGAAGAAATTGCTGAGGTACTGGCCAGGGCCGCCGATTCTCCGTTGAAGGTGGCGCGAGCCCGAGGAATTTCCGTGTCGCTCGGAAACGAAGGTGCGAGCGTCCCCAGCGAGATCAACGTGATCGGCCGAACCGTGGACGACGCCACCCGCGAAGTAGAGAGGTTTGTGGATCGCGCATTCCTGGCAGGCTTGCCCCGCGTGCGTGTGGTGCACGGCAGCGGCATGGGCATCCTGCGCAAGGCGCTCCGGCAGGCTCTGCAGCAGCACCCGCACGTAGAGTCCGTGGCAGAGCCTCCGCAGAACGAAGGCGGCGCCGGGGCGACCGTAGTGGAACTACGTGTGTAAGAGAGAGTTGAAGATCAGACGTCGGCCGTTCCGGTCACGACAGCCTGTGATACGTCACACATAAGTCCTTCGGTCCACAGAGAGCATAGACCTTAGGATGACAAATGCGACGAACCTGCTACTGGTGAGAGTTCGCGGAGGTGGTTTGGGGTGCCGGCCCGTCGATCGCGCTTCCGATGGCGTCGCCGCTCAGCACGAGTTCCACCCGCCGGTTTTGCTGGCGGCCCTCGGGCGTGTCGTTCGAGGCGATGGGCTCGGTCTTGCCGAAGCCACGGGACTCGATGGAATACTGGTTGATGCCCTGCTGTACGAGGTAGTCGCGGACGGACTGGGCGCGGTGCTCGGAGAGTTGCTGGTTGTATTCGTCGGTGCCCACGCTGTCGGTGTGTCCCTCGACTTGCAAATGCAGGCTGGGATAGGCGAGTACGATGCCGGAAACTTTGGCGAGGCGCTCGCGGGCTCCGGGAAGCAGTTCGAAGCTGCCGCTGCGGAATAGTACGTCGGACATGTTCGCGATCAGGCCGCGGGCGGAGTCGCGGGTGGAAAGAATCGAGTTGAGCTGCTGCAACAGGCGGGCGCGGAGTTCCTGCTTCTCTTTTTCGGCCTGCTGGCGCAGGTTTTCGGATTGCGCGGCGGCGGCGCGGGCTTTGTCGGTTTCAGCGGCCAGGACTTGCTGCTGGGCTACGGCTTCAGCCTTGGCTTTTTCGGCTTCTTCCTTTTGGCGCGCAGCTTCTTGTGCTGCGGCGGCGGCTTGCTGTGCGGCGGCTTGCGCTTCCTGCTTCATGCGCTCAGCTTCGGCCTTGGCTTGTTCGGCCTGGGCGCGAGCTTGCTCGGCCTGAGCGCGAGCCTGCTCAGCTTCGGCACGGCGCCTGCCTTCGGCTTCGGCGTCGGCGCGGGCTTTGGCCTCGCGAGCCCTGGCTTCAGCTTGCGCTTCTTCTTCCGCCTTTTGTTTTACTGACATGATGCGGGCTTCTTCAGCAGTCTGGGTCGCCTCTTTCGCGGCCGCTTCGACGGCCGCCCGGTTCTGCTTCTGGCGGTATACCTCCTCCGCATGCATCAACTGCTGGCTGGCTTTCGCGATGATCGCGGCAGCGTACCTTTCAGCGGAGGCGATGTGTGCGATGCGTAAAGCGTTGCGGGCTTCGAAGAGCTCAAGCGGGGTCTTACTGTCGATACCGAAGATCGCATCTTGAATGTGGGTGTTGGTCGAGGAATAAGTGCCGCGAGTAACTAATTCGTATCGGGCTTCAATGTTCTCAGTTCCAGTCGCGAGGGTGGGAGCACTTTCCATGACCACCATGTTGCCGGGTTGGGACACGGCGAAGTAGGGCTCGGCGGTGACGATCATTCCGAAGCTCTGCAGGTCGGTGAAGGCTTTGACGTGGGCGTTCCCGTGATCGAGGGTGACCTCACCCAGATTTACGGGGCGTCCTTGCGGGCTCACGGCCCACAGGACGTAGGTCAGGTATTCGAGGCCAAACTTGGTGGCGTCTTCGAGGCCCTGGAACTTGACCTCGATCTGGAAATTAGTCTTCTTGCCTTCGACCTTGGCTTCGCCGGTGGCGCGCTGGAGCAGGTCAGTTCCCTGAAAGTCGACTTTGGTCTGTCCGCCTTGCAGGCGGTAGTGGATGGCTTTCGTGGTGCGCGAGACCGTGGTTGCCGTCGTGGGAACAGGGGTTTGGGTTTGCGCGGACGCTAGCGCCGCAGCGGACACAAGAATGGCCAGAGCCAGGTTTTTCACAAGAAGTCTCAGTCTGAGGGAGTTCCAGATTTCCTTCTTAATTTTCGTCGAAGAGGGTGGGGATGAAAAGGAACAGGAGGGACTAGGTGGGGATGGCACTTTGGTCACCTGCGGTTTCGTGGAGTCGTGGCTTCGTGGAGTCGTGGCTTGGTGTCGCCCCAGGGTGGGGCCGTGGTGGGTGCGGCTGGGCTTCGCCCTCGCCGGACAGGCGAGGCGGCTGTCTCTACCTGGTCTGTTTTACGGGATCGTGGCGATTGTGCCTTTGGGGCCTACGATCAGGGCTCCGCCTTCGGGATACGGGCTTACGGCGTTGAATTTGACGGCGAGCTTTTTTTTCGGATTTAGGCGGATGGGATTGGCTGGTGGGCGGAAGTCGAAGATGAAGTTTTGGCCGACGAGGAAGATGCGTTCTTTGGAATCGGCTTTGTTAGCTGGCTTGCGCTCATACGCTACGGCGGAGAAGTAGGCTTGGGGATGGATCTGGGAGAGGGACCAGGTTTTGCCGCCGTCCTCGGTGAAGGCTAGGTTGGGGCCGTCCTTGTCTGGATGTTTGTAGTCGCCTCCGGCGATTACGCCGTGAGTTGCGTCGCGGAAAGCTATGGAGAAGATTCCGGCGGAGTCGGGGCCGTGAAGGATGGGAGTGTTGATGACCTGCCAGGTTTGGCCGCGGTCGGGGGAGTGGAAGACGCGGGCGACTTTGCCTCCGGTGGCGAACCAGATGTTGGGGTCGGGTGTGGCTGCAGCAACCGAAACCCCCGGCAGGATTGCGATGCAAGTGTTGCTGGCGGCGAAGGCGCCTTCCCCTTCGAGCGCGGGGGGCAGGTTGGCAGGCGGTAGTTGATGCCAGGTTTGGCCGTCGTCGGTGAGGAGGAGTTCGAATTTCAGTCTGCCGGACTCGTCGGGGATGGGATCTCCGAGGACAATGCCGTGGGTTTTGTCCCAGAAGACCATGGAGTCGAAAAAGCCTTTGGGATTGGTGCTGGTTAACTGGAGTTGCCAGTGCTCTCCGGCGTCAGAGGTGCGGTAGATGCGGGACTGGCCGCCGGGGCCTGCGGACATCAGGAAGGCGTCGTCAGAGAAGGCGACGACGGCGCGGAAGTCGAGAGATTCGGCTCCCGGGACTTGTGCCGAAACCCAGGTTTGGCCGTCGGTAGTGCGGAGGTATGTGCCGTGCGTGCCGGAGACCCAGGCGATTTTCCTGGAGACGGCGCTGGCGCCGCGTAGGCTTTCGGCGGTGTGGGTGGCGAGGATTTGCGGAGACTGGGCTAGGGCGGCCGTGGTAACGATGATGATCGGCAGGAAGCGCATGAAGAGATTGTCACAGTAAATGACGGTTTGCAGTTTGCACAAGTGAGGACTCCTGTGAAGATAAACGCCGCCCGATCATGCTAGTTCCAATTCGATCTTTCGAGCAGCCTGATCCAGCTTGGTGATGCGGAAGCTGCGAACCTGGCCGGCGTGAGCGGGCTCCGGCTTTGCGGCGACTGCGCCGGTGCTGCCCTTCCAGTGAGCCTGCAACATGGAACTCAGGGACGACAGATCTGCCTTCGATGAAGATTGACTCTCTTCCTCAGCCTGAGCCGCGGGAGCGACACGGCAGGTGGCTTGGAGGCCTTCGCCCAGTTCAACGCGCAGGTTTTCGCCGGAAACCTCGACCACTCGGCCGGTGACCATGTCGCCCGGTTTGTGGTCGGCAATGTATGCCTCGATGCTGGTTGGGACAAGTTGCTTCATGCCCAGCCGCAGGCGTCGCTTTTCGAGATCGACTTCGAGGACCTGGGCTTTGACCGATTGCCCAACTTTCAGCATGTCTTGAGGATGGTTGACGCGCTTTTCGGCGCTCATGTCGCTGACGTGAATCATGCCCTCGACGCCTTCGAGGAGCTGCACGAAGGCGCCGAACTTAGTGATGCTGACCACGGGGCCTTCGATTTGCGAGCCGACCGCAAACTTCTGTGGCACGTCGGCCCACGGATCGCCCAGGGTTTGCTTGAGGCCCAAGGAGATGCGGTGCTCGGCGGCGCTCACGCCCAGAATGATGGCTTCGACTGTTTCGCCCTGCTTCACGATATCATCGGCTCTGCGTATTTTCTTGGCCCACGACATTTCGGAAACGTGAATCAAGCCTTCGATTCCGGGCTCCAGTTCGACGAAGGCGCCGAACTCGACGACCCGCGTGATGGTGCCGCGAATGCGGTCTCCAGCCTTGTACTTTTCCGGCACTGTGTCCCACGGTTGCTGCTGCAACTGCTTCAGGCCGACGGAAATGCGACGCTGGGCGGAATCGATTTTGAGCACTCGGACTTCGATCTCCTGCCCGGGCGCGAGCACGTCGGCAGGCTTGCCGACGCGGCTCCAGGAAATGTCGGCCACGTGCAGCAGGGCGTCGACGCCGCCAATGTCGACGAAGGCTCCGTAGTCGGTGAGGCGGCGGACGGTGCCGGTCACCGTGGCACCCTCTTTGACCTCGGAGTAGCGGCGGTCTTTGATGGCGCGCTCATCTTCTTCGGCGACGGCGCGGCGGTCGACTACGACGTCTTCGTCGGCGGCGTCGAGCTTGATGATGCGGCAGCGGATTTCCTGCTCGACCAATTTCTCCATCTCGGCGGCGTTGCGGGCTCCGCTGCGGGAGGCGGGCATGAAGGCGCGCACGCCAACGTCCACGTTCAGGCCGCCCTTTACGACTGCGGTCACCGTGCCAATGATCGTGGTCTTGTCGGCAAAGGCCTTCTCCAGGGCTGCCCAGTCGGTTGGCCGGGCTACCTTGCCGCGAGTCAGTTCGTAGTAGCCTTCGGGATCGCGGCCCTTGACCGTGACTCGCAGCTTGTCGCCGGGCTTTACCGTCTCGCCGGTTTTGAACTCGGTGAGCGGCAGGATGCCCTCGGTCTTGAAACCGATATCGAGGACTACGGTCTCGGTGTTGACAGTGATGACGGTGCCTTCGCGGCCCTGGCCTCCTTCGGCGCGCTTTGGGGAATGGCTCTTCTCGAACTGCGAAAGCATGTCCTTGAAGGATTCTGATTCGGTGGCGGACTGGGATTCTGGAATGACTGGATTGGGCATGACTGGTTGGGGAAACGCCTCGCTCGGCGCGGTCCTAACTAAGAATAACATCGGGCCGTGGTTGTGGCGTGGGGGGGTGGAGGGGCCAATTCCAGGAAGAGCGATGAAGCACGTAGGACACGAAGGAAACCAAAGCCTTCGTGAGACTTCCTGTCCTTGGGGTCGACCTTGGTTTGACTTCCCTTGGGGGCTACCGTAACCTATGGGTTGGTGTCAGTTAACTAGGTACTGGCGCTATCCACGCCTTGGAGGCTCCGATGTTGGAAGGTCTATTTCAACCGATGCACCTGCTGGTCATCTTTTTTATTGCTTTGCTGGTGTTCGGTCCCCGGAAATTGCCTGAACTCGGCAAGGGCCTGGGGGAGGGGATCCGTGCGCTGAAAGATGGCATGAAGGATCATCCTCCGGAACAGGCTTCAACCGATCAGACGAAGAAGCCCGAGACCAAGGCCTAACCTTCGCGTCGGCTGCTTCCTCTGCTTCGCAACCTCTGCTGTCATTCTGTCTTCTAACTTTCCTCTGCTCACCGTCCTGAAGCCACCCGGGCTTTGATCGCTTGTGCAGGAGGATCGTTTCCATGCTGCGCCTCGCTCGTCATACGTCGTTGTTTGCCCACGTGTCTCTTCTCGTTTTCTTTCTGTCTGGTTCGCTGTTTGCGGACCAGATCACGCTTAAGAATGGCGACCGCTTGTCTGGGAAGGTTATGAAGTCGGACGGGAAGACGCTGGTACTGCATACCGATGCGGCTGGGAACATCACCATCAAGTTTGACGGCATTGATCAGATCTCGACCGATCAGGATCTGCACGTCGGACTGAAGGGTGGAAAGACTGTGGTAGGCCCGGTCACAACCAGCGACGGAAAACTGGAGATTGCGAGCAAGTCAGGCGGCACCGTGGAAGCGCCGAAGGAGGATGTGGCGGTGATCCGCAACGACGCGGAGCAGGCAGCTTACGACAAGTCGCTGCATCCGGGCTTGCTGCATGGCTGGAATGGCGGCATCAATGTGGGCTTCGCGCTGGCGCGGGGGAACAGTCAGACGGAAAATCTGGCGGTTGCATTCAATGCGACGCATCCGACGCTGCACGACAAGATCACGATGTACGCCAGCTCGATCTATACCAAGAATGATCTGGCGAGTCCGAGCACAGTGGCGAATGTGGCGCAGGGAGGAATCCGCTACGACCACGACTTGAATCGGCGACTGTTTGGGTTCGCTGGGGCGGACTTCATGGCGGATGCGTTGCAAGGATTGAATTTGCGGTCGGTGGGCAGTGCAGGATTGGGATTCCATGCGATCAAGAATGACCGCACCGTGCTGGATTTCCTGGCTGGCGGCAACTTTACGGATGAGAACTACACAGAAACGAATCCGACACCGCCTCCCTCGACCAGGAAACTGATACACAATTTTGCCGGCCTTACCCTGGGGGAGGAACTGATGCACAAGCTGGGGGAGAGCACCGTTCTGACGCAAAAGCTGGACTTCTTTCCTGACTTGACGGATACCGGGCAGTATCGGGGGACCTTTGACCTAGGGACCGTGACCAAGCTCAACAAGTGGCTGGGGTGGCAGAATCAGTTTGGGGATGTCTACGTTAGCAATCCGCCGCCGGGAAAGAAGAAGAATGACGTGATCTTCACTACCGGCCTGAACATTTCTTTCACGCGGTAGGAGTTCCGTGCTGTCCCTCTCGGGACTCTCGTTCTGCTTCCATGTTACCCACCGCTTACGCGGTGGGCTAACGAAGGTCGCCCCTTTGCGGGGCTGCGCACTGTCTCAGCGCAGCGGCGCGGTTAGGAGCTTTCTGGTGGTTTGTCTCTGCCGGCAAGTTTCGTGGCAGCCAGTTTTCTGAGCTGCATGGTGTGTTCGCGGAGCGCAGAGTTGAGTTCTCTAAGGATTGCTTCCAATTCGGCTTCTGGCACCGTGACGGCCTTGGCGCAGAGTTCGCGGATGCGTTCGTCGAGTCGTGGGAAGGGCACCTGACAGAGTGCTACAGCCGGCAACGCGGCGCCATAGGGGGCTGTGGGTAGTCCCTTTCGGCTAGTACCACTGTGCCATGGGCGGGGAATGCGCTTCCCTCAGGGGCTAAAGCCCGCGTCTTTAATGGCTCTCACGGCGCGGCTTGAGCCGCACCCTTTCAAAACCGTTCCCTTCAAAGACCATCGCCTTTCAAGACCAACTTATGAGGTGGCTTTTCGTGGTGTGCGGATTGGCTTAATCGATGCCGTGGATTCGCATGTTCACCAGTTGATCGATGGTCAGGTTTTGCATGCCGTGGGTGCGCATGTTGCTGATGTACTCGGGCGTGACGTTGTGGATTCGCATGGTCACAAGTTGATCTGGGTCGGGATGCTTGTAGCCCAGGCCTTGCAGCTTTTCGATGAACTCGGGCGAGACGCCGTGAATACGGAAGGCGATCAGCTGTTCCAGGTCGACGTGGTCGTAGCCGCGCTTCTTCAGTTCCGCGATCCATTCCGGTGTGGCGCCGTGGATTCTCATTGCGATCAAGGTGTCTTCGTCGGGTGAATAGCCGGCCTGGTGCAGGGTGCGGATCATCTGCGGGGTTACGCCGTGGATGCGGAATGCGACCAGCTTGTCGCTGTCGGAAATCTTCAGGCCCGCGGCGCGCAGTTCCTCGATGAATGCGGCATTGACGTTGAAGATGCGGAATGCGATCAGCTTATCGGTGTCGAGGTCGTCGAGGTGCTCGTTCTTCATCTGGCGAGCGAACTCGAGACTGACATCCTGAACCGCCATGCTGTATTGCTTCTCGTCGTCGACCGGGAAGCCGATCGCCTGCATTTCGCGCGCGTAGTTCGGGTCAGGCTGAAAGTGAAAGATGCCGGCACCCTCCCCGTCGTTGAGAAAGCCCTCGCAGTCGATTTTGCCGGCATCGCGCGAGATGGTGAAGTGCACGTCCTGGCGTCCAGGCTTGGAGAAGTCGACGCCTGCGAACAGGCTGGTGGACCAGTCGGACTCGTGAGTCGAGGTGCCGCCGTGGTGATGCTCGATCAGGGAGAATTCGACTTTGCCCGGTTCGTCGGACTTGCCCAGGGTCCAGTTGCCGCTGCGGACTTCGGCGGCTTGGTTCTTCAAGACGCCGAAGAGCAGACACGAGGCAAAGATCAGGAAGGCTGCGGTTTGCCGGAATCGCATTTTATTTCCTTTCCGCCTGGGCTTCGCCCCTTCGACTAGCTCAGGGCAGGCACGGGCGGGACAGCCGAGGCGGCTGTCTCTACGTGGTTCGTAATGCTGCCTAAATATCACCCTTTGCGTCTAGGACGCCTATGTGTTTGAGCTCGATTAGTTTCTCGATCGTCAGGTTTTGGAAGCCGTGTTTGCGGGCTTGTTCGATGAATTCGGGCGTGACGCCTTGTACCTTGGCGTCGATTACGTCGTCGACATCGGGTTTGAATCCGGCGGATTGCAGGGTCTTGATGAATTCGGGCGTGACGCCTTGCACTCGCATGCCGATGATTTCGTCGACACTGGGATTGAGGCCGAGGGCCCGAATGTCGCGGATGTACTCTGGAGTTACGCCTTGGACGCGCATCCCGACTACGTCGTCTGTGCTGGGCTTCAGGCCTAGCGCTTTGAGGCCATTCACATACTCTGCTGTAACTCCTTGCACCTTAAGGGCAACTACGTCATCGGAGTCCACGATCAGGCCGGCAGCGCGCATGTCGCGAACGTAGGCAGGAGTGACTCCCTGGACTTTCAGTGCGACGATCTGATCGCCGTCGCCCTGGATGCCGATGTCTTTCAATTCACGAACGTAGGCCGGGCTTACGCCTTGCACTCTTAGCGCGATGATCTGGTCTGCGTCTCCTTGGATTCCCACTTCTTTCAGGCCTCGCACGTAATCGGCGTTCACGCCCTGGACCTTGAAGGCAATGATCCGATCCTGGTCGGGGGTGAAGCCGAGGGCGCGAAGGTCGCGGATATATTCCGGGGTTACGCCTTGCACACGCATGGCGACGAAGCCGTCCGCATCGGCATGCAGGCCCAGGTCAAGCATTCCGCGAACGTATTCAGGTGTGACGCCCTGAATCTTGAGAGCGACCAGGTCGTCGGCGCTCAGGTCGGTGAGGCCCACGGATTTCATCGCATCGACGTAGGACTGGGCGGCGACTGGTTGCTCGACAGGCCGCGAAGACTGGGCAAGAGAAGGCTTGCCAGCGGGCGTAGGAGTAACCACCGGAGTTGCTGACGGAGCCTGTGCCGGGGCTGACTTTGGCCTAAAACCGAGCTGGAGAAGCGAAGCGTCCCTTGCGCCCGCGGCTGGTTTCGGAAAGGCCATTGCTACGAGAGTGTTACCGGCGATCAGGGCAGCGCCCAGGCAGACCACACTGCCTGCGAGTCCAACTTTGAGCGTAGTGTTGCGAACGGATTTCATGCCCAGCAGGCGCACGACTCGTTCAGCGAGCGGACCTCGGTTTGCGGCCATGGCGAGAGCTGGAGCGGTGTGCCATCCTTCCATGATCGTTAGCGCGCGGGCGTACTCGACCGCGTTTCCGCAAAGGGAGACGGCCATGTCGTCGCAGCAGTGCTCGCGTTCAGCGCGAATGCGTTTGTTCAGCCACCACACGGCTGGGTGATAGAAGAGCAACGTTTCTACGCAGACTTGGAAAACGTTGACGAAGGCGTCGAGGCGCTTGATGTGGGCTAACTCGTGGGCGATGACGGATTGGAGTTGGTCCTCCGATAACCCGGTGAGCGCCACAATCGGGAGAAGCACGACGGGACGGAACCAGCCAATGACCGCGGGCGCTTGCAGCCATGCGCACTCGCAGAAACGGATGGCGCGGCTCAGTCCGAGGCGGCTTTGCAGCGTTCGGCAGATCTCAAGCCGCCTGCCAGTTACTGCAATGGACCGTTTGCGCTGCTGACGTTCGAGCAGAAGGAATCCGCCGGCGGTGCGCAGGCTGAAGAAAGCGACGCCGACCAACCAGGCTTCAACTAGCCAGGGGAGCGCATCAGGCGACGAGGTACTGGCCGCGACTTGCGCAGAAAAGCGTGCTCCGGTGACAGACGGAAGTGCTTGCAATCGCGCAACCCGTGCGGACGGTTTCTCGGCGGAGCTTGAGCCCGACTGGGTCAGGAGCAACAACGTGGCCACAGGAGCGGCGAGCATCAATAGCAACGCGCTCACTCCGATCACGTAGCGAACGGAGGCGCGGCGGCAGAGCGCCATCGTGGCCGCAGCCAGGGCCGCAGCGGCTGTACCTTGCCAGAGAAAATGTACGAGAGTCCATCCTAGGGAGTGCATGGTGGTCGGTGAAAGCCAGTTCGTCATCGCCGGCTCCTTTCATATTCGTCCAGCAAGCGGCGGAGTTCTTCAACCTCTTCGCGTGAGGCCCGGCGTCCGGCGAGCGCATGCATCATGAGCTGGCTGGCGGAGCCTTCGAATACCCTTTGCAACATGTCTCCGGCAAGTTGGCGCTTGGTCTGTTCGGCGGGCAGGCACGCTTCATAGATGTGCGCGCGCTGGGTTTCGTTTCGGCGAACCGTTCCTTTTGTGGTCATGATCTGCAGAAGCTTCAGGACGCTGGTGTAGCCGAGGGTCTTCTTCTCGCGGAGAGCGTCGTAAACTTTGCGAACTGTCGAAGGGCCGCGTGTCCAGAGGATGCGCAGGATTTCGAGTTCGGAAGCGGTGGGTTTCTGCGGTACCTGCTTCATGAAGAAGACCATACTACGAAGGTATTCGTAGTGTCAACGAAAATCTTCGTAGATAAACGAAATGTTAAGGTTAGACACCGATGCCGACGCAAATCTATATGTCAGAACTGCCCCGGACTGCATCCAGGCGCTTCACAAACTGAGCAGTAAGGGAGAGAGGGTAGCAATCTTCCGGGCGAACTCAGCCGATGTTAAGGTTAACGCCGCCGGTGCCTTTGCGCTCGCGCCGAACGGAGATTTATATCAATTGATCTTCGCACTGGAGATCACGCGATACGATTCACTTACAACAGAGACGGAAGCGTCAAGTCCGAGCTAAAATGCAACCTGGATTTCCCTTCTCCCCCTCCAAGATTGCAGTTTTCCAAAATGGCGACTTGTTGGTAACAGGGCTCGAATACGACAAGGACCGAAACAACAAAACCATGTGGCCATTCACCGGCATTTTTTCCTCTGACGGGACACTGAGGAGAGAACTTACGCTGAAGGACGATCAGGAAATCCACGACATGGCTGCTTCCGGCGATCCCAAAGTGACATCGCCCGAAGCCCCTTCGATTAACTATGCGGTCGGAAGAGGGGAAGCGGAAACCGGACCCGATGGCAACGTATATCTTATGCGTAGACTTGCTCACGCCATCTTTTATGCGATCTCCACCGGCGGTTCGGTCCGCCGATTCGAAGTGGATCCGGGCCGGGACGACTTCATGCCTGAATCCATGCATATCTCGGGAAACAGAATCGCCGTGATGTTTTGGCAACCCCAGACCTACGAACAGATTATTAAGGTTGTCGATTTGAACGGTCGCACTGTCGCGACGCATTATGAACCGGCAGCGAAGGATGGAGAACAACCCCTTGGCCTTGGTTTCGCGTGTTACACGCAGAATCCGGAGCGCTTCACCTTTCTTGAAACGACGGACGATAATAGGGTTGCCTTGATTACCGCGACTCCCGAGTAGGTCGCGAGGCACACCATTTGGTCTGTCTGATGTGGCTCCAGTTTGCGTGAACTGGATCGCTTATTTCAGGGAGACATTGATCACTTTGGTTTCTGGATACTGCCTGTTCCACTGTGCGGAGATGCTTTCGAAGGTCAAGCGGAATGCCTGGCTCTGGCCGGAAGCCAGAGCAGAGACGCTGAGGTCGACAGCTTCTGGGTACGGTCCCCCGGTCTTCAGGGCGCGCAACGGCACGGTCTCGCGCTGAACTACCTGCCCCATGTCGTCCTTGAACACAACCTCGACAACAGCATGAATCACGGTCTTGTCGCCGGTGTTGGTCACCGTGCCGTCTACGTAGCTCACGGTTGCACCTACGAAATTCTCCGCGGCGCTCATCTTGAGATCGGAAATCTGCAGTTTGGCGGCGTAAGGGGGTGGTGCTCCAGAGGAAGCCTTGGGTTCGGTGCGGAGCAGCAGGGCCACAATCACGGCCACGGCCATGACGATCGCGACCGCGATGGCGATGATCCGGCGGCTGGAATCGCGCTCCTCGGTGGTAGCCGTTGGCCGGATCAACCCGCCCATAAGACGAATTGTACTATCAGCAGCAGACCTCCGGGGCGGTGTACACGTGCTCACGGGCACGCACTATGTTCGCCGTGCGAGCAGTTTGGCGGCGTTGTCGTGATACACCCGTTTAAGAACTGAGTCTGGCAGTCCGAACCCGCTCAGGCTCCAGTGATAGCCGAACTGCTCAATTTCGTAAAAGTGCTCGTCGAGCGTTTCGAGAATTCGAAAGGTAATGCGATACATGGGCTTGTCGAATCCCATGTCGGTTCCGTAGACGAGACGGTCGGCATGCTTTGCATAGAATTGCGCGGTGAATCGCGGGATGGGCGCGGTTTCCGCGTAGCGGGCCGAAATGTCGGCGTAGAGGTTGGGGTTGCGCTCGAACAATCCACCGAGACGCGCCAGGTCGTAGTCGAGGTTGGCAAAGTGACATGCGACGAACGTCGTCCGCGGATGTTTGCGCACGGTGTGTTCGAGAATGTCGATCAATGCCGGCAGCTTCACGATGTCGGGTTGATTGTCCAGACGCCATTCGTAAGCATTCATCAGACCGTCGTTGGTCTCGTCCATCGGCTGATACATCCAGATCGGGTCGGCCACGTGCAGGCTGACAGGCATTCTCAACTCGGCGCACTTTTCAAACAACGGAGTCACGCGCCCGTCATCGGGATGCATGCCCACCGTCTTCGACCCACCAGAGGACAGGCCCTTGCCTTTGTCGTGCAACTCTCCCACACCGCGCGCGCCGGTTTGATGGCATCGTTCCAGTTCCTTGATGGTAGCGGCGCCGAATCCGGGTTGGTCGTATCCGGTGAGGTCGAGTCCGCACCACAGTTCGAAGCGGTCGGGATACTTTGCATACTTGCGGTAGATAGCGTCGAACTCCGTCCCCGTCGTCATGGTCAGGATGATGGTCTTCTGGACGCCTACTTCGTCCATGTTCCGAACCCACTCGTCAACTTGAGCAGGCGTCTCGGCGTAGGGATGAGAGTGCATATCAATGATGGGAAATTTGGCCTTCGCGACTTCTGTGACGGGAACTCTGTGGAGCGATTTCGGGCGGTAGTCTTTCAGAAGAATCGTCTCCGGCGATCTTTCATTGCCTGGTTTCTGTGTGGCAAGCTGTGCACCATCGGCAAGTGTCGATCGAGACGGCAGTGCCGCCGCAATGCTGACCGCTGCGGTTGCGTTCAGAAACGATCTGCGATTCATGGTGTCTCCAATTGAGCGCCTGTATTGTCAGCGGGAGGGCGTTAGGATTGCAACAGCTGACTCGGCTTAGTCGCCAAGAAGGCGATCACGAAGAGAACTCCGAGCAGCAAATCCGCACCGGCGAATGTCAGATCACTGGAGTGCAACCGATGTTGCACGTACAGAACGATGAGCGTAACTCCATATCCGAACTTTTCCAGGATCGAGGGAATAATCATCGGCCGGAAGCGGACTGGATCGTGCGCGATTACGACGAATGCCGCCTGCCACGCCAGCGCCACAGCAACGAAGCCATAGTAAAAACCGGGATGCGTGATCGGCGGAGGATGCTGGCGGCCGATCATATTGAAGATGAAGTACAAGGGCGTTAGAACCAGCACGCCCCATATACCGGCAATCCGGAAGACGACCTTTGCGAATTTCATGGCTGCGATGCAGGCCTACTCGCCGCCGACCGTCAATCCTTCAATTCGAATGGTGGGTGCAGCGACAGAGCCGCGGAACTCCAGATCATTGGCGATATCGGAAATATTAAAGAACAACTCCTTCAGATTTCCAGCGACGGTGATTTCCTCCACCGGGTAAGCGAATTCCCCGCCAGAGATCCAGAGGCCGGAAGCGCCACGAGAGTAGTCTCCAGTGACCAGATTAGCACCGTGACCTAGGAATTCGGTGACGTACAGGCCCTCTTTAATGCCGGAGATCAATTCCTTCGGCGTCTTCGTGCCGGGCTGCAGAAAATAGTTCCCGGGACCAATGCCGGGCGTACCGGCGAGGCCGCGCGAAGCATTGCCGGTGGTCTGAAGCCCCAGCTTCTTTGCGGTATAGGTGTTGAGCAGATAGGACTTCAGCACACCATTCTCAACCACCACAGTGCGGCGAGTGGGAATTCCCTCGCCGTCGAACGGGCTCGTACCGAAGCCACCGGGCATGGTGCCGTCGTCGATGATGGTGACGTTGTCGCCGGCGATGTTCTGTCCTAGCTTTCCGGCCAGAAATGACGCGCCACGGTAAACCGAGTCGCCATTCACACCTTCAAAAATATGCTCCAGAATCGAAGTTGAGACCATGGGATCGAAGACGATTGGGACTTGCGCTGTCTTCGCCTTGCGCGCGCACAGACGGCGCAACGTACGTTCGGCCGCAACTTTGCCGACTTGCTCCGGAGGGTCAAGTTTCTTCAAGGTACGCGCAACCGAGTACCAGTAGTCGCGTTGCATGGCACCGTCGTCAGTCTGTGCGATGGGAACGGCGGCCACAGAACAATACGACCGGCGGTACTCGCCGACGAATCCGTGGGAATTGGCGAGCACTTTGTGACCGGTAGCGGCGTCAAACGAACCGCCCTCGGAGTTCTTGATGCGCGGGTCGAAGTCGAGAGCGGCTTTCTCGGCGCGGCGCGCGTAGTCGATACGATCGGGGCCGGGAAGCGAGTAGACATCTTCGTGGTAGAGAGCCAGATCAGCGGAAAGTGAACCGAGCTGGGAAGCTTCGGGAATGCCGCCAAACGGATCTTCCGACGTGATCTTCGCCAGCGCTAACGCGGAACTCACCATGCGGTCGAGGCCTTCGCGGGAGAAGTCGCTGGAGTAGGTGCTGGCGGCGCGCTGGCCGAAGAAGACGCGCACGCCGATAGATTTCGAACCGGACTCTTTTAGAGTTTCGACCTGACCCAGACGGACAAGAGTGGAGAATTCATCGCCTTCACGGACTACGCATTCAGCCGCGCTTGCACCCCCGGTCATAGCGCGGCGGACGATGTCCTGGGCAATCTCGCGGAGGTCGGTTTCCAGTTTCGGGTTTGTTTGCAGCTGAGTAGAGGACATAGAAAATCTTTAAACGCAGAGTACGCAGAGGAAATGCACAGGTCCTTCGCTTCGCTCAGGATGACAAGGCCGCTTTGTATCGTTCTCGTTAAAACAGATTATTGCATGAAGCCGCCGACATCCTTCTTGGCCGTGCCGCCCACGGTGAGCCGGTCCACCTTGATTGTAGGAATGCCGACGCCGACGGGAACGGCCTGGCCATCCTTGCCACAAGTGCCGACACCTTCATCCAGCCTCAGGTCGTTGCCGACCATGGAGACGCGGGTCAGCACGTCAGGACCATTGCCGATCAAGGTTGCGCCTTTGATGGGGGCGGTGATCTGTCCGTCTTCGATCATGTAGGCTTCGGACGCCGAGAAGACGAACTTGCCATTCGTGATATCGACCTGGCCGCCTCCGAAGTTCACGGCATACACACCGCGTTTCACGGAACGAATAATGTCTTCGGGATTGTCTTGGCCCGCCAGCATGTAGGTGTTGGTCATACGCGGCATGGGGATGTGCTCGTAGCTCTCGCGGCGTCCATTGCCGGTGTCGGAGATGCCCATCAGCCGTGCCGAGAGCTTGTCGCTCAGATAGCCCTTGAGGATCCCTTTTTCGATGAGCACGGTTTCCTGCGTGGGTTCGCCTTCGTCATCGACATTCAGCGATCCGCGGCGCCAGGGCATGGTGCCATTGTCGACGACGGTGCACTTTTCGCTGGCCACTCGCTTGCCGACCAGTCCTGCGAAGGCCGACGTTTTCTTGCGGTTGAAATCAGCCTCCAGACCGTGGCCGACGGCTTCATGCAGCAGCACTCCGGGCCATCCCGGTCCGAGGACGACTTCCATCTCGCCTGCCGGGGCCTCACGGGCATCGAGCTGCAGAATCGCCTGACGGGCAGACTCTTTGGCAAAAAACTCAGGATTCTTGTCCCCGAAAAAGAAATCTAGAGCCACGCGTCCGCCGCCGCCGGAGGTGCCACGCGCCGAGTTTCCTTCGGTCTTGGCGATGCACGAAACGTTCATCCGAGCCAGAGGTTGGGAATCTTCGGCAAAAGTCCCGTCGGAACCGACCACAAGAATGTTCCGCAGTTCGTCGGAGTAGCTGGCGCGAACTTCCTTAATGCGTGGATCGTAGGCCCGAGCGGCTTTGTCCGCGCGCATGACCAGTTCCACCTTGGCCGTAATCTCGGCGTCGACCGAAGGCAACGTCACGGGATACAGGCTGCGAGCCGCCGTTTTTTGAAAGCCGGCAACCGAAGTTTTCGCCGGAGCGCTGGCAATCAGAGCAGCGGTGCGAGCAGCGTGCAGGATGCGGTCGGCAGAAAGATCGTCCGTGTAGGCATATCCGGTGCGTTCGCCGGAGACGACGCGCACTCCGCAGCCGGCGGAAATGCCCTGCGAGGCCGACTTGACCATGGACTCGTCCACCATGAGCGCGGTGGAGGAGAGATACTCAAAATACAGGTCGGCGTAGTCGCCGCCGGCGGAAAGCGCGGCCGCCAGGTAGCGTTCAAGGTCACGCTCGGCCAGGCCGTAATGCTCGAAGAAAAACCGTTGTTTATCCACGTGATTTAGATGCCCGCGCGTTCAAGTAGGACTCGGAAGCGGCCTGGTTCCAATTATCCCATAAGCGTCGGGCTGGGAACGATTCAGTGTCGAAAGATGGGTAACGTTCATCCGTCACAGACAGGAATTTTCCCATAGCAGACAATGCTGGCATGACGCCTGACGCGCTTACGCGCACTGTCCAGGACTTTCTGAGCGAAGCTGCCGGGGCCGTTGTCCTCGAAGATGGCGCTGTTGCTTTCGATCTGGGCAGAGCGAAGTATTCGATTTCCGGGGAATACAACAAGTGCCTTCTGCACTTGTGGTCTGCTGAAGCGAAATACCGTGCGGGGCGTGCTCGACGCGGAGGTGAAAAATGGGACGCTGCGACTGGCGGTACAACGGCTGGGCCAGTCGCGTCCCACGAAGCTCGAAATCTGCCGGGAACGGGATCGGCGCTCTCCATCGGCCAGGAAAGTGTGCCGGGCGGCCTATGAGCACAAACTCAGACGAGCCTTGGAGCGACATTTCCCCAATCTCACAATTTCCCGATTGACTACAGGAGTCGATCTCGAGAAGTCATTTGGGCCGATCTACGTGAGGGGGTTACTGAGGAAAGGCCAGTCGATCGCCACGGTCGCCACAATTCTGCCGAACTGCGAAGTTGCCATATTGTCCGCGGCAGAGATCGCGTTCCGCTGGCGCGGATTGGAGTTCGCCCGCACCCGTCTCAGTGCGGAGCCGGGATCCTTTCGCAGCATCCAGGAAATCGTATTCGGCGTTGGCGCCGAGGAGCGCGTGCTGGACTCGCGGAGTGAATCCACATTTCAGGGATTGCTCGCAGCCCTGCGCGACGCTCGCCACCCGTACGGACCGCGGCAGCATCCGCTGTGGCGCATGCATCCCGAGCGCTGGCTGGAGTCACTCGCAGTAGGTGACGTGAGCGTGCTCGACGAGCGTCTGGTTTCGTCCCGGCTGTACTCGCAGGTGCCGGCATTTTCGGCTTTGGACCGCGCGATGATCGACGTACTCACTACGACCCGCGACGGCCGCCTGGCCGTGGTAGAGCTCAAGGCAGATGAGGATATTCACCTGCCGATGCAAGGGCTCGACTACTGGTCACGGGTCGAGTGGCACCATGCGCGCGGCGAGTTTCCCCGCTTTGGATATTTTGGTGGTCAGCAATTGTCGACCGAGAAGCCGCTGCTGTTTCTAGTGGCGCCGGCATTGCATGTGCATCCCGCTACAGAAGTACTGCTGCGTTACATTTCGCCCGAGATCAACTGGGTGTTCGTGGGGATTGACGAGCGTTGGCGTGAAGGAGTGCGCGTGGTTTTTCGCAAGCGCCCGGAAGCTCAAAATCGCCAAACACACCCAGGGACTGAAGGTTCCAAGTTTCGATTGCCAATCGCTAGTTGACGGTTTTATTCTTTCCATGCCCCCAGCAGGCGTCGCACATCGACGAACTGTCCCAAGTGGTACGCGTTGTGATCGGCGATGAGCAGGGCTTCGCGCAAGATCGTCTGGCCATCGCCCCAAGGGATTGGAGCATACAAGTCGGTCGCAGGGTCCGCTACCAGATCCTGCATTGCTTTCAAATCTCGTTGGAAATCTCGGATGCTTTTCGTCCACGCCGTGGTGCCGGAGGGAGTCTGCGTTGTCGGCCAGTAGCCCTCAGGCCAATCAGGAGGAACATATTTGGAATTGCGGCTGAACTCGAGGATGTCCCATTGAGCGAGCCGCATGTGTTCGAGCAGCATCCATAGGGAATGCGGGAATTTGGCGGGCTTCTTCCCGCGCAAATCTGGCGGCAGGTCCTTCAGAACGTCGCCGAACTTCGCGTGAGCACCTCCGCCCGCAAGAAGGTAGACGAGGTGTTCGCGTAGAGACTTGTCGCGTGCATCCGTCACAAGTATTTTTCCTCCGAAGCGTATCCGATGCCGAAGGGTTCACCGACGCCGCAATTTTCAGTCACAAACAGCATCAATAGTAGCGCCGGCATCCCTTCGATTTCGCTCAGGGCAGGCTTTGCCGGCTGTCCCGAGGGCGTCCCGCCCTCGAAGCGGAGAGCGAGGACGCTCGCCGGACAGCCGCCGAGACGGCAGCCCTATGATCCTGGAGAATTCTCTCCTGGGGGTTGTGACTGCGTGGTGGAATGTTCCTCTGCCTTCTCGCCACGATACACTCGCGAAATGCCGCGCACGACGCGGCGCATAGGCAGAATCCCCTTGTCGTCGGCGAAGAAAATCTCGCCCAGCCGGCTGCCGCGATAGTACCAGCGCTTCAGGATGGCGAGGTGTTCCATCGTTTCCATCGCCGACTTTGGCTGCAGCAGCGGGAACGAGTCCAAGGTTGATTGCACGCGCGACTCCATTGATTGCGATTTCGCATGTTCCGCGGGCTGAATGCAAAACTGAGCCGGACGTGAAATGAAGCCCCTCTCGACACGGAAGAAGGCCACCGATTCCCCGAGATGGCTGGGCTGAATGACGAGCGCCGAGAGCCTGTCGAGACGATGAACGACTTCCGGGAGTTGGCTGATTAGCGGCTTGAGCTTCTCCATCCGCGCGTGGATCGCAGCGGCATCTTCGAAGGCCAGGTTCGAGGACGCGGCCTCGCGCTCGACCGAGAGCTCGCGGACCAGGGACCCACCGCCGGAGTCAAAGTAGGCTTGCACGCGTCCAACCTCGACGGAGTAGGCCTGATCGGTGCAGCCTTTGAAGCACGGAGCCAGGCACATTTTCATTTCGGAGTAGATGCAGCCGGGAAACCTCGGATCAGGATGCAGATCGTCGACGCAGCGGCGCATCTTGAAGAAGTCGAGGGAGTCGTTCATGAATTTCTCCGCCAGGGGGCGTGAAGGAAAGGGCCCATAGTAAAACGAGCGCCTGTTCAACCGGCCGAGCCGGGTCGTGATCGAGGCGCGCGGATATTCGTTCTCAAGATGCAGCTTTACCAAGGGAGCGAAGCGAAAGCGCAGGCGATTCTGATAGGTCTTGGGAAAGGCTTCGCGCAGGACTTGGTAGAGAACGAAACCAGATTCGAACTCAGAGCCAGTCAGTGTGTACTCAATCGTGCGAACGCGATCGCGCAGGTTCAGCTTCCGGGTGCGCTCCTCGACCGGACCAAGCAGGCGCTGGAGGCGCCGACGCAGGTTGGCAGTCTTGCTGACGTAAGGTTCGGATTGAGCGTCCTTGCCACGAAGCAGAAAGACGGCGGACGCGGCCGGAACGCCGGCAAAGGTCGCGGAATCGCGTTCGGGAACGAATTCCAGGCGCTCAGTCAGCACGAGGTGATTGTAGTGTGAAACGCGTCGGCGGGGCAGATCAGGATGTAGCCCTATAACGGATGCGGATTGACCCTAACCCTTCTTACTGCGACCGAACGCGGCTTCAAGAATCGCGCCAATCATCATGCATGCCCCACCGAGAATACTTGCAAATCCGAGCCACATCAGAAATGTGCCGAATGTAGTACCTGGACCGCACGGACCAAAGCCAGAGTCGAATGTGAGCCAAGAGCGGCAATTCCGACGCCGAAGCATAGCGCGCCATATACGGCTAGACTTTTCACCGTGCTGCTCATCAGGCTCCCACTGATGGAGTTGCGCGACAACTGAGCGAACCTTTCTCAGCGGTAGCTGGCGCTGCGGAGTTTTTGCCGGAAGTCGGTGCCGTCAAGGGTTACGATGCGACACATCTCGTGCAAGCGGGAGCGCATACGCTCGCCGATGCGATCGCCCAGGGTTTCGCCGCGAGTGGCGGCCCGTGCGGCAGAAAGCGAGATCGCAACGCCGGCTGCAGGCTGATCCTCGAAGTTTGTCGTAATAATGGTGGTGCGATTGTCGTTGTAGCGCGAGTTGAGAATGAGGCTGACGGTGTCCCACACCCATTCGGTGGGCTTGACGGCGCCTAACTCGTCGAGCACGAGCACGTCGGTTTCAAAGACGGGACGGAGCACATCCAGCTCCGTGGTTTGAACCGCAGCGTTGTACGAGTTCTGAATCTCTTTGAGCAGCTCACGATAGTCGTAAAACAGGCATGAGATTCCCTTACTCAGGATCAGCTCCTTGATGATGCCAACGGCGAGATGAGTCTTGCCCGTGCCGATCTTGCCGATGATCAGAAGCCCGGTGCCGTCGCTTGGGTCGTATTCCTCGACAAACTTGGAAGCAGTAAGATGGCCAAGGCCCAGCGACGGATGGGCTCCGGGAAAATCTGGTGTGTAGCTGGCGAGTTCGCAATGCTCATACCGTCGCGGGATGTGAGCCGCTACCAGCAACGATTGTCCTCGGGCGCGCAGCTGGCAGTCGCAGCGCGTCACCCTGCGGTCTTTCTTGTGACCGGGCGTATTCGGGTCGTCCGGAACCGTTTTCCAGCCTGTGCCGGCGCATACCGGGCAAATTTCTGCAGGAGCCTTAATCACCCGAATCGTTTTCTCCAAATCCAAAGGAATGTTTCCCTGTTTGACTTTGCACCGGAGGGTCAACTCCATGCAAGTCTGAAAACCAGTCTGCCTGTGTACATCCTGTGAACCAGCCTCCGTCGTTGTGGAGAGCGTAGGAAAACGCTTCATCGAGCCGGTTTGTGCCAAGGAGCGCCAAACATGATCGGCGGCCCGGCAAAACCTGCTTCCAAAGCTCCAATTCGGGCCTAGTGAGTGCAAAACAGGCTTCCTGTGCGGATTTTCACAGTTGACATTCGCCAAAGAGGGAGGAGAATACGAGCCGTCAGGTTTCCCAACATCGCCACAGCTTGCTGGCTCGGGTGCGGGCTGGGCCCAAAGAGACCTGCGAGGAGAGACTCATGAACAAGGCCGATCTCGTTGACAAGATCGCAGGCGCTTGCGAAATCAGCAAGGCAGCGGCTACAACTGCGATTGATACCGCCGTGGACAGCATCACCGCTTCCCTCCGCAAAGGAGATCGGGTGGCTTTGATAGGTTTCGGCACTTTCTCAGTTTCGCAGAGAAAGGCGCGGAACGGGCGCAACCCGCAGACGGGCGCCACTATCAAGATCGCTGCCCGCAGAGTCGCGAAGTTTACCCCTGGGGCTGAACTCAAGAAGGCAGTCAACAAGAAGTAGTGCAGGATCTGGATTCGTACGAAACGGCAGGGGGTCGGCCCTGCCGTTTTCTCTTTTCCGGACTGCTTGCCGGATACGACCGGATACGAAAAAGATCGCGAGCTTCGCAATGATCGCTTCAAGATGATCGCTGCAATCCACAAAAGAGTCCTACTCCAGTCCGTTGTCTTCCTGCTGGCGCTGAAGTTCCCGGGTAGCGGGAGTCTGCCCTTCGGAGCCTGGCGCCGGGTGTCCGAGACTCCCGTGATTGCTCCCCGCGGAGACGGATGGGAGTCGGCAGGGACATTCAACCCCGCCGTGGTCATGCGTGACGGCAAGATCGTCATGCTCTACCGGGCCCAGGACAAGGGAGGGATCTCGCGACTCGGCTATGCCGATAGCACGGACGGAGTCCACTTCACGCGCCGCGACGAACCGGTATTGTCGCCGTCCACGGACTATGAGAAAGAGGGAGGAGTAGAAGACCCTCGCCTCGTTCAGTTCGGCGATACGTATTATTTGACCTATACCGGGTACAACAATAAGGACGCGCAGCTCTGTCTGGCGACCTCAAAGGATCTGATTCACTGGGAGCGCAAGGGAGTGATCATCCCCGCCAACAAGGGAAACTGGAATGTGAAGTGGACCAAGTCCGGCGCCATCGTTCCCGAAGAGATTGACGGCAAATACTGGATGTACTTCCTGGGCACGAGCGCCGATAACAAGGACCAGGGGGGTTTGGCATCGTCGACAGATCTTCTTCACTGGACAGAAGCGACGGAGATGCCAGTTCTGCCTGTGCGGCCGGGCCAGTTCGACTCGCGCGTGGCGGAGCCCGGACCAGCACCCATCCTCACACCCAATGGAATCGTCCTGATCTATAGCGGTGCCGATGACAAGTTGGTATACCGGACCGGGGTAGCCGTGTATGATCGCCATGATCTGCGCCGCCTGATCTCGCGCAGCGAGAAACCGATCTTTGCTCCTGAAAAGGAGTGGGAAAAAGTCGGCCAGGTTCCGAACGTGGTGTTCGTCGAAGGCATGGTGCAGAAGGGCGACAAGTACTTGTTCTACTATGGAAGCGCCGACACCTACGTCGGCGTCGCGGAAGCGCTAGTGAGCAGATGACTGAGGTTGTGTCCGTCTCAAGGTCGCAACATTGCTGCCGTCACCGGCACAGACCATGTGGAGACAGCCGCTCTCGGCTGTCTGGTCGAGCGAAGCTCGACTGCGCTGTCTCTTGTTCGCCTCAGAAGCTTCAGGGCTTGACCCATCGCCGACAACACCCCTACCATTGCAACCTGGGTCATGCCTTCGAGAGTTTCCTCCTCAGCTTCCGCGTATCGTTTCTCTCGCAGCCCGGCCTTCGTCGCGACACTGCTTTTCGTCGCGTTAGTTCTGCGCGCCCAGCAATCCAAGGCACCAGCGCCGCCGGCCCAGGCCCCGATCGCTAACTTCACCGACATCGCCGAAAAAGCCGGCCTGACCATGCAAAACATCTTCGGTGGCGTCGATACCAAGAAATACATCATTGAAACCACGGGGACGGGCGTGGCGATCTTCGACTATGACAACGACGGCTGGCCTGATATTTTTATTGTGAACGGCACCAAACTCGAAGGGTTTCCCTCAGGACAGGCTCCGACCAACCACCTTTATCGCAACAACCATGACGGAACCTTCACAGACGTGACGGTTAAAGCGGGCCTCAACGCAAGCGGCTGGGGACAGGGCGTTTGCGTCGGCGACTACGACAACGACGAATGGGAAGACCTCTACGTCACCTATTACGGCAAGAACCGGCTATATCACAATCAGACCGGAGTCTTCACCGAGGTCGGCGATAAGGCTGGCGTTGCGGGATCAGGAAAGGCGTGGGGCACGGGCTGCGCGTTTGTCGACTACGATCGCGACGGCCGTCTCGATCTGATCGTGTCCAACTACGTGGACTTTGACCTCGCATCGGCCCCTGCACCGGGCGAGCGGGCGACATGTATCTGGAAGGGAGTTCCGGTCATGTGCGGTCCGCGTGGGCTCCCCGGCGCGAAGAATATTCTGTATCACAATCGCGGCGACGGCAGCTTTGAAGACGTCACGAAGAAGGCGCGCGTCGACCAGACCGACGGGCACTACGCCTTCAGCGTCTCGACTCTTGACCTCGACGAGGATGGATGGCCGGACATCTATATCGCCTGCGACAGCACGCCCAGCATTCTCTACCACAACAATCACGACGGGACCTTTACCGACGTCGCAGTCACCGCCGGAGCCGCGTTCAACGAGGACGGCCGTGAGCAGGCGGGCATGGGATCGACCATCGCCGACTACAACGGCGACGGCCATCTCGACATCTTCAAGACCAACTTTTCCGATGACACCTCCACCTTGTATCGCAACAACGGCGACGGAACCTTCACCGACGCTACGGCTGCCGCGGGCCTGGGGCTCTACACGCAGTATCTGGGCTGGGGCACGATGTTCTTCGACTTCGACAACGACGGCTGGCCTGATTTGATTTTGGTAAATGGCCACGTCTATCCCGAGGTGGACAGCCAGCATCTGGGCAGCAGCTACAAAGAGCCGCGCATTCTGTATCACAACAACGGAGACGGGACCTTCAGCGATATTTCCGCGAACGCAGGCGCGGGCATC
Source organism: Acidobacteriota bacterium (assembly GCA_003225555.1). GTDB lineage: Bacteria > Acidobacteriota > Terriglobia > Terriglobales > Acidobacteriaceae > Sulfotelmatobacter. The sequence goes on along the minus strand of QIAM01000017.1, from coordinate 30,166 downwards.
ACGGCGGCGGCTTCGTCGCGTGGCGTGGCGGTCGGCGATCTCTGGAATGACGGCAGGATATCGGCCGTCGTCAGCAACATGAACGCCGCACCCAGCCTGCTGGTGAACCAGATTCGAACTCCAAACCATTGGATCGCGATTCACACTGTAGGTACGAAATCGAATCGAGACGGCATCGGAGCCCGGATTCGGGTGAAAACGGCATCGAGAACCCTGGTCGATGAGGTCCGTAGCGGCTCCAGCTACAGTTCAAACAGCGATATGCGGGTGCACTTTGGCTCCGGTGTCGCCACCAAGATTGATTGGGCGGAAATTCGTTGGCCGAGTAGATTACTGGAGCGTTTTGCAGGTCTGAGTGTGGATCAGATCCACATCATCAAAGAGGGCTCTGGAACTCCGATTCACTAAGGGCGAAACGACTATGATAGCGGACGTGCTCAAGGTCAAGCCGCCGCAGAAGAGGACAGGAAAGCGGAGAACACAAGAACCTGACGAGCGCTAGGCGTCGACCGAGATTATCGTGATCTCAAGAGCGAGTCATATAAAACCCAAAGGATAGCCGCTACCATCATCCCACCTGCAATCCGGGTTTCAATGGCACCCAAACCGCTTCCGTACGTATGTTCGGTCATTGAACCCCTGCCCGGAAACCACTCCGGTAATCGAAACCAAGCCCGGGGCGAGGCAAGCATTAATGCGGCGTTGACGACCGTAACGGCGACGACAACGGCAATCACGAACCAACCTAGAACGTGTAGCATAGCATCCGCAAATTCCTCGGCAAATGTTACATCAAACGCCATTGGTGCAGTGCTTGTGGATTTGTCAAAAACATAATTCAGCTTTTTAGAGGGGAGATAACCCAGTACGGCGGCTGGAACTACTTGCTCGATTTGGCGCCTCGCGTGAACTGCATAATGCGCGTGATTCCCTCGCCTTCCTTCACGAAGACGAGCTGGTTTACCTTGATGTCTTTAAGCGTGTCGACCTGTCCGCTGGGCCAGAGGATTTCAAGCAAATCAACCTTCTCCGCTTTCCCCACTCCAAAGTGAACGCGCAAATCATTCTGCGAAATATAGCCACCGCCGCTGCGGACTTCGTCGATCTGACGATGCCGCTTCGACTCCCCCGGGACCTGCGTAACACATGTCAGGCGCGCGCCGATCCCGCTACGATTCGATTTCGTGCCAATGGTGCGCACCTTGATCCAGTTGTTATCCAGCTTCGAATCGCAACGCAGGAGTTGGGGATAGTCGTTGACCGTGTTGACGACCACGTCGATGTCGCCATCGTTGTCGAAGTCGCCGAAGGCACAGCCTCTGGCTGCAACTGGATCGGAGATCCCGGGCCCCACTTGCAAAGAAATGTCTGCAAAATGGCCGTTGCGCAGGTTTCGATAGAGCAACTTACGTTGTGGGTATCCAGCCTCGGTCTTCAGTTGCTCAACTTCGGGATACACATGCCCATTGCAGATCAGGATGTCGGGCCAGCCATCGTTATCGAAATCGAAGAAGCCGCAGCCCCAGCCTAAATATTGGGTGTGAGCGCCTAACCCGGCGGTGAAGGTTGTGTCTTCGAAACTGCCCCCGCCCTGGTTGTGATAGAGAGAAGGAGTGTCGCCCGCGAAATTTGTCTTTACCAGATCCAGGTTGCCGTCGAGATCATAGTCGGCGGCCGATATTCCCATGCCCGCTTGTGGCTTCCCATCCGGACTAAGCGCGCAGCCGGCTTCGATCGCGATGTCCTCGAATGTTCCATTCTTCTTGTTGTGATAGAGCGCGCTGGCGGTGGAGTCGTTGGCCACATAAATGTCAGGCCAGCCGTCGTTGTCGAGATCCGCCGTGAGTACGCCGAGTCCGTAGGTTCCGTTGGCGCGAAAGATGCCTGCGGCTTCAGAAACATCAGTGAACGTGCCATCGCCATTGTTGTGATACAGGATGTTCTTGCCGCCCTGCAATCCTGGCGGCCCGCATGCCACCATCACGCTTTTGTAGAGGCAGGGACCAGACTCAGGTACCGGCGCCGTCGCCAGGTCGAGGTCAATGTAGTTCGCCACGAACAGATCGAGGCGTCCATCGCGGTCATAGTCGACAAATGCGCAACCCGTGTTCCAGCGCGTGCCCTTGCCCGCTACGCCTGCCTTCTGGCTCACATCGGTGAAAGTGCCGTCACCGTTGTTGTGGTAAAGAACGTTCTTGCCGAAGTAGGTGACGAACAGATCGTCCCATCCGTCGTTGTCGTAATCGCCGACGCACACGCCTTGCCCCCAGCCGGAATGCGCCAGTCCGGACTTCGCCGTCACGTCAGCAAAGGTGCCGTCACGATTGTTGCGGAAAAGATGCGAGGTCGGCTCGCTGCCGGCAGGAAAGCCTTCAAGCCGCGAACCGTTGACCAGAAAAATATCCAGCCATCCGTCATTGTCGTAGTCGTAGAAAGCAACGCCGCAGCCCGTGGTCTCCAGCAGATACTTGTTCTTGTGCTCGCCGCCGAAGATGGTTTTCGCGTTCAGCCCCGACTCGCGAGCAACATTGACGAAGGTTACGCCGACATCGTTGCCCGGAGGATTCGGCTCTTCTTTCTTGGGATCATTTTTCTGGTTCGCTTGGGTATCGGCTCGCGACCAGCGCGGCCAAGCCAGGCTCAGCAGGCTCTCAAGTGAAAGCACGAGGGCCGACCGGCTCAGAGATTTCAGAAAGACGCGGCGTGAAGGGAACAAGAGGTTGCTACCTGGCCCGCTCGGGTCGTGCTAAAATTCGCCCCTGCCTTTCTTATATTCAGTGAACCGCGACTTTGCAAGTTCCGGCGTGGCAGGGGTTCCGATTGCTCCCGTTTGCCATCCATTACAAAGGGTTGTCATTCCGAGCGAAGCGAGGAATCTCGGTTTTGCTCGACACCCGCGCCGAACCTTAGTCACGCGTGTCTTGCAGACGATCCTGATCGCGCTGACCATAGCACCTGTTCTAAGCGCGCAGCAATCGCCGAAGCCGTTGGAACTTTCGCGGACAGTCCGCACATGGGAATTTCTTCCGATCGTCGGCACCCGCGCAGGTTTGTTTGGCAACGAGACCGGGCGATTCGAAGCCTGGGTCTATCCCCTGAAGATTTTCCGCGACTTCCACCTGACGTTCCATGTAGGAGACCGTGCCCTGCCCGCGGAGAGCCTCTCCCGTACGCTGACCGTCCGTCCCGAGTCGGCCACGATCCTTTACGCAGGAGATTCATTTCGAGTGCGGGAGACAATCTTTGTCCCCGTAAACGAGCCGGGCGCCGTGGTGCTGCTCGACGTGGAAACGGAGCAGCCTCTCGAAATTGAGGCCGCCTTTGTGGGCGACTTCCAACTGGAATGGCCGGCCGCGCTGGGGGGCACGTACATTCAGTGGGACACCAAACTGCAGGCGGTCGTCTTTGGAGAAGAGACCAGAAAATTCGCCGCACTCGTGGGCTCTCCCACGGCGCAGGATGCTCACCTCGCTTACCAGACGAACTATTCTTCCGCAGATGAGAACTCATTGCGGCTGGGCGTAACGCAGAGAGGCAAAGAGACCAAGGTGGTCCTGCTATCGGCCTCCATCACCGGCGCTGCCGACGCGCAAAAGACCTATCAGCATTTATTGTCGTCCTATAAAGACCTGCAACTCACCGCCGCGGACTTCTACCGAGAGTACCTCGCACGCACGGTAAGCCTCGAACTGCCCGACGATGCTCTGCAGCAGGCATACGACTGGGCACGCATCAGCACGATTCAAGGTCTGGTGAGCAATCCGTACCTTGGCACCGGCTTGGTGGCTGGATACCGAACTTCGGGCACCAGCCAGCGTCCCGGTTTCGCGTGGTTCTTCGGACGGGACTCCGAGTGGACCTCATTTGCTCTGAACGCGGAAGGCGACTACGCAACCACCCGCACTGCGCTTGATTTCATCAGCAAATATCAGAGGAAAGACGGCAAAGTACCCCATGAAATCTCGCAGAGCGCGAGCCTGGTGCCATGGTTCAAAGACTACCCTTACCCGTACGTTTCGGCCGATGCAACGCCGCTCTTCATCATTGCCATGAACGACTACGTCGTCCAGAGTGGCGACACAGCTTTCGCCCAAGAGAAATGGGACAACCTCTGGAGGGCGTACCAGTTCCTGCGTTCTACGTACGATGCACAGGGCTTCGCACAGAACGCGGGCGTCGGCCACGGTTGGGTGGAAGGTGGCCCGCTGCTGCCGGTAAAGAATGAGTACTATCAGGCCGGCCTCGGGGTGGAGGCCTTACACGCGCTTTCCAATCTCGCCGGGCTTCTGGGTAAGGACGACCTCAGCAAACAGCTTGCGGCGGAGTTCGACCGCCAAAAGCCGGCTCTCGATCAGGCGTTCTGGTCACCGGAAAAGAAGATCTACGCATTCGCCGTGAAGCAGGACAACCAGCGAGCCGAGGAAGCCAGCGTGTTGGCCACGGTCCCCATGTGGTTCGGGCTTCCAGACGCGAGCCATGCCGACCAGATGATCACGCAGCTCTCCGAAGCGGACCACCAGACCGACTGGGGCATGCGCATCATCTCCTCACAATCCAAGAACTACGATGGTTCGGGATATCACTACGGTGCAGTGTGGCCGCTATTTACAGGATGGTCCTCCGTGGGAGAGTACCGGTATCACCGCGACCTGCCCGCCTATTCCAACCTGCGCGCCAATGCACTTCTGGCTCTGGACGGCTCGCTCGGCCACTTCACGGAGGTTCTTTCGGGCGACTACTACCAGTCATTCTCTACAAGTTCACCCCACCAAATTTGGTCCGCAGCGATGGTCGTCAGCCCGATTCTGCGCGGGCTCTTCGGATTACAGACGGACGCGCAAGCCCACCAGATCACGCTCGCGCCCCACGTTCCCGCGGACTGGCAGTCATTCGGGATTCATAACGTTCGCGTGGGAGCGGCGAGCGCCGATTTTCAATATCACAGGACGCTCGGCAGCATTGCGCTGGAGACCACCCGAACCGGAACCGGTGATTGCTGGGTCGAATTTTCTCCATCCTTCAGTTGGCGCACGACCATTGTCGGCGCGACGCTGAATGGGGAGCCATTTCCCTTCAAGATCCGGCCGAACGACAACGACCAACATGTACTCGTGCGCTTTCCAGTCCACGAGGGCCCGAACACTCTGGTGATTCGAGTAAAAAATGATTTCGGGCGGACAATCTTCAATGAACTTCCGCCTCTGGGCAGCGCGAGCCGGGCTTTACGAGTCCTCTCTGAATCGTGGAACTCGGCTCGAAACCAGCTGACCCTCAATGTTTCTGGCGCCTCCGGTGTGAGGTATGAGATTTCAGTGTGGAATCCGCAACAGGTCGGGTCGATGGATGGCGCGATTCTCACCAAGCAGGCCAGGCTGCAGATTCAGTTTCCCGGAAACCAGGGCGATGCTTACCTGCACCAGAACGTAGTGATTCACTTCAGGAAGCCCTGAGTCGTCTTTATTCGCGGTTCGCGTCCCGCGAGCCAAAAAGGACTACACTGAAAAGCTTGGAAAATCATCCGATTCAGTCTGCCAGAGCCAGCTTTTACCATGGAGTCATTCATCATGAGAAACAGAACCACCCTTCTGGTACTAATCTCGGGGCTGTTGTTCTGGTCGCTCGCTAATGCTCAGACGTCAAACAAGGCAGTGGACGCCGAAGGTCATCAATGGTGGCAACACGCAGTGTTCTACGAGATCTATCCGCGCAGCTTTGAAGATAGCAACAACGACGGTCTGGGTGATCTGAAGGGCATTACCTCGAAACTCGACTATCTGAAGGATCTGGGGGTTGATGCCATCTGGATTACGCCCTGCTTTCCTTCTCCGCAGGTGGACTTCGGATACGACGTCTCCGACTACGAGAACATCGATCCCATGTATGGAACGCTGGCCGACTTCGACACTATGGCGAGTGAGGCGAGAAAAAGAAACATCCGCATCATCCTCGATTTCGTAGTGAATCACAGTTCCGATCAGCACAAATGGTTCATCGATTCGAAGTCGTCGAAAACCGCGAAGTATCGCGACTGGTACGTCTGGCGCGACGGTAAGGCCAAGGGACAGCCTCCTAACAATTGGGTTTCGGAATTCGGTGGGTCCGCCTGGAAGCTTGACCCCAAAACCGGCCAGTATTACTACCACTTCTTCTATGCGGAGCAGCCGGATTTGAACTGGCGCAACCCGGCCGTCAAGGACGCCATGTTCGATGTGACCCGCTGGTGGTACAAGCGCGGCGTCGCCGGATTTCGACTCGATGCCGTGGATACGCTCTTTGAAGATCCGAAGCTCCGCGACAATCCCACAGTCTCGGGGAAGAACGCTTACGGTGACCCGCTTCAGGAGCGTATCTACAACACCAAGCTGCCGGAGGTCCACGATGCCCTGCGCGGACTGCGCCACGTCGCCGACGAAACCGGCGCGGTGCTGATCGGTGAGACCTGGACCAAGGATATCTCAGAATTGAAGCAATACTATGGCGACCACAGCGATGAGCTGCAGATGCCCATGGATCTGATGTTCACCAAACTGAAATTCTCCGCGCCTGTCTTTCGCGAGCACATTGCCGCCGTCGATGGCGCGGGAGGCTGGCCGGTTTACGTCGTCAGCAACCACGACATCGTTCGCTCGTATGACCGCTACGGAGACGGTCAACACAACGACCAGATCGCGAGAGTAATGGCCGCGCTGTATCTGACACTGCGTGGCACGCCGATCATGTACTACGGCGAAGAAATTGGCATGAAGACGACACCTCCGACCCAGAAGGAAGATGTGAAGGATCCGATTGGCCGGACCGGATGGCCGAAAGAAAAGGGCCGCGACGGCGAGCGCACGCCCATGCAGTGGGATGAAAGCCAGAACGCCGGCTTCTCGAAGACTTCTCCGTGGTTGCCCGTGCCCCCGACCTACAAAACATACAACGTAGCTGACGAGGCAAAGGATCCGAACTCTGTACTCTCCTTCTACAAAAAGCTTTTGAACCTCCGCCACAGGAATCAGGCTCTGCTTGACGGAACTTACACGCCCCTGAATGATAGCGACCAGAATGTTCTGTCCTACTTGCGGATCTACAAAGACCAGGTGGTGCTGGTGGCGCTGAATATGTCCGGGTCGCCGCAGAAGGTGAACTTTGAGTTGAGCCATCACGGGTTCTCTTCTGTGAAGAATCTGCTTTCGACGCCAAAATCTTCTGCAAAGGGCGATGTCGTCACACTCGAGCCCTACGGAGTGTTTATCGCTCAACTCGCAAAGTAAGACTAATTCCCGGGGAGGCCGGTCTCTTAAGCGCCTGATGCGTCCCTGCTAAGGACTCTGCGGTATTCCTGCCGGGCCACCTGCGCGGTAGATTGCAAAACGGCAGAGGCGGCTGGCGGCCGTGTCCCCTGCGGGGAGTGACTGCACACGGTGGCCCCTGCGGGCCTTTGCAGTTTGACCGTTCGGAAGCCATCCTTGGCCGCCAGCGCATACAGGCTAAATCCTCCGGAACTCGGTTCTCTCCTCAATTCCTCCGATTGCGGTTCTAAGGCTTCTATCTGATGGAATGGGGCGCCGCTGGCGCGCAAATTGAGTCTGCATGACGAAGCATTGCCAACAAGGAGAACTATGAAATCATCAAGACTCGTTTCTATCGCTGGGCTGATCCTCGCCGTCTCCATATTGCTGGCCTGCACTCAGCAGTCGAAGGCTCCTGACGTTTCTGACAGCGTCCGACAGGCGCTCGATCAGGCTGGCCTGAAGGACGTGAAGGTAAGTCAAGACCGCGACAAGGGAGTGGTCACGCTTTCAGGAACGGTTTCCTCCGACCACGATAAGACACAGGCAGAGTCCATTGCCCGCTCGGCAGCAGGCACGCAGGTTGTGGCCAACGAGATTGGCGTACGGCCCCGTGGAGAAGAGAGCACCGCGAAGAAAGTGGAGTCTGATCTCGACAAGGCTATCGACAAGAATGTCGACGCGGTGCTGGTCCAGCACAAGCTGAACCACGACGTAAGCTATGACGTGAACAACGGAACAGTGAAGCTGACGGGGACGGTCGCCTCTGAAGCACAGCGCGCGTCGGTTGAAAAACTGGTAAGCCGGGTACCAAACGTCAGGGAAGTCATAAACGAACTGGAAGTGAAGAACCAAAAGGCTACCTCGACTGTGCGCAACCGGTAGGGCTTCGTTGAGGAGTCTGGCGATGGTGAAGACAAGACCAGTGCTTGGCATCTACTCGACGCGCGATGGCGCAGAGTCCGCAGTGGATGCCCTCCGGAGCGCAGGCTTCTCAAGCGAGGACATTTCGGTCCTTCTGCCACAGGACGCGAGTTCGAACGGCGAGGAAAGAATCGCCGGCGAGCACAGCACGAAAGCTCCTCAAGGGGCAAAGGCAGGGGCAGGATCAGGTGCGGTTGTAGGTGGTGCCCTGGGATGGCTCGCGGGAATGGGAGCGCTCATCATTCCAGGGCTCGGACCTTTCCTTGCCGCCGGTCCTCTGGTTACGACCCTGATCGGGGCTGGAGTCGGGGGCGCCATCGGAGGTTTTGCGGGAGCGCTGATTGGGCTCGGGATTCCAGAAGAGGAGGCCAAGCTCTACGAAGCCCGTATGCAGAAGGGCGGGATTTTAGTCGCGGTGCAGTGCGACACAGCGAAGCAGGTCCAGAAGGCGAAGGCCACCATGGAAGCCCCTGGCGCTGCCGATATCACAGTCTCTGCTGAGAAACTGGCAGGCCGGACTGGCAAGGCTGCGTGAGCAGTCGGACCCACTCTGGCTTGGGTCGGCACAAAAAAATCCAAGGCTGCCTGGCGCGGCCTTGGATTCATCAGTCTACTTCCAAATGCTTACGGCAGTTCCCTAAAGGCTGCTCCCGCGACGCGTCAGGTGAGAGACAAGACTAACCACGAACAGGACCAGGAAGACGAAGAACAACAGCTTGGCAATCCCCGCCGCCGCAACCGCGATACCCGTGAAACCCAGGACTGCCGCGATCAGAGCTACCACCAAGAAAACCAATGCCCAGTAAAGCATACGTTACCTCCGAACCAGGTCGGTTCCCTAACAGGCTAGAATCCCTGCCATGTCCCCACGATCCACTCTGACCTGTATTCCGCGGTCCGGCTTGCTGTAATCCGAAAGGCCAGTTTTGAAGGGAGCAGGTGCCGATTCCTCCCAGTGGACCGGCACCTGCTGATGGGGGCGTCGTGTCGAGTAGGCTTCTAACGTAACCTGCTTAGTTACGAGCCACAATACATTCGACACTGTATCCGCCCGCCACCGCGCCCCTTAATGCGCCCGCGAATTGATAGTTATCCGGGAGAGTTACCCCGTTCTGTCACCATTCTCAGGCACGTTCTTAGTTCCCTTTACAGACTGGACCGGATGGAACAAGCAGAATCACAAGGCTTAGGTTTAGTTTCGCGGGAAACATTCAACTGCTCACTCGAGCACAAAAGAGGTCCGAAATGACGAGAAATAACTGTTTGTTGCCGAGATGTCTCGCAGTGCTCGGCGCTGGGCTACTGCTCACGACCAGTCTGGCGTGGAGCGCGGACAAATCGGAAATTGAGAAGCGGATCGACAATGCGGCCAAGGTTCTTGAAGAAATCATGGCCACCCCGGACAAAGCGATCCCGGACAAAGTGATGAATGAAGCGAAGTGTGTCGCAGTGATCCCATCCATGGTGAAAGTCGCCATCGGCTTTGGCGGCAATCACGGAAAGGGTGTAGCCACTTGCCGAACTGAAAACGGTAAATGGAGCGCTCCGGCGCCGATTACCATCACGGGCGGAAGCTGGGGACTTCAGCTTGGCGGTCAAGCTGTGGACTTGGTGATGATCGTCACCAATGACCAGGGAATGCAGCATCTGCTGTCCAGCAAGTTCAAGCTGGGTGCCGACGCTTCGGCAGCAGCTGGACCGGTAGGCCGTGACGCGGCGGCTGACACGGACTGGAAGATGAAGGCTGAAGTTCTGACTTATTCCCGTGCGCGCGGGCTTTTCGCCGGAATCGATCTCAACGGATCTGCCATCACTCAAGACAAGGATGAGACCCGGGTTCTCTATGGGAAGTTCGTCCCCTTTGAGGAGATTCTCAGCGGGAAGGTCGAGCCGCCGAGCATGACCGAGTCTTTCCTGGCGGCGGTGAAAAAATATGCGGGTGAGGCCAAGCAGCATGGGCAACTAGAGACAGCGCCGGCGAACCACCAACCGGCAAGCCGTTAACAGGAGAACGAAGAGGCGGGTTTCATCTGCGGATAAAACTGAACGTGATCGGAGGGTTTCATGTCAACGATTCTCCTTATTGTTCTGGTTTTGCTGTTGCTTGGGGCACTCCCCACTTGGCCATACAGCCGCTCTTGGGGCTACTACCCGAGCGGAGGACTGGGGCTTGTGGTTGTGATTCTGTTGGTTCTGGTCCTGGCTGGTCGGCTCTGACCGGATCCAACTAACGGCAACATGGGATGCGAAGATTGAAAGGCCACGAGGCACGCTGTTTCGTGGCCTTCTCTCTCTCACCGATTAACCAGAAAATGGCAACGCACTTCGACGTGAATCACTTTTGTTGACGCACGAGCGCACTATCGGGAAGTTACTGTACGAACCTTGCTCCTTTTGCTTAGAAGGTACTTCCTGTTTTCCTCTGCTTGCATGCAAGTGGGAAACCGCGTGCGGATGCAACGCATCTATAAGGAAGACCGATATGTCTGCGAGAACAGGAGTCGCAATGTCGAACCAGTTAAGCTCTCGCTACCAGGCCCCTACGTCATTCCACTCGTCAAACTCGGCACTGCTCGACGGCCCCTATCCGCGGCACGGGAATGCCGCACCGGTCCATCCACCTCTTCGCATGACTCGAGAACCGGAAGTGTTCGCACCTATACAAATCTGGGGACAGTACAACAACTACCGCTCAAATGGATTGGTTGGATCGGCGGTTGTGCACATTATTCTTTTGGGTCTTCTTCTCAGTATCGCGACCTTCGGACATCAGGTCGTAGAAAAGGTCAAGCCGCGTGAAACGGTGATGCTCATCGCGCCATCGCCGGATATCCCCACACTGCAAGTAGCGAAGAAAGTAGTGAGCGGCGGCGGCGGCGGTGGAGATCATGATCCGATACCTGCGCCCAAGGGTAATCTGCCCAAGCCGGCGATGCAGCAGATCACCCCTCCGCAGATCGTGATGCGGAATGAAAAACCTAAGCTGACCGCCCAGCCGACGGTGGTGGTGCCTCCGCAAGTCCACCTTGCCGAGAATCACATGCCCAACCTTGGAACCATGACTGCGGCCCCGATGCCCGCAGCACCGCCTTCGAACGGAACGGGTTCTGGCGGCGGCATTGGTTCAGGCTCGGGAGGCGGAGTTGGCGTCGGACATGGACCCGGCGTCGGCCCTGGCAGCGGCGGTGGAATTGGTGGCGGAGTATTTAGGGTAGGCGGTGGGATTTCCGCTCCCCAAGCGATTTCCACCCCAGACCCGGAATATACCGAGGAAGCCCGCAGGGCTAAGACCCAGGGAACCTGCATTCTGTGGTTGATCGTCGACGCAGAAGGGCATCCCCGTGACATTAAGATTGTGCGCGGGTTAGGTTTTGGGCTGGATACAAAGGCGATTGAGGCCGTGAAGCAATGGCGCTTCGAACCGGCTCTGAAGGATGGCAAACCGGTGAATGTCCAGATCAGCGTTGAGGTCGGCTTCCGCCTCTACTGAGATCTAAAACCTTTTTCTAGGTCTTGTCGGGAGAGTTGCTCCGGGATTTCCTGTATTGCTGCGTTAATACACCACATTTAGCTTTCGGGAACGCATCGCCCCCTTTTTGAGCGATGCGTTTGTTTCTACGAATACCCGCGCCTCAACGACAGCTTTCTGAACGCATGTTCTACCCGACCGGATTCCTGTAGTCAAAAGTCCCCTACTCTCAGTCCTTTGCGGTACAGCAAGGCATACCCCCAATTACAGGCGGAACCCGATACGCCAGCGCTGGCACTTTCTCTAATCTCGGCTTCGAAGGCTGAGCACTGCGTTGGCAGTTGTAGCGACACACAAACGATCGATGACATTCAGTGAAGGAGACTACAGTGGCGACTTGCGTAATTTCCGCGACAGCGACAAATGTAATTCCCAGCGAGAAAGAAAACAGCCGCGATGAATCCGAACTCAGTCTTGTTCAGCGCGCTCAACAGGGAGACGAACAGGCATTTGCCACGCTCTTCCAGTTGCACAAGAAACGGGTTTATTCCGTCTGCCTGTTGATGACGAAGGACGTGGCGGAAGCCGAGGACCTCACGCAGGAAGCCTTCCTCCAGGTCTTCCGCAGTGTGAGCACCTTCCGAGGCGACGCGGCGTTCTCGACCTGGCTCTATCGCGTGGCAGTGAATACCGTGCTGATGAAGCTACGGCGCCGAAAGGCTCCCCCGCTGTTGTCCTTTGACGAGCCGGTATCGGCGGAATCACCTTCACTGCGCCGTGACTTCGGCAAGAGCGATCCCCGGCTTTCCGGGGCGATCGACCGCATTGCGCTGCGGCGTGCGATTCAGGAACTGCCGGAAGGCTGCCGCAAGATCTTCGCGCTGCACGAAGTCGAGGGATACCAGCATCACGAAATCGCGCAGCTGTTGCATTGCTCCATCGGAAACTCCAAATCGCAACTTCACAAGGCAAAGCTGAAGATGCGCGACCTCCTGTTTCCCAAAAGGAGAGCGACTCGTCGGAGACCGGTTGAATCCTCTTCGGACGACTTGACTCGCAATTCGCGCCAGAAACACACGCGAGTTGCCTAACGTGGGAGGACTGCTGTAACCAGACAGAACCAGAAATCACGAACCAGGAGAGAGGATTCCGGTGGTATTAGGGGCCATTTTGGTGGTTGGGACACAATTGCAAGCAGGCGTTGGCGACGGCCCGGTCGCGGTCCCGCTCAACCCTGCTAACGACCGATTAGCTCCGCTTGCATTCGTTGAGATTCTCGGTTGCTCCGTCTTGGAGCGAATGGTTCAGCTGTTTCTCGCCTCCGACGCAGAGTGTGTCTCCTTGCTGGTGGACTCCCGAACACTGCACCTGCTTCCTGAATTTCGGCAGTCGTACTCCAAGGTGGACCTAGTAGTCGCGGGCGACCTTGCCCTTGCCATTGGGCAGACCCTGAAAAGCTATTGTGAAAATGGAATCGACTACGCCCTGGTTTCGACGGCCGGCGCCTATACAGAGTGCGATTTCATTGATCTGCTTTGGTTCCACCGCGGCTCACGGCAGCCCATAACGCGCGTCGTCAACCATAAATCGCACGTAGACCTGTGGATTGTCGATTGTGCCAAAGTTCAGCCCAGCGACTTAGTTTCGGCAGTTTTCGCTGCGAAAGACCATGGTTCCGCATCTTATATGGTCAGTGAATACGTAAATCCTCTCGCCAGCCTGGCTGATGTTCGCCAGCTTGCTGTGGACGCTTTCAACGGCCGCTGCGCGGTTCGCCCGGCTGGGACTGAGGTCAGGCCCGGAGTATGGGTGGACGAGAAAGCGGACATTCACAAGCGGGCCCGCATCGTGGCACCGGCGTATATAGGTCGAAGCTCGAAGACTTGCGAAGACACGGTGATCACTCGTTGCAGCACGATTGAGAGTCTTTGTCACATCGACTTCGGAACCGTGGTTGAAGACAGCTCGGTCCTGTCCAGAAGTTATGTGGGTATTTGGCTTGACGTATCGCATTCCGTCGTAAGCGGTAACCGATTGTTTGATCTCCATCGCGATGTCGCGCTGGAAATTCCCGATTGCAGCGTCCTGGGCCCGAATGTAATACCAGCTCAAAGAACGAAGGGAGAAACCAGTCTAGCGCCCGTCAGCAGTCCACTCGTCCTTGACTGAAGATGATTTTTTTGATTTTTGCGGGAGAAATTGTTAGCAGTGGGGTTTAGCAGAGCATCGGCGTCGAGAGTTTCGACTGATGCCAATTCCAAGTTAGGGGTGAGAGTGACATGCATACCAGTGGGCCCGTGATCGTCATGCAGGTACCGGTGCAGTTAAATCATGCCGAGGTGAAATCGTTCCTTGAGGAATTGCAACCGCTGCTCGAGGGCGACCGTCCGCGCATCGTGCTCGACTGCTCCCAGGTTCGGTACATGGATAGCGCCGGAATTGAAATGCTTCTCTCCTGCATGGAACAGGCCATGAAACGCAACGGAGACCTGAAACTGGCGGCGGTCTCGCCAGAACTGGCAGTCATCCTCGAACTGATGCGAGTGGATCGTCTATTTGAAGTGTTTGACTCAAACGAGTCGGCGGTGCAGAGCTTCCACGCGTTCCCCTCCCTGGCGGTGTCGCAAGACGAACCCTGGTATGGTCCAGCGTACGGTGCGCTGGGTAAGCTCAAGACCGCCAGCTGATTTTTTACCAAACGAACTGGAGACGCCATGACGATATGGACGAAGATGCTCGCCCACATTGCGGCGGGCGCGTTAGCGTTGTCCTGTTTTCAAGCCGCTGTGTTGCCTGCAAGTGCGCAACAAACGGCTCCGTCTGCCGTTGACCAACAGACGCCAGACCAGCAGCCTTCAAGTTCGAACCCGCAGCAGTCTTCGGCAGACCCGCAGAGCGCGACGCAGCAGCAAGCCGCGCCGCCTGCGGCTCCGTCTTCATCGAACGACTCACTGCCCCAGGCGCCGGAGCCTCAGCCACTGAACACACCGCAAAAGCCAGTTGGGACGGCCGCTGCTGAAACTCCGAATGCCAGCGGAATCGCCGCCTCTCAACCCGCTGGGGTCGCGATCGCGCCTGCGAAACAGCGCCGGGTTCGGACGATCGTGCTCAAAGTAGGAGCTCTGGTCGGAGCTGGAGTTGCGGTCGGAACGGTTGTGGCGCTTACTCGGGCGACTTCCAGTAAGCCGCCGGGAGCTCATTGAAACCGCCATCGTCGCTCGCAGCGTTTCAACCACCATGTCTGTCAAGCCCCTGATGATCAGTTTCTCCGGCATCGATGGCGCCGGCAAAAGCACACAGATCACCGCGCTGACATCATTTCTGCAAAGCGCAGGGCTCCGCACGAAACTGCTGACCTTCTGGGATGATGCGGTCGTCTTTTCACGCCACCGGGAATACGCTGGTCACAAGGCCTTCGGAGGAGAGCTGGGCATTGGCACTCCGGATAAGCCGGTAAACCGGCGTGACAAGAACGTGAAATCGTGGCCCATCACGCTCATGCGTTTTCTCATGTACGCGGCCGACAGCGTGAGCCTGCGCCTTCTTGCAACAAGGGCCGACAAAACGGACGCGGACGTGATGATTTTCGATCGCTACATTTACGACGAACTGGCGAACCTTCCATTGCACTGGACGTTCACCCGCGCTTTCATCCGCGCGCTGCTTCAAATCGTTCCAGCGCCTGATTTGGCGTTTCTGATCGACGCTGAGCCTGCCGCTGCCCGGGCCCGCAAACCCGAGTATCCTTTGGAGTTCCTGCATGCGAACCGCGAGGCTTACTTGGCATTGTCCCGAATTACTGGACATCTGACCGTCGTCGCCCCATCGTCGGTCGAAGAGTCCCAAGCTAGGATCAGACAGGCCGTCCTGGCAAAGATTTCTCAGCTCCAATCGAACTTCACTGCGGTGCCAGCCATGAAATGAGTTGCAAACGGGCATTCCGCCTGCCCTTCCGGCGAATAACAAGCCAACATCTACCCCCGCAAACTCATCGAACCTCAACGGACCCCGAGACCGGAGTGCAATGAAAATTTGTCTGGTAACCACTTTTCCCCCCAGCCAGGGAGGATTGAGCGAATATGGGCTCCACATCGCGCAGGAATTGCAGCGCACCCCCTTTCTTAGCATGACCATTCTTGCCGACGAACTCTCGCACCCCCAACCGGAGTTGGAAGGTTACTGCGTGGAGCGTTGCTGGTCGTTCAACCATCCGGCCACGGTCTTAAGACTCATGCGTGCCATCCACCGGCTTAAGCCCGATGTGGTGTGGTTCAATCTGCTGTTCAGCACCTTTGGCCGAAATCCTCTGATCGCCTTCTCGGGCTTAACCACTCCTCTCCTTTCGCGCCTCAGTGGACGCTACACCCACGTGACGCTGCACCACTTGATGGACACTGTAGATCTGAACGACGCGGGCGTCCGCTTTACTTCCACCTACCGGCTGGCAGGAAAACTTGCAACCCGGATGTTGTTGCTTGCAAACTCGGTGTCCGTCCTGATGCCGGGCTATCGGAGGATACTGCACGAGAAATATGGTGGAGACAACGTACACGTGCGTTCGCACGGTATTCTGTCGCGCCGCCCGGAATTTCCGGATTTCTCCGGCCGCGGTAATCCTCACCGCATCCTTGCCTTTGGCAAGTGGGGAACGTACAAGCGGCTGGAACTCATGATCAAGGCTTTTGACACCCTTTCGCGGGTTCTTCCCGAGGCCCGGCTTGTGATTGCCGGCGGCGATCATCCCCAGGCCGCGGGCTATGTTGAATCGGTGAGGAAGGAGTGTGCCGGAAATCCGCGAATCGAGTTCACTGGCTACGTCCACGAAGACGAACTCGAGGAGTTGTTCCAGAGCTCTTCGGTTGCCGTAATGCCATATTCGTCGTCGACGGGATGCAGTGGTGTCGCCCATTTGGCGTGCGGATACGGAGTGCCGATCGTATGCGCCGACCTACCCGATTTTCGCGAAATGGCAGATGGCGAAGAGCTCGCCGTTGAATTCTATCGCCCCGGCGATGCAAGAGACTTAGCCGATTGCCTGATTCGATTTCTGGAAAATCCTGAAAAACAGGAGGCGATGGCCGAGCGAAATTTTTCGGCCGCTCTGCGCATGACCATGCCCAATATCGTGCAAAAGTATCTGCGCCACTTTGAGCTGCAGCAGCGGACCGAGGCATTGCGCTACGTCACGAGACTCCGCCGGCTGCCCAGCTGGGTACCGAGAAAATCATTCTTGCTGCGAATCATGACGCGGAACTCGTTGGGCTGGATTCACCGCTCCGCGGTCCCGCGCCCGCCCCTGAACCACTCCAGCCGGGATCGACTATTGAACGGTAACCACGACGTCAGCGGAGACCTGACTGGAGCCGGAGTTCCCGTGAACGGCAATGGTGTAGGTCTTCGGCCCACCGGTGCTTGGGGCGGCGGAGGCTCCGCCTCCACAGGAGATGGTGAGCATGCTCCCACCGATCAAGGCACAAACGAACAGCGCAACCTGAAGCCTGCGCCTGTGCTGCAGGTTACCGAGGAACGCGAAGCCAGCCACTCCGAACGACAAGAACCAGGAGGCATAGACGAGCCCGCCGCCGCTCTGGGGCAGATTCTTCCCAGTAGCGGAAACGGCAGTAATCGTGAGGGCGGAGGCAGCCGTCCCGGAGCCGGGAGTAATGGATTCGGGCGAGAAGGCGCAGCCTAGATTGGAGGGAAGAGAAGCGCACGAGAGAGAGATACTGCTGTCGTAAGATCCGGACTGCGGCTTCGCCGAGATGGTGATCGTTCCTGATTTCCCAGCTGGAATGCTTAGCACCGCGGGAGTAGCCGTGAAGGACAAGGTCCCCGATCCCCCGCCGGACGGGCTGCTGCATCCCGGCGTGTAGCTCACGGGTCCTGGCATCCGATTTGCCAAGGATGGTTTGCCGACCGCCTGCACGAAGAGCTTGTAATTCCCTGCCGGTATCGAGAAACTGCACAGATTGATCGAGCGAAGTCCCGGCGCTGTGTCCGTCAGCGTCATCAGGTTCTGCCCATCCGTACTGATGTAGACCCTGTAGTGATCCACCGTGCTCTCGTCGCCGCTGATGTTCCATTGCAAAGTTTGCCCCGAAACGGAGCCCGAGAGCGAAAAGCAGCTGTCGATGCCCGATTCGATCTCGCTGCCTTCTTCATAGTCATTCCAGGTCACGAGCTGCAGGTAGGGCAGCTGCTTCCCCGAGTTGTAGAGACCGTTTGCCTTCGAGAAAGTCTGCAGCCAGGTCTGTCCGCATCGTTGCTTCATGATGCGCCCACTCCCCCACGCCGCCAACGTGTCGTTGAAGCCCGTGTACGCTGCTCCGAGAGTCTCTTTTGAAGAGAGCGGCATGCCTGTGTTGTAGAAGCTGGTCAGATAGCTCATTCCATAGTCGGTCGTGCTGGGCATGACCCAGGAATAACTGCCGTCGCTGAGCACATGAGTGAAGCCGCTGTTGTTCTGAAATAGAAAGGCAGGATGAGTAGAGAGAGCGGCGTTCGCCGCAGTCCAATCGACGGAATACGCGGAGTCGATGTCGAAGTTGGTCACCACCGGCGCGCCCTGCCATTTCATGTACGCCGGGGACGGGAAATACTGTTGCTCGATATATTGCAGGTCGCTGATCAGGGCTTCTTGCGGCGTGCAACCGGTACACGAGTCCCACTTGATGGCGCCCTGATCGATCATGATTGCGAAGGTAAAGCCAGGATGCTTTTCGGCCTCTGCCATGACCAGTTTCGTAGCTTGGTCGACCAAACTGTCAGGGCCGTACCAATCGATGATCACTCCATCAATGCCCCGGCTGATCATGTCGTTGACTTGCCGCGTGGCCTGCACGGGATCGGTGGAGCTGTATCCCACGTTCATGTGATTCGACTGTCCAAACCAAAGCAGCAAATGGGCGTAGACCTTGGTGGTAGCCCCGGGATAAAGCAGCGAGTGAACGTTGGCCTTGCTAACGTTCCCAGCCCCAAGATTGCCATTCGGCTGGGTCCAGAAACTATTGGCCGCGCTCGTGTTATTGGCGGTTTGAGCCGTAAGCGTGGTGGTTGGGACGACATAATTGCCCGCCCAACACACCACCGGCAAGGCCAGTAGCAGAACTGCAGCAAATTGTGTCCGACGCATCGGTCCTCAGGAGCGGAGTGGTACCGAGGATCTTGCTTCGATCTTTGGCCAATTCGAGGAAGGCGACGCCCGCCTGGGATTTCCTTTCACTGGCCCGGTCTGTCTGGGAACGCGATGACTTTAGCTGCGTTTAAGGTGTTTAGCCTAGATAACGCAGGGTCCGGAACTTTTGTGCTACGAACCTGTGTGCCATTGACCACGAGGGGGCGGTGGGCGTTGCGGAAACTTGCGTGATGTCTCTATCCCCGGCTGGGGGTTTGCGCTTTTCGTGTGAGGTGTAAACGGCACTTCGGCCGCCCGGTGCACGCGTCGACGAAGTCCTCTAAATTGAAGAGCTTAGATAGTCGAAATTGACAACCTAGGGACAACCTCAAGCCAACATTCGGCTCCCAAGCCTCATCTTAAGCACACCAATTTGACTATGCGTCGATGGGGGGCATCGGTATGGTTTTTGCCGGAAGGGTGCAGAAGTCTTCCATTCTTTGTACAGCGGGTTTGCTGCTCGCGCTCTGCGGCTGCCAGGGTCTCAAGAACGGGCCCATCTCTAACACTCCCAACCTTGGAATCCAGTCCATTAATCACATCGTCTTCATGGCCCAGGAGAATCGTTCTTTCGACACCTACTTTGGTCAGTTGCCCGCTTACTGGCAGGCGAACGGTATCGCACCTCGAACCACAACGGTGCCAACCTACCACCTGGCAACGGAGTGCATTGAGAACCTCAGTCCGTCGTGGAACGAAAGCCACGTTGACTGGAACCGGACCGATCCCACTTCCCCCACCGCCACTCTCGATGGGTATGTCTACAACGGCGCGAAGTACGCAATCAATAACGGCTTCACGGACGTTGCTGGCGCCCGCGCGATGGGCTACTACGACGGCAGTGACCTGAATTACTACTATTTCATGGCCTCGAACTTCGCCACCTCGGATCGATGGTTCTCCCCCGCGATGGACCGGACCCAGGTCAACCGCATGTATCTTTTGGCTGCAACCTCGCAAGGCTATGTGTACCCACCGGGGACGAACGCCAACGACATGAGTCCGTTGACTGCTCCGACCATCTTTGACTCGCTGCAAAAGGCCAATGTGACTTGGAAGATTTATGTAACGGAGTGCACCGCCACGCCATGTGCTGCAGGTTCGACCTACCTCTCTCAGTTCGCCCCTTACGCAAATCAGGCCCCCGCCAATGTTGTGCCGGGGACGGATTTCCTGAAAGACGCGCTGGCCGGAACTTTGCCGCAGGTTTCCATGATCGAGGGCGGATACGACTCCGGACTGGACGAACATCCAAGCTCGGGCAATAACATCCAGGTAGGGGCTGCTTACGTCCAAAGCCTGATCGATGGGTTCATGAACAGTCCCTCGTGGAAGGATTCGGTTTTCATCCTGACTTACGATGAAGCGGGCGGGCTGTATGACCACGTAGCTCCCCAGCCGGCAATCAATCCAGACGGGATTGCGCCCGTAGATTTGAATCCGGGAGACATTTGCACCACGCCAGGCGGAAGCAATTGCAACTTTAACTACACCGGCTTCCGTGTACCCTTGCTCGTGGTCTCGCCCTTCACCAAGCAGAACTACGTCTCACATGCGGTCGCGGACTACACCGCAATTTTGAAATTCATTGAGGCCCGCTTCAAGCTGTCAGCCCTGACCCAGCGCGACGCCGCGCAAATGGATATGACTGAGTTCTTCGACTTTCAAAATGTACCCTGGGCCACGCCCCCTACCCCGCCGGTGCAAGCCAGGGGCGGCGTCTGCGACGCGACCAAGTTGCAGTAGACAAATAATAGACAACGATCCTGATCGTGATGGCCGATACGCTAAGTCCAGGAAATTTGCCGGGAGTTAGTAGGCTACTTTAGACAGTAGCCCACTACCCCCGGGAGCCAATCCTTGGCCCAAAGTTGAGAATTTCGCATTCACTTGACTAGGGCCGAAACTGTGATGGTGTTGACACCGGTTAATGGAGAGTTGGGATTTGCGTTTACCACGACGATGTCTGTCACCTCCTCTGGTACAACGTCTTGCCCTGGCTTGATGGTTACGTGGAAGACACACTGGGCGGTGGATCCGATGCCGGTGTTGGTTGCAGCTGTCATTACGTTCACCAGCTCCACTCCTGCCTCTCCCGCAAGAATCTGGACCTTGGACGGCGCAGCCGCTCCGGCTTCACAAGTTGCGGTGGCGTCCGTAATGGCAATGTGTGCCCTTCCAATGTGATGTGGCGTGGAGTCAACAAATGGAAACAGAGCATTTGGCGCCAAACCAGCCAAAATTGAACTTTCCGCTATCAGTTCACCGTTTGCGGGCGGTTGCCCCGCGTGTCCAAGTGGCGCTACCAGGGCAATTGCGGAAACGACAAGCGCAAAAGCAATCGTTGTGCGGTTTTTCATGGATGTAGCCTCCTATACGAAGGGAAGCGGAAAACAGGGCTAGATCGGCTCATCAATCGTAAGAGATTTTCGCAGAGGATGCTGGCCATAGGGCCTAATACATTGATTTAGATGGGTTTCCGATGTAAGGTAGCGGGGCCAGACTGAAACTCTTTGGGCATGGGGTTCTCCAGTGCTAGAGACTTTTCCTAAACCTTTCAGCGAACTACTCGTTGATTGGGAAAAAGGGAACAAGGACGCCCTCAATGAACTGTTGCCGTTCGTGTACGATGAGCTCCGCCGGATCGCCCACCGTTGTCTGCAGCGCGAGCGGGCAAATCACACCATCCAAAGCACGGCGCTGGTGCATGAAGCCTACTTGCGCCTCGTGAATCAGCGTCCGAGACATTTTGAAGATCGGAATCACTTCATCGCCCTGGCTGCTCAGTTAATGCGTTACATCCTGGTGGACTATGCCAGAAATCACGGTGCCGTGAAGCGCGGTGCAGGCGCATTGAAGCTGGAGCTGGACGATCGCCTCGCGTTGCCGGAGAAGCAACTGGATCTGCTGGCGCTGGACGATGCCCTGAAAAGTTTGCAAGAGGTGGACGCACAACAAAGCCGTCTGGTGGAACTGAGATTCTTCGGTGGCCTGTCGATCGACGAAGCGTCGGATGTCCTCGGAGTTTCCCCTGCTACGTTGAAGCGGCAGTGGGCAACAGCAAAGGCGTACCTCTATCATCAAATGCGACGTTGAGGTTGCTGAAGGTGAAGCCGGAACGCTGGGCACAGGTTCGTAAGATCCTTGACGCTGCGCTCGAGCTCCCGCCCGAGGCACGGGCGGCCTATGTTGCCAGAATGTGCGCCACAGACCCCGACCTTCATCGCGAGGTCCAATCTTTTCTCGCCGCTCACGATCACGCCAGCGACAGTTTCCTGGAGAATCCTGCACTGCCGTCCGTGACGCTCGGTCCCGGCGCAAGATTGGGAGCCTACGAAATTGTAGAAATGGTGGGAGCGGGTGGTATGGGAGAAGTGTACCGGGCTCGCGACACGGTTCTCGGGCGCGAAGTCGCCATCAAAGTTCTGCCACCGATTTTTTCCCGTGACGCGGATCGCTTGCGCCGCTTTGAACAGGAAGCGTGCTCCGCGGCCGCTCTCAATCACCCGAACATTCTTGCCATCCATCAACTCGGCAGCCATGACGGGGCGCCTTACCTGGTCTCGGAGTTTTTGGAGGGCGAAACGCTGCGCGACCGTCTGGAGAAAGGGCCCGTTCCTGTTAGCTCGGCCCTGGACTACATGCTTCAGCTGGTTAACGGTTTGGCTGCGGCTCACGCAAAAGGAATCGTCCACCGCGATCTTAAGCCGGATAATCTCTTTCTCACGAACAATGGTCTACTCAAGATCCTCGACTTTGGGCTTGCGAAACTGCATCGTTCAGAGTTGGGGACACCCGACGCCATGACTCAGGGCAGCAGCACATTGCCAGGAGTCGTCATGGGAACTGTAGGCTACATGTCGCCCGAGCAGGTGCGTGGACAGCAGGTTGATCACCGGACCGACATTTTTGCTCTGGGCGCGATCTTTTACGAAATGCTATCGGCTAAGCGCGCCTTTAAGGGCACTACGCCGGCGGATACATTAACTGCAATCCTGATGCACGATCCCCCTTCCCTCACAGGAACAAGCCCGAACATAACCCCTCCACTGGACCGAATCATCCGTCGTTGTCTGGAAAAAGATGCCAACGAACGGTTTCAATCTGCGAAGGAAGTAGGTTTTGCGCTGAAGGCGCTTTCGGATGCGCCAGTTGCATTGCGTGCCGATTTCCCCAAAGCCCCAGGCGTTCCTCTTCCCCGGCAATTGATTACCAAGCAGACCCTGTCACTTACGGGACTAGCGCTTCTAGCAGTATTCGCGCTGGTCTTCGCCGCCAACCTGGGAGGCTTACGAGACCGCTTCGGGGGAGCAGGCCACATTCAGTCCCTGGCAGTGCTTCCTTTGGCAAATCTCTCCGGTGATCCAGCGTAGGATTACTTCGCGGACGGCATGACGGAAGCCATGATTACAGAGCTCGCCGAGATCAGCGCTCTGCGCGTGATCTCGCGCACTTCGGTGATGCAATACAAGGGTGGCAAAAAATCGCTGCCGGAAATTGCCCGTGAGCTGCATGTGGATAGCGTTATTGAAGGCTCCGTGCTGCGCTCTGGAGAAAAAGTGAGGATCATGGCGCAGCTGATCCAGGCAGTACCCGAACGGCACCTCTGGGCCAAGAGCTACGACAGTGATCTGCGCGACGTGATGGCGATTCAGAGCCAGGTGGCGCGGTCGGTGGCGGGGGAGATCCGCGTCAAGCTGACGGTCCAGGAAGAATCGCGCTTGCAGAAATCCCGCTCGGTGAATCCGGATGCGCATGATGCCTATTTACGTGGCCGCTATTACAGGCGAAAGGGCGCTCTTGAGAATCTCGAGAAAGCCCGGCAATATTTTGAGCAAGCGCTGGACCGCGATCCACTCTATGCTCCAGCCTATGCCGCGCTCGCAGACTACTACAGCGTGCTACCGTTCTACACCAATGCAAAACCCGATGACGTTTTTCCGAAAGCCAAAGCTGCTGTGGCCAGAGCACTGGAGCTTGATGACTCTCTCGCCGAGGCACATGCTTCGCTGGCGTATATCCACACTTACTACGAATGGGATTGGGCCGCCGCCGAAGAGGAATTCCACCGCTCTCTGCAACTCAATCCAAATGACGCGGGGGTGCTGCACCGTTATAGCCGTTTTCTTTCGAGCGTGGGACGAATCGATGAGGCCCTCCGCGAAATCAGGCGGGCGCAAGAAGTGGATCCGCTCTCTCAGGTTGCCAAGGCGAATGTGGGAGTGATTTATTACTTTGCTCGCCAATACGATTCGGCGATAAAGCCTTTGAACGACGTTTTGAAGGAAGACCCAACATTTGACACTGCTTACTGGGGATTGGGACTGATTTATGAGCAAAAAGGCATGCCGGCAGAGGCCCTCGCGCAGATGGAAAAAGCGGCCGCCCTTTCTCCCGATCCCAACACCATGGCTTCCTTGGCGCATACGTATGGTGTCTCAGGCCAGAAAGAGAAAGCGCGGAAGATCCTTGGAGAACTCGAGGGTCAGGCAAAAAAGGAAAGCATCTCTGGTTATCAGTTTGCCTTAATCTACGTTGGTCTGGGTGAGAAGGAGAAGGCGCTTGCAGCCCTGGAAAGAGCATTCCAGGAACGATCCACCTTGCTGGCCTACACCAAGATGGATCCCAGATTCGATCCCATCCGCTCCGACATGCGCTTCATCGATATTCAGCGACGCATCGGCCTGCCTCAGTAAGCCTTGCGGCCGCATACTCGGCTGGAAGCCTCTTGATTCACTGACTCCGCGAATTGATCGTCACACTGCGCGCGACGTATGCGCTTCCATCAAAGCGTGTCTGCACCGTGACATCTGCACCCTGGCGCAGAGAGTCGTCGACCTTGACTTCGGAGGGATCCAAGTGAATCTCGTACGTCTTTTGGTCGGTCGCGGACTTCAGCACGAGCAGGCCACTGTGGAGGTCCAGAAACGTGACCTGTCCGGCAAAGGTAAAATTGGCTCCGCGCTCAGCAAGAATAGAAATTTCGCGGGCTACGTCGGCGCCTTTCTGCTGGGGCCCAAACGTCACCGCGACCAGAGTTCCCGGAGTCAACGCGGACGCGGAGACAGTGCGATTTCCCTGAGTAACGCGGGTTGAGGACGTCACTCGCACCTTCAACGGGTGAGGCGAGATCGCATCCCGCACCTGCAACTCTCCGTCGTTCGCGCGGTAAGACAGAATCACTCCCTGACTTTCGCCCACCGGTCCTGAACCCTTCAGCCGGATATTACGAGCGAAGATCTCGCTGCCATCCAGCATCGTATCGACGTACACGCGGTCGCCCTGACGCAATTCCGCGGCCGAGATCCGGATGCCATCGCGATAGATCCCGGTGCGCGTATCGAACAGGATCTTCATCTTTTCCCCACCGAAGACGTGCACGGTGAGCCTGTCCTGCACACGGTCCAGCCGTTCGATCGTGCCTCCAACCAACGTCGCCTTTCCCGCGGGAACGGGCGGCAAGTCCGGCAGCAAGCTGGCGGCGTCAAGCGTGATGTCAGCATCGCCCGCAGAAGACTTGGCGGTTTCGTCGGGGGACGCGGCCGGTGTGGCCGCCGGTTCCGACACTACCGATTCCGCCGGCGTGACTTGCCCAAACGCGAGTCCTCCCAGAACGGCGCCACAGGTAACCAGATTCAGCAGAAGACGGATCATGGCACTCCCTCAGTATTTTCCGGCGCCGCATTTGGATGCAAAACCTGCGCCAGGGGCTGGTTGTCATCTTCAAAAGCCTATTCATTGATAGCAAACAAATCGCCTTGGAAGGCATCACATCATTGCGAAAACTGCAACTTGGGGCGTTGTGCTGATTAGAGAGGGCATACGAATGTCGTGGAGACGATGGTTGATGGTAGCGGTGATAGGGGCGGTCGTGGCGTCGGGAACGCGGGTCTACGCCGGCGATCTAAAAATCAATCTTCCCAAAGGCAGCCACTTTACCCCAGTGCAGCGTCTGAACCGGGAAGGAGTCGAGGCGATTCGGAAGCATGCCTACGAGAAGGCCGAGACCCTGTTCTACAAGGCATACCTCCTCGACCCCGATGACCCTTTCACGCTGAACAATCTTGGCTATATTGCGGAATTGCAGGGGCAGGTGGACCGCGCACAGCGTTTCTATCAGCTGGCGGGTCAACAGGCGAGTGATGCTGTGATCGAGCGAGCCAGCTCGCAGCGCGTCGAAGGCCGTCCGATCAAAGAAGTGCTCGCGGTCTCCGATCTTCCCCTGCAAATCAACCACGACAACGTCGAGGCGGTGCGGTTGCTGTCCCAGGGACGCGCTCCCGAGGCGGATCTGCTACTACAAAATGATCTGAAAAGCGATCCGCAGAACATTTTTACGCTGAACAATCTTGGAGTCGCGAAGGAGATGGAAGGCGAATCGCAAGAGGCCTTGAAATACTACGATGCAGCTTCTGCCTCTCGTTCCGATGTCGTCGCGGTGGTCACTCTCGACCGAACCTGGAGAGGAAAGCCCGTGGCCGAAATGGCAGCGCAAAACGCGAAGGCCCTGCGAAACCGGATGGAATCCCACAACACCCTCGAAGCGCGCGTAGCGGAGTTCAATCTTCGCGGAGTCTCGGCCATTAACCGCAACGACCTGCGAACCGCTGATCAGGATTTCAGAAAAGCCTATGCTCTGAACCCGAACAACGCATTTGCCCGGAACAATATCGGATACGTGTCGGAGATCGAAGGCGACCGCGAGACCGCACAGTTCTTCTACGACAGCGCTCAACAAGCCCTTGGCGCGAACGCCAAAGTCGGTCTGGCAACCCGCCGCGCGTTCGAAGGTCAGAAGCTCTTCCAGGTGGCGCAGGATAATTCTTCGAAGGTGAATGCCAGGGTCGCGCAGGAGCGCGAAGCGCGCCACCGCCAGCATGAGCCAATCCTGCTTCGTCGCCGCGACAACAGCGTGGTCGAGGAACCGGCCTCACCAAGTGCGCAGAACCCGGCTTCGCAGCAAAGTTCACAGCCGCAATAAGAATCACTCGCCCGTTAGTAGTTGTTGTGAAGAACTTACAGCCTGTTCTGATTTGAAAGGGCGCGGCTTCTATGTGTGTGCGTGAGAGCCTAACTCTCGCGCGAACCAGTGGAATGCCAACGCAATTCACAGCCCCAAAGGGGCGGAATTCGTTAGCCCAGGACGTAAGTCCTGGGTGAAGTGGAAAGACGGAGCGAGTCCCGGAGGGACGGCACGAGTTCACACACACACACACACTTCCAGCCGTGCCGTAAGTGCCGCAAAATGAGCCGAGGCTTTAGCCGGAAAGTCTCCTAGAAATCGCTGACGTCGCTCTCCTGGAACCTCCCAATATCCGTCTCCGGATCGTACGAAACATACCGGATCATATTCTTCAAATATCTCCAGAGCGTATTCATGTTCGTGTCGTACCAGCAGCAACGAGTCATTTCGGGTGAGAACCCGCAAATAAAGCGGAAGCGGGCCAGAACTTCCGGAGACTCCGTGAGCATCGCCGCAGCCACGCGGTGATTGCCGTCCAGAATGGTGAGCGGTCCTTTTTCATCGACTCCAATCAGCAAAACGGTGGGATTCACCAGCGTTTCCTGCACTGAGTCGCTCAGCAGGCGCAGCTTGCGGAAGAAGCGATCATCCTCCTCCGACTCCTCCAGCTTCAACCGAATACGCTCGACCACGTCGGTAAGAAAGAAGCTGCCCTGCGCGACGCGACGCCACTGTGCGCGTGGGAAAAATCGCACGCGGTTCAAGTCTTCCGCCGTCAGTTGAACTTCAAACCATCTCGTATCGGCCGGCAACTCCCTCCACATGGCTCCTCTGCGCAGGAATAACAATGCTCTGCGCAAGGCATTTTCTCTGGAATTCTTCACGTCAGGTTCGTTTACCAGATGTTCGAACTCCGCACGATACTCGGTAAACTCGGGATGGTGGAACTCGCTTTTCAGAAAGTAGGCAATCACGTCTTCTTCAGTTAGAGGTCGTCGCAGGCGCAAGCTCGGATAAGTGCGCAGCACTTCCGGACTCATGTGCTGCCGGATCAGGGGAATCGTAAGGACGGCGAGCAGCACCACCATCAGCAGCAACTGCACCAGAATCACTTGCCGCAGCGTTTGATGGAACATATAAATGCCGAGCGCGAGAGCCCCGCTGAAAACCATTTGCAGCCAGCTGGTATTTGCGATCTTGCGCGACATTTCATAGGTGATGATTACCGAACTCAGCGAGTAAATGCCGGTCGTGACCGCATACAAGATCAAGAGTGCCGCCAGACTTCCATACGTGCCGAGCTCGAAATGAGCGCCGAACAATGTTCTCCAAAGGAAGCTGGGAACCATCCACAAGCCGACAATCAGAACGGTCAGAATCAGAAAGACCAGCGAGAGGGAGGTGAACAGCACATGACTGCCTTCGTTCTCGTCAGACCCGGCGCCGGCAGAGACTGGAAACATCGTATTCACGACCGACCACGCACACATGTTGACCAGCCGTCCCACCAGCGCAACCGCGGCGTAGAGCCCGGCTTCATCCGGAGGAAAGAAATGTTTTACCAGGACGATGTCGAAATTGTTGATGACCGTCTGTCCGCAAAAGAAGACCACCGCCTGCAGCCCTTCGCGAAACGAGATTGAGATTCCCGCAAGGCTGTGTGAACCGATTGCGGGACTCGGGATGGCGACGAAGTAAGAAACGATTACTGCCAGCACACTCGCCAACACCGCTCCCTTGACTCCCATGCCGACCGGGACCAACACAAATACGCCGACCAGGCGGACGAGACCCTCCAGCATGAAGTTGATCGCCAGAGGGCCGAAGGCATGGGTTCCTTGGATGTAGCCGCGCCGCACTCCGAGCGGAATATAGAAAGCCGTTCCCAACGCCAGCAGCGAGATCAGGATGGGGTCTGGCAGATTCAAATACGCGCTGAGCGCGTGGCGAGACAGAAAGAGCAACAGCCCGATGCCGATGCCCGCGATCCAGGCGCGCTGATGCAGGCTAGCGAATACCGCTACCCTTTCCTCCAGCGACGTCTTTCTGGCCACGTACTTCGCACAAACGACCTGGAAGGAGAGCGTGATCGCCGACATCAACATCAGCATGGTGTAGACGGCGGTCGCATGCGCAAACCCCGTCGGCCCCAGCAGACGCGCCGTCGCGACGTTGTAGATCAGGTTCGTGACCCCCACCAGTCCTGAACCGGCAAGCAGCGTGAGGCTGCCGCCGAGAAGTTTGGATTTCAGCTTCTGCGCCGAGGCTTTCTGCGCCAACGAGGCGCTCGCTGCAACCGATGGGTCTCCCGTATTGATCTTCGTGGTGCTAGCTGTGGACAAGGTTTACCGCGCCTTAGAACAGAGTGAAATGGACAACGGGAAGAAGGGTCGTCTTGGATGAGCCCGCAAAGTTGTAAAAGGTCTGCTGCTGCACGCCGATCGAAAACCGGAATGGATAAGCCACAGGCACATCCCCAGTACCATCCTTCAAATTTCCCCGCATTGGCCGCATATAAGAGATGAGAAACTCACTCTGCGCGTTGTCGTACTGGTGATACCCTTTTCCCTGCGAAAGCAAGAACGAACCCTGCACGCTCCAGCGCGGAGTAGCCCGGAACTCGAACCGTCCTCCCGGCAGAAACGCCTGCGCTGTCGAGTAGCGAACACCTTGCACTCTCCAGGACCGCAAATCCTCCGCCAAAACAGCCGCGGTGAATCGATTGCCGAACTTGTGTTGCAGCCCCACGTAGCTCGCGGTATTGAAATACTCATTCACCAGGGGGTTAAAGAGCAGGTCGCGAATCGAGTATCCCGCGAGCAGAGCAGTCCGGCCCCAGGGCCGTCCCACCGTGAATTCCACCTTGCCCGAAACGTCGCGCGAACTTAGATGCTGATCCGTATACGGTCCGGCCTCATGGACGCCTTGTCCATTCACCGCAACCCAATTAAAGAACGAAGTTGTCGAAAAGTATAAAAACTGGCGGAACAAATTTTGATTCATGAAGAATGGCGAAAGCGTGTCTCGCCGGATGGTGTACTGAATCCCGCCGTTCAGAGCGATGGTGTTCGATCCGAAATGGACCACCGGGCTGATCCCGATATTGAACATCGTGTCATAGGTGTTCCGGCTTTGAATAACACTTGTGCTGGGAAACAGGAGGCGGCCGCGAGTCATGCTCTCACCTGCGAATCCCGAGATGACCGGCAGGTTACCCAGGTGTAAGCGAAAGTGCGACAAGGCGAGACTTTGAAATGAATGCCGAGGCGGCGGCAATAACGCAGGATCGGCGATTCTCAAAAGCTTCGCATCCAACGTGTAGACATTGATGTCTTCCAGTGCCGGGGCAAACGAAGCTTCCG
>QIAM01000086.1 GCA_003225555.1 Acidobacteriota bacterium | reverse complement strand
ACGGGACCTCAGAGGATTATGGGTGATTTTGCTTCGGATAAAGCGGAAACACCGGCAAGCAAACCCGTGGAGGAGAGACTACAGAAGTTGCTGGACAAGGCTCTCTATGCTAACGGAAGCTCTAGCGCACAAAAGATCAGGAACTTCTTGAATGGCACCTGGTTAGGCGAGCCGCTGCATGTTGTTCTCACGGATGTGCCTATAGGGGCGTGGACAGTCACAATCATATTTGATGCATTGGATTTGATTCACAAGAGACGCGAGTTTTCGCTAGCCGCCGATACGTCGCTTGCAGTAGGACTCTTGGGTGCAGCCGGCGCAGCCTTTACGGGAATCACTGATTGGTCCGACGTTGATCCTCCCGCTCGCCGGCTTGGACTAATTCACGGGATGCTGAACGTAGGTGTTACTGCGCTTTTTGCGACGTCTTTCTTTTTGCGAAAGAGAAACTCGCGCACCGGTGGTCGGGTCTCCGCTGCACTCGGGTATGGCCTGATGTCACTGTCTGCTCATCTTGGTGGAAAGATGGTGTATGAGCAGAGAGTAGGTGTTGATCGCACGGCTGATGAATCATTTCCAGACCACTTTGTGGCCATCCTTACGGAGTCACAATTGGCGGAGAACACGCCAACCCGTGCAATGTACGAGGGTGTGCCAATTCTACTTGTTCGTCGTGGACAGAGAATCTTCGCGTTGGCAGAAACGTGCTCGCATTTCAGTGGGCCACTTTCTGAAGGTAAATTGGTCGGTGACAGTATTGAATGTCCATATCACGCCTCTCGATTTGCCCTTGACGATGGCCATGTGACTAACGGCCCAGCCGTGCATCGACAGCCGTGCTTGGAGGTTCGGGTGCGAAGCGGTCAGATCGAAGTGCGCAAGCCACCGGCTAACGACTGACATTCGGGTATCCCTTGGAAACGGGGTGTGCCGAATCCACTCATGGGCATTGCCCCAGACTCAGGCGCCTTGTTGCTCTTGGCGTGCATCTGTTCGTAATCCTGTATGAAGAACCGACGCTCCGCCGGAAATTTGGCGCTGAGTACGAAGCGTATTGTCGGAACGTTAGCCGCTGGTGGCCGCGCTTAAAGGGATGGGACAAGTCGGAGTAGCGCAGTAGAGCTACGCCGCGCGTGTAAGCCAACTCTCCATGGTGGCTGCGTCTACCAGACCCGCCTGCTGGAACTGAAGCTGACCTCGAGAGAAGACGGCGAAATTAGGAATGCTGCGGACGTTGTATTGTGCTGCCAGACCCGGGAACCGTTCCGTGTCGACCTTCACGACGACTGCACGCCCGGCAAGCTCTCGGGCAGTTTGCGCCACATGAGGCGCCGCCGTACGGCATGGCCCGCACCAGGAAGCCCAAAAGTCCGTCAGAACCGGAACCTTGCTCTCGCGAATAATCTCATTAAATTGCTCTTCGTTGTTGACTTCGATAGGTCCGCCTATTGGAGGTAGCTCTGCCTTACAGGCGCCGCATTTGCCGACATCGGAAAGGTGCTTAGCGGGAATGCGATTGGACCTACCGCAAGTGGGGCAATTTCGGATCAGCGGCATGGATCTATTCTAGGCCCTCAGTCGGGCGAACATTGGCACACGTTGGCACACCGACAGGCTGAAAACCCAACAAAATAGCACTTTTCGAGTGAGTCGTAGTCAGTACGCCGGGATTGAGATCGCCTTGCAACGGCGGTGGCCTTTAGAGAGTCTTAGAAATCTGTGGTGCGGTGAGGAACTCCCGTCAATCAGCAGAAGTTGGTCTTGGAACCTTAATAACTAATAAAAGGATGCCGGGTAGGCTGAACTCTCGTTAAATGGCAGACGCCAAGCCCATCTGGTCTGCGCTCTACCGATCGCTAACCTTAGTAAAAACAGAGGATTACGAATATCGAAGATCATCGATTTACTAGAATATCGCCCCGATGTATCGGATTAAGAATGATGGGTAAACTATTGAAGGCGAGATATTTTGGTGGCCAGGGAGGGAGTTGAACCCCCGACGCCAGCCTTTTCAGGGCTGCGCTCTACCACCTGAGCTACCTGGCCACTTCCGAAACCCGCTGCCTGCGGGTCGCGAGGACTGTTCGCTTCACGCTGATTGTGACGGGATTGCCAACCGAAAGAAACAGCTTCAATACCGGGAGCGTGCGGAACGCTGTTGATTATAACAACCGCATCGGATTCGCTCAACGTCATCCCGACGGAGGGAAGTCAGTGCACAACTCAACCGACGCTAGGAAAGGCGCGAGAAAAATTTTCCGAGCCCTGCCTGGTCGTGGTGGTTTTCCGTGACTAGTTCCCGCCCGCCGCCGCTCCGTGCTGCCCGAGCCACGACGCCAATTGCGGCTCTTGCTGGGACTTCAAATCGACACAGTTGTTGATACGCTCAATCGATTGCCGGTAGGTGCGTTCCGCTGCTTCGACTTTATGAGCAGCGAAGAACTCGACCACCTGGTCGCGCATGTGAGCGTCGCAGAAGGTGCTGGTTGCGCCGACGACTTGGGCGCTGGCAAAGGGTCCGCCTGACTTCTGTATAGCATCCCAATGGGACTGGATGAAATCCCACGCCAGCCTCTCGCCTGCCGGATTGCCCAACACACTAGTGATCACCCCCAGTGCGTCCTGAGAACGAACGTCAGGCGAGATCGCAAACTCGAGCGTTTGCTGCAGCAATTGTGGATCGGTGAATTGCGGCAACGTGAATAGATACGCATAGTATTCCTCGGGTGATTTCGGACTCTTCAACGCACTCTTGACCCGATCGTAGAATGCTTGATCACCGTTCAGAGCGGCCAGCCCGAAAGCGCCGCCGGCAAGTTCATGATCCACGGATGATGGATCTGCGAGCGCTTTGTCGGCGATTTGGCGCGCTTGCGCCAACGCCTCCGGATCGCGCGCATCGTAGCCAAGCGAGTTCAGTAGCCGGGCACGAAGCGTTTTCTGCTCGTCACTCTCCCCGGGCTTCGGCTCCCATCCGACATCCTTCATCATCGGATTCAGATACTGGCGCAGCCACGCTCTGTAGTTATCGCGATCGCTGTCATTCACCAAATACTGGCCGATGTAGTTCAGCCGGCCGAGTGCATCTTCGAGCACAGCGCGATTGCGGTCGGCCTGCAGTCCTTGCGCGAAAGCGAGGTAGTCGCCCACTGGTTCACGGCCCACACGCACCGAGGCCCAGATATCGGTCTGCATCGCGATGCGCTCTGCGGGAGACAGTTTGCTTTCAGCCTCATTCGCCAGCGCCCGTACAGCATCCGGTTCGTAGCCAGCGCGGTAGTATCCGGTTGCCCCGGCATTGGCCAGTACCCAGTTCGAACATCCCGGCAGCGTAACCCTGGCCTCTCGCTTGGTGAGCAACTCGCACTTCTCCGCGCTCTTGCCCGCCGAATCCTTCAGGCACAACGGAATCTGCCACAGCTGATCGTTGGCCGCTTCGAACTTCGAGCGATCGTAATAGAAGCGGCGCTGCGACAGCGTGACACTGGTGGAGCTCCCGGAACACTGCGCCTTCACGTTAATGATGGGAACACCAGCCTGCTTGACGAAGGTCGGCATGATCTGGTCGACCGGCTTCTTGGATACTCGGGCTTGGGTTCCCCAGAAGTCGTCCGCTGTTGAATTGGCGTATTGATGCTCCTTCAGATATGCGTTCACGCCCGCCCGGAACGTCTCCTCACCTAGATACGCCTCCAACATCCGCAGGACTGCGGCCGCCTTGCCGTACGCTATGCCGTCGAATAATTCCTGAATCTGCGCTGGCGTATCGGCTGCCTGATGAATGGGCCGGGTATTGGCAAGCGAATCCAGGTTCAGAGTGCCGCCGGTCTGGCTCACATCGTCGAGGTTGAAATTCCATTCCGGCTTCCAGGCCCGGACCGGCTTACTCGACATCCACGTGGCGAAACCTTCGTTGAGCCAGATGTCGTCCCACCACTTCATGGTGACCAGATCGCCGAACCACATGTGAGCGATCTCATGCGATGTCACGGAAGCGATCGTTTTCTTCAGATCAACGGAACCCTGCTTGTCATCGATGAGAAGAATGACTTCGCGGAAGGTGACGCAGCCGATGTTTTCCATCGCGCCCGCCGAGAAATCCGGCAATCCGACCAAGTCAAGCTTTCCGTACGGATACTTGATGCCAAAATATTTGTTGTAATAGCTGACGATGTGCTCCGCTGCGTCGAGCGCGAACCGGCCCATCTCCTTCTTTCCCGGGGTGCTGTAAACGCGAATCGGAATGCCGTCGACTGAACCCTCGACATACTCGAAATTCCCCACAACCAGCGCCGCTAGATATGAAGACATCTTTGCGGTCGTGGCAAACCTCACAGTGTGTTTATCGCCTGGACCGGGAGTGTCGGACGCCACTTCATAGTTCGAGATCGCGACCATGCCCTTGTCGGCGACTGCTGTAATGTCAAAAGTTGCCTTGTACTCAGGTTCGTCAAGCGATGGATACGCACGCCGTGCATCGGTCGCCTCAAATTGAGAGGCAGAGTATTTACGGCCCTGATCATCTTTGCCGAGATACAGGCCGCGCATCTCGCTATTCAGGATGCCGGTGTACGTAATGTGAACTGTCGCCGGACCCGCAGCCAGCGGCTTTTCCACCGCCAGCGCCACCATCTCTTTTTCCTTCTCGGGCGTAACTTTGGCCTTCTGCGAGCTGCCCCCGCTAGTGATGGTCACGTCGTGGAAGTCGATGTCGACCGCATTGAGCGTGATCTCTGACGTGGGCTTGAGCACCTTCAGTGAAATCGTCTCGTCGCCTTCGAAGGTGGCCTTTTCGAGATCGGGAGTAAAGACCAGTTTGTAGTTCTCTGGTGTGGCGACTTGAGGCAGCCGTTGCGCTGTTGCCATCGAAAATGTCGCCATGACGAAGGCTGATAGTACAAGAATTCGCTTCATAGATTGTCCTCGAGACATTGACTCGGATCGTTCGTTGCTATGACCTCATCTATTTTATGAAATGCCCCAACACGTCTAGACGGACGACTTCCCAGCTGAATACGAAACGCGCATCGTGAAAGTTCACGAAAAGCCCTGGACCGTTCCATTGAGCACCGTCAGCTCACATCGGTTTATCCCGAACCAGTAAGGGATCGCGCGGTAGTCGTCGACCGAAAACACCGCCAGATCCGCATCTTTCCCGCGCTCGACGCTTCCCTTCTGGTCGGTGAGGCGCAGGGCCCATGCCCCATTGATGGTGGCTGCAGCAATTGCCTCCGCTGGCGCCATCTTCATCTGAGTACACGCCAGCGACATCGCCATCGGCATGCTCATCGTCGGCGATGTGCCCGGGTTGTAGTCCGTGGCCAACGCCACCGGGACGCCGGCATCAATGAACTTGCGCGCCGGAGAGTATTCCTTCAGCCCAAGAAAATAATTCGCTCCCGGCACCAGCGTCGCGACTGTATCGCGTTTCGCCAACTGGGAAATGTCGTCATCATTGACGTGGTCCATATGGTCTAACGATGTTGGGTTGAAGCGCAAGAACGGCCACAGGGCAGTCTCGGAAAGCTGACCCACATGAGCCCGAACATCCAGCCCGTAGTGTGCGGCAGCCTCAAAGATCTGCTCGGTTTCGTCCGCGGTAAATGCCCCTTTGTCACAAAAAACGTCCACGAAGCGGACGAGCTTTCGCCGCGCCGCTCGGGGAATCATATCTTTACAGACGATCTCGACATATTCTTGTGAGCGGCCCTGGAATTCTTTTGGGACGACATGGGCTCCTAACAGTGTCGGCACCACTGTCCCTGGCCAGCGGGACGCAGCGTCACGAATCGCCTCCAGCGACTTCAATTCCGATTCGATCGTGAGCCCATAGCCCGACTTGGCCTCAACCGTGGTTGTACCGTGTGATGCCATATCGCGCAGCGCTGCTAGAATCCTTCCCGCCAGAAGGGCCTTCCCTGCTTTCCGCACTCCGTCAAGGCTTGACCGGATCCCGCCGCCCGCCTCGGCAATCTCCTCGTAGGAAGCGCCCTCGATCCGTTTCTCGAAATCCACGAGTCGCGGGCTCACGAAGACAGGATGGGTGTGGGAATCCACAAAGCCCGGCAGGACCACCTTCCCGGCGCAATCGATCTCAATGACCTTCCGGCGATTCTTCGTCAGCCAGGGATCGCGCAGCGCATCTTTCGTTTTGCCGACCGAGACAATCTTTCCGCCGAGACACAGTACTGCCCCATCCTCGATGATGCCCAGTTCCTTAAGTTCGCGGCCGCGCCGAGGTCTGGAATTCGCGGGAGAAGTCTGCAGTGTGAGAAGCTGGCGGATAGAAGCCAACAGCAGTGCCGTCTCAGCCTTAGGGTGAGGTTTTCTGGTTGGGCTCAAGCAGCAAATAGTTTAGCAGCGTACGCCGATCGCTGCCCTGCAAGACGCGCCTCACTTAGCGGCAAAATTCCTGGGGTCCAGTCCAACATTGTTCTGAATCTCGACACTCTTGGAATCCCACTCTGAAATCATAGTACTTCCGTCGGGCAACTCTCGAGTGAATTGTAGATTCCAGTGAGTCGGCAGGGTCAGGCCGTCGACGGTGGTGAAGTCGCTGAATCGCTCCTCCAGTTGGCTGCGTTCCGGTTTGAGATGGGCAGATTCGAGAATGGTGGCGCCCACATTATTTCCAATGGACAGGCTGTATACGCTCTTCACGTGCCGGAGAGTCTCTGCATCGAAGAACAAGAGTATCTCGACATCGCTGTGCTTGCGCGGTTCGTAGCGCGCTTCGTACACCGAACGGCCGTCGACCTTCTTCAGTCCCTCGTAACCAAGTTCCGCGCCGCGATCTTTCAGATCCTGTATCGGCCACGCCGTCGTTAGCACTCCGCCGAGAAGACCATCGCGAAGAATCACATCCTGAGTCGCAAGAAACGATGCCATAGGAGAACGGCTCTGATTGGAATTGCCAAAAGCGACCTGGGCCACCTCGCCATTGAAGAGCACGTTCTCTCGACTGTAGTCGCCCGGAAATCTCAACACCAAGCGGAGCTTGTGACCCTCGCTGACTAGTCCTACCTTCCCCTCTTCGCGGCCGCCGCCACCTACCAGAATCCGGTACACCGCTGCGCCCTGCACCACCCGGCTCTTGGTCCCGGAGCGCGTGGCCGCAGGACCTATCGCGGCGAGGTGCCGAGGCACCAGGTCCTCCGGCTTGAACCCCGCGTCCTGCGCACGTAGCGGAACTACCAACCCATTCGCCAGCGCAAGGGCGATGGCCAGCGCCAGCGTAACTCTCGCTCGATGCATCGTTGCCGCCTTCCTTCTGGGGGGTTCAATTACGAATGCTACCACTGTCGTGCTCGATTCCGAACATCCTCCTTTATTGCATGGGCCCAGAGTCGGAGAAGTCCAGTTCCGCGCGGAACTTCCACTGGAGGCGCCTCGAACCAGAGAAATGATTCCGAGAATTTACTTAGTCTCAGGCGCTGAACTTCCTCAGCGAGGTTTAGGCGGGCGCCCGGTGGGTATCACGAACTGCAGCGGATTACGTCCTTTCTGCCCCAGTAAAGATGCGCCGATTCTGCTTGCCGCCATCGAAGCTCAATCTACTCACTTGCTGACAGGGGATATGCGGCACTTTGGACCGTACCTCGGCAAGAAGGTGGCGGGTATTACCATCGCCCTTCCGGGAGATTACCTGCGGGCGCTAGTTCGCAAGAAATGAATGGAAGTCGCGTTCATTCTATGAAGCCCGAGTATAGCGATACTCGTGTAGGAGAGTGCCTCGATTGTCCAGTCGGGCGAAGCCTGGTCTGTTCAACGGTCAGCTCTCCCCCATCGGCACTCTCACACCGGTCTCCTTGGCAAACGCCTTCGCCTCATCGTACCCCGCGTCCACATGCCGAATGACGCCCATTCCCGGATCCGTCGTCAACACACGCTCAATGCGCCTCGCCATCTCGTCGGAACCGTCAGCCACCGTCACCTGCCCCGCGTGCAGCGAGTATCCGATGCCAACCCCACCGCCATTGTGAATCGACACCCATGACGCTCCCGCGGCCGTGTTCAGCAAAGCATTCAATAATGGCCAGTCGGCCACCGCATCCGAACCGTCTTTCATGTTCTCGGTCTCGCGGAAAGGAGACGCCACTGACCCGCAATCGAGATGATCGCGGCCAATCACAATCGGAGCCTTAATCGTTCCCTTCTTTACCAGATCATTCATTGCCAGGCCAAACTGCGCACGCTCACCGTATCCCAGCCAGCAGATGCGGGCAGGCAGTCCCTGAAGCTTGATTCGCTTGCGTGCCAGTTCGATCCACCGCCGCAAGATGCGGTTGTCCGGGAACAACTCCAAAACCAAATCATCGGTCACATGAATGTCGGATGCCTCGCCTGACAATGCCACCCATCGGAAAGGCCCACGCCCCTCGCAGAACAGTGGACGAATGTACGCCGGCACAAATCCCGGAAAATCGTAGGCATTCTTGACGCCCCGCTGGAACGCAAATGTGCGGATGTTGTTTCCGTAGTCAAACGTCACCGAGCCCATCTTCTGCAGCCGCAGCATGCCTTCGACGTGGCGTGCCATGGCATCGAGCGACTTCTCCTGATACGCCTGCTGATCCCGCTGTCGCAACTCCAGCGCTTTTTCGAATGTCATGCCATTCGGCACATATCCGTTCAGGGGATCATGCGCCGAAGTCTGATCGGTCAAAACATCCGGCACTACCCCCCGCTCGGCCAACTCGGGAATGATGTCCGCGCAGTTCCCCACCAGCCCAACTGAAACGTTCTCTTTCTTCCTTACCGCATTCTTCAGGATGCGCAACGCCTCGTCGAGCGTCGTGACCATAAAGTCGCAATAGCCTGTCTTGAGCCGCTTCTTGATGCGCTCCGGATCGACGTCGATCCCCAGAAACGCTGCTCCGGTCATGGTCGCAGCCAAAGGCTGGGCGCCACCCATCCCGCCCATCCCGCCGCTCACGATCAGCTTGCCCGCAAGATCACCGCCGAAATGTTTCGCGCCAGCCGCCGAGAAAGTCTCGAACGTTCCCTCGACAATTCCCTGCGAGCCGATATAAATCCACGAACCCGCGGTCATCTGCCCGTACATCATCAGCCCCGCGCGCTCGAGTTCGTTGAACTTCTCCCAGTTCGACCAATGCCCCACAAGGTTCGAATTCGCAATCAGCACTCGCGGCGCGTGATCGTGCGTCTTGAACACGCCAACTGGCTTTCCCGACTGCACCAGCAACGTCTCATCATTCTCCAACTTCCTCAGTGTCGCGACGATCGCATGGTAAGCCTCCCAACTCCGCGCCGCACGCCCGGTGCCGCCGTACACCACAAGGTCTTTGGGGCGCTCAGCAACCTCTTCATCCAGATTGTTCATCAGCATGCGCATGGCAGCTTCCTGCGGCCAGCCTTTGCAAGTGATCTGGTTCCCACGAGGTGCTCGAATGGGCATGTAAGTTGCGGGGGTGATCTCGGTTTCGACCGGCATAGTTGAATGGTAGTGCTTGAACGTGGAACTGATCAATGCTCGCGAGATGGACGCCAACCAATCCGCAGCACTGTCTTAGGAGTATTGCGTGAGTCTCTTAAGGTTCTTCTGAGATCTCGACGATGTTCTCTTCCAGATCGCGCATTTGAAATACTGTCGAGGATCCCTTTGGACGTCTCCAACATTTACGCCACGCGATTTCAGCCACTCTCTCGCTTTGTTCACATTGGAGGAATACAGCAAGGGAGTGAGTTCCCCCGAGGACTTCCCCGTCGGACCAAGGACAAAGGCGGCTTCATCCGTCGCAAATCCCAGCGCAACGCAGTCCTCGCCATCGTCGAGTTCGATTGGCACCTTACGAAGGCCGAGCTTCTCGGTATACCAGGACACGGTGCCAGCGACGTTTCGAACTCCGATGTAGTTGGCGCCGCCGGGCATCAGCAGTGGCATAGTGACCCACCTCAGGGAGTGTTTTGTTTCTACGGGTGCCACTGCTTGCAGGACCGTTTCACACGTAGAGCTTAATCGGCGAGACCACTCGAGTGATCGCCCCATTCGGACTCGGCTGGTCGGGCTTCAATCCGCAAGCGATGGATGCAAAGAGTCCGAGCAGCTGTCCCAGCATCACATCGAGAGCAGGACGGTGTTCGTCAGGAAAATCTGGCCCACCCTCAAGCGAAAGACAATAATCTGCCAAGGCAGCAACATCTGCGGTCCCATTGGCCGTCACCACCACTCGTACCCGCCCCAACCGCTTGCGGTCGATTTCCCGCAACAAGTCGAGCTCGTATCCTCGCCGCCTGGCATCGCTCGACAAGAACGCCACAAACGCGGTGTTGGCATCCACGCTGGACATCGGCCCGTGGCGCAGACCCAGAGCGGACTCAGACATCGCTGCGACGCGCCCCGAGGTTAACTCCATCACTTTCAGCGTGGATTCGTTTGCCACCGCTTGCAGCGTGCCCGACCCGACGAACCATGCCCGGGAGCATCCCAGACGCGTGATCGCCACGGCGGTTTCCGCCGCAACCGCAAGAAATCGCCTGCCCAGTTCGGACAATTTCCCGACGACCTCACCGAACGCTTCCAGGCGATCCAGACTCGCGACGCATTGCCCCGCCAACAGCATGTTCGTGAACGAACTCGTCATTGCCAGCCCCCGGTCGTTCACCGATTCATCAAGCACCACCGCTAGCGCGCGATCTGAATTGTGCTCACAAAGTTGCGCCATCGCTCCTTGCTGATTGCAGGTGATCACCAGATGCTGCATTCGCGGACGCCGCTCCAGAGCCCGCTCCAGCAGGGCAACGCCTTCTGGACTGTCCCCCGACCGCGAAATCGAGATCCAGAAACAATCCCGCCCCAGGCGGTGAAAATCCTCAAACTCAGTCAGCATGGTCGTGCTGGGAATCGGCCACACCTCGCAGCCCCAGTTCTTCCGCATCAACGAAGCCAACGCGCGCCCCGTATAGTCCGACGTGCCGGCCCCGACCAGGTACACAATGGGTGCCAGGACGTTTCCCAAGCCAATCCCGGCGCGGTGCAGTTTCTCTTTTAATTCGTTTTGAAGAGCCTGACAGCGGCGGTAACTCGTCTTCCAGGTTGCCGGCTGCTGCCAAATCTCGCGTGGGGTGTGCTCCAGGCCACGCTCGACTTTTTCCTGTTGAGGCAAATCCAGCAGCGCCTGCACGGGGTTTTGCAAGATAAAAGATATCTCCTGTTCAGATCAGCCAGTCTATTACAATCCGACTCGGTTGAAAAGTATTCGAAAGAAAGTGAAACCTGTTCCGAAGCAAAAGATGGTTCCCCCAAATTCGATCAGGCGCGATCATTTTCCCACCCCGCACGCATAATGGAGTACAACAGCGCCCGTTCGCAGCCGCAACCAACTTAAGGAGCGACTCACGAGCATGAGACTTGATTCCAAACACCGACGTGCGTTCTTGTTGGCCATCCCTTTGCTTTCTGCCATCGCAGGAATCGGATGCGCCGAACATCATTATTACCGCGTCTACGATCCGTACTACACCGACTATCACGTTTGGAACGATGACGAGATCGTTTATTACCGGCATTGGTCAAATCAAGCCCACCGCGACGCCAATCGTGATTTTCGCAAGCTTCCCCCTGAGGAGCAGAAAGAATATTGGACGTGGCGGCACAACCATGACAACCACGACCATGACCGCGACAGAGATCGCGACCAAGATCGTCACGACAAGGGTAATCGCTAATTCGCACGGGTCGCACAAAATTGCACACTATATGGGGCGTACGTGGGATTGACATATACCTCAAACTCTGTCAAAACCTACGAGATGATGCGCTGTCGTATAACGGAATGGAACATCAGCCCTGCGAGCAGGTTCCTGCTCGGCGGCCTGATTGTTCTCATGTTGCTCGTCGTGGTACTCCCCGACGACGTCGACCTGCCCGACGCCGCCTTTCACCGGGGAACAGCCCCGGTCGTCGTTCACGCCCAGGCAACATCAGGGCCGTCATCTATCGTCATCGCTGCCGCGGTCCCGCTTCCCTCTCCGACTGAAACGTTGAGTCGCTCGTACAGGCAATGGGATTCCGAACTCTACCCTACTCCCAATTTCCGACCCATTCTTCTTCGCACTATTCGTCGCTAGAGACTTCGCAGACTGCACTTCAGGCTTGCTTCGTATTGCGGAGCAGGAAGAGGGGCAGATCCGCGATGCTTCCGGGTTCTTCCGGGGGGAGGTCCCGCGACGCGTCCACTGCCCCTTTCTTTGTCACCCATTGATGATCGGATACAAAAGGAGTGCGAAATGATCTTCGATTGGAATCGGACACCGGTTGCTCACGTATGGCAACTGATGGAAGAGGCCTCGACCAAGACCGGGCTGAGCTTCGCCGACATTGAAGCGTTAGTCAATTCCGAGTTGGAAACACCTCACTTGCTTGAATACCTCACTGCAGTATTAACAAAACGCATGAATTGAACCGCCACAGTGTCGTTGACCGAGGGCGGGGACGGAAGCAGCACGTCCCCAGGTATGGTGCGCCCATTCCCCGCTCCCCTCGGCGATTCCACAATTCTGTGTTCTAATCGCGGGCGTGCCGGCAGAGAAGAAATAGGCGGAGACCTGCCCATTGACCAGGCCCGGCAACGTTCCGCTCGCAACTGCAGAAGCGAAAATCGAAGCGCACAGCTCCGTCCTGCGCAAAGAGCTCGGCTTATTCGATCTGGTTCTCGCCCAGATCCTGCTCGTGATCGTGCTCGATTTTTTCGGCACCGCAGCCAAGGCTGGTTCGGCCCACGTCGTTTTCTGGCTTCTCGCCTATGTTCTGTTTTTCATTCCACTCGCCGTGGTGGTCGCCCATCTCAATCGGCTCATGCCGCTCGAAGGAGGCTTATACGAATGGGCGCGGCTTGCATTCAACGACCAGATCGGCTTTCTGGTCGCCTGGAACCTCTGGCTGTTCGTAATCCTCTACGTGGCCGTAATCGGTTTGGTCACTACAACCTTCGTGGCCTATGCTCTCGGTCCGACAGCCGCCTGGATCGCTTCCAGCAAGTGGCTCATTCTCGTAGTCTCTGTTGGATTCATCGGCGCCATGTCGCTGCTCGCCGCCCTTGGACTGGGCGTCGGCAAATGGCTGGGTAATGTCGGCAGCATCGCGACGCTCATTGTCCTTGCGGTACTCATCGCGGCTCCTCCGCTCAACCTGTGGCGGGGCACGCTCGCCGAATATCATCCCCTCCGCCTGGTGATGCCGCCGCTCACCGTCTTCAGCCTCAGCGTCTTCACCAAGATGATGTTCGGAGCCCTCAGCGGCTTCGAATACGTCGCCATCTTCGCGGGCGAGTGCCGCAACCCTGCTCGCAATCTCACCCGCTCGGTCCTGATAACTGCGCCCTTCATCGCCCTGATCTACATTCTTGCCACTAGTTCAATCCTGGCCTTCGTCTCCCCCGAAGCCGTAGACGTTGTCGGCCCCATCCCGCAGGCGCTGCGCCTGGGCTCGCGCGCCTTCGGCGTCGCTGGCTTCATTGTTCCTCTCGCCATCGTCCTGCTCTTCGTCAACTATCCGACATCTTTCAGCGTCTACTTCAGCGCCAGCGCGCGCCTCCCTATGGTGGCCGGATGGGATCACCTTCTGCCCGACTGGTTCACCCGTCTGCACGCCGGACGCAAGACTCCGGTCAATTCCATCATTTTCCTGGGAGCGGTTACGCTCGCTGGCAGCGTGGCCGCGCTGATCGGCGTGGGCTCGCAGGAAGCGTACGAACTTCTGCTGACGTGGGCCTTCACCTTCTATGGCATCGCTTACCTGGCGTTATTCGCGATACCGTTCCTGTCCCCGAAAGATCGAGGACTCCGCCCAGGCCTGTGGCTGCGCCTCGCCGCTCTATCGGGATTCCTGATGACGCTGCTGTATGTAGCACTTTCGATCTTCCCCATCATCAGCGTCGAAATCTCATTCCACTATTCTCTGAAGATCGCCGCCGTGGTACTCGGGGCAAACTTCCTGGGCTGGATGATCTACCAAGCCGGCCAAAGGAAGGCAGCCAACTGCTCGCTAGAGTCTCTCAGCTCGAAATAAATAGATTGGTAGCTGCTATAGATTTATTCTATATTGTATAGATAATGTCTGGCCGCGATTACCTCGGCGAATTCGAGCACATGATTGTCCTGGCGCTTCTGCGGCTGGAAGATCGCGCCTACGGGGTCACCGTGCGGCAGGAGATCGAAT
The DNA here is from genome assembly GCA_003225555.1 of Acidobacteriota bacterium. Classification (GTDB taxonomy): domain Bacteria; phylum Acidobacteriota; class Terriglobia; order Terriglobales; family Acidobacteriaceae; genus Sulfotelmatobacter. The sequence continues at coordinate 77,129 of QIAM01000086.1, read as the reverse complement.
TCCGCGCGCACCGCGAGGTGTCCATCGGCGCCGTCTACGCCACACTTGACCGCCTGGAGGCAAAAGGATATGTCAAGTCCTACCACGGCGATCCCACGCCAGAACGTGGCGGACGTTCGAAGCGCTTCTTTCGCGTCACAGCCAAGGGGGTGGCCGCTGTGAACCGCGCACAACGCGCACTCCAAAGTATGACCGAAGGCCTCGACCTGATGCGGAGCTACTCATGACCTCCCACGCAGATTTCGTTCAGCCGCCGCGCATTGCCAGCTGGCTCGTCAACCTATTTACTCCCGCCGAAGAAGCAGAATCGATCCTGGGAGACCTGCTTGAGGAGTTCTGTCACCTCGCTTCGAAAGCGGGAGTACCGGTCGCCCGAAGGTGGTACTGGCGACAGACGCTCAAAACCATCGCACATCTTATCCGCGCCGGATTTCGCGCAGCCCCGTTGTCGACGACGGCAGCGGTCGTCGGCGGGTTCTTACTGATGAGGCTACTCTCCGGGTTGCCGGAGCGGGCGATATTCGCAGTTCTTCAGCGATACAAGGTTTTCGACCATCATTTCAACGCTTATGTGTTGTTTGCTTCAGACGGCGTTGCGATCGGACACGTCATTGCATTGCTGTTCGTTGGGTGTATGGTCGGGTTGGCGGCCAAGGGAAGGGAGATGGTTGCCACGACGACGCTGGCTCTGATCCTTTGCGCCATGATGGTCGCTGCATTGGTATGGATATCCACGCATCAGCCTGTGGATGTTGCGTGGATGCTATGGTCATGCGCCGACCCGCTCGCCATCGTGATTGGCGGAGCCATCGTCCGAACGCGTAGACCAGCCGCGAAACCTTTGCCTTTAGGCGCTTAGTTTGCGCAATAACTCCCGCATCGTCGGCAAGGTAGGTTCTTTGACCCTATCGCAGAAAGACATGCGCCGCGTCTTCCACGTGAACACTCGACTTGCGGCGCGCGCCAGTAGCCACGTTGTAGCCGACGAGCAGGTGACTCTCGACGAGCAAAACTTCCTTCTCGCTGAGCCACCCAACCAGCGTCGCATGCGGTAGATACGCAACACGCCGAGGAGAATCCTCCGGGCTTCTTATCTCCACTGCAGGCAAGTCCGCCAAAGCTTTCCTGATGTGCTGCGATTCTTCTGGATTCGCCTGCCCCTCCTGCGCCAATTGGATCGGCTTATTCGCCTGGGCGGTCGCGACAATGGTCATGGCAACGTATCCGATTTCCGGAGAGAGCCGTGCATTCGACGTGTAGAAACTCACATCGTAGTCCGGATTCTTGAGAGTAGCCTGCTCATCGAACGCCGTGCTCGTCTTTCCGTACATCCGCAGCAGTGTCTGATCGTTACTTTGATTCACCCATCCGCAGCAGCCCGTGTCGGGAATCGCCTCGACAATCACATTCCCATCTGACGCGGCATCGAGCACACGCCGCAGCGGCGGACTCACGGGATTCGCGATCCATTTTCCTTCTTCCTCCTGATAACGAGAGCTCGCCATATACACCGGTTGAGTCTGACCGGCCACAAACTGGGTCAGCAGAAAACATTTCCCGACACCATCTTGCGGAACCCAAACCACTCCGTAGGGACAAGTCTCCTCGCAACTTCCAGTTGTGCAGTGACAGTCCGGAAACTTGGATGAGGTCAACTCTTCGCGGATCGAGCCAGTCAAGTCCGTGCGCCAGAATTGCCATGTCGTAATCGTGGAAAGATCCACTTCTTCCCGCTGCAGCCGCCGGGACCGATTCGCGAACCACAGCAGATATTTTCCGTCCGCGGAGAGATACGGCACCGGCGCCGTCTCAGTGACTACGAAATTCGATCCTTCCTTGACGCTCGCGCGTGTCACGCCTTGCTCGATCGTCGTCGCTGTCCGCCCGTTCCAGAACCACACTTTGTGAGCCGCCTCGGCGTCACTCTCTCCCAGCGGCAGCGATACAGTCGGAGCGAACAGTATCTGCCCCAGCTGATTCACCGAAACATTCTGCGGCAACTGTACGGCCTCTGGCGGAACCTTGACGGTCTGTTTCTGCGCAAACGTTGCCGGATCGTACTCCACCATCTCCCCGCCCGCGCGTAGCACCCACAACCGCTTCCCCTGCCCCATGGCTGGCAAAACGAAAAGCAGAGTGACGCCAATTCGTAGAAACTCTCGTGCCATGCAAGTAGTTATATCGCAACGGCGCTGCTTGCCACCCAACCGGCCGCGTCTCCCCGGAATTTCTTTCGTGTACCTTCGCGACCTTTGTGATCAGTCAACCTGCGTTCCGCGCACCCTCCGCGTACAATGGAGACTTGCCACGCCACAGAAATCATTGACAATAAAACCTATGACGACGACTCACCAACCCAGCTCAAAAACAGCAGCCGAGACCCCCGCGGTCCCGCTCACCACCGAAGGCTACAGCGTTCTCCATCAGATGATGCGCTTTCGCCGCACCGCCTGGCGCGCCCTGGCGGAAGCTGAGCGCAAAGCAATCGCGCAGGAAGCGTCTTCGGTACTAGCCGCTATGGAACAGAACTCCGCCGGCCAGTCCGCTCTCTACTCGCTGATCGGGCACAAGGGCGACCTGATGCTCGTCCACTTCCGTGAGACCTTCGCCGACCTGAACCAGGCCGAACTGAAACTCGCCAACCTGCGTCTGAGCGACTACCTCGAGCCCACCACTTCGTACCTGTCCATCATCGAACTCGGACTCTACGACTCCACTCTCAAAATCTACAAGGAGCTGACCGATCAAGACATCGAGCCACACTCCGACCAGTGGAAAGCCGAAATCGAATGCAAGCTCGGACGCCACCGCGAAGCGATGCGCCCGCGCTTGTACCCCGAGATTCCACCCAATCGCTACCTGTGCTTCTATCCCATGGACCGCCGCCGCGGCGAAGACAAGAACTGGTACACGCTCCCCATCGAAGAGCGCGCCCGCCAGATGAATGACCACGGCTTGGTAGGCCGGCGATACGCAGGCGAGGTCAAACAAATCATCACGGGATCAATCGGCTTCGACGATTGGGAGTGGGGCGTCGACCTGTTCGCCGACGATCCCCTGGTCTTCAAGAAACTCATCTACGAGATGCGCTTCGACCACGTCAGCGCTGTCTATGCCCTCTTCGGCCAGTTCTACGTAGGCGTCCGCTGCCCCGCAGCCCAGTTGGAAAAGTTGCTGGCCGGAGAGCTGCCCAGCAAGTAAGCCGCTGCAGTCTGTCTTGCTTGCCGCGTCTCTCAGCGCGCTCTGCGGATTTTCTCAGCGACCTCTGCGATATTCTTTTGACTTTAGAATTTTAGGTTAGGAGAACCCATGTCCACCCTAGGCCTGATTGAATACAAAGACGCCAGCCCCGCAGTGCGTGCCATCTACGACGACATCATGGCCACCCGCAAGACCGACTGGATTAACAATTTCTGGAAAGCCATCGCCCACGATCCCGTCGCCCTGAAGCGCACATGGGAAGACATCAAGCAGATTATGGCCCCCGGCGCGCTCGACCCGCTGACCAAAGAAATGATCTACGTAGCCGTCAGCGTCACCAACCAGTGCAACTACTGCATCGCCTCCCACACCGCCTCGGCCCGCAAAAAAGGCATGACTAACGAAATGTTCAAAGAGTTGATGTCCGTCGTAGGAATGGCCAACGAGACCAACAAAGTAGTCACAGGCTACCAGGTGGAAATAGACGAGCAGTTCAAGGCGACCCACGATTAGCATTCGCCTTTTCATTCCCTAACGGTCGGTCTTGTGCCTGGTGACGCTCATCCCACGGAAAGGTGCGGCTCCCGCTAGCACTTGTTCGCGAGGGCCCTGTTACACTTGAGCCGTTCGGCAGTTCGACTGGCCTTCGCAGCCGAGGCTATTGCGTGGTCCTATGGACTTTGACCAGCTGGAGACGTTTCTTGAAGTAGCCAAGCACGTGTCCTTCTCGCGTGCTGCGGAGAAGCGTTTTCGGACCCAGCCCGCCATCTCGTCGCAGATTCGCGCGCTGGAGGAGGAGGTCGGAGCAAAACTGTTCGATCGATCCGGGGGCAAAGTTTCCCTGACGGCGGCAGGCAAGGCCTTTCAAAAATACGTGGATGAAACGCTGGAGGCGCGGAAGGCTATGCTGGTGGCTCTGGCCGAGACGGAGCGTGTGCCGCGCGGAGAGATTGTTGTGGGCGCCAATGAAGGGACGTGTCTGCACATTCTTCCCGAAGTGTTTTCCGGTTTCAAGAAACTCTACCCAGATGTCTCGGTGAACATTAAGCGCTCCGACTACGCCAAGATTCTGGAATCCGTCACTGACAACTCCGTGGATTTCGGTGTCGTTTCGCTTCCCATCACAGACAACCGGCTGACAGCGGTGCTCATCCATCAGGATGAGTTGGTGTTGATTGCCCCCCCACAGCATCCGGTGAGCAAGCTGAAGTCGGTGACGGTTGCCGAGATCGCAAAGTATCCTCTGGTAGTACCAAAGTTGGGCCATACCCGCGATGGAATCGAACAGCTGTTTCACGAGCGGCGCTTGAAGCCGAACTACACCATGGAACTGGATTCCAGCGAGCTTCTGAAGCGCTTCGTGGCTGCCGACGTCGGGATCGGCTTCATCGCTAGTTCCAACGTGCAGGAAGACGTGCGCGCCAAAGTGCTGGTCGCAATTCCAATCGCGGATGCGCAGATTCGGCGGGACCTGGCACTGGTGTTCCGAAAGGACAAAGCCCTGAGCCGCGCCGCCCTCGCTTTTATCGACATCGCCGTCAAGCACAAGCCGGTTGAAGAGCTGGTGCCGGGCCTGAAGTGAATGATGACGGCGACGGCTAGAATCCTGCTCGTGGCCTTCCTTGCTCTTCCCACATCGCCGCACTTGGGATGGGCACAAGCCATCCAGAAACGCGCCGCACCGCCGCTGCCGGACTCCGCTCGCAAGCTCGTCGCGGTCAATGTCACGGGAACTAAGCGCTACTCCCCCGTAGCCGTGATTGCAGCGAGTGGGTTGCGGATCGGGGCCGACGTAAGCGATGACGACTTTAAGAAGGCCAGCCGGCGCCTCGGCGATATGGGGGCATTCACTGATATCGCCTACAGCTTCTCGTATTCGGTGGCGGGAACCAAGCTGGAGCTAAAGCTGGTGGATGCCCCGAAGTTTCTTCCCGCTCATTTTGAAGACCTCATCTGGTTCTCCGACGAGGAACTACAGAAAAGAATTCGAGAACACGTTCCCCTGTTTAACGGCGAGCTGCCGGCTTCGGGGCGGCTGCCGGACGAAGTCTCCGACGTGCTGCAGGCCATGCTGGTGGAGAAGGGTGTCCCCGGCCATGTGGACTACCTGCGCGCGGAAGGTCCGAGTGGGCAGATCGAGGCATTCAACTACTCGGTCTCGAATGTCCTGATTCGCATTCGCAATATCATGTTTACCGGGGCCGGAGTCAGCGAACTACCGGCGCTGGAAGCTGCTGCGCAGAGGCTGCCGGACCGGGAATACTCCCTCAGCCGGATCAACCTTTTTGTGCAGCGACAGTTGCTGCCGGTTTATCACACTCGCGGATATCTGAAGGCATCGTTCGGTCCGCCGCAGCCCACGGTAGCGAATGCGCCGGCAGAAGAACCCGACGAACCCAGGAACTTAACGATTGTTGATGTCACCCTGGCCGTCACTCCCGGACAGCAGTACAAGCTCAGCAGGCTGGAATGGTCGGGCAACCACGAGATATCCACCGAGACCTTGCAGTCGATGGTCCGTCTGTCACCGGGACAACTGGCGAACACGGTGCAATTGTCCGATAACCTGGCGGCCGTCAAGACACTCTACGGCTCCCGAGGATACCTCAACGCCTCGATCAAGCCGGAAGCGCAGTTCGACGATGCGGCCGGGACCGTGGCCATCCGCCTGGAGGTGAAAGAAGAGTACGCGTACCGCATGGGAGACCTGGAGTTTCGTGGGATCGATAACAGCCTCACGGCGAAACTGCGCGCCGCCTGGAAGCTGCGCCAAGGTGACGTTTACGACGCCACCTACCTCAGGGAGTATCTGGCGCAATCTAACAGGCTCTTGCCGGCCGCGCTGGACTGGGAGGTTACGCCACATGTAACCGCGAACGTACACGACAAGACTGTCGATGTGGACCTGCAATACTCCGCCAGCGCACCGAAGTAAGGCTCTTTCTTCTTTTCTGGCTTTTCCGGTTTTTGGAACAAAATCATCGAAAGTTGCAGCTTTTGCCAAATCCGTGCTTTCTAATGGACAGGCACTGCCCGGGCCCTCCCCCCAACTTTACCGGGCATAGGGCGGGAATGCGCGCCTGCGCGTTCCCGCTATTTTTGCCCGCAGATTTGTAACTTCTTGCGCTCGGAGTAATCTGTGGTAGCAAAGGCTGCGCCCCCTGTGGGCGCAACGCGTAGTAGCGCTGCCAACTCACAAGGAGAACACGTGATGAATTCGCGATCGCAGAAACTGGGATTCTTGTTGCTTGCTTTGACTCTGACCGTCGGACTGATCGTTCCCTCCGCACTCGCCAAGGGAAAGACCTTCACCGGCACCGTCAGCGACTCGATGTGTGGTGTCAAGCACGCCATGCCGGGTGACGCTGCCGGTTGTACCCGGGCTTGCGTCAGCAAGGGCTCGAAGTACGCTCTGGTTGTAGACGACAAGGTTTACATCCTCGACACAACCGACAAGGCGGCCCTTGACACGCTCGACAAGCAGGCTGGGGCAAAGGCTACGGTCACGGGAACGGAGAAGGACAACACCATCACCGTGAGTTCAGTCAAAGCGGCACAGTAGCAGCATGCTGTCGGTTTGCAAAGATTGGCGGGGAGCGCCAGCGCGCTTCCCGTCATTTTTCGTGTTCTCCCACGGAAATTCATACTTCCTTTACAAACCGTTGTGTTAGATTGTGCATTCTCAAGCACATATTTTCCTTAGCGGAGGGCAACAGCGTTGGGCAAAGACATGGTTCCCAAGCGGATTTTCTTTACCAAGGGAGTGGGAAAACACCGCGAGCGGTTAACTTCATTCGAGCTGGCATTGCGCGACGCAGGAATCGCCGCCCAGAACCTGGTGCGGGTCTCTTCCATCTTCCCTCCCAACTGCAAGCTGCTGGCCCGTAAAGAGGGCGTGAAATACCTGAATCCTGGTGAGGTCGTGTTTGCGGTAGTGGCGGAAAACTCAACTCACGAACCGCACCGCCTCCTGGCTTCCTCAATCGGAGTCGCCATCCCCGCCGACCGCAACACTTACGGCTATCTGAGCGAGCATCATTCATTCGGTGAGACTGAAGACGCAGCCGGTGAGTACGCCGAAGAGCTTGCGGCCGAGATGCTCGCTACCACGCTCAACGTGGAATTCGATCCCGACCGTTCCTGGGATGAGAAAAAGCAGATCTACCGGCTGTCGAACAAGATCGTACGCACCGCCAATGTGACTCAGTCGGCAGTCGGTGATAAGCGCGGGTTGTGGACGACGGTGATCGCCTCGGCCGTCCTGATTTTCGACTAGGAATGTTTTTGGCCTATCTCTTCCCTGCCGATATCATGGGCTGCGAGCCCGTTTTGGAGGGAGGTAGCGGCAGCCGGACAGTCTTCCCGCGAAAGTTTTCGGATAGTCCCTTGTGGCTTGCTCTGGCCGATACCGGGATTCTGAAAGTCAACAAGATCGGGGAATCATGGGCAGCCTCGCGTCGTGGCGAACCTCATTTGTTTCCGCTACTTAGAGGCCTTTCCCAATCTTTTTGATAACACTTTAGTAACCGCTCTCACGTGCCAGATGTAATCTTTCGTTAACAGAGATGTCGTATGATGGAAGTATCAATAAAGGCGGGAGTTCATAGTGGATAGCAATACTCGCAGGCAGAAACACCAGGCACTCATGGCCGAGTTGGTCGAGAGAAAGGTGCGGAACCGCGCCCGCCAGCTCTATGACAAGCGCGGCAAGATTGAGGGCCATGCGTTGCAGGATTGGGTGCAGGCCGAGTCGGAAGTGCTTGAGAACAGTATCTTAGCGCCTCTATACCGCAAACTTCGCACCAACGACCAGCCCCTCCGGGAGCTCGAGAGCGGCTCCTCCACCAAGCAGGATTCTTCAAGCCACGAGAGCCACGTCTAGACCCGTCGGATTCTCGATTAAGTCCACCTACTTCTTTGCGACCACCCTTGCCGTCTTGCGTGCCGAGTTCCCTTTCTTATCCCTGTCAAGGCGCTCCAGAACGGCCGCGACGATCAGCGGCAGGCCCACAGTCGCATCGACGAAGACCTCTCCAAACTTGCCGCCTTCTGAGGGGGGCACGAACTTGCCCCAAGACACGGCCTCGCTGTAAGGGCTCCCCGATAATCCGCCCCAATACACGGGCTCGGGGCAAATGCGCAGTCCGTAGTGATAGCGCTTCAGAGGGACGTTTTCCCCCAGACGCCGGTGGCGCAGTTCGATGAATGGCCCAAATTGCTGCGACCAGTTGCGGGGGACCCCGCCGCCGATGGTGAGAATGCCCAGTCGTTTCTGCCGCAAGAGCGTGGCTGCGAAGTGTTCAAGATCTTCGAAGGGATCGAACCGCAGCTTGTGCCTGCCGGTCGATTCCCGCACACGATTGTTGAGCGCAGTATCGAGTCCCAGCTCGGAGTCCGTGAATGCCGGTACAAACACCGGCACGCCCTGCTCATAGGCCGATTTCAAGATGCCGCGCTGACCCTGGGCATGCTTGGCGAGATGAGCTCCAATCGCATGATTCAACTTGTAGGAGCACATCACTTCGTTGTGGTCCCAGGATTCGAGCACGGCGGCCATCACCTCTTGAACGTCGTCGAGGTTCTGCTCAGGCTCAAGCGTGTCGTACACTCGGTTATAGCCCTGCTCGTACAGTTCTTCGTCGGACACTTCCGGGTTATGGCGGAAATGGGCGCGGCCTGTGGCTTCAACAAGGCCGTGAGCCATGAGTGCGCCAGTTGAAACAACTGCATTCACAATGCCGCGGTCTATGAGCTCAGTAACGACCAGGCCTTGCTTAGCTACAGTCATCGCGCCGGCGAGGGTCATGACGACGAAACATTCCTCGTCGCGGGCCATGGCTTCGAGGACGTCGGCGGCTTCGCCCAGTTGGCGGCCGGTGAAGGCAGTCTTCGCCATGGCGCGCACGAGGTCGTCGATGGAGTGCACTCTAGCCAGATCGAGAGGTTCGAGGGGAATGAGGCGATCTTCGATCGGATTGTGCAGATGACGATCTTTGCCCTCGCCGCGGTTTCCGGCACTGCTATGTCCTTTGCCTTGCTGTGAGTTGCTATGATTCCCTTGTTTCAAGCGACTAGCCTCCGAACTGCAGTCCGATTCTGCCTGACAAGATACTTTACAGGAACCATGCTCGACGGTGCCACGGGCTCTGGGAGTGCCTGACTAAGTAGTTGTTGGTCCCAAGGGACAAGGGGCCACCTCGGCAGGGCCGCGTTACACTTTCCCCTATGTCCGGCAAGCGGAGTTTCGAGGAACACATAGCCGCACTGGATAGCCTTCGGCAGCAGCCGCCGGAATCCTGCATAGAACCACTGCGCAAGGCGCTGAAACATCGGAACAACTTTGTCGTCGCCAAAGCGGCGGACCTTGTTCGCGAATTCCGTTTGGCTCAGCTGAGTCCCGAGCTGCTGACCGCCTTCGATCGTTTTTTCGACAATCCGGTTAAGAGCGACCCGCAATGCTGGGCCAAGAACGCGCTCAGCCGCGCGCTCGCAGCGTTCGAGCACGAGGACTCCGAAACCTTTCTCCGCGGCATTCGGCACATCCAGCTCGAGCCGGTGTGGGGAGGGCGATCCGACACCGCGGGCACGCTGCGCGCGACCTGCGCTCTGGCGCTCGTGCAATGCCGCCGCCTGACAGAAGCTGATCTGCTGGCCCACCTGGTCGAGCTCTTCGCGGACAAGGATAAGTCGGTGCGGATGGAGGTGGCTCGTGCCATCGAGCAGGTGGGATCGCTGTCGGCTGTGCTCTTGCTTCGTCTAAGAGCGGTTCTCGGCGCCGACGAGCCGGAGGTTCTGGGCGCATGTTATAGCGGCGTCTTGCGAATCGAAGGCGCGAGTGCCATCTCTTGGGTTGGCCGATTCCTCACTTCGGCGGACGATGCCGCGGCGGAGGCAGCGCTGGCGATTGCCGGGACACATTCTCCTCAGGGCTTCGCGGCGTTGCGCCAACGTTTCGCGGAAGAGACGGACCCCTGGTTTCGCTCGGTGCTGCTTTCAGCCATCGCCCTCACTCGCCAGGATGAGGCGCTGGAATTCCTGTTTGACCTGGCTCGAACAGAATCACTGCAGGCTGAAGCGGCGATTGAAGCCATTCTGCGCGCGATGCCCTCTGCCGAGATCACCAAGCGGCTGGAACAGATGGTCGCGGGCAATCAACGGCTCGCACGCGTATTTGCCACACACCGTCCTACGTCATCGGAGAAGTGGAGTGCTGAAAGCTGAGAGCTGACGGCTGTGTTTCAGATGCTATATTGAACGTGGAGGTAGGGAACGCTTGCCGCCTGAAAAATTTCGTGTCGCGCTGGTGCAGATGTCCTGCGGACCCGAGCCAGAGCAGAATCTGCAGAAGGCGCTAGAGCGAATAGCCGACGCCGCAGGACGCGGCGCGCAGATTATCTGCCTGCCCGAGCTTTTCCAGACCCAATATTTCTGCCAGCGCGAAGATCATTCGTTGTTTGATCTCGCGGAACCCATTCCCGGCCCCACAACCGAAAAGCTCTCAGCCGCCGCAAAACGTGGTGGCGTGGTCCTGATTGCATCGCTCTTTGAGAAGCGAGCCCCAGGCGTCTATCACAACACGGCAGCGATCTTCGACGCCGACGGTTCCCTCCGCGGGCTCTACCGCAAGATGCACATCCCTGACGACCCACTCTACTACGAGAAGTTCTATTTCACTCCGGGCGATCTGGGCTATCGGGCGCTGGACACGAATGTAGGCCGGGTGGGAACGCTCGTGTGCTGGGATCAGTGGTATCCGGAGGGTGCGCGGATTACGGCGCTGCAGGGGGCGCATGTACTGTTCTATCCGACAGCGATTGGCTGGCATCCGACGGAGAAAGCCGAGTTCGGCGTGGCCCAACACGACGCGTGGAAAACGATTCAGCGGGCTCACGCCATCGCAAATGGCGTTTACGTGGCCGGGGTAAATCGCGTGGGCTTCGAAACCGGCAACATTCGGGGGAAATCGGCGCCGGGTCAGGGGCTGGAATTCTGGGGCGGCTCTTTTCTCTCAGACCCCTTCGGTCGCCTGCTGGCCGAGGCTTCGCACGATCGCGAGGAGATTCTGGTTGGGGAGGTCGACCTGAAAGCGCTAGAGGACATCCGCCGAAACTGGCCCTTTCTTCGCGACCGCCGTATTGATAGCTACGCGCCGATTACCAGCCGATTGCTGGATTAGTCCCGCTCCACCACTGCAAATGCCGACACAACGACCTTTAAGTAAACCTTTAAGAGTTGAACTGCACCCAGCTGCCGCGGGCTATCGCATGCCGGCCGAATGGGAGCCGCATGCTGCGACCTGGCTGGCCTGGCCTCACTTCGAAGGGGATTGGCCCGGGAAGTCTGAGCCGATTCCATGGGTGTACGCGGAGGTCGTTCGCAACCTGGCTCAACACGAACGAGTCGAACTGATTGTGAATGATACGTCGTCTGAGAGTAAGGCTCGCAAATTTCTCGATCGGGCGAATGCGTTGTCTGCGAACGTGCACTTTCATCGCTGGCGCACCAACCGTGTTTGGATGAGGGATTCTGGATGCATATTTCTCATGGGCCAGAAACCGGGCTTCGCCCGGTCGGACAGCGGGGAGCCTGCCATGAGCTTGTCGAAGGGGCGGCTATCCCCACATAAAGCTCTAGATGGCGAGGTGCTGGCCTTGAAGTTTCGCTTTAATGCCTGGGCCAAGTACTCAAACTGGCGTCATGATGAAAAGGTCGGCAGCCTAATGGCGAAGGGCGCGCGTACACGCGAAATTCGCCCGTTGAGTGGGGAGCGGCGGATTGTTCTGGAAGGCGGATCGATCGACGTGAACGGCTGCGGCACTCTGCTGACCACGGAAGAGTGCCTGCTCAGCAACGTGCAGGAGCGCAATCCGGGCATGACGCGCGTTCAGTACGAGAAAGCCTTTGCCGATTATCTCGGCGCTCCAAACGTGATCTGGCTCGGACGTGGCATCTTCGGCGATGACACACACGGCCATGTCGATGATCTAACCCGCTTCGTCGCGGCAGACACGCTGGTGACCATGGTTGAACCTGGCGCGAAAGATGTGAACCACTCCCCGCTGCGCGCTAACCTGCGCCGCCTGCAAGCCGCCCGCGATCAGAACGGAAAACCACTCACCATTGTAGAAATTCCCATGCCCGGCCCGGTTGTGTTCGAGGGACGAAGGCTGCCGGCCAGCTATGCCAACTTCTACATCGCCAACGGAGCTGTCCTGGCTCCCGTTTTCAACGATCCCAATGATCGCATCGCGCTGAACACGCTGGCCCAACTCTTCCCAAAACACTCCGTTGTTCCCATTTATTCCGGCGACCTGATCTGGGGACTGGGAACAATGCACTGCATGACGCAACAGCAGCCCGCACTCGTTTAAACGCCAAACGTCCGAAGTCACTACGGTTTGTGAGCAACCGGCAAGCCTCAGAAAGTCCCGCACTGAAGTTCCCGCCAGCCTAAATTACAATGCGAGCCAGTCGATGACAACCAGCCGCATGGAAGCCTTCAGCGACGGTGTGATCGCCATCATCGTGACGATCATGGTCCTGGAGTTACGCGCGCCCGCGCAGCCAACGTTGCCGGCGCTTTGGAAGGTCGCTCCCATCTTCCTGAGTTACGGGCTCAGCTTCCTGGTGGTTGCCATTATGTGGATCAACCACCACCACCTGGTGCACGCGGTGCGCGAAGTCAACGCGCGGCTTTTGTGGGCGAATCTCAACTTGCTGTTCTGGATGTCGCTAATTCCCTTCGTAACAGACTTTCTGGGCAAGAACCCAAAGGCTCCCATGGCAGTAGCGCTCTACGGGATTGATTTAAGTTTGTGTGGAGTTGCGTTTTGTCTTCTGCGTCTGGAGTTGGCCAGGCAGCACCGGCATGATTCTGAGGCGGCGGAGTACCACCGCTCGGTGCTGCGAAAGAATGCGTTCTCGGCGACACTGTATTTTCTCTCGGCGCCATTGGCGTATATCTCGATCTACGCTTCGTTTTTCATTTTTGTACTGATTCCTGCCAAGTATTTCCTCCCGGAGAAACGGCTCGCTGCAACATCTCGCGAACAAGGTCTTTAGAAAATGCCCAGACACAGAACAGGCCCGGCTGAACCGGGCCTGTTCAGAACGGTGATGTCTCAGCGACTTATTGCGCTGGTGGCGGCGTGGTGCTGCCGGTGGGCAAAGCCGATGGCGGACACGGCGTCCCATTCGGACTGGTTCCCGCTGTGCTCGGGGTCGTTCCAGGATTACTTCCCGGGTTTGACGTCGAAGGCGATGAGCCCGGATTAGGTGTAGTCGGACTCGTCGACCCTTGAGTCGGTGAATTTGGGTTTGACGAACCCGGACTTGACGTCCCGGCATTCGGAGTCGATCCGTTCGGCATTCCTGGCGTCACGCAAGGAGTTCCGCTCGGAGTTGTTCCCGGATTGTTAGGCGTGGCAGTTGACGGTTGTGTGGTGCCCGGAGTCTGCGTTGGTGGCAAGTTGGAGCCTGGCATCGCGCCCGGAGTCGTTGCGCTCGGTGGCGGACCGGTCGGTACGCCCGATCCCGGCTGAGGGTTGGTTTGTGGTGTTGCCGTGCCCGCGGGTGGCGTAGCTGTTTGTGCGGGCGGCGTGGCTGTAGTGGCTGGCGGAGTCGCGGTTCCCGGCGCGCCAGTGGTCGATCCGGGCGAGGAGCTTTGCCCGGCGGAACCCGCCTGGGGCCGAGCTCCCCCTGCCGGTGCGCTTTGCGCTGCCACCCAACTCGACCAGAATACAAGAGTCAAGAACAACACGAGTTTTCCTGCGGACATAAGAAGGCCTCCATCTTCAATTTTGACGATCTCGATCCCAAATATCGCAGGCAGCGCTTCTGCGAGAGGGGACTTATTCCAGTCTCAGCGCGGAGTCGAAACGTGGGTATACGGGCTATGCCGTAGAGCGCTTAGAAGTTCAGCTACTTGCGGTACTGCGTAGGTTGGGGGCCTTTTTCGAGTGTCTCGCGGTCCCAGATCCAGCCCTCGCGGGAATAACTCGCGAGTTCAAAATCCTGGGTGAGCTCGAGGGCATCGACGGGACAGGCATCTTCGCACAGGCCGCAGAACATGCAGCGGCTCAGGTCGTAGGTAAAGTTGGTTAGCTCTTTGCGGCGGGTCTGCTCGTTGCGCGCGCTTGAGACCACGATCAAGTTCTCGGGACAGGCCAGGGCACACAAGTCGCAGGCAATGCACATGGTCTCGTTGGTATCCGGGTTGACGTTCAACCGCGGCGCGCCGCGATAGCGCTCGGCCACTTGCGGCCGCTCCAGCGGATACTGCTCGGTGTAGATTTCCCTTGGATCCTGATAGCCGAAGGTCACCTTCAATCCCTGCAGAAGGTCGACCAGGAAAACCTTGCGGAGCAAACTCGGCATGCCCATGACCCGGCTAGCATACCATCTCTTGCGCGCAGGCCGGAAGCGGCTCGGCGTGGTACGGGCTTGCCCTGTGTCTGGGCGTCACCACGGAAACTTGGGAACTTCCGGGGTGCTACTGCCGTATCAAAAACCAAGAGAATACTATGAAAGCCTATTTCACCAATTTGACGCCCAAGGCCTGGGTCCTCTTAGCCGTGCCCCTCGTGGCAATCGGCTATCCGGTGGTGACCGTTGTGGTGCCCGCCATGATCAAGGCAGTGGTGCCCGAGGTAGTTCGGCAAGTACTGAGCCTGATCTGATTCGCCTCGTGGAGGAAATCCGATTCTGGGTTATGCGGTTGCCTGGCTCTGCCATGAGTCCTGCTGGTGCTGCAAATTCACCCTCTACCGCTAGAATATCTCCGAGACTTCGTTTGCTTCCCGAGAACCCCAAGGACGAATTGCCGACGGCCGACGCCCAACCACCCACCACTGCCTCAGACGAAGTCTGGATGCAGGAGGCCTTGCGCTCGGCACAGCGCGCTCTAGAAGCCGGGGAGGTTCCGGTCGGGGCGGTGGTCGTGTGCAACGGAAACATTGTTGGGCGTGGATGGAACCGGAACATCACCGACTCTGACCCAACGGCTCACGCCGAGATCCTTGCACTACGCGAAGCGGGTGCTACGGTGGGTAACCACCGTCTGGGAGCCTGTGAGCTGTTTGTTACAATTGAGCCGTGCGCAATGTGCGCTGGTGCGTTGGTGCATGCGCGGATCAAACGTCTGGTCTATGGGGCGGACGATCCCAAAGCAGGCGCCGTACACTCGGTGATGCTGGTGGTGAATCATCCGCAACTGAACCATCAAATGGAGGTTCGCGGAGGGATTCTGGCGGGCCATTGCGCGGAAATGCTGCAAACGTTCTTTAAGAGCCGTCGGTAGCCGCTAGTCATGAGTTGTCATTCCGCGCGAAGCGAGGAATCTGTTTTGCTGACGGCTGATGGCTGACAGCTTTTTTGACGCGGAGAGGTGCGTGAGTGGTTGAAACGATCCGCCTCGAAAGCGGACATACCTTAACGGGTATCGTGGGTTCAAATCCCACCCTCTCCGCCAGTTCCTTGTGATATCAATCACGACAACTACTTTCCCAATATCCCCTCGATCTGCTGCAGGTGATTGATGTCATGCCCCGCGAACATGCGGACAATGTGCTCGATTGACTCTTGTCCGCGTTCGGAGTGCATGCCGTAGTGTTTCCACTGGTCGTGCGTCAACGATTTCAGCAAAATCAAGTTGGCCTCGCGTACGGCGCGAAATTGTTCGAGCGACTTGCGGGGATCGCGTTTGGAATAGTGTCCGCTGGTTACCCAGGAATCCTGGTCGAAGGCGACGATCGGAGTTCCGGGCGCACCGAGAATGAGGCGCATGCGGAAGCCGCCGACGATTTCCGCGTCGGCGAGGTGGGTGAGGATTTCGGCGACAGACCACTTGTCTGGAGCTGGCCGCTTGCGCAATTTGGTTGTGGGCACGCCCTTGATCAAGCGGGCTAGTTTCTTCGGGGTGGCGGCCTGTACTCCCATCGGCTGCTTCCCTACCATGTAGCCCAAGACTCGCTGAGTGTATTGCTGCGGCGTTTCGTTCATCACTTTTATCTCCAGTTCTGGGTTGAAACAGCATCTGCCGGGGTGCCGCCTGGCTTCGCCTCAGCGAGACAGCCGAGACGGCTGTCGCCACGTGAGCCTTATTGGCTGGCCTTCTGACCGGCGTGGAACTTGGTCCACGGGCCGGCTTTCATGTTGCGCAGGAGCGACTTTTGCCAGGAATACTCTGGATGCTGTTCGAGGAAATCCTGCGCCAGGAAGTCTGCGCCGCATGGATGGCCGGCTCTGGCTACGAAACTCATGCTGGCCGCCATCTTGCTGTCGGTGGCTTTTCCCTGCACTGCGCCGCCAGGGTTGTGAGCGTCCCAGGCCCACTCTTTTACGCCTCGGGCCGAGGCATCAACGTGGCCACAGAGGGAACGCTCGTCCGGCTGCTCTTTCTTGTCGAAGCTGTCGAAGTGGTCGGACAAGAACTTCTGGGCCAATTCCACGTCGATCTTCCCTTTCTCCTGTTGCACTAGTTCATCGGCACGAATGTGCCGCGCGTTCGGCGAGGAGGAGGCATCGTTAGGATCGAATGTCGTCTCTTCGCGAAGCACCTTGGGATCGCGGGCAAAATTTGCGCTCACGAAATAGCCATCCTTCGTACGCCACAGCGGAGTGTTCTTCAACCCCAGCTCCAGGTATGCAACCTCCCCCGTTTTGCGGTCGCCGATCAGCCAGTCGTTCGCGTATCCGCCGTTGTTGCCGTTTTTGATGATGCGCACGTAATCGTCGATGCTTTTTGCGTACTGCAACGCTTTGCGCGAGCGCATGAACTCGGGCTTGCCGTTGGGATCCCATCCCTCGAATTGGGTGATGGTGGTTTCGGTGATCATGATTCCGGCGGAGTTGACGCCGAAGTCGTCGTCGCTGGTAATCACGCCCGGGAATCCGTCCATTAAAATACGATTGCCATGTTGGGGCACGATGTCGAAGATCACGACCCACCGCTCGCCGGCGAGATAGCTGGTCCAGTTGTTGTGCGCGATGACGATCTGATGGTCTTTGGTGTAGCTGCCGGTCGCGATAAACGCGCTGCAATTTCCAGGAGCGGTCAGCTTGGGCGACTTCGCTGATTTTTGTTGTTTGTTCAACCACGGAATGTAGTAATCCGGAAGCTCTTCAAACGCGTTCAGAGCAACGATGTCATCAACGTCGAGATCCACACCGTGAGCCTTTACGCCGTCGGCAATTCCCTGCAGTTCCTGCTGATACTCGGCGTCGATATGCAGCCACAGCATCTCGCGGGCAGCCTTGCGAAAGAACTCCCAATCGCGCTGTGATTGATGCGTGTCGTAGAGTTTGATGGCAGCGAAAGCGTCGGCGATTTCTGGGGCGAGCAAATACCCATGCTGGAAACCGATGTCGGAGGGTGAGCCTGCGAGGTGAAGGTAGGTCCAGCCACCCTGCTGGAAACGATACGCTTTCTGCAGGCGCGCATCGGACGCTGGCGTAGTGACTTTCTGCTCCTGAGCAAAAGACGCCTCAGAAATCAATACAGCGGCAGCTATCAAACCAGCCAAGGCAAATAACTTTGTCCACCAACGACGCGGGAGCTTGTCAAGCATGAGATCCCCTCACAATCAGAGCAGACCATTCTAGCTGACTTGGGCTGATGAGCCCTGGATTTCCACGCGAGCTATACTCCAACACGTCGGGGCAACTCGCCAATTCGGAGGTCTCGATGCCTTTTCCGACTTTTGATCTCAGCGGCCAAGTGGCCCTCGTAACCGGCGCAGGACGCGGCTTAGGCCGTGCAATTTCATTGGCATTGGCGAACGCCGGCGCCGACGTTGCCCTCGGACTTCGCGATGTAACCGTGTACGGAGACCTTGCCTCTGAGATCGTCGCTTTGGGGCGGCGGGCGTTGCCGCTGCAAATGGATATGCGCCGGACGGATCAGATATTCAAGGCGGTTGATGACGCGAGGGCACAGTTCGGACGGCTCGACATCCTGGTCAACAATACCGGCGTAGCTCCCGAGAATCTAGCCGAGAATGTGCGGGAGGAGGACTTTGATCTAACACTAGCCGTGAATCTGAAGGGGACGTTTTTCGCCAGCCAGGCTGCCGGGCGGGTCATGATCCGGCAAAAGAGCGGGCGGATTATCAACATGAGTTCGCAAGCCGGATTCGTCGCGCTGCCCACCGAATCGGTATATTGCATGACCAAGGCAGCCATTGCACACCTCACCAAATGCCTTGCCGTTGAATGGGGAAAGTACAACATTACGGTGAATGCCGTCGCGCCAACGTTTATACGCACTCCCGGAACAGAAGAGTGTCTTGCCAATCCGGCGTTTCGCGCTGACGTGATCGAGCGCATTGCCGCGCTGCACCGCATCGGCGATCCCATGGATGTGACGGGGGCCGTTATATTTCTGGCTTCCAGTGCGGCTTCGCTCATCACCGGCGAGACCATTCTAATCGATGGCGGATGGACCGCCCGCTAGCTGTCCGCATCGCAGGAGCGCCCGTTTCTGCGTGTTACCATCAAAGTTCGAACGACGGCACGATGACTGTCGCGAGCACCGGCAGGATGTGCCTGCGGAAGGATTTGCTTTGCGGATACTCTTCATCGGGGACATTTTCGGACGGCCTGGACGAGCGATCGTGAAAGATCGTCTGCCCGGCATCGTCCGAGATCGGTCGATCGACCTCATCATCGCCAATGGCGAAAATGCCGCGGCTGGATTTGGCATCACGGGAGCCTTAGCGGAAGAGTTATTTGAGCTCAATGTCGACGTGATTACCACCGGCAACCACGTCTGGGATCAGCGCGAAATCATTGATTACTTCCGAATGGTCGAGGGCAACGGCCGGGGTCCGGCACGACGCATTCTGCGTCCGGCGAATTTCCCTCCTGGCATGCCGGGCTGGGGTTTGTATCAGGGCCAAAAGGGACAAGTTCCTTACGCGGTGATCAATCTTCAGGGACGCGTATTCATGGCTTCGAATGACGATCCCTTTCGCACCGCCGATCAGCTTCTTGAGAAGGTGGACGCGAAAGTCATTCTCGTAGATATGCATGCTGAGGCGACCTCCGAAAAGATGTCCCTGGGCTGGTATCTCGATGGCCGCGTCACCGCCGTGATTGGTACGCACACGCATGTGCCCACTGCGGACGAGCGCGTTCTGCCCCAGGGCACGGCTTACATTACCGACGTGGGCATGACCGGCCCTTACGACGGAGTGATCGGCGTCAAGAAAGAACTGGTCGTGAACAAGTTCCTCAACGGCATGCCGGTTCGCTTTGAGCCTGCTACGGGAGACCCGCGCTTGTGCGCGGTCGTCATCGACTGCGATGAGAAAACCGGCAAAGCACGACAGATTGAAAGGCTCATGCTGAGCTGAGGGTCCGACGACTACCGAGCCAACTTTGCGCGGAGAATGCCAATGATCACTCCCCCAATGGCGCCCGTGGCCAGGACTGGCGCGTAAGCCTTTGTGACGACAGCGCTCGGCAGGCTGACGAGCAAGGCGACGATGAGGCCGGCAGCCCAGCCGGGTAATGGGAGATCGACAATGCAGATCAGAAAGCCGATGGCGAACCTGTCCAGAAATGCAGCGGTGAGCGCAACTCGCTTGTCGGGAAATGACATCGGAAGCATTAACGCCGCATCGAGCAGCCCAAAGCCAATCCCACAGAGAATGCCGAGGGTAATTCGGTTCATTGGCCCGACACTCTACCACTAGGCCCGTCCTCACGCCAAGCCTTTCCGATGCAAGAAAGGGGCGGGATTTCGTTCCGCAGAGTGCTCCCAACCTCACGGTGGGCCCTCCCACCGACTTGGGTTGCCGGAGAACGTTGCAGCCGAAGGTACGACGGCCCAATGGCGTCTCGGAAAAGTTAGGCTGGCACGGTAGAATCAAGCGAATGCGACGGGCTTTATTCATATTAGCGCTAGCAGTGCTGGCTTCGGCAATCGCCGCGGCGTCCACGGGAGATCAGCCGCAGTCGACCGTCGCTCCCGTTACTTGCGGAAACGGCGTGCCTGGCGGCATCAATTGCATAGCGACGAAGAAAGACCTCAAAGAAGCCCGCGATGCATATGCACGCGGCCTGAAATTGCAGGAGCGCAAGCGCTTCGAAGAAGCCTTCGCGCAATTCGACAAGGCCGCACGACTGGCCCCGCAGGATCCGCAATTCCTGACGGCACGCGAGATGGTCAAGTCACAACTCGTCTTCGATCACATCCAACGCGGAAATGCGTCGCTTTTGTCAGCCAGCAATCTTGAGCAGGCCGCACCTCAATTCCGAGCTGCTCTGGAGCTTGATCCAGAAAACGAGTTTGCCCGCCAGCGGCTTCAGGATGCTTCGCGCGAATCCGCCCCAGCCGAGATTGCAAACCTGCCGGCATGGTTCTCGGATGCAGGCGAGATCCACCTGCAGCCGAACGACCAGCGGGCAACGTTTCACTATCGTGGGGAGGTGCGAGGATTGTTTGCCGAATTGGCTTCGGCCTATGGCATAACGGCGCAGTTTGACGATTCGGTCGTTTCCCGGCAAGTTCGCTTTACTGTGGACGATGTCGATTTTTCCGCTGCTTTAGGACTCGCGTGCCGGGTCAGCAAAACGATGTGGGTCGCCCTGGATGCCCACCAGCTTCTGCTGGCTGCCGACACGCCGGAAAATCACAGGCAGTTCGATCGCATGTCGCTGCGGACCTTCATTCTTCCAGCACACTCGACACCGCAGGAGGCGACGGACGTGATTACGACGATGCGCAACATGTTTGACCTGCGTTTTGTCAGTCCGGGACAAACTGCCGGCACAGTCGAAGTGCGCGGTCCTCAGCCCATTATCGAAGCCTGCACGAAGCTGATGGACCAGCTCAAGCGCGAACGTCCCCAGGTGATGCTCGGCGTGCGCGTTTATCAGATCGACCATCAGCTCGCGCGGAACATCGGAGTTCACATCCCGTACACCTTCAACATGTTCAACATTCCCGCGGCCGCGCTGGCCGGACTGGGCGGGCAGAATATTCAGGACCTCATCAACCAGCTAATCGCGTCAGGCGGCATCAACCAAGCCGGCAGCTCGGCGCTGTCAGGGCTGCTGGCACAACTGGGAGGGCAGCAGAACTCCATCTTCAGCCAGCCGCTGGCGACTTTCGGCGGCGGTCTCACATTCATGGGCCTGAGCCTCGATCACCTGTCGGCGGCCCTTTCAGTCAACGAATCCTGGGTGCGCAATCTCGATGACGTAACCATGCGTGCCAGCCAGGGCAACGATGCGACCTTCCACCTGGGGTCGCGGTACCCCATTCTCAACGCGAGCTATGCCCCGATCTACAATTCGCCGCAAATCTCTCAGGTGTTGGGAAATCAGAGCTATATTGCGCCGTTCCCATCGGTAAGCTACGAAGATTTGGGGCTCAGTATCAAGGTGAAGCCGACGATTCACGGCAATGGCGACGTCAGCATGCAACTGGAGCTACAGGTACGTTCCCTCACGGGGCAAAGCAACGATGGCGTACCCGTCATTTCGAATCGTGAATACAAGGGAAGCATCAATCTGCGGGACGGGGAGCCTGCGGTCGTCGCGGGGCAAGTATCGCGCACCGAACAGCGCTCGTTGAGCGGCCTTCCGGGGTTGGGATTTCTCCCTGGCCTCAATCAGGTCATGACCAACAACACGCTCCAGGAAAATGACGACGAACTCATGATCATCATTACACCGCACGTGGTCGCGAACACGATAAGGGATACGCTAGAGATTTGGATCAGCACCAATTAGAAAGCGGGCTGCGGGACTTCAGCTATCGGGCTTCGACTGGTGCGGGAAAGTCTAATTCTTAGAAATTAGCTGAAGACCGAAAGCCGAAGCCCGCAGCCCGTTAGTTGCCGTTTTTGGCGGCAAACTCCGCCAGTCCCTTCAGCACGTCGGCTGGAACCTGGCTGACGTTGTCGATCTTGCGGCCATTGATGAAGATTGACGGCGTCCCGGTTACGTCCACTGATTTCCCCAGCGCAATGGAAGCGTCGACGCGCGCCTTGGTCTCAGGTTTGGTGGCACAGACGGCGATGTCGGTACCCTTCACGCCCGCTCCGTCGGCAATCGCGCTGAGCTTCTCGTCGGCGTTATCGGCGGTGATGTCCGCTTGTGTCTCGTAAGTCTTAGACACGAATTTCCAGAAAGCGTCGTTCGAAGCACGACCGACGCAATCGGCATAGGCCGCGCCCTTCGCTGCCCAGTTGTGCATCTCCAGCGGAAAATTCTGGAACACGAAGCGCGCATTCGGCTCGGCGGCAACCAGGCCTTCGATGGCAGGTTGCGCAGCCTTACATGCTGGACACTGCAAGTCTCCGAATTCGACGATTGTGACTTGCGCTTCTTTGGGACCACGCTCAGGCCCACTGACGCCCTTCTCCAGAGTCTTCTTTGCCGGGTCGTAAGGTTTGGCGCCGAACGGGATAATGTCACCGACAACCGCGTGGTTCCCGTCCGGAGTGACGTAGAAGCGGCTGGATTGCTGACCTTGTGGGCTGGCCAGCACGACGTTGACCTCCGCAAGCCCTGGCACCGGAGCGGGCTTGATGCTGGCGATCTTCCAGGTCAAGTCTTTTTGGTAGCCAAAGCTCTGTTGCAGGAAGGAATCGACAGTCGCTTCTGAGGGAAGATTTGGAGTCGAAACCGTGGTCGCAGGCTTGGCCAGCGGCTTCGCGACTGCCTGCTCCTCTGGCTTTGTGACAGCCTTCGCAGCCGAGGGCTGGGTTGCAGTCTGGGCTACGGACAGCGCGGTCAAAAGGATGATTAAGACGTAATTGAGAGGACTGCGCATGTTTTCCTTTCAGAATCAGAAATCTCTTGGTGGAACCAGGTCGGGCTGTCAGCGTACTTCAAACCTCGGATTTAGCCGCGATCGGAAAGCGTCGCCCGTATCCGAATGCCTTCGGCGAGATCTTGATACCGGGAGCCGCCTGCTGGCGCTTGTACTCCGCGCGGTCGACCATGCGGATCACTCTCCGCACCAGTTCGGGATCGAAACCGCGGTCGGCGGCGATGCGCTCCGCCGAGTGCAAGTCCTCAACGTAATCCTCGAGTACGGCATCGAGAATTTCGTAAGGTGGCAGACTGTCGCTGTCTTTCTGGTTAGGGCGCAATTCAGCAGACGGCGGCTTCTCCAGGCTCGCTTGCGGAATCACGGCGCGGCGCGTGTTTGCGTACTCACTCAGACGGTAAACCAGTGTTTTTGGAACGTCGGAGATGACGGCCAGTCCGCCCACCATGTCTCCATAAAGTGTACAGTAGCCCACGCCCAGTTCGCTCTTGTTGCCGGTGGAGAGCACGATGGCTCCGAATTTGTTGGAAAGCGCCATCAGCAACGTACCGCGAGCGCGCGACTGAATATTTTCCTCGGTGACATCTTCGTTGCAGCCGCTGAACACACTCTCCAGCGTTTGACGATACGCCTCATAGACGTGGTTGATGGAAAGCAACTCAAAACGGATCCCAAGATTCCTGGCCAACGCCCGGGCATCGTCGATCGAGCCTTGCGTCGAGTACGGACCCGGCATACCAACGCCGATGACATTCTCTGGACCAACCGCATCCGCCGCGATGACGGCAGTGAGGGCCGAGTCGATCCCGCCGCTCAGGCCGATGATGGCTTTCTGGAATCCGCACTTGTGCATGTAGTCGCGCGTCCCCAATACCAACGCGCCATACACACTGACATCATCGCCTGCTATTTGCTCGTGCAAGTCGCCAGTGAGAGTTTTGGAATCGAAATAGATGAGATCCTCTTCGAAGGATCGCCCCTGGGCGATGACTTGACCTTCCGGGTTCAGCACCAGGCTGGAGCCATCAAAGAGCAGGCTGTCGTTTCCCCCGACCTGATTTACCATCGCGACCGGCACCTTGTACTGGCGGGCGATGCTGGCCAGCATGTCGCGGCGAAGTTCACGTTTTCCAATCCAGAAGGGCGAAGCGGAGATATTCAGCACAAAGTTGCCGCCTGTGCGGACCAAGCTTTCGACCGGATCGAGCGGGTATAGACGCTTGGGCCAGAATAGCTTGTCGTTCCAGGCGTCCTCGCAGATTGTCAGCGCCATGCGGTTGCCGCAAAGATTGAACAGTTCCTGGCTCTTGGCAGGCGCGAAGTTGCGCATCTCGTCGAACACGTCGTAGGTAGGCAAGAGCATCTTGGACTGCAGAAAAACCAGACGGCCATCCATCAGTAACGCGGCCGAGTTCATGACGGACTTGCCGGTATCGGATTCCGCTGGCGTGACCAGGCCGCAGATCACAGCGACGCCGCTCGTCTCTGCTGCAATTCGCTCGACGCTTTCGCGATTCCGCGCAACGAAGGACGGGCGCTCCACCAGATCGCGTGGCGGATAACCGCCGACGGAAAGTTCGGGGAACAACACCAGTCCCGCACCGGCAGCTTTCGCGCGCCGCGAAAACTCGATGATCTTGGCTGCGTTTCCTGCAAAATCCCCGACGGTGGGGTTGATCTGCCCCAGGGCAATCTTCACATGTTTAGTGTAAAGCGCGAGCCGGACCCTGGCCAAGTCGACGCACAGGGTTCCCTTCTAAGCCGTCATGTTCCATGAATGATTTTGCCTTGGCAGGCCCGCAGACCCGCCCGGATGGAAACTGACACTACTGATAGTATGCAGAGTTCCACATTGTCGAGCGACAACAGATGCAAAAAAGCGTTAACATTAACGATTTGGTAGTGACTCCCCATTCGAGAAAATACAATGCCCCTGCTTCCACGAACGCGCCTGTTTATTCTGACTCTCGCAATCATTGCCGTCCCCGTGCTGCCTCTCACTCAGCTCATAGCACAAGACAGACCAGCCACTCATCTCTGGTCGAACTCGAGCCTTTCGCCCGACGAGCGTGCCTCCATGGTTGTGAAGGAGATGACGCTGGACGAGAAAATCTCTCTGCTCCATGGCACCGGAATGCGCGGCCTTGGTCCCCTGAGCCCGCTGGCTGTGGACTCTAATGGCGGTGCGGGCTACGTGGTTGCGATTCCACGCCTCGGCATTCCTGGCATTCAAATGTCGGATGCCGCGTATGGTGTCAGAAGCAGCGGAGAGAATGGGCGCTATTCGACGGCCCTGCCTTCTGATCTGGGCGCCGCCGCGAGCTGGGACACGGACGCCGCCTACGAATACGGAGCTCTCATCGCTCGTGAACTTCGCGCCCAAGGATACAACATGTCGCTGGGTGGCGGCGTGAATCTGACTCGCGAGCCGCGCAATGGGCGCACCTTCGAATACATGGGCGAAGATCCGGTCCTCGCCGGCACGATGGTGGGATGGGTGATGAAGGGCGAGCAGGCCCAGCACGTCATCGGCGACATCAAGCACTACGCGCTGAATGATCAGGAGAGCGGACGCAACGCCGTTAACGTCAACATCGACAAGCGGTCGATGCGCGAGAGCGATCTGCTCGCGTTCGAAATCGGTTTGCAGGTGTCGAATGCGGCAGCCGTAATGTGCTCCTACAACCGCGTGAACGGAGACTACGCCTGCGAGAACAAATTTCTGCTGATGGACGTCCTGAAGAAAGACTGGAACTTCAAGGGCTTTGTCGTATCCGATTGGGGCGCAACCCACAGCGCTGCCAAGGCATCGGCAGCGGGCCTCGATCACGAGGAGCCAGGTGAATTCTTCTACGGTGACACCCTGAAGAAAGCTGTGAAGGCCGGGCAAGTCCCCATGGCAGAAATTGATGACCACGTTCACCGCATCCTGCGTTCTATGTTCGCCACCGGTGTGATCGATGATCCTCCGCAGAAAAGTGTGGTTGACGCAGCGCGAGGGCTCGAGGTCGTCCAGAAGATTGAGGAACAAAGCATCGTTCTGCTCAAGAACGAGCATGGGCAGCTTCCTCTTGATGCTTCCAAGGTACACACGATCGCGGTGATCGGTCCGCACGCCGACGTGGGAATGATTTCAGGCGGCGGTTCGGCACAGGTCGATCCCCCGAACGGCAATGCGATCATGCCGCCGGGAAAAGGTCAGACGCACTGGCAGGAGCACATCTGGTTCCCCACTTCCCCGTTGAAGGCGATACAAGTCAAGACAACGGGAGCGCGTGTCCAGTACAACTCTGGCAGCGATCCCTCCGCTGCCGCTTCCCTGGCGAAAACGGCAGATGTCGCTCTCGTGTTTGCGTATCAGTGGGAGAGCGAAGATATGGATCTCGAGAGCCTTTCGCTTCCCGAGCATCAGGACGAACTGATCGCCGCGGTCGCCGCTGCGAATCCGCATACCATAGTCGTCCTCGAGACTGGCGGTCCCGTGACCATGCCTTGGGCTGATCGAGTCAGCGGGATTCTGGAAGCCTGGTACGGCGGAAGTCGCGGTGCAGAAGCGGTTGCCAATGTTCTCTTTGGAGAAGTAAATCCTGGCGGAAAACTTCCGCTGACTTTTCCCAGGAGTGAGGCCGACCTGCCGCACCGTAACATCGTGAACCCTCCTAAAGGAACGGAGCCCGATGGCGGCGATCCAGGTTGGTGGGAAAAGATCCTCCGCGGCCTGAAAGCA
This sequence comes from Acidobacteriota bacterium, assembly GCA_003225555.1. Classification (GTDB taxonomy): domain Bacteria; phylum Acidobacteriota; class Terriglobia; order Terriglobales; family Acidobacteriaceae; genus Sulfotelmatobacter. Next base: position 50,418 of record QIAM01000086.1, on the reverse strand, counting down.
TTTCAGATCACATATGACGAAGGCCTGAAGGTTGGTTACAAGTGGTACGACACCGAGCACAAGCAGGTTTTGTTTCCCTTCGGCTATGGACTCTCTTACACGACGTATGCCTATTCCAACCTCAAAGTGACGCCGGGAAAGGACGTGCGGGTCGGCTTCACCGTAACGAATACCGGCAGCCGCGCTGGCGCGGAGATCGGCGAAGTCTACGCGACGTTACCGTCAAGTACAGGCGAGCCGCCGAAGCGGCTTGTGGGCTTTCGCAAGGTCAAGCTCAACGCCGGTGAAAGTAAGGAACTCTCGGTTGAGGTTGATCCGAAATATCTTTCGATTTTCAGCGTGGATCGGAACGCCTGGCAGCTGGTTCCCGGAGACTACACGTTCCTTGTCGGCGGCTCCTCGCAGGAGTTGCCGCTAACGGAGTCTGTGAATTTGAAATAGCGCGACGTAAAAAGCGGCGAACCCGCCGACGCTGTTCTCCGGTAACGGTCAATCGCCCTCGGACGAAAACACGGTGTGCCTCGGTGCCGGCATGGGCGTTGCACCGGCCATCTGATCGTGCCACAGTATTTCATTCAACTGCTTCGCTCCCGCGGCATCCGGCCGGGAGAAATCCATCTGTAACGACAACTGTGAGCCCGGCGCCTGATGCCTGTTCGTCTCGTAGATGAGACCATTATCCAGATTCCGATAGTCCGCCTTGAAGGCAGGCTGGTCGCCGGCGCCTGCAAACATCGCTGCCATGACCGGTGCGTACGCATCGTTCTGGTTCATGGGAGGAAGCCCGAGCAGCATTTCGATCGTGTGAACCATGTTCACCGTCGTGTAGAAGTGATGCTCCACGTGCGGCTGAGCCGCCGATCCGGGAGAAAATTTGCTGATGACGAATGCGATGGAGCGGTGCGCATCCACGTGATCCGCGCCCGCCTGCGCGTCATCTTCCACAACCAGGATCGCCGTGTCATCCCAGTACGGGCTGTGCGAAACCGCGTCGACCACACGGCCAAAGGCAAGGTCATTGTCGGCTATTGAGGCCGCCGGTCGCGGCAGATCGGGCCTCGTGCCTCCGGTGTGATCATTTGGTAGATACAACAGGACAAATGCGGGCAACTGAAATTCAGGCGCTTCGTTCGCTTCGCGGGCGCGGACATACGCTGCAAATTCATTCAGGAATTCGTCGGCTCGCAACTGGTCCGGGTAGTCGGTATTGAAATCCGGAAAGAGCGGGTCGAAGTGATCGCGCAGCACCGCCTTGGTCGGCTTCATCTGCCTCATCAGCGGCACAGGCCATGGCCACGGGCTGAGCCCTCCGTGCGGGTCCCCGACGTTCGGTGGCAACGGATCGCCGCGTCGAACTTCGGTTCGCGGGCAGGGCGCTTCGAGCGGGGAAGGAGTCCCTTGCTTCGGCGTCGAAGCCCGGCGGCTTTTGTTACACCATAGGGCGGTCACGAATTCGCCGTAGATGCGATACGTCAGGCCGTGCTTGGCGACGTTGTCCCAAAGAAAGCCGGTCGAGGGATCGTCAATGTCGGGCTGCTTGTGGTCAAGCGGATATTCATCGGCGACCGTGCCCTGGAAGTCGTAGGTCCGCTCCTTGCCGCGATAGGCGATCTGCCAGGTTTTCTCGTTATAGTCCGAGGTAATCGCCGCCGTCGACCAGAGATGACCATCCCCGGAGACTTCGCCGCTGTCATAAAAGTTATCGAGCACGCCAAACTGCAGGGCAAGCTTGTGCTCGTTGGGCGTGATGTCTGCGCCATACATGTTTAATGAAGGATCTCCATCACCCGCTTTGAGGTCGCCGAGTATCTGGTCGTAGGTGCGGTTCTCCTTGATGACGTAGATGACGTGCTTGATGGGATTACTGCCGTCAGCGAACTGAATTGTTCCTGGATCGCTGTGCAGAAGATTGTCCTGCTCCACCGCGCGAGTGAGTTCGTCGAGCCTGCCCAGCGTCGATGGAATGTTCAGCCTGGCAATCGATCCTCTCAGCAACGTGGGAATGTAGGCATGCTCGTGGTGTTTGGTCTCGTACACCGTCTTTCCCATAACTTTGTTAGGACCGGCGCCTTCTCCCTTGGCAGTTGCAATCAGGAGATCGTCGCCATGAACGGCGAGCGCGCTGGGGTACCAGTCGGTGGGGATGAAGCCTGACGCTGATTGAATGTCTTTGCCCGTCCCGGTTTCAGTACTGCGGTCGGACGTGTCGAAGACCGCGACCGCATCGAGCGAGGAGTCGGCCACGAACAAGCGCTTCCCGTCGCTGGACTGGGCGAGCGCAGTTGGAAAGCTTCCCGCGTATTTTTGTCCGCCAGGATTCGTTGAGAGATAGCGGAGAGGTCCACCCTTTTCAAGGGAGATCGCGGCAACTTCATCGGCATTCGACAGCGTAACGTACAAAATCCTCTCATCCGGACTCAACAACATCGCTGTGGGATGAGAGCCCGGAGCGACCGGGTCTTGCGGCTCGTTCAGCTTGATCCAGCGCACGGCCTTGCCGCCAGCGAGGTCGAGTTCCGCCACCTGCGAGGCATTCCACAAGCTGCACCAGGCACGCTTGCCATCACGCGTCGCGATCACCGTATATGGAAACGACGACGGCACCAGGTCATTGGTGCTGAGGTCGAAGCTCTGTAGCACCTTGCCCGAGGCCAGATCGAGCAACACGGCATTGTCAGAGAGATTGTTCGCCACAAGCAACTGGTCCTGCCCGCCCCGCCCGACGAGCGCTATGCCCGCTGGATACGGGATTGCCGTGTGCCGAGGAGTCTTGAACAAGCCCACGGCAACCTTCTTCCCCGTCGCCAGCGGTTGTGGCGCAATCGCAATAAACCGCTCCGGCGTTACCTTCCCCTCCGAGAATTTATAGACCGCAATTCCGTTCCCCGTATCGCCAGGCTTCTCGCCAGTAGGGTCGGTCACAGACCCGACCGAGGCGAAGAGATGTTTCCCGTTCGAACTGAAGGCCATGCCCAGGAAGTAGCTCTGGTGCGCCTCGTCACCGAGGCGGGCTTCAGGAAAGTCAGCGATGTGATTGTTCTGCAGATCGAGAACCGCGATGGACTGGTGGGCTAACGTCTCCTGGGTGCCATAGCCATCGTTCAGCAGCGCGGCATAGCGGCCATCCGGACTTAGCACTATGTTGGCCGGAAAACTGTTTGTGCTGCCAACTCGTCCTGGCGCGGGGACGCTCAGCTGCTTGCTTGTGGGCAGCGGGACCGTCGGCCGATTCGTTTTGGGGATTTGCTGCGCCAAGACAAGTATCGCGATGGCGAACCAGAGAAACACGATGAAGACAACGACCCAACGGGCATGCCGAATCACGAAGCCTCCGATGAGACAGAAGAGATTGAGGAGGTGACGAGCGTACTGCAAACTCCGGTTGAGGGTCAAAGGCTAGCAGGCACCCTTGCAGGACGGCACCGGCATGCGTTTATGTGTGAGTGGGCTTGGATGATGCCTGCGATGACTCTGGCGTCTCGTGGCCTTCGGTCTGCACGTTGTGGCGGACATCGGCTCCCTGCACCCAGAAGATGACGTCCTCGGCAATGTTCGTGGCATGGTCGGCGACGCGCTCCAGATTGCGCGCGACCAGCAGCGCATCCAGTGCCTGACGGACAGCCTCGGGCCTGGCATTCATCGTCTTTACCAGCTGGATGAAGGCGTCGTCGCGCATGCGATCAATCACGCTGTCCATTTCGAGCACGGCTTGAGCAAGTTCAACTTTTCCTTCAATAAACGACTCTAGAGCCCGGCGAACCATAGCACTTACGGCTGCGCCCATTCGTGCAATATCTACCGGTAAATCGGTAGCGGGAAGCTCCACCATGTCCATCACGCGCTCGGCGATATTTACCGCCTGATCGCCAACGCGCTCGAGGTCGGAGTTGATCTTCGTAACGGCGAGAATGAAGCGGAGATCAACCGCCATGGGCTGCTGCATCGCGAGCAGGTCGAAGGCTGCCTCGTCGATCTCGCGCTCAGCCGTGTTGATCAGGCTCTCGCCTTCCAGCACCATCTGGCAGCGTGTGAGATCGCGCTCCACGTACGCCTGACGCGCGCGGTCCACCGCCTGCTCCGCCAATCCGCCCATGCGAAGCAACTTCTGCCGCAGATCGTCGAGCCCCTGCTGAAAACGCGTACGCATTATCCGAACCTGCCTGTGATGTAGTCTTCCGTCTTCTTGTCGGACGGCTTGGTGAAGATCTTTTCGGTCTTGTCGAACTCGATCATCTTGCCCAGCAGGAAGAAGCCGGTAAACTCTGCGACACGCGCGGCCTGCTGCATGTTGTGGGTCACAATCACGATGGTATACCGCTCTTTGAGTTGAAAGATCAACTCTTCAATCTTGCCGGTCGAGATGGGATCGAGCGCCGAGCAGGGCTCATCCATCAGAAGAACTTCGGGCTCCACGGCCAGGGCGCGAGCGATGCAAAGACGCTGCTGCTGACCGCCGGACAGGCTGGCGCCGGACTTCTTGTGGATGTAATCCTTCACCTCATCCCACAGCGCTGCGGAATCGAGGGAGCGCTCCACGATCTCGTCCAACTTCCGTCGGTTGCGGAAACCATTCAGCTTGAGCCCGGAAGCCACGTTGTCATAAATCGACATCGAGGGGAATGGGTTGGCCTTTTGAAACACCATCCCCACGCGCCGGCGGATCTGGGTGGCGGAAGTACCGTTGTAAGCGTCGACATCGCCGATGCGAACGTGGCCCGTCACCCGGGTCTCAGGAATGGTCTCGTGCATGCGGTTCAAGCATCGGATGAAGGTCGACTTTCCGCAGCCCGAAGGCCCGATGAGAGCGGTCGCATGGTTGGCTACGACACTCAAGTTGATGTCGTACAACGCCTGGGTCTTGCCATACCAGGCGTTCAGGCTTTCGACTTTGATTCCGACACCCATAAATCAGGCCGCCCCAAAGGTCCCGCGGCGCACGGCGAATCGGACGGCGGACACCGCGCTGACAATCAGAATGATGAGCACGAACGATCCCGCCCACGCCTGGCGGTGCCAGTCATCGTAGGGCGAATTGGCATAGACGTAGATCTGCAGCGGCAAAGCTGCCGTAGGCTGCTCCGCGTGTAAATTCCAGTATTGGTTGCCGAACGCGGTGAACAGCAGCGGCGCAGTCTCGCCGGCAACTCGGGCGAAGGCCAGCATGATTCCGGTGATCACGCCGGACGTCGCAGTCCGCAACGTGATGGACAGCGTAGTCCGCCAGCGTGGAATGCCGAGCCCGTACGAGGCCTCGCGCAGGGCCTGGGGAACGAGCAGGAGCATCTCCTCCGTCGTGCGGGTGATGGTGGGGATCATCATGATCGCCAGCGCTACTCCGCCGGCCAGCGCCGAGAAGTGCCTCTGGTACAAAACGACGATCGAATACGCCACAATGCCGATCACAATCGAAGGAACGCCATTCAGCACGTCCGCCGTAAAGCGAATCGCATCGCCGAAACGGTGGCGGCCAAACTCCGCAAGGTAGATACCGGCACCGACTCCGATCGGCACGCCAAGAATGCTGGCAATGCCGAGGATGAATGCCGACCCCACAATCGCATTCGCCATCCCTCCGCCAGGTTCTCCCACCGGTTTTGGAGTCTGCGTCAGGAAAGCCCAGTTGATCGATCCTACGCCCCGGTAGACAAGATAGCCGAAGATCGCGACCAGCGGCAGGAGCACCAGGAGGACGGTAAACACGGCAACGCCCGTCATCATGTGATCCGTGATCCTCCGCCCCCAGCTGATGGGCGGAACGGAATACGGTGCGGCGACATTTGGAGTCTCAGGCACGGGCCCTCGCAGGCTGGCCGCGGGTGACGGTCCAAACCAGGAATCGCGCCAACGCGTTTACCACGATCGTAACAAGAAACAAAGCAAGTCCGATTTCGATTAGCGCCGAGAGATAGACATTTCCGGTCGCCTCGCTGAATTCGTTCGCCAGCACGCTGGCCATAGTGTAGCCGGGAGCCAGCAGGGATTTCGCAATTTCCGGACGATTTCCAATCACCATGGTGACCGCCATGGTCTCGCCCAACGCACGCCCAAGTCCCAGGATGATCGCGCCCATGATGCCCGCGCGCGCGTTCCGAAGCACGCCAATCCGAATCATTTCCCAGCGCGTGGCGCCCAATGCCAGTGCAGCCTCCCGCTGATGCTGTGGTACTACCATCAGCACTTCGCGAGCAATGGAAGAAATAATCGGGATGATCATGATCGCCAGGATTATACCGGCGGCGAACATGGAATAGCCGAACGATGGTCCCGCAAACAGGCCCGTCCAACCCAGGGTTTTACTCAGGAAAGGATCTACGTAACGCGTCAAGATCGGTACGAGAACGAAGATTGCCCACAGCCCGTAAATCACGCTGGGGATTGCGGCCAGCAACTCTACGAAGAACGATAGAGGACCGCGCAGGGCTCGCGGGCACATCTCTGTGGTAAAGACCGCGACGCCCACGGCCAGCGGAACGGCAATGGTCAGGGCAAGCAGCGATGAGACCAGCGTTCCGTAGACGAAGGGCAACGCGGCAAACTGCTCGTTCACTGGATCCCAATCCCGCCCGACAAAGAATTTGAAGCCGAATGCGTGCCATGAGAGTCCCGAGCGCAGGACCAGCTCGTAGACAATCAGCACTAGGATGCCGAGTACGGCCAAGCCACAAGCCAGCATGGCAAACCAGAAGATGCGATCCAGGAATTCTCCCCCCGAAGCGTCCAGGAGGGGCGTAGTCCGCGCGACCGGTGCGGCTGTAACCTTCGTCTGTGCAACAGCTTGCGGACGCAGCATATCAGGCCGGCGAAATGCACGATTGGCCATTCGCCCCTCACCGTAGCAGAGACTTGTTACATTGGTGTTAAAATGATTTTGCTTTTTCCAGGAATCGCGATCACGTCAGCGCTAGAATTCCACGCTGGCACTGTTGTGCCGGTTGCGTTTTGCTGAGTAAGCCTGTATCTTTTCGTTCCCCGACATTCCATTCTGTTATGCCGATTACGCCAGAGCGGACACGCTTCGTTTTCACGAAGCTCGAACGGGAGTTGGTAACGCTCTCATCGGAGCGGCAACCCGAGAGCGTTCACAGCTTCCGCACCGGCACTCGGCGCCTTCAGACCCTGCTCGAAGATTTGCTCCCTCAACGGGATCGCAACCAGAAAAAGCTGCTGAAGCTGTTAACCAGGATTCGCAAGCGTGCGGGAAAGGTTCGAGACCTGGATGTTCAGCTGTCTGCCTTACGCAGCCTTAAGACTCCGCAGGAGCCCAGGCGCAAGACGTTACTCATGCAGAGCCTGATCGAACTTCGTGCCGAGCATGACAAGAAGTTGCGTAAGGCGCTGGACAAGGAGATGATCCGCGAGATTCGTCAACGGCTGAAGCGAGCCAGCATGGAACTGAACCTCGATGCAGCTCGCGATCCGCTGGCAACCGCGAAAAAGATGCTGCAAAAGGCGACGCGTCCGGAGGGCTCTCCCTCGGATGAATTGCTCCATCAGTACCGCATCCTCATCAAACGGGCGCGCTATACGGCTGAGTACGCTGCCAAATCTCCTGAAGCGGACCGATTCCTCGTGCAGCTCCGCCGCGTGCAGGATGCACTCGGCGACTGGCACGATTGGCTGATGCTGACTCAGAATGCGGCCAGTCGACTGGAAGAGCTGCCGCATTCTTCCCTGCTGGCCGTGCTCCGCAATGTAACCGGATCGAAATCCCGTCGGGCGGTAGCGGTGCTCGCCACATCCGGTTCGGCTAAACCCGCATCAGGTTCCCTCGCTGACGCAAAAGAACCTGGCCCCCAGAAACGCAATGTGAAGCCTTCCCTGGCCCTGCGCGCGACTACCGCAGCGTAGTCCCCAAAAATCATAGTCCCTAAAAGTCATGACGATCCGCCATTCTGCCGTGTAAACTGTGAGGCTTCGACATGCCCACCTTTGCCGCGGTCGACATCGGCTCCAACTCCGTTCGATTGAAGATTGCGCGCCTGCAGGGGCATCGGCTTCGTTCCATCCACGAAGACCGCGAGGTCACCCGCCTTGGAGAAGGGGTCTTTCGTTCCGGCTTTCTTACGCCGGACTCGATGGCCGAAACCGTCAAGGTCTTGCGGCGCTTTCACCGCGCGACGCAGCAGGTAGCGACCGACACGGTGCGCGTCGTAGCCACCAGTGCCCTGCGAGATGCTCGTAACTCGCAAGCCTTCCTCGAATGGGTGCGTTCGGCAACCGGCTGGCGAGTTGAGATCATCTCCGGTTTGGAAGAAGCCCGTCTGATTCACCTGGGTCTAGTGTCCAGCGGACGCGTCGACAGTTCGCCCACGCTGATGATTGATCTCGGTGGGGGCAGCTGTGAGCTCACTGTCTCCCGAAGCGGCCAGATTCACGATACGGTCAGCTTGCCGCTGGGAGCGGTCCGCCTGACCGACGAGTTTCTCGGCCATGATCCACCGCGAAAGGGCGAACTGAAGCGGTTGAGCGGGTTTATCGCGCGGGAAGTCGGGCGCATCACTTCGCGCATCGTGGCCGCCCGGGTCAAGAACGTCATCGCGACCTCGGGGACTGCCGCCGCTCTCGCTGCCACGGCCGCTCATCTCCGAAAAAATAGCTCTAGCCGCGGAAGGCCCGCAGTCTCGCGCGCCGAGATGAGCCGCATCGCCAAGCGACTGGCGCGCCTTCCTGTCGCCGAGCGCCGCAAAATCGAAGGCATCGGACCGAGGCGTGCCGAAATCATCGTGGCCGGAGCCATGGTGTACTACGAACTCATGGACCGCTGCCGGTTGAAGGGCTTCCGCTTCTCCCCTCTGGGGCTCCGGGACGGCATCCTTGCGCAGATGGCCGCCGAATACGATCACAGCACCCGATCTGGCCGCCAGATTGAGTCGGAACGCTGGGAGTCGATCACCAGGGCGGTCACCCATTACCGCGTCGACCGCAAGCACGCCCTGGATGTTCGCGACGCGGCGGTGTTCCTGTTTACCGCCTTACGCCGCGTGCACCGGCTGCCTCCTGAATACCGGCAGTGGATCTCAGCGGCGGCCATGCTCTACGAAGTTGGGGACTACGTAAACCGAACCGGCCGCCACCGGCATACCCACTACATCATCTCGAACTCGGAGATTCTCGGCTACACGCCGCAGCAGCGGCGCATTATCGCGGCGATTGCGCGCTACCTGGGAAAGTCGCGCCCCACGGTCGAAGACGGACCGATGAAAGCCCTCGATCCCGCCGAGCGTGCCGGAGTGCAGAAGGCAATTCTGATCTTGCGCCTGGCGCGCTCCCTCAATCTGGGCCGTAGCCGCGCCGTGCAGAAAGTGCGGGTGGCATTGCGCGCGGCTGATGTTCGATTAACGCTGGTTCCCCGCCGGCGCATGGGAGTGGATCTGGAACTATGGGCAATCGAAAAGGACTGCGCCTATTTCCGTGAGGTTCTTGGACGCGAGCTTTCTACAGCGGTGTCGTAAAGGGCACGGACCAGCTTCGGCGTCAAACACCACTGCAGCGTTCCGGAGCTGCGACGCATTTCCACCTTGGCCACGGCTCCTTTCTTCAACTCTATCGAGGCCTCGCAGCCCGAATCGCTGACGACGGTTCCGAGGAACTGGCTCAGGTTGGGATTGTGCCCTACAACCATGATCGCTTCCTGCCGTGCATACTTTTCCAGCAGCTTACGGAAATCGACAAAGGAACCTTCAGGACGGAGTCCGGCATCGATTTGTACTTTCCCTTCATACCCGAGTTCATTGCCGACCAGTGAAGCCGTTTGGGTAGCGCGTTTCAGCGGGCTCGAGACAATTGCGTCCACCTGCACCTCGAGGGCGACCAGAGCCCGTCCCACGTAGCCGCACTGCTCGATGCCATCTTTGTCGAGCGCGCGCTTCTCGTCCTTCTTGGGACTTATCAAATGCTGCCCGGCACTGGCGTGCCGCAGGAAGTAAAGGATCATTTCAGGTTATCGTTCCTTTCCCACCAGAATCTTGCGCGTTCCAGAAAGCAGATTCGCGGGAGATAAAGCGGGTTGTTTTCCTTCAGCGAGCTGGATCAGAAATTCCTGGGCATTGAATGCAGCCGTGCCCACCGGCGCCTTGCGGTTTCGTTTGCCGCGCACCGGTTGCCATGCACGGATGTAATTTCCGTCCGGCAACAGGATACGCGCTTTGCGATTGTCGGCGAGGTAAGCATCCAGAATTTCGTGGTGCGCCCGCTCGCGCAGTAACTCATCCTGCAGAGGCACGAGCACCTCGACCCGCTCGTAGAGATTGCGCGCCATCCAGTCGGCGCTGCCAATGTAGATCTGCTCGTCCCCACCATTGGCGAAGTAGTAGATGCGGCTGTGCTCCAAAAATCTTCCCACAATGCTACGGACACGAATATGATCGCTCACTCCGCGCACGCCAGGTCGAAGGGCGCAAATGCCACGGACGATCAAATCAATCTCCACACCGGCCTGCGATGCCCGGTACAGGGCTTGCACGACGTTCTTGTCGAGCAACGCATTCATCTTGGCAACAATGCGGGCCCGAAGTCCCTGGCGCGCATAGTCAGCTTCACGATCGATCAGCGCGATGATCTTTTCCGCCAGATCGAGGGGCGCCACCAGCAGCGGCTCGTAGCTGGGATTTTCGGCATAAGCGGTCAGGAAACTGAACACGTCGTGGACGGCACGCGTGACTTCGGGGTTGGCGGTGAACAAGCTGAGGTCGGTGTAGATGCGTGCTGTTGAGGCGTTGTAGTTTCCGGTGCCGATGTGCGCATAGCTGCGAGTCACGCCGTCGGGATCGCGCCGCACCAGCAGAGACAGCTTGCAATGGGTCTTGAGACCTACCAGCCCGTGGAAGACCTGCACTCCTGCATCCTCCAGATCGCGTGCCCAGCGGATATTCGAAGCTTCATCGAAGCGCGCTTTCAGTTCAATCACGGCCGTGACTTCCTTGCGCGATGCGGCGTCGATCAATGACGGCACAATCAACGAATGCTCGCTGGTGCGGTACAGCGTCTGCTTGATCGACAGCACCCGGTCGTCTTCCGCCGCCGACTCGATAAACGAAACTACGGCATCGTAGGAATCGTAAGGATGGTGCAGAAGAATGTCGTGCCGCCTGAGCTCTTCGAATAAGTCCTTCGACTTGGAGGTAAGGCGCAACTCGCGTGGGGCATACGTGCGGTACTTGAGATCGGGACGCTGCACCTGCTCATAAATATTGAATAGCCTCGACAGATTTACCGGGCCATTGACCGGAAATACTTGCCAGGGATCGAGCTCAAATACCGTGCTCAGGCGGTCGATGATCTCCGGATCAGCGTCAGCCTCGATCTCCATGCGAACCGCGTCGCCCTTGCGCCGGTTATGCAACTCGGCCCGGACCGATTCCAACAAGCTGCGCGCCTCTTCCTCCTGCAAGTAAAGATTGCTGTTGCGGGTTACGCGGAAGGGCGCAGAGGAGACGATGTCGTAACCGTGATACATGCGCACAGCGTGCTGTGCGACCAGATCCGCAAGAAAAATGAAGTCTGCAGTGCCCTCGGAGGGCAGAGGCACCAGTCGCGGCAAAGCCCGGGGCACAGCCACCACGCCCGTATAAGTCAACGCCGAGCGACGCCGGCGCCGGAGCAGAAAACCGAGGCAAAGAGCTTTGTTGATAACGCGAGGAAACGGGTGCGCAGGATCTACAGTGACGGGCGTGAGCAGAGGATCGAGCTCTCTTTCGCAGTATTGATCGACGAAGCGCTGTGCCTCCGGTTCAAGCTCGTGCAGGCCCAGTACGCGGATTCCGTTTTGCGCCAGCGCCGGGCGCAAGCGCGCATTCCAGCAGTCATACTGTTCATCGACGAATTCGTGCGTAAGTTTGGCCAGGATCTCGCGCTTTTCCGCGAGCGTAAGTCCGTCCGGACCACTCTCGTTGTAGCCGTCCTCGATCTGCTGCATCATGGCCGCGACTCGGACTTCGAAGAATTCGTCGAGATTGCTGGCCGAGATTGAAAGAAACTTCAGTCGTTCCAGCAGCGGGTTTCCCTCGTCCTCGGCCTCTTCGAGCACACGCCGATTGAAGGCGAGCCATGAAATATCGCGATTGAAGTAGTACTGAGGACTGTCGAGTGAGATGCGAGCCATGACGAGTGCGTGTGCTGGTCTACGCTGCTAGTGCTGCGGTTTATCTTTGATGGGAGTTCGTTTCGTAATCCACTTAATCTCCGAGCCGTCCGGGCGCTTCAGAAGCAAATGATGCTTTCGTGCGGCCTTCCACAGTCTCCGGCGACAACATCATGAAGTTCTCAGTATAGAACATCGGTCACGAGGCTGGCAGTGCAACGCCTCTGAGCGGCACGGCATAATGAAAAACAAAAAGGGCGCCACGGGATTATCGCGGCGCCCACTGACCCGAAACGAGAGCTACTTGACCTGTTTGATGGCTTCCTTCACTTTCTGCTCGACAGCCTCGGGAAGCGGTGCATAGGTCAGGGCTGCTGTCATTTTCTGGCCGTCATCGACCATCCAGTTCAGGAAGTCGGCCAGGATCTTGCCTTTGGCGGCATCCTTCGACTGAGCCGGAATCAGCACCCAGGTAAAGCTCGAGATTGGATAAGAATCGTTGCCAGGTGCATTCGTGATCGAAACCCGGAAATCCGCCGCCATCTTCGGGGCCGACGCCGCCGCTGCCGTAACGCTCTCCAGAGACGCCTTGAGGAAAACACCTGCGGCATTCTGCACGCTGCCGTAGGGAATTTTGTTCTGTACGGCGTAGATCGACTCGACATAGCCGATCGAGCCCGATAGCTGCCGAATCGATCCTGCCACTCCCTCGTTGCCCTTGCCACCAAGTCCCTTGGGCCACTTTACGGACGTGCCGCTCCCCACCTGATTCTTCCACTCGGAGCTGACTTTGGAAAGATAGTCTGTCCAGATAAACGACGTACCGCTCCCGTCGGAGCGATGCACAACGATGATGTCCTGGTTGGGAAAGTTCACGCCGGGGTTAGCAGCTGCGATTGCCTTGTCATTCCAATTCGAGATCGTGCCCACAAAGATTCCCGCCAGTACTGCGGGCGTAAATTTCAGCTCTCCCGTCACGCCCGGGATGTTATAGGCCGGCACAACTGCCCCCAAGACCGTAGGAATATTAAGGATTGAAGTCTTCAGCTTGGTTTTGGCTTCCTGGAGCTGAGTATCCGTCATCGGCATGTCGCTCGCCCCAAAATCGACTGTCCCTTCAGTGACCTGCCGGATGCCGCCACCGCTGCCAATTGGTTGGTAATTGATCTGAATATCCGGATGCAGTTTGTGGTATTCGCTGAACCATTTGGAATAGATGGGGTTCGGAAAGGTGGCACCTGCTCCGTTCAAGATGGTTTGCCCAAATACTCCAAGGGGCAGAAGAACACACAGCAAAAGCAGCATCGCTCTGCGTATCACCAGAGAATTCCTCCTGACATTAGATATCTCCGTTCTATCGGCGCAGTGTTACAGAAGGGTTACAAACGAGTGAATTTCCCATGAACAACTGGGGAGTCACCGATCAACAGAAGTGAACGCTAATGCGAAGCCTGTAGGCGGGCGATCTCTCGCGGGAAGAGCCCATTGCCGGGAAAATCGGCACGTAACGCGGTCAGCATCTGCAGTGCATGAGGCTTGTCTTTCTCCCGGACATACGCGATTGCCAGCAGGATCCGTGCAAAGGGCGCCAGGTAGTGTCCCCGCTCCGCCGTCAGTTGCAGATCGGCGATCCCACCCTGCTTATCGGCGGGGAGCCCGCCCAGACGCAGCATCCAGCGAACGGGTGCTGCCATACTGCCGACAATGTACTTGGTGAATCCGGTGGCCAGGTGTGCGTCGTAGCAGTCGTGGCAAACCGCGAGCAACTGCTGCGCCCACGTTGATGCCTGTTTGGCGTGGTGCAGCGACGCCATATTGCGCTTCTCGATAAGCGCGGCGTAGTCGGCCTGCAATCCCGAAGACAGCGTCATGGCAAATAGCGCATCAGAGTCCTTGGGATTCTTGGCGAGCCGGGCACGGGCAAGAGTCTCGGCACGGTTGAGCGCATTCATGAAGCGGTTCTTTGCGACGGGATCGGCAGTGAACGTGGATCGTCCCGAAAAGGCATCATCATTCTCGTAGAACTGGGCCTCCAGCACTCCCAACCGGTTGAACTCCGAAAACAAATATCCGGCACCCTCACTCACTGGACCCATAGGATCTTCCGGATGCTGCGCCTGCCACCCGGCAAAATCGCGCTGTGCGCCCACGAAGTCCAGGTTATAGAGGCCGGAGAATCCGTGATCGAGGCCCGATGTCACAGACACACCTGCAACGGGGTCGGCCAGTGCAATCGGGGATAAGGCCAGGCACACGCACAAGGCTGCTACCATGCTGCATGCTCGTGCATCCCGTAGATTAAAGGCCTGTGACATAGGTTCGTGTTGGCGTTGCCTATTATCGTTGATCTGCGTCTCAGCGCAATCAGTAAGTTCTCTGACTCTTTGTTATTTTGATACCGATTCTGAGCCCATGCGGGTCAAGGTTTTGTAAATTCCGAGCGGGATGTACCAGAACGAACCTGAGAACCATCCCGGACGAAAGCCTTTATGACTGATTCTCCTGCGCGCTATGCCCCCGGATGGCCCGGCATCCCTCCACGCTGGACTTCGAGCGCGAAAACCGGCGTTGGCACAGCCCTGAACCAGCACAGCAAGGTCTGGTTTACGGTGAGCCACGGCATTCTCAATGAGGTCTATTTTCCGCGGGTCGATCAGGCCTGCACCCGCGATATGGGTCTTATCGTCACCAATGGTCGCGATTTCTTTTCCGAGGAGAAGCGTCACTGCACGTTCGAGAATCGTCCATTTGAGCCCGGCGTCCCAGTCTATGAACTGACGAACACCTGCAACAGCGGCCGCTACCGCATACATAAGGAAGTCCTCACCGATCCCTATCACAATGTGGTTCTGCAGAGGATCCGGTTCGAGCCGCTCCAGGGAGAACTGGCGGACTGCCATCTCTACGCCTTGCTCTCTCCTCACCTCGCCAATTTCGGATACGGCAATACCGGGTGGATGGGCGACTACAAGGGCGTCCCCATGTTTTTTGCAGAACACGATGGCGTCTCTCTGGCTGTGGCATCCTCGGCCCCATGGAAGAAGACATCCGTTGGATTCGTGGGCGCGTCCGACGGCTGGCAAGACTTGTCCGAACACTTCGAGATGCAGTGGGAATACCCTCGAGCCGAAAACGGCAATATCGCGTTCACCGGAGAAATCGATCTCGCCGCCTCGAACGGAGAATTCGTGCTGGCGCTCGGATTCGGCGCCATCTGGAGCGAAGCGGGCCAGCAGGCGCGATCCACCCTCTCCGAGGACTATCAGGAAGTTCGTCGGCACTACGTCGCACAATGGCAAAAATGGCAGACCACTTTGCTCCCGCTTGACGCACCGCAGCGTCCGCAAGATCTCTACCGCGCCTCCGTTGCAGTTCTGCGCACCCACGAGTCAAAGGATTTTCTGGGCGGAATTATCGCCAGCCTGTCCATTCCATGGGGCTTCAACAAGGGCGATGAAGACCTTGGCGGCTACCATCTGGTCTGGCCTCGCGACCTCGTGGAGACGGCAGGCGCCTTGCTCGCCGCGGGGGCACCAACTGACGCCGTCAGAGTGCTTCGCTATCTGGAAGCGACGCAGGAAGCCGACGGCAACTGGGCCCAGAACATGTGGCTGGACGGACGCCCTTACTGGAACGGCATCCAGATGGATGAAACCGCCTTCCCCGTCTTGCTTCTTGATCTGCTGCGTCGCGAGGCACCGGAAACTTTGGGCAACCTGCAACGCTGGTGGCCGATGGTGCGAAAGGCTGTAACTTTCATTCTTCGCAATGGTCCGGTCACGCAGCAGGATCGTTGGGAAGAAGACGGCGGCTATTCGCCCTTTACTCTTTCAGCAGAGATTTCCGCGCTGCTTGCCGCTGCCGATATTGCGGACCTCACCGGTCATCGCGACGCAATTCAGACCTTGCTTGACGCCGCTGATGCCTGGAACGACAACATCGAGCGCTGGGTGTATGCCACCGGCGGCGATTTAGCACAGCAGTTGGGCGTGGATGGCTACTACGTGCGTATCACCCCTCCGGATACGGACTGTTCCGCGTCTCCGACGCAGGGCTTCGTTCCCATCAAGAATCGTCCGCCCGGGGAAAATCTGCGGCCGGCCTTTCATGTCGTCAGCCCCGACTCTCTCGCGCTGGTGCGATTTGGATTGCGTGCGCCTGATGACCCGAGAATTCTCAACACTCTCAAGGCGATCGATGCCCTCCTGCGCGCACAACTCCCGCAAGGGCCCTGCTGGTATCGCTATAACGGAGACGGCTACGGGGAACACCTCGACGGCTCGGCATACGACGGCACCGGAGTTGGCCGTCCCTGGCCCTTACTAGCGGGCGAGCGTGCCCACTACGCGCTGGCTGCCGGCAAGCGCGCTGAGGCCGAAGCTTTGCTTCAGGTAATGGAACAGTCCCCGGCGGGACAGGGTCGCTTGCTTCCTGAGCAGATCTGGGACGGCTCCGATATCCCGCCGCTAGAACTCTTCCGTGGCAAACCCACAGGCTCCGCCTGCCCGCTGGTCTGGGCGCATTCCGAATATATAAAGCTTCGCCGATCTCTGCGCGATGGCAATATCTTCGACCAACCTCCACAGACCGTAAAGCGGTATTTAACTGAGAAACCTACGCGGCAGATCTTTGGGTGGAGGTTTAACAACAAGTGCCGCACGGTTCCACGATACAAGACCCTCCGCATCGTGTTGCTCAAGCCAGCTGTTGTGCATTGGAGTATCGACGGGTGGAAGAGTTATCAGGATACGAAGACGCGCGACACCGGGCTCGGCATCCACGTGCTCGACTTGCCGGCGGCCACACTGCCAGTCGGAGGTCAAGCCGTCTTCACCTTTTTCTGGCCCAATGAAAATCGCTGGGAAGGCGCCGACTACAGCGTAACTGTAGAGTAGCCCCACCCAGCGTCAGAACTTACGATTAAGATTTGCATCCTCTAGCTGGCACGTGGGCGCCGTACTGTTGTTTGGGAAACGCCCCGCGGCGCGAGAGATACCGCGTGTCATCGGCGAAGAATGGGAAAGAACAGCCGATTCGTTGCTCAATGGGCTGTTTATGGGTGTACGTCTCTAGGCTTCAGAGCTGGAATACATCAGTTCAACGACGGTGCAGTCGTCGCTCAGAGGAGTACCGCTGCAAAACTGTGAAACGGCTCCAAAAATTGCTTCCATCGTCGGCGTTTTCGCCGCCACCGCCTCTAGCCGGGAGTCCTCAAAAAACTCACCGGCGGCGTTCTCTGCTTCGGTCACCCCATCGGTCACCAGAATGAACCGGTCGCCGGAATTGAGCTGGCAGCGAGCGCTCTCAAAGACGGCATCGCTCAACAGCCCCACCGGAACATTGCCATGCGGCGGACGAATTACTTCCCCGCCGCACACCAGCAACGGCGGCACATGTCCGCAATTCACATACTCCAGGTCGCCATCGCGCCGCAGCCGGACCAGTAGCATAGTCGCGTACTTCTCGCCCACCAGTTTTTCGGTCAGAAAACGATTGACCGCGTTGACCACGTCCAGCAGCGGCATCCCGGTGGTCAGGTGGGAATAGATCATCCCCTGCAAAGTTGATGCCAGGAGCGCGGCAGAAACTCCCTTGCCGCTCACGTCGGTAAGCACGACGGCAAGACCTTCCTTGGTATTAACGGCGTCGTAAAAGTCTCCTCCGATTTCCTTACAAGGGACGTTCCGCGGGTGAAGCCGCGCAAAGGGCACTTCGGGAATCCTCACCTGCATCAGCCGCTGCTGAATGCCGGCCGCGATGGACAACTCCTGCTGATAGCGACGCGCCGCTTCCTCCGCCTGCACCAGGCGCGCGTTCTCGATCAGCGACGCCGCTTCGGTTGCAATCACGTGCAGGATGTCATGGTCCACGCCGGCAATATCGCGCGAACGAAAGCGCGAATCCACATAAAGCACTCCCATCACTTCGGCCGCGCCCTGAGCGGGTACGGGGGTTTGCCCGCCGCGTGTGGTCTGCACCTGGAACTTCCGCAGCGGAATACAGACCACCGTCCGCAGGTCATAGGCCACGATGCTCTGCCGTCCAGCGAGATCCAACGATTGGCTTGTGTCTGTAATCAGAAATTCGGAGTTCGCCCGCAGGGATTCTTCCAGAATCGAATGCGAAATCGTCTTGTCATCCAGCAGGGGTTCTTTCTTTGAGTTTCGCCCCGCGGCCAGGCGCAGCTTTCCCTCTTCATCCTTGAGGAAGACGTAGCCGCGCTCGGCATGCGTCAACTCCAGGGTGACATCGAGCATGGTCATCAGAATTTCGTCGAGGACTCCGGCGGTGTTCAGTTTGCGCGCCGCCTCCAGAAACAGCTTCAGCTTCTCCAGGTCCGTAGCCTCCGGTTTGATCTGGATCACGGAAATCTGGCTCAGGAATTCACGCGCTGTGTTCGAAGTCGCGTGTGCAGGATTGAAAACTACATAAGCCGAGTCGCGTGCCCCAAATTCAAGGCGGTCGTTGGGTTCGAGTTTCTGCCGCTGAATGCGCTCGCCATTGACGAAGGTGCCGTGCTTGCTGCCCTGATCCACCAGGAAAAACACGCTTTCTTCCTGAATAATCTGGGCATGATCGCGCGAGACGCGCGGATCGGCAATCACCAGATCCTTGTCCACCTTGCGTCCCACGCTGAACGGCGTGCGGTTGAGGACGATGTCTTTCTGCTCGTTCCCCTGCACGAGGATCAGCTTGGGAAAAACTCCGGAGCTGGAGCCTTGAGAATGACTTAAGGCAGTAAGGGCCATGCAATTGTGGAACTCGCGGCTGCAGCTGTTCAAACCGAATCTGCGCCGTCGATGCTGCCCACGAGACTACCTCGCGACCTTGTCCACCCGCAAGGCGGTTACTCGGTCTTGCGCACTCAACAGAGTGAGTGCGAACATCAGCACAGGAAAGATCAATGTCGCGTAAAACGGCAGTTTCCAGCCGCGCAGCGCAACCGAAGTGGAAGCGAACCAAACTACGCTCAGTCCCAAGGCTGCCATCCATGGCCACGCCAAGGCCAAGCCCGTCGCCGCATATGCGACTCTCACGGCGGGGGAGGCAGATAGCAACGACCGCGACTCTTTTGCCAGCAAGAAGATGGCAGGCAACAAAAGCACCTGATTGTAGGGCGAATACATGGGGATAATCATCACAGTCAACGCGAGAACCAGCACGACGCTCAGGGCAAATTCTCTAGAATCCTCCCGCTCATGGCGCAATCTCCAGAGGAACACTGCACTACTTAGGACAGCAACCGCTGCCAGAATCGTGCCGCCAAATCGGCCGAAGGTCCAATCCACCATTTCATCGAGAACCGATTCATTGTTTGTGTATTGGTGATAGCGGCGGATCGCCTCCAGAAACATACGCCACCAGCTAGGCAAAACCAGTTCCGACCCCACGAGAAGAAGCACCATCGTCGCCCCAAATCCCAACACCAGTCGCCGCCGGTTTTTCCAGTCGCTTACCGCCCAGATCAATAACCACGCGACTAGCGGGCCGGCCAACTGAGGTTTGATCGTCGCCAGCGCCAAAAACATCCCGCCCAAAAATAGAAAGCCCCCCGCCACGCTGGCCGCGCTGGCAGCCAGCAGAGCGGCGACCAGCAGGCTCAGCTGTTGCAGCTTGATTCCCTGCACGACCGGCAAACTATCCAAGGTCAGCGCCATGCAACTCGCGGTGACGAGCGCCGGCAGCCTCCACTGCAACGTTCGCAACCAGAGCAGCACGCTGGCTGCCGTGAAAGCAATGAGCATCCAGTGAAAGAGAATCTGTACCGTATGGAATGAAAGCCCAAGTACAGGCGCCAGAAGGAAGATGGCGTACACGGGATAAGCAAATCCTTGCTGGTCTCTGGGCTCGTCCGGCCGCGAGGCATCGAGTACGCGCCCGTAATATCCCTTCTGGATTTCGGCCGTGATCTCTGGGCTGTAAGGATTGCGCCCATGCAGCAATAACTCGCGCGCTCCCAGCCAGCGTGGATAGAGATCGGAAAGGTTGCCACGAGGCCGATCATGGACTGCAGCGTCGGCAACCTGATAGCCGACCAGAACCTTGTCGACGTAGAACCACATGCTCGCGGCCGCGAGCATGCTCACGATGAACAAGAACACCGGCTGGGGACGCTTCAGCAAGGTTGCACGTCTCGCAATCTCCTCAACAGTGTCCGGACAATTCGTCTCATGCTACAACTGTTCGGCAAGAAACCTTGGATGCGACAACGACTGACAGTCTCGGCGGCAATCGGACTGGGAAGTGGCCTGTACTGCTGGTTTCTGATGTGCCACCTCCACCAGGGCGCCGGGGATTTCGGATGGGCGTTGCGCCTGGCTCAGCGTCTGCTTGCGGGTCAAAATCTCTACGACACGCCATTCGAGCAATATCCGCTGACCGCGGCGTTTTTCGCCCTACCCTTCGTGCGCCTGCAACCGGAAGTTGCCGCCGGATTCTTCTGGGGCATTAGTTCGTTCCTGCTTGCTTTTGGCTTCACTCGTCACGGCTACCGCAGGCTGCTAATTTTCCTGGCCTATCCGTATTGGGCAGGAATTCTTTTCGCGCAGTGGTCACCGATCATCGCAGCCGCGGCACTTTTTCCGCTGCTCCTGCCGGTCACCATGGCCAAGCCACAAATCGGACTCCCAATTCTTCTCACTTATCTGAACCGCCGTGGCCTGATCGCTTGCGTGTTGCTGGCCATCCTGAGCCTCATCGTCAAACCGTCATGGCCTTTGCTGTGGATTCGCCAGTTCGGACACTATGAGCACTTCATACCGCTGATGATCTTGCCGGGCCCATTGCTGCTGCTTGCTCTGCTTCG
The DNA here is from genome assembly GCA_003225555.1 of Acidobacteriota bacterium. Taxonomy (GTDB): domain Bacteria; phylum Acidobacteriota; class Terriglobia; order Terriglobales; family Acidobacteriaceae; genus Sulfotelmatobacter. The sequence continues at coordinate 29,533 of QIAM01000086.1, read as the reverse complement.
GGGGCGCGATCGGGATGCAAGACTACTACTCCTGGCGGCAGCGATGCCGCAGCGCTGGTTCTTCGACGCATTCACTCTATGGCTCATACCTAAAACCGGGCGAGAGTTACTTTGGACCGTACTCATCAGTTGGGGTGCGGGAATCTGGCGTCAGTACCAGTTTCCCCACAGCTTCAACCAAGTCGGTCGATGGGCGGTCATTTTCTTATACCTGCCAATGCTGGCCGTAGTACTCCTGAGAAAACGAGGTCCCTATGATCCGGCGAAATCCCCGAACTCTTCTGCCCACGCGGCCAATTCCGGAGTGGAATGAGAGGACCGTCCGCGGCAGTGCAGCATTCAGCAAAGCAAAGTAGCACGCGATTGTATCTTGAATGCTGCTGGCCCGCTATCATGGGGACCTCGTGAAAGCCCTGCTCTCGACTCCGCGTGTCTTCATCGCCGTCGTCTTCATTGGCCTGGTGGGAATGGCAACCCGCAACGTCGTCGACCCCGATGTCTGGTGGCATCTGAAGACGGGCGAATACATCGCCGCACACAGGAACGTTCCGCACACCGATCCGTTCTCCTACACTCGGGCAGGCACCCCCTGGATTGCACACGAGTGGCTCACCGACCTGATGCTGTACGGAATCTATCGCGCCGCAGGCTGGGGCGGACTCATCGTTATCTTTGCCGCAATCCTCTCCGCCGCCTTTTTTCTGCTGTTCCTGCGCTGCGCCGGGAGTCCTTACATTGCCGGCATTCTGACACTCTTCGGAGCGTGGGCAACCGCACCGGTTTGGGGAGTGCGTCCTCAGGTGCTCTCGCTATTTCTAGCGAGTCTATGGTTCTGGATTCTCGAGCGCTCTGAGCGCAACCAGAATCTCCTCTGGTGGACGCCGCCCATGATGTTCCTCTGGGTAAATTTGCATGCGGGGTTTGCGCTTGGAATCGCGCTCCTGGTGTTGTTTCTCGTCGGCGAGATTCTTGAGCGCGTTCTGGGCCAACAGACAGTGGAACCCTCTAATCTCCACATCCGCACGCTAGTAGCAGCTCTTGTGCTCAACTTACTGGTAGTTCCGCTGAATTCCTATGGTACCTGCATGTACGCGTATCCACTCGATACTTTGCGCTCCAAGGCCATGCAGAACTACATTCTTGAGTGGGCCTCGCCGAATTTTCACCGCATTGGCTACTGCCCTCTTCTAATCCTGATGCTGGTCACGGTCGGGCTTCTGGCGTGGTCGGATGCTCGCTTACGGGTTAGAGAGATGCTTCTGCTAGTGGTTGGCGCCTTCGCCGCACTGTCCGCCATCCGCATGATTCCACTGTTTGTGCTGATTGCCGTACCGATCATCTCCAAGTTACTGCAGCAGAATTCAGCAAGCAGGCTCCGCGTATCGCCTCGTGCAAGTCATTTTTCGGTTCCAGTTCTCAATGCGGGAATATTGCTGTTGATGGCAACATTTGTCGGCTTCCACCTTGACCGCATCATTCGTCGCCAGCCTCAATCCGAAGCCGACCATTTCCCCACGGCAGGCGTGGACTTTCTTGAGACCCATCCTGTGTCCGGGCCGATCTTCAACCACTACGATTGGGGGGGATACCTGATCTGGCGGCTCTATCCGCAAACCAAGGTCTTCATCGACGGTCGAGCAGACCTTTACGGGGAGCCCCGGCTGCAACAATTCGCCGAAACGTACCAACTGAAGCACGACTGGAAGGCCACTCTAGCGCAGTGGGGAATCGCCACGATCATTGTTCCCCCGGATTCGGCTCTAGCCACAGGACTTAGAAGCGCTTTCGGCTGGACCGTCAGTTATGAAGACTCCAAGGCCGTCATCTTCTCGAAGGTACATCCCGAACGTGCCAACTAGACTCGGCAAAACCCTAAATCTCCCGTTTCCAGCGGCAAATTAGGAGGTGACTTTCGTCATAGCGCCCGAGAAAATACCCACAGAAGTATGCAAGAAAATACACCCCGAGGGGCATTTCACGGGGTATTATGGGGTTGTCCAGTGGGCCAATCTCCCCCACAGCTTAGAGCCTTTTGTACTACATCGGGGTAGCCGCACGCGTGGGGGCTATGCCAGGCTGCAAATGGGAGATTGCTACAAATCATGACTCGTTTCCGAGATGAAGGGGAGGTCGAGAGACTATGCAACACATTTGTAGGTTGTGGTCCGACGAGGGCCAGGACATCGCCGAGTACGCCGTCATGCTGGCAGTGATCCTGGTGATTGTGGTGGGCACAGTCCGGCTTATTGGGACCAACGCCAACAACGTATTCTCTTCCGTGGCCAGCTCCATCCAGTAGTCACCGTCATTGGCAACCGCGATTGCGGGCGAACGGTTGGCGGCGGTAAGGATAGTCTGCGTTTTTGAGGGAGCTTCATGAATCGCAAACGTTTGCTAATGATCGGCGGTCTCGCCCTCGCGCTGGGCGCTTTCGTCAGCGCGCTGGTGTACAAGAACATGCAAGCCAGGGGCCCGTCCACTGAGTCAGGCGTCGACGTCGTGGTTGCTGCCAATGACATCCAGGTCGGATCCAAGGTGGAAGAGCATGACGTGCATCTCGTCAAGTTTCCGCCCACCAGCCTGCCTGCGGGGGCTTACACCAAGCGCTCCCAGGTTCTCGGTCGAGGAGTGGTCGTTCCCATCGCCAAGGGCGAGTTCGTACTGCCCAGCAAGTTAGCGCCAGAGAACGCAGGCTCCGGTTTGCCTTCGCTGATCCCTCCTGGGATGCGCGCCGTTTCAGTGCGGGTGAATGAAATCGTCTCGGTGGCAGGATTTGTTACTCCGGGAACGCGCGTCGATGTCCTGCTCACAGGAACTCCCAACGGCGGCAGCGAACAGCAGACCACGACGGTATTGCAGAATGTCGCCGTGATTGCATCCGGACACACCCTCGAACGGACCTCAACCGGTGAAGCCCAGAACACGCCTGTGATCACGCTGCTGGTTTCTCCCGACGATGCCCAGCGTCTGACTCTCGCCAGCGCTGAGGGACACATCCAGCTTTCCCTGCGCAATCCCCTCGATACGCGACAGGATGAGGTCGCGGCCTCGAATGCTAAAGGCCTTTACAAAGGCAGCACTCCGTCGATAACTCCGGCTCCGGTTCCCCGCGTCCACCCCGTCAAGAAGAAGACTGAGGCACCCGCGCCTGCCCCCACGGTTCTCAGCGTCGAGGTCTACCAGGGCGACAAAAAGGCTGAAGTGCACAAATTCTCCGAAGATGGGACTGAGGTGAAGTGATCGGGAAACAACCTCCAACGTGGACAAATAGGCATCGCAGGTTTCCTCAGAGGGAGAGGAATCGGAAGATGAAAGTTTGCAAGCTGCTTGTTGTGGTGTTCGCTGTCGTCGTGGCGTTGCCTGCATCGTCGGAGGTTCCGCAGCAAACCGGGGCCGCGGATCAATCCCAAACTCCCGCTCCCACCGGCACACAGACGGCGACTCTGCCCCCGCAGTCTCAGCAACCGCCGGGCTCTGCTCCCTTGCGGGTGATGGTTGGCAAGTCTCTGCTCATCAATACCACCGAACGCTTGAAGCGCATTTCCGTCACCGATCCGTCGATTGCCTATGCGACCGTAATCACGCCGACGCAGATCCTGGTCCATGGCCGCGCTCCCGGCGAAGTCTCGCTTCTGATCTGGGATGAACTCGAGCGATCGCGCAGTTTCGATCTTCGCGTGGACGTCGACGTCAGTGCCTGTGCGGAAGAAGAACACCGCGTGTTCCCCGACGAGCAGATTGCAGTCACGCCTTCTCGTGCCGCTATCGTTCTCTCCGGCCACGTGTCCACCGAGGACGTAGCCAAGCGCGCGGGCGAACTTGCGACCGCCTACTCACCCAAGGTTGTGAATGTACTGACCTTTGGACCCGTCGGTGCGCAGGAGGTTTTGCTCCAGGTAAAATTCGCGGAAGTCGACCGCTCTGCTCTCACCCAAATGGGCACAAACTTTGTTTCCACGGGTGCGGGAAACTTCATCGGCACCGGTACGACTGGACAATTCGGCGGCTTCGGGCAACAGCAGATTCAACAAAGCACGGGACAAAGTGGTCCTATCCAGTCGAATCAAACGATCAACAATGTTCTCAATCTGTTCCTCTTCCGTCCCGACATTCACTTCGGCGCAGTCATCGAGGCTCTTCAAACCAAGAACCTTCTGCAGATACTCGCCGAGCCGAACTTGATCGCGATCAACGGGAAAGAGGCCAGTTTTCTCGCCGGAGGGCAGTTCCCTTTTCCCATCGTGCAGCCCGGAGCGGGTTTCACCGCCGTCACGATATCGTTCAAGGAGTTCGGTGTGCGGTTGCAGTTCACCCCGGTAATCATGCCGAATGGGAATATCCATCTGAAAGTTGCGCCGGAAGTCAGCACTCTGGACTTCGCCAACGCTCTCACCATTTCCGGCTTTACCGTGCCCGCGCTGAGCACGCGCAAGGCGGAGACCGAATTCGAACTGCAGGACGGTCAGAGTTTCGTGATCGCCGGCCTGATGGATAACCGCGTCACCGACATCTACAACAAGATTCCCGGACTGGGTGATATCCCGATCCTGGGCAATTTCTTCCGCAGCAAGAGCGCGCAGAAAAGCAATTCAGAACTGATGGTGTTGTGTACAGTGCGGCGGATCTCACCCAACACCGAGCCGCCTGCGCTGCCCAAAGATCCGAAACCGTTCATGCAGAACGATAAGTTCGATAAATCCGATAAGCCGTCAGGCAAGTAGCGTTGGCTGGAGATCCGGAGGCGATTCCGGACAGTTCGCAAGGGAGTGGATGGGAATACGGATGCCAGAGCTTTCAGTCGTCATCGTCGCAGCCGACAATGAGCAGCGCACAGTGTTGCAGGTGCTGGTCGATGGCACCAGTGTGGCGCGGACCGTGCATACGTGCGCCAGTTTCCCGGTTGCGGCGACAGACCCGGTTGCACGCCGAGTGCGTGCCGCCAACCCCGACGTCACCCTGGTCGATATTCCCGCCGACAACCCACCGTTGGCTCTGCGCGCGATTGAACTACTGCGTCAGGAGATGCCCGACTCGGCTGTCTTCGCCATCGGCAATCTTAACCAGCCGCAGATCATCGTCAATGCCATGCGCGCGGGCGCGCGCGAGTTCATCGAACGCCCTACCACGACTACCGACCTGCTCGAAGCGTTTGTCCGGCTCACGGCGGCTCAACGCCGCGTGCGCCAGGAAGGCCCTCGAGGAAAGGTGTTTGCCGTCGTCAATGCCAAGGGCGGAAGCGGCGCTACCACGGTCGCGGTGAACCTGGCGCTGGCCCTGCAGTCCGCGCACGGGCAAACCGCGCTCGTCGATCTCGCGCCTCTCGGTCATGCCGCCCTCCATCTGAATGTCAAGCCCGTGTTCAGCGTGGCCGACGCCACCCGCAACCTGCACCGCATGGATAGTTCCCTGCTCGAGAGTTTCATGACCCGGCACAGTGGCGGACTGCAGTTGATGGCTGGAGCCAATGTACCGGCAGCCATCGACCCCTCCACGGCAGAATTCGTTCGTTTGTTTGACATGCTGGTCACACACTATCGCTACGTGGTCGTGGATCTCTCCACCCGCTTCGACGCCTGTAGTCGTCTTATCGCGAATCTCTCCGAGTGCGTGCTGTTGGTCGCGTGCGCCGATGTGGCTTCGCTCTGGAGCGCTGCCCGCGTCCAGCAGTATCTGGGAGAGACCGGGAGCCGTGAACGCGTCCGACTCGTGCTGAATCGTTTTCGCAAAGTTCCCGGCTTCAGTGAGGCGGATGCCGAAACGGCCGCCGGTGCCAAGCTTCTGTGGCGCGTGCCCAACCAGTATTTCGCAGTGTCGACCGCGATCGATCGCGGCACGCCGCTGATGGAACAAAGCCACACCGAGCTCGCCCGGTGCTTCGCGGGGCTGGCCAACGAACTGACCCGCAATGACGCTGACACGAAACGCGCCGCGTGGTCTCTGTTTAAGACGGTATAAGACTTATGGCAAATCTGCAGTCTTTCGAGCGCGCCGAGTACCAGCAGGTAAAATCCGACCTGCATCGCAAGATCCTCGACCGCCTCGATCTCGAAAAACTGGGTAAGACGTCAGGCGATTCCGCCCGCGACGAAGTCCTGGTCGTCATCCGCAACGCCGTCAACAGCGAAGTCGTTCCTCTCAGCTTCGCCGAGCGGGAAAGGCTTTCCCGTGAAATTCTGGACGAGATCTTCGGCCTGGGCCCGCTTGAACCTCTGCTCAAGGATCACACCATTTCCGACATCCTGGTCAATTGCTTCGACCGCGTCTACATCGAGCGCGCCGGAAAGCTGGAGCTCACCGGTCTCTCGTTCAAAGACAATTCGCACCTGATGCAGATCATCGAGCGGATCGTCTCCCGCGTCGGCCGGCGCGTGGACGAATCTTCGCCCATGGTCGATGCGCGCCTCGCCGACGGCTCGCGCGTCAACGCTATCATTCCTCCGCTCGCGATTGACGGTCCCTGTCTCTCGATCCGCCGGTTCGGGCGCGAGCCGGTCACCGCCCGCCAGATGATCGAGAACCACACTCTCACCGAGCCTATGCTGGAATTGCTTTCCGCCATGGTGAAGGGACGGCTGAACATTCTGATCTCCGGAGGAACCGGCGCTGGAAAGACAACGTTGCTGAACGTGCTCTCCGGCTACATTCCCAACTCGGACCGCATCGTCACCATCGAAGACGCCGCCGAACTTCAGCTCAAGCAGGAACACATCGTCCGCCTCGAGACGCGTCCGCCTAACATCGAAGGCAAGGGTGCCGTCCGCCAGCGGGAACTGGTCATCAACAGTCTGCGCATGCGCCCCGACCGAATCGTAGTCGGCGAGGTCCGCGGCGAAGAGGCCTTCGACATGTTGCAGGCCATGAACACCGGCCACGAGGGGTCACTGACCACCGTGCACGCCAACTCTCCGCGCGACGCTCTGGCCCGAGTCGAGAACATGGTATCGATGGCGAACCTGAACATTCCGGAGCGCGCCGTCCGGCACCAAATCGCCGCCGCCCTTCATGCCGTCATCCAGATTGCACGCCTCTCCGACGGCACGCGAAAAGTCATCACGATCTCTGAGCTTGCGGGCATGGACGGAGACATGCCTGTCATGCATGACATTTTCGAATTCGACCGTACCGGCATCGATGACAGCGGGAAGGTCCGGGGGACATTCCGCGCAACCGGCATTCATCCGGAATTTGCCGATCGCCTGGCGACCGCCGGGGCGCGCCTCCGGCCGGCCCTGTTCGAAGCGAAGGCGGAGGTCTAAGAGACTTGGAAGTGGATTGAACATGCCAGCAACCCTACTTGCATTTCTGGTTTTCCTAGTCGTCGCGCTCGCGACCTTCGCCCTGGGCTCGTTCCTCGACGAGCGCAGCGCCCGCGCACGCCTGATGAAGGAACGCCTGGCCGTCGTCCAGAAAGCCCCCGAGCGCGCGCCTGAAGAGGAACTCGCGCTCTTGCGCGACGAACAACTCAGCCAGATTCCCGCACTGGATAGCTTGTTGCGCCGCTCGGAGCGGGTCTCCGCCATCCAGAAGACGCTGGCGCAGGCCGGCATGAAACTGCGCGCGGGCAACTTTCTCGCCTTGTGCGTGGCCAGCGGCATCGTCGCAGCATTCCTGGTCATTGCGTTTACCCGCACCAATCCCGCCGTCATCTGGTTCGCGATGATGATCGGATTCGTGCTGCCCTACTCCTACGTTTCCTATCGTCGGAACAAGCGCTTCGAGAAATTTGAGGAGCTCTTTCCCGAAGCCATCGACACCCTGGCTCGCGCCGTGCGTGCCGGCCACGCCTTCACCACCGCCCTGGAAATGATTTCCAACGAGGTCGCCGAGCCGGTTTGCAGCGAGTTTCGCAAACTCTATGAAGAGCAGAAATTCGGTATGCCAGTCCGCGACGCGTTGCTCAATCTCACCGAGCGTATGCCGCTGGTCGACGTAAAGTTTTTTGTGACCGCCGTCATGCTGCAGCGCGAAACTGGCGGCAATCTCGCCGAGATTCTGGATAACTTGTCCTACGTGATTCGCGAACGCTTCAAGATTCAACGCCAGGTCCGCGTCTACACCGCCCAGGGACGCCTCACCATGGCCCTGCTGATGGGCATGCCTCCCATAATTGTGACGGTCATGCTTGTACTGAACCCGGCATTCATTCAGCCCCTGTTCGCCGACCCGATCGGGCACACGCTGCTTGTGGCCGGCATTGCGCTACAAACCATTGGATATTTCGTAATTCGCAAGATCATTAAGATTCAGGTCTAGAGATGCTGCCGCTGATTCTCACCATCGTCGTGTTTCTAACCGTCGTGGTCGTCGTGTTTTCCCTCGGCGCTGCCGTGGTAACTCCCAGTTCTGTCCTGGGTGCCCGCTTGCGCGCGCTCGGAGGCCAGCAGCAGCAAGTCCAGGAGAAACCTGCCCTGCGTGAGCGCCTCGAACAGGCTCTCGACCCTCTCAGCAGGGCCATTCCGCTCTCCCCAGCCGACGTTTCCCGCACCCGTGGATGGCTCATCCAGGCCGGTTTCCGCGAAGCTGGTCACGTCAACTACTACTTCGGAGCGCGCCTTCTGCTGGCTTTCGCAGGATTTGCGGGAGTAGTTCTGTTTTCCGGCTTCGACAACATGATGCTGCTTGCCGGAGTCCCTGGTCTCGGGTTCTTTATCCCCAGATTTCTGCTCAAGCGCATGATTAGGGACCGCCAGCAACGCATCCGTATTGGGCTCGCTGACGCCCTAGACCTGACCGTCATCTGCGTAGAGGCCGGGCTCGCTCTCGATCAGGCCATGTTGCGCGTTGGCCAGGACCTGCATCATGCCCATCCCGATCTCAGCGATGAGTTTCACCTGGTCAATCTCGAGATGCGTGCCGGAAAGCCCCGTGCAGAAGCCCTCCGTAACCTGGTCGATCGCACGGGCGTTGACGACATCCGCTCTCTTGTTGCTACACTGATTCAAACCGACCGCTTCGGCACCAGCGTCGCCCAAGCCCTCCGGGTGCATTCCGACTCGCTCCGCACGGAACGCCGGCAACGGGCAGAAGAGCAGGCCGCTAAAACAACAATCAAGATGGTACCTCCCCTTGTATTGTTTGTTCTGCCTTCGATCATCTTTGTCACGATCGGCCCAGCCGTCATCCAGTTGATCCGGCAATTGGGACCGATGTCAGGAAAGTAGAGGCCGAACAGGAACCGGGAGCATTTGTTATTTCATGGCAGTTTTTTCTCCTCAGTCACAGGCTTTCAACCAAACGCGGCAGGCCTACCTGGCGACCGCGCTGGCGCTTGCCGACACGCACTGGACGCGCCTCCGGGGCCTGCTGGGAGCCTCCGCGAGTGACTTCCGTAACGGCCGAGGGCTCTGGATTGTTCCCTGCCGGGGCGTCCATACTCTGGCCATGAGCTTTCCCATTGACGTGGTCTATCTGGATCGCGAGCAGATGGTCGTCCACATCGAGCAGAATTTGCGGCCCTGGCGCTTCGCTCCGGTGCGCTTCCAGGCTGCGTCAGTATTGGAACTCCCGTGTCAGACGATCGCCCAAACCGGGACAGTAGTTGGCGATAAAATTGAGTTCAATGTGGGGAAGGATGGGCGAATAGCGACCGCATGACTGAGACACTCCTCGAACAGGCCATCGAAGTGCGAGCTTTCCGCCAGCACGAAGCGCCCAGACTTTTAGTCGAGTGGTCTTCGCCCTGGGAGGAATTCCGCACCTCCATCCGCCCGGCGCTGGCCCGCTCGACGGCGCGTCTGGCGGGCGAAGTCCCATACGGTCTTCATCCCTATCGCCCGATGTTGGCCACCTGGGCGATCGAAGCCTTCGTGGTTCTTGCCGTGATCGTTCTCCCGGTGAAGATCGCGAAGCTCCGGCCCTATGCTCCACCGAAACTGTCCAGCCACGATGTCATCTATTACTCGGGCGATGAACTCCCTCGCACCGAAGACTTAGGAGGCGCGCATGCCGGCATTGCTGGCAATGCGGGCGGTAATCAAGCACGTCACCATACGCAAACGATTCGGATTGCTCGCGGAGGCTCGCTGGTTGAAAAGGTCGTCGATGCTCCTAATCTGAAGCTGCCAGCTTTCCGCGATGCAGTAGCGAATCTGCTAGCCATCAAGCCAAACCCGGGTCCGCCGCCGCTGGAAGGTCTGCGCTCATCTCGACCGGTCTTAACCGTGCCCGCGGATGTGATCGCGCCTGCGCCGAAACTGACGCGCGATTACACGCGAGGAGGCCTGTCCGCACCCTCCGTCATTCCTCCCGCTCCCAGCGTCACACGCGATAATGTCCTGACGGCTCCTTCACTGAGAGCTGAGGTCATCGCACCTGCTCCGAACGTTTCCCGAGAGCACACTCTGGTTGCGCCAAAATTGGATTCGAGTGTCATCGCGCCTGCTCCAAGTGTCACTTCCGAACGCGCTCGCAACACACCCGCGTTAGCCGGGACAGTTATTCCACCCGCGCCCACTGTCGCCAGCCCACAGATTTCTCGATCGCCGGTGCAGATGACAAACGTCGCCGTCGTTCCGCCTCCGGTCTCTTCTCCAGAACGCGAGAGCGCTCGAACCGCGAAGCTGACGATGCCGGCTCCTTCCATGATTGCACCACCGCCATCCACCGACATGTCCCGCGATTTGCACCGGCTAGCTTCGGGTAGCGTTGCTGACCCGTCCAAGTCCGTGGTTCCTCCACCGCCCACGCCGTCTGGCAGCGGCGGCTTGATGAGCAGCCTGGTGGGCAAGATCTTCGGCACCACCGACGTCGTCCCACCGCCACCTAGCGTTAGCGGAGGCAGCACCTCTGCCAATGCGCGGAGCGCTCCGAACGGCACGGGCGCCGCGCTCGCCACAAACGTTGTCCCACCGCCACCGTCGGTGTCGGCTCCTGGCGCTAGCGACCGCCCTGGCGGATCAATAGCAGCCCTGAGCACCAACGTAGTCCCGCCTCCACCCTCCCTCGCAGGCCGCGGCGTAGGGAATGCTTCGATCCCGACTGGAGGTCCCGGTGGCACTCTGCTCGCCGGAAACGTTGTCCCCCCACCTCCCTCGATCGGAGGTGGATCGTCGCTTACCGGCTCAGGACGAGGAACGAGAGGCGCAGGTCTGGGAAGCCCGCTCGACGTGGGGTCCGCCCTCGCTCCACCCACCGGCGGAGGCGGTGGAGGCTCCGGCGTTGTTATCAGCAACCAGCCCGGATCTAAAGTTGGTATTCCCGGCAACGCAGGCACCGGTTCGCTCGCACTGTCGCCCACAGGTAGCGACAAACCCGGCCTGGGAGGCGCTGGCGGTGGCTCCAGCATCGGACACGGCAACGGTCCCGGCAGCGGCATGACAGGCGAAGGCAGCGGCGCAGGAAAGGTGGGGACCGGTCACGGCATCGACCCCAATACTCGGAGTGGCATCTCCCCCTCGCTCGGCCCGGGCGGTGCAGGCAGAGTCGCCAGAGGTGCTCCCCCGGTACCCGGTGTCGCAATCAGTGGAGGAAGCACCGCAATCGTAAACCTGCCCAGCTTCGGTTCCGACGGAGGCGGCAGCAGTCCCACAGTTCCTGCGCGTTCGCCTGTGAAGCAGCAACTGGGTCCCGCCATCACAATCGTGGCTACGGCCCGATCCGGAGGCGCTTTCAACCGCTACGGCGAGTTACCCGGCGACAACTATTCAGTATATTTCCCGGATTCGGCATTTGGTCCCCTCTCCATGCAGTACGCTGATCCGGACTCCGCGACACAGTCCTATTTCGGAAGCCTTGGTGGCCTGGAGCCTTTGCGTTCCGATTTGCCTGTGGGACTGCCACGCTCGCAAATCGTGGTCCGCTGCGTCATCGATGCGTCCGGGAATCTCAAGATCGTCAGCCTGCTCCAGTCCGGTCCATCCGACGTAACCACGAAGATTCTTTCTTCCTTGTCGAAATGGAAGTTTCGCCCCGCCATGCGCGGTGATCAACCAGTCTTGGTCAACGCGATCCTGGGCTTTAACGTCAACACCGACGATAAATTCTGAAAACAAGAAAGGCCGCCGACACGATCGGCGGCCCACGAAAATTCCGAGATCTAATTTGCGCTTCTCTGCGCCTTCCGCTGCGGCGGAATCACGCCCTTCTCCGGACGCTCTCTCCTAGCCTTCTCCGACAGGTGATGCAGAGGTTTGTCACCGGCCGACGACAACTCTGCTCCTTGCGCCACCGCCGCAACCGTCAAACCTTGTGCCGTAAACATCGACTCGTTGAAGGTGGTTCCACTCTTCGCCGCAGCGACCGCGAACACGCCATGTGGTATCCCATTGGTGAAAGCCGTGGAAATATAGTCCCCGACCATCAGCCCATTCTGGGAGTTCGGGAGCCACGGCAGGCCCATCGGTCCCACGAGCACCAACTTTGTGTGCCACGTTGCACCCCCCGTGAGGGACGAGATGTACCCAACAAAAAGCTGGCACGTTGACTTGGTGCAGCTGCTCTTGGGATAGAAGTAATAGTGAATTGCGATGTGCGCCGTCGTCCCCGAAGTCGCCGGATCAATGCCAATCCCCGGGATGAAATGATCCACCGTGCTGGTGGTCGGATCGATCGGAACCCGGGTAACCTTCGACCAGGTAGTCCCGTCGGAAGATGTGCTGTAAACCAGATCATTGGTCGAGCACCCGGTCCGGAAGCGGCAGTCTTCCCACACCACGTAAATCTTCCCAGCGCCGTCAATCGCCGCTGAAGGCAGAGGACTGCTGCGGATTCCTCCTGCATCGACGTGGCTCTGAATACCCGCAATCGTGACCGGCGCCGACCAGCTCACCCCGCCGTTCGTCGACGAGAAAGCAGACATTCCTGAGGTTTCAATGGGAACGATCACCGTCCCATTCGGCTGTACCAACGGCTGCCCGCCAATTCCGGTCGCGCGATTCGAGGTGGTTGTGGCTGCCCCCCAGGTCAGACCACCATCGCTCGACGTACTCATCAGAATCTGGTCGCCGGCAGAAGGATCGTCCCACTCCATGTAGCAATTCCCAAAGAAGGGGCTGCTCGAAGTGTTATCGCAGACAATCCAATTCTTGTCCGAGCTGATGGCGTTGGTATCAACGCTCACCGGATTCTGCCAGGTAAATCCGCCGTCCGTCGACCGGCTCACCACGACCGCCGGTGTTCGAGACGTATTCGAAATGGGCAGCGAAGCAATCATCCACACGCCATGCATGGAATCAAACCCGACCGCAGGATCGCTCGCCGCATCGTAAGGACCAGTGCCTTCACCCTTGGTCAGCCCCGGCAAAAACCCGTGCGACCAGCTCGTGCCGCCGTCCGTCGAAGTGGCCCACCCAATGTCGGTCGAACCACCCGGCGCGATGCGCCCGGTCTGAAAGGCAGCCACCAGCGTCGATCCATTGGCTAGGACATGCGGTTCCACTTCCGTCGCATGCTGTCCCGGACCAACCGTGAACGGGTCCGAACTGATCTGGGTTAAAGTCGCCGCCGGAACGTCCGGCGTCGTCTGTGCTGGACTCACTGGCGCTCCACAACCCAGTGCCACTAACGCAGTCACAACGGCGAACAGAGTTCCTACACGCTGAGAACCACAGAAAATTCGCTTCATGGGAAATTCGTCCTTACGATCTGAGAGTGACTTGCCAGCGCAGTTCTGTTCCAAACAATGGCAGGGCATTCGTGGATGGACACCACGCGCGCGTGAAACGCGCTGCTGAACATATCTTGGGAGCTCAGCCGCTGTCAATGTGAACGGTTTTGCAGCACTAGGAAAACAGTCTTGGGTTAGTCGCAGACTATCTCTTTTCAAACAAAACCGCCACGTTGTCCTCATAGACCATCTGCCATCCCACGCTCTCGGCCAGGATGTTCGCCACGGGCGACCCCTTCGGCATCAGGACGCGGCGAACACCTTGTTCACGAATGAGGGTGTACCATCCGGGCTCAACATGCACCATCTTCAAGTAAAACTTGAAGAATTCTTCGCCATACAAATCATGCCGGTCGTCCGCAACCACCTGCACCGTTGGATAGAGCCGGTAAATCAAATACCCGCCCCAATAGTCAGGACCAAGCACTGGCTCCGGCAAGCCTTGTTGCGCAACGAAGTCCACCGCTTTCACGGGGAATCGCGTGGCGTCGAAGTGCGCATCCATGAGCCTACTCGATCCCGCGACGCCCCCATGAAGCACAATCCAGCTCGACAGAACCACCGCCAAAACCACCCAAACATGGCCCCGCAAGCCTAATTCGAGGGCCCCCATCCGTGCGAGGAATGTGGGGACAGCCGAGCGAAGCTCGGCTCCGCGGCCCCACCGCAGGAAACGATGCCATCGAATCTTTGCAAACGCCTCCGACAGTAATGGCCCGGCAACAAGCACAAGCAGTAGCGACGAAACGGGAATATTCCTCGACGCAACCAACCCCGAGTAAACCGCAAACAACACAACCAAGCCTTCGCTCAAGCGCTCTCGACGCGCCCGCGCTCCCAAGGCCACAAATGCAATCAGGATCAACCCCGCGAAACACCTCTGCGCCACACCATGAAAGTTCGGCGACTGAAATTCATCGATGTGATCCATCAAGAACCGATTGGAAAGGTAGTGATAAATATGGCTATGTAATTTCCACCCGTAGGGATTCGCCAGTGTCGTCAACGCCGCGATAACGCCCACAATCGCCAACTCCCTGGCGCGCCGGGCCAACCGTAACCGGAGTAGAATCCCCTCCACTCTGTTGTGTCCTGTCGCAAACCAAATCCATAGGGCGCTGATCCAATAAATCCCCAGCAGCGCAAACCCAATCAGCCATCCCCCGTGAACATTCACCCAAATCAGCATCGGCAGCGGCAACGACCAAAGGATTCTCGAATGCTTTCCAGTCCTTCCCGCAAGGCATTCTTTTTCCGTCGAATCCAGGATCCAAAACCACACCACCGTAAACAACCAGCTCAACACATGCGGCCGCGCCAGGAAATGAATCATCGACGCCGACGCTGCCAGCATCACAAGCACCACCGCCAGCTGCAGATTGGTCCTACGCCGCACTATCAGCCGAAAGGTCCACGCGAAGACGGCCGCAATCACCAGCGCTGTGAAGAGCACAACTGCGTTCAGCCCAGCCGCTCGATCCAGCCCACCGACCAGAATGTCGTACAGCCACTCCCACGCTAACCACGGCTTGTCCAGCATCGTCGAGGAAAATAGATCCACACCCGGAATCGCATGGGTCGCGAGAATCTCCTGTCCCGTCCGGATGTGCCACCCGATTCCCGCATCCCCCAGCAATCGCACCGACAGTGGCGTAAAGCACAAAAGTCCGAGCAACGCGATGAAAATCACATCCCCCACCGAAGGCATCAGCCACCGAATCCAACCGCGATGCTGTGGTTCCTCCGAAGAACTTCTGGAATCGTCAACCATCGCGCTGAATCTTATCTAAGTGTGGCGATGAACCGCAAGACAACAACGCGCGTCGTAATTATCGGCGCCGGCTTCGGCGGCCTGAATGCCGCCCGCAGCTTGGCTCGCGCGCCGCTCCAGATCACGGTCATCGATCGCAAGAATCACCACACATTTCAACCTCTGCTCTACCAGGTCGCAACGGCAGGCCTTTCTCCAGGAGAAATCGCGGCCCCCATCCGTTCCATCCTCCGCCGCTACAAGAATGTCGAAGTTCTGATGGATGAGGTCAACGGATTCGACCTCGACCGCCATCTCGTAGAAACTTCCGATCAAGCACTTCCCTATGACTATCTGATCGTCGCCGCCGGAGCCCGTCACGCCTACTTTGGCCACGACGACTGGGAACCGCTTGCCCCCGGCCTCAAGACCATTGAAGACGCCCTCGAGATTCGCCGCCGCGTGCTGCTGGCTTTCGAGTTGGCAGAGCGCCAGGCCGCCGCAGGAGAGACGAACAAGCCCTTGACCTTCATGGTCGTTGGAGCTGGACCCACCGGCGTCGAACTCGCCGGTGCGCTTGCCGAAATCAGCCGTCATGCCCTCGCTCACGAGTTTCGCTCCATCGATCCCAAGCGGTCCCACATTCTCCTGCTAGAGGGCGGTTCCCGCGTCCTGCCCACGTATTCCGAAGATCTCTCCCGCAGCGCCCAGGAACAATTGCAGCATCTCGGCGTCGAGGTCCGCACCTCCGCAGTGGTGACGCAGATCGAACCCGGAGCGGTTCACGTAGGCGACACACACCTGGACGCGGCGATAGTCCTGTGGGCCGCCGGCGTCGCCGCTTCCCCGCTGGGCAAGAAACTAGGCGCTCCCACCGATCGCGCCGGCCGCGTGCTCGTGCAGCCCGATCTCAGCCTCCCCGGTCATGCCGAAGTTTTCGTGATCGGCGATCTAGCCGCATTGAAAGACGAAAACGGCAAGATTCTTCCCGGCGTAGCCCCCGTAGCCATGCAGCAAGGACGCTTCGTAGCCAACCTGATTCGCAATGAACTGGAAGCGCACGGCATGAAGGATCCGGGTGTTCCACGCTTCTCGCGTCCTCTGCGAGAGGGTGGGGATTTTGACTCACGTCCCACTTTCCACTACTGGGACAAAGGCAGCCTGGCCACCATCGGCCGCGCCGCAGCCATAGCCGAATTCGGCAAGATCCACATCTCCGGATTCGTAGCCTGGTTGGCATGGCTCTTCATCCACATCATGTATCTGGTCGGCTTTCGCAATCGCCTGCTGGTGCTGATCCAGTGGGCGTGGTCCTATGTTACCTACGAGCGCGGAGCCCGGTTAATCACCGGCAGTACCTACCTGCCCGGTTGGACCGACCTCCACGCCGAGCACGCCGGAACGGCGGAATCGAAACCCCAAGAAATTCCCGCTGCCACGCGCAAGTAAGGGTAAGATTGGATTTTGAAAAACTGCTAAACTGCATTGCCAACACTCAGGAGATCTGAATGCCGAAGAGACACGCTCTGATTTCACTGCTGGTACTGGTCATCTCAAGTTCGCTTGCCACGTACGCCCAATCGCTTACTCAAGCCGACCGTGACAAAGCGATGCAGTATCTGGAATCCACCCGCCAGGGAGTCATCGATGCGACCAAGGGATTGTCTGCAACGCAGTGGAATTTCAAGTCTGCCCCCGACCGCTGGTCGGTAGCCGAGTGCACGGAACATATCGCCGCGGCTGAGGACTTTATCCGCGGGATGATCGTCGAAAAGGTTATGAAGTCTCCGCCCCGGCCCGCCGGCGAAGACGTGGCGGCGATCGACTCGATGGTGGTGGCCCAGATTCCAGATCGTTCCCACAAGGCGCAGGCTCCAGATCCGTTGAAGCCGACCAATCGTTACGGTTCGCCCGACGGTTCTCTCAAGCATTTCCTTGAGGCGCGCGCCACCACTGAGGACTTTTTGAAGAACACGAATGATCTGCGCGAGCATGCCATGATGGGCCCGATGGGCAAGAACTTGGATGGCTACGAGTTCATCCTCTTCATCGCCGGGCACAGCGAACGACACACTAAACAGATCGCGGAAGTGAAGGCCGATCCGAACTTCCCGAAGCAGTAGGCAGCGCGACTCGGTTCGCATGAAGAATGGTCTGATCTCGCAAGTCCTCGCTGGCCTGGGAGTCGCATGTCTGCTGTGCTCCTTGGCCTCCGCCGAAGTTCTCAAGATCGTCGTCAACGACACGATCCAGCCCATCACCGCCGAATACATTGCCCGCGCCATCGACGAAGCCCATCGCCGCAATGCTCACGCGGTACTGATTGAACTCAATACTCCGGGCGGACTTGTCGACTCCACCCGCGACATCATTGAGAAGATCACTGCTTCGAAAGTCCCGGTGATCCTCTATGTCACCCCGGGCGGCAGCCGCGCAGGCTCCGCGGGATTCTTTATTCTTGAATCGGCCGACATCGCGGCCATGGCTCCCGGCACCAACGCCGGCGCGGCTCACCCCGTTGTGCTGGGTGGCGGCAAGATAGACGACGTGATGAAAGCGAAAATGGAGAACGACGCCGCAGCTCTGATGCGATCGGTCGCCGCCAAGCGTGGACGCAACGTGGAGGTGGCTGAAAGTGCCGTCCGTGCTTCGAAGTCCTTTACCGAACAGGAGGCGCTTTCGCAGCACCTCATCGACTACGTTGCCACGAGCGAAGAAGATCTTTTTCGCCAAGCCGAGGGAAAGACCTTCAAACGGTTTAATAGCGAAACCACAACACTCAAGCTAGCCGGCCAGCCCATCGTCCCCTTCGACATGACCTTGAAGGAACACATTCTAGCCTATCTCATGAACCCGAACATCGCCTTCCTGCTGCTGGCGATCGGCGCCCTGTCTCTTTACATCGAGTTCAACCATCCCGGCGCGGTTATCCCCGGAACCGTCGGAGTCGTATTCATCCTCCTGGCAATCTTCGCCCTGAATCTTCTCCCAACCCGCTTTGCGGCTCTGGTATTGATCCTCGGCGCCTTCGCATTGTTCGCCGCCGAGGCAAAGTTCGCGACTCATGGCGTGTTAACCATCGGCGGCATCGCCCTGATCACGCTCGGCGCCCTACTGCTGGTCGATGCTCCCATCCCAGAGATGCGCGTTCATCTCTGGACTGCATTAGGAGTCAGCATCCCGCTGGGTTTCATCACAGCATTCCTGATGAGCATCGCCCTCAAGGCCCGGCGCAACAAAGTCGTGACCGGAGCCCAAGGCCTGGTCGGCGAAACGGGCGTAGCGCAAACCGCGCTTTCACCGCAGGGCAAAGTCTTCGTTCACGGAGAGCTTTGGGACGCAGTCTCGTCCTCCGACATTCCCGTGGGCCAACTCGTGGTCGTGCGCCGGGTCGACGGACTCACACTGCAAGTAGATCCTCTGTCCGTCGCGCAGTCACCCAGGCCCACAGTAGCCGCGATCTAGCCGGGACACCATCAGCTCCCATGTGGAAATAGGTATGTGGGGACAGCCGCCCTCGGCTGTCCGGCCGGGCGAAGCCCAGCTGCCTGTGTTTACCGAAATCTCATCGGCACTGCGTATCAAGCCAAGCAACTAGCTCACCCTCGAAATGCGCGCCGCTCCCGTCCCACTGCTATACAATCCGCTTGAGGAGCGCCTGCCGCTCCTTGCGTGGAGGCAATCATGGAAGTGTTCGGCTTCGGCTTCACCACAGTCGTCGTCATCATCGTTGTCATCTATCTTCTGAGTTCCATCAAGATACTGGCAGAGTACGAACGTGGCGTCATCTTCCGTCTCGGGCGCCTGCTTTCGTCGGCCAAGGGCCCGGGCATCATCCTGGTCTTCGCTCCCATCGATCGAATGGTCCGCGTCTCCCTGCGCCAGGAAGCTCTCGAAGTGCCTCCTCAGGACATCATCACCCGCGACAATGTCACGCTGAAAGTCAACGCCGTCATCTTCCTCCGCGTAATTGATCCCAGCAAAGCAGTTGTCGAAGTTTCCAACTACGTGTACCAGACCTCGCAATTTGCCCAAACCACATTGCGCTCAGTTCTCGGCGAACAGGAACTCGACGAACTTCTTGCCCATCGCGAAAAGATCAATCTGCGCCTGCAGAGCATACTGGACCAGCACACCGCCCCATGGGGCGTGAAGGTGGTCAACGTAGAAGTAAAGCAGGTCGACATGCCGGAATCAATGTTGCGCGCCATGGCCAAGCAGGCCGAAGCCGAACGCGAGAAGCGTTCCAAGATAATTCACGCCGAAGGCGAGTTCTCGGCCGCACAGCGTCTCGTGGATGCCGCCCATCTGCTCGCCACCGAACCCGTCAGCGTCCAGCTCCGGTATCTGCAGACCCTGACCGAGATCGGCGTAGAAAAGAACACCACGGTAGTCTTCCCCGTCCCAGTAGATTTCTTCTCAGGAATCCAAAAGCTTCTGGGGAAGTCTGATGGAGGCGCGCCGGCGAAGACCGCATGAGAAACACCAGGGTGGCCCGTCCTTCTCGCGTCTTTTGCGAGAGGGCGGGAATTTTCTGAAGTCTCGATCGAAGAAAATTGTGGAGTAACTTATGGCTTCCTCACCAGACACTGAAATCACATTAGGCACCGGCAAGCTATTGGTCCTGTTCTTCGGCTTGGTTGCCGTCTGCGCCGCCTTCTTTGCCGTCGGCTACTCGTTGGGCCGCAAGTCGGAGACGGGGATCACCACCGCCAGCGCTGCCCCATCACCGCAGCCCACATCGACAAAAACGAAAGCCGCCGGCACATCGCAGCCTCCCATGACTTTCTACAAGGCTGTCGAGCAGAAGGACGCAAATCCCGAACTCACTCCCCCGTCCGAGTCAAAACCAGACAGCAGTGCAACCCAGGCACCGCCTGCGTCAGGCCAAGCTCAAACTCCCGCCGCCAATGCGCCCGACCCGATGACCACCCTGCCCTCTGCCGGCTATTTTGTTCAAGTGGCTGCTGTAAGCAAGCAGGAAGATGCGGAAGCGCTCGTAGACGCGCTGAAGAAGAAACAATACCCCGCGTTCGTGGCCGCAACTTCGACCGCAGACAAGCTCTTCCACGTTCAGGTCGGCCCCTTCTCCGACATCAAAGATGCCGAGGCCATCCGTGCCCGCCTCATCAGTGACGGCTACAACCCGATCCTCAAAAAGTAGTTTATGCGACGCTCCCATCAGCACCTTTTGGGCGTCCCCATATCAGCTTCGCTCGCCCGCCGGTTGAAATTCATACATTGACATCCATCAATTTCCCAGCTATTCGTACTCGTCTATGCCCATCGACACCACACTCGACCGCACCCTATACGCCATCTCAGATCTCACTCGTAGACGCATTCTGTTGACGCTAAAGCAAGCCGTATCGCCGGCGTCCTCGCTGGCTGTCCGACGGGTGTCGCGCCCGCCGCACTCGCAAGCAAACAATTCGCAGGCCCCACTCGGAAAAAATCCCTGCCTCTGCGCCGGTGACATCCAGGAGCGAATGCGTCTCTCCCAGCCCACAATCTCCCATCACATGGCCATTCTCACCAAGGCGGGACTAGTCGAGGCGGTGAAGCGCGGCCAATGGCGCTGGTATCGCCGCAACGAGAGCGCAATCCGCCGCCTCATAAAGACGCTTCGCAACAAGCTCTAGAAGACTGATAAGAGGTTCCAACGCCGATTCCGCGTCGAAAGGACGGCTGGGGTGGGGGTGCCCCAGGTCTCGCCGATTTTGCGAGACCTGGGAGCCGCCGCGAGACTCACGGTGTCGAGCGCGACGTAAGGAAATAAAATTCAGTTACTGAGTTGAACTCGAGCTGCAAAATGAGTTTTCGCAGCTTCCCAGGTAGGTTCCGCGCGTGACTCTTGATAAGGCCTCTGAACGATCAGATAGAAGTACTCTTGAGCCAGCAGAATCGGCAATTCTCTAGCTGGAAGATGCTGTCGCGGCCGCGCTCTTTTGCAGCAGCCGCCGCGCCTGCGCGATCAGGTCTGCTACTTCGAAAGGTTTAACCAGGCAGGGAATGTTCTTTTCCTGCAGCAAGCTCCGCGTTTCCCCCTGGTCGATGCCATTCGAAAAGGTAAACAACAGATGCTTTTCCATTCCCGGACAATGCTCTTTCAGCCAGGAATAGGCCTCTGTCACATTCCAGTCGCCCGGGATCTTGCCGTTCATGATTACCGCATCAAACTGCTCGGAAAGCAGCCGCGTCTTCACATCCTGACTCTTTCTGGCGGTAACCACGCTGGCGCCGGCGCCCGCCAGCACATCGCGCTCGAACTCAAGCACTCCGTCTTCTTCCTCCATCAGCAGCACGCGGCCATCAATGGCGCCCTCGCGCCGGCGGGCAGGCACAGCCACAACTTCCGGTCTGGTGTCCGTTTGCGCCGCAACCGGCAGCCGCACTTCAATGATCGCCCCACCGTCAGAGCCATTGCGTGCCGTGATGTCGCCCCCATGCTCCTTCACGATTCCGTAGCAAATGCTGAGGCCCAGCCCAGTCCCTTTACCCACACTCTTGGTCGTGTAGAAAGGATCAAAGATCCGCTTCGGATCCTTAAGCCCCGGTCCATCATCCGCGAACTGCGTGCATACATGCCCGTTCTCGCAGTAGACGCGGATCTTGAGCTTCCCGGCTCGCCCGGTCTCCAGGATTGCATCCACAGCGTTGTTGATGATGTTCAGGAAGACCTGCTCGATCTGGTGGGAATCGGCAACCACCGCCGTCAGTTCGCTCGGCGCTTCCCTCTCCACGCGGATGTTATTGATCTTCAGATCGTAGTCGCGCAACGCCAACGTCTCGTCGAGCACCTTCCGCAGATCGATTTCATCCCGCTGCGGCTTCCGCTGCCGCGCGAATGACAACAAGTTCTGCACCACCCTGTGCGTACGCTGCGCCTGCTTGAACAGCTTGGCGACATAGTCCTGCGCTCGCTGGCTCAATCCCTCGCTCTCGAGCAATTGCGCGTAACCGAGAATCGCGGTCAGCGGATTGTTCAGTTCGTGCGCCACTCCTGCAATCAACTGTCCCACCGCCGACATCTTCTCGCTTTGCAGTAACTGTTCTTGCGTTTTGCGCAAGTCTTCGTAAGCCCTGCAGGTTTCTTCGTAGAGCCGGACTTTCTCGATCGTGGTAGCCAACTGCCGACTGATCGCCACCAGCAAATTCTCCTCACTGGTCGAGTATTCATATCCCAGATGGCTGCACAGCCCCATGATCCCCGTGGGCGCATCCTTGCCCCAGAACAGCACCCAGATCCACGCCCGATCCGCATCCGAGCGAATAAAGTCGGCTACCTGCGCCGGGAGGTGCGGCAAGTACTCCGCCGTGATCACTTCGGTGCGCGACCGCATTACCAGATCGCCAAAGCCATCCGAAAGCGAGATCTCGGCTGGCCTCCCTTTGTCCCTGCTGCGCGGTCCCCAGGCTGCCCGGCGCCGGTAGGTCGGGGCATCGGTGTCCGCAAGATAGACCGATCCGCTCTCCGCGCCGAAGAGTGAAACCACCTGGCGCAACGTAAGGTTCAGGATCTCATCCAGATCGAACGACTGCGTCGCCACCACCGCCATCGCATTCAGCGCGTTCAATTCGCGGTTCCGGCGCCGCATTTCGTCTTCGGCACGGCGCTTCTCCGTCATATCGAGCACGAAGCCTTGATAGCGCTCGATCTTGCCCATCGAATCGCGTGTCGCAAAACTGCTTTCCGCCGCCAGCAGGATCGTCCCATCCTTGCGCCGCAGCGTCGCTTCGAAGTTGCGCACGTAGTTGTGCGTCTCGATCTCTTTCTGAAAGCTTGCCCGCTGGTTGGGATCGACACAGATCTCCGTGTTCAGGTTGATCGCCAGCAATTCGTCCTGGCCGTTGTACCCCAGCATGTGCACGAACGCATCGTTGCAGTCGAGTATCTTTCCCTCCGGCGTGGCCACGTACACGCCTTCCTGCACCTGCTCAAACAGCAGTCGATACTTCTCTTCCGCCGATCGACGGTCGGTGATATCGCGTACGACGTGAATGATTCCTTTTTGCGGACTTCCCTGTTCACTGTAGGACGAGGTCGACACTACCGAAAACCCGCCAAAGCAGGGATCGGCCCCCTCAGTAAACTCCTCGTCTCCGCCCATCGCGCAGTACGGACATCCCGTCCAATCCCCGAAAGTATGCGGGAGAACGGACTCGCAAGTGTTCCCCAGCACGTCAGCCGTCGCCTGCCCCACGTGCTCCAGCAGAACTTGGTTGGCCTTGATGATGCGGTAGTCCTCGTCATGCGCCAGAATAATGTCGTGGATCGAATCAAATGTATTCATCCACTGCCGCTGAGAACGGAGCACCTGTTCCAGCAGTCGGAAGTTCTCCACCGCGATGGCCAGCTGTTGCCCACAGCTCTGCAGGAATTGCAACTCTTCTGGCGTCCAGCAAACCGTACGCGAACTGCCCAGCAGAAGGAGGCCGATTGCCGATTTCTTTCCCACCACCGGCAGCATCACGACCTGCCGAATCTTCTCCGCCTCCAGGCACACCGGATTCTCCGGAGCCGCGTCGTCAATCTTCACCACCTGAGGCTGCGCCTTCTCCAGCATTCGCGACACGTCTTCGGTAACTTCCGCAAAGCCGGCGTCGCGCAGAAACTCCGCGGACACACCCACGGCATGGGTTGCGACCATGTGCCCGCCTTCCAGCAAGCGGAACCATGCTGCCTTCATCCCGGTCAGCCGCTGCAACTCGTGCAGCGCCGTCTGAACCAGATTCCCGTATTGCTGCGCGCTCGCGATCCCCGCGGTCAAAGCGTGGGTCACTCTCAGCCGCCGGTTTCTGGCCTTGGCTTCGTCGAACACCACCAGCAGCATGCTCAATCCAAGCACGCTCTCTGCTGCCACAAAAACCGCCGCCGGAACCTGGTTCGTCAAAGGCTCCCAGGGCAGGTGCAGGAACGGCAAACTCAGCGCCAGCGTCCACGTCCCCAACTCCCACCTGCCGCGTCGCGCACGCAGCACGGCAATCGCCGCTGTCAACAACACAATCCGGTAGCCAACCTCCAGAGCCATGCGCAGCGGAACCGAATCAGACCACAGCAACACGCGCGCTGCAGCGAATCCGGCTAACACCGGCGTGACTACCGCCAGCGGAACATACAAATCCCGGCTCTGCGAATAGATCAGAGCCGCCCCAGCCAGCAGTCCCACGGCGACTACAAATGCCGTCTGCACCGATAACGGCAAATATTGTGCGGGAATCCGCGCCGCAAAAACATGCTCCGCCAGCCGCGGTGCCGCCAGCGCGGTCCAACCCAGTATCCAGATCTTGAGATAACGCTCCCGGAAGGTACGCAACGCGAGCACAAAAGTGCCCAGCAGGATCAGCAGAGACAATTCCGCCGCCGTCGGCTTGACCAGCCCAAGCTGTGCCGCATTCCAGATCGACCAGAGGGACGTGCTCATCGCGTTGGAAACGTAGGGATTCCTCGCTTCTGAATACCACGCCGCTGCCCTGTCTCGATAGCGTTTCCGGACCTGATTGATTACTTTCGGCATCTCGATCTTGGGATACAATCGCCGATAGTCTTTTTCAGGAACCCTAATGCCTGATCGCATCCTTGTCGTCGACGACGAAGAAGCCATTCGCGAGATCGTCGCGTCCATGCTTACTTCCGCCGGATATAGCTGTAAACAAGCGCGTTCCGGGATGGAAGCCCTCGCCGTACTGAACTCTGGCGAGGCCTTCGAACTCCTGCTCTCCGACCTCATGATGGCCGAACTCGACGGCATCGGCCTGCTCGAGCGCACCAAGGAAAAATATCCCGACATGCCGGTTGTGATGGTTACCGCCGTGCACGATATCTCGGTCGCCCTGGCTGCCATCCGCAACGGCGCTTACGACTACCTGCTGAAGCCATTTGAGCGCGAGCAATTGCTGGCCACGGTCAGCCGGGCCATGGAGAACCGACGCCTGAAGGTCGAAAACCGCACTTACCAAATCAATCTCGAATCTCTGGTCGAGGCTCGCACCCATCAACTTCAGGATGCGATCGAAGAACTCAAGCGCTCCTACGACATCACATTAGAAGTGTTGGGCGAAGCTTTGGACTACAAGGATCGCGAAACCGAAGGCCACTCCCGGCGTGTAACCGCGTTCACCATGGCTATTGCCCGCCAGATGGGCGTCCCCAAAGAGCAGATCGATACTATCGCCCGAGGAGCCTTTCTCCACGACATAGGCAAGATGGCTATTCCCGACAGTATCCTGAACAAGCCGGGTAAGCTCACGCCCGAGGAAATCAACGTCATGCGTGAACACTGCTACCTGGGCTATAAGCTGGTCAAGAAGATACCAGTCCTCAACGAAGCTGCCGAAATCGTCTATTCCCATCAGGAAATGTACGATGGCAACGGTTATCCGCGAGGCCTCAAGGGACAACAGATTCCTCTCGGAGCGCGGATCTTTTCTATCGCTGATACGTTGGATGCCATTACTTCGAACCGCCCGTACCGCTCCGCCCGTTCTTTAGCAGTGGCTCGCAAAGAGATTCAAGATTGGTCTGGACGTCAGTTCGATCCCGAGGTTGTCGCTGTTTTTCAAAAGATGCCTGACGAGGTCTTCGAAGAACTCCGCCGCGCCATCGGTGCCGAGGACTATCCTTCACCGATTCCTCCCGCGCCCAAGAGCAAAGGACACTCAGCTTCCCCCGGAGCAGGCGCTGCGCCGCCGGTACTTTGATCGCGAAGGACGCCGGTTCTGGATCCGGTAACTACGGTAACTACAGCCCCATCACTTAATTTCTTACAATCGTTGCAGAGCGAAAATTGGACCTTCGTAACCGTTCAAAACTCTGGGTAGGTGCCGCTGTGTTTTTCACCGCAGCGCTGATGGTCGCGTGTGCCATTCTTCCGCGCGGACTCGCTCGCATCGCAATCAGCGACATCGTTTGTGCTCTCCTGATGTGCTCCGCGCTTCTCGCATTTGCGCAGAATGGTTTTGCCAGCAAGGGCCGCTTTCGAGTTTTCTGGATGCTTCAGGCCGCCGGATGGGGCCTCTGGCTCAGCGACCAAGTCGTCTGGATCATCTGGGATCTCGTGCTGCAAAAAAAAATGCCTGCCATGTATCCCGCAGACATTCTCCTGCTGCTCGCCGGCGTTCCCATGCTCGCCGGCCTCCTGCTGCGCCCCCACTTGCAGCCTTCCGAGTCCACGGCCCGGGTCGGAATTCTCGACTTTTTGCTGCTGATGCTGTGGTGGCTGTATCTGTACGTATTCTTTATCATCTGTTGGCAGTACCTCTCTCCCAACCAAGCCTTCTACGACCATAATTGGGATTGGCTTTCGGTGGCTTCTTTTCTGGCGCTGGCTTCCGTGCTTGCCGTCTTTTGGCGCACCAGTTCTGGAGCCTGGCGCACCTTCTACGCGCGTTTCTGTGCCGTCGCGGTGTTCAACGGAATCGCGTTTTACATCCTCAACCAGGCCATTGAACGAGATGTCTACTTCACCGGCAGCTGGTATGACATCCCCTACGCCGCGTCGTTTGCCGCCTTTACCGCGGTTGCATTGTCCGGACGCGGACTCTCGCCCGCCGACGAAACCCGCAGCGACAGCGCTTACGGCTCCTGGCTCGCAACGGCTGCCATGGTGGCGGTGCTCTCCCTTCCCGTGATGGCGCTGTCAGCTCTCCTCAGCAGCGATGCATCGCCCCAGGTGGAGCGCTTTCGCATCATCGCGACCCTGGCCACCATGTTCCTCATGGCTCTGCTGATCTTCGTCAAGCATCATCGCCTCAACCAGGAATTGAAGCGCACCAACAGCGTGCTCCAGGAAGCTTCCCTTACCGACCCGCTGACGGGCGTTCGCAACCGCCGCTATCTTTCTGCAAGTATCAAAGCTGATATCAGTCAGACCTTGCGCTCCTATGCCAACAGCCACGACCCGCGCACCCGCGACCTGGTCTTCTACTTGATCGACGCTGACAACTTCAAAGAGATCAACGATCGTTTCGGTCACGATGCCGGCGATCGCGTGCTGGTCGAGATGTCCCGTAGGATCAGTTCCTGCGTTCGCCTCTCCGATGTTCTGGTGCGCTGGGGCGGCGAAGAATTCCTCATCGTCTCGCGCTACACCGACCGTCGCGACGCCACCATCCTCGCGGCCCGAGTGCTCGCCGCCGTTGCCGACACGCCCTTCGCTCTGGGTCAACCAGGCGAAACCATCTTTCGCACCTGTTCGATCGGCTGGGCGGCATTTCCCTGGTTGACCAACGATCCTGAAGCCATCGACTACGAAGAGGTTCTGAATCTCGCGGACCAAGGCCTTCGCCAAGCCAAACAGTCGGGGAAAAACCGCGCCGTAGGCATGGCCCCTCCCCATCGAACATCCTCCTCGCCCGCCACACTTGACACTCCCTGCTCCAGCCAGGTACCCGTCGAGATCTTGGCGATCGCAGGTCCAACCCAGTCCACGCGATAGCGAAAATCCGTGATTCGGGGCATCAAATTCTCTCTATCGCCCATCCAACCACCATATCAATATCAATCCCAGGGGGATACTCATGCTCGCACGGATTCTTCGTTCTTTCCTGCCGGCTGTCCTTGCTTTCACCACTCCTTTTCTGTTTCTATCCGCCCAGGACCAGCCCTCAAGCCCGCCGAACGTGGTGCCTCAAGGCACCGTCGTGATGATCCAGCTCACCGATCGCTTGGACACTCACAACGTAAGGGCCGGGGATCGCTTTCACGCGCGGCTGGCCGAACCGGTTTCCACCGCCGACGGCCACACCATTGCCGTAGGCCAAAAGATCAAAGGACACATCAGTGCCGTCGAGCCCGGCCTTCACACACGCCTGTTGTTAAGTTTTGACGAGATTGAAACACCGCACGGCTGGGTACCGCTGATCGCCACCGTCACCGGAGTCCCCGGAGAGCACGGCTTGCAACCAACCGGCGAAGAAGGCGAAATCGGCCGCAAAGGCATGACCAAGGAGCAGATCGCCGAAGCAGTTGTGATAGGGGCAGGCGAAGGGGCGGTCCACGGAGCCCACAATGGCGGCAAGCGTGGAGCCGCCTCCGGCGCAGGCAATGGGGCCGCCAACGGAGTGTTCAACGCTTACGAATCCGGCCATGACCTGATTCTCGACAAAGGCACGGCTCTGGAAATCCGCCTCGACCACAACCTCCAAATACGCTAATCAAACGAGGGTTAGTCAAACAAGGTGCCCCACCCTTCTCGCGTTCTGTGCGAGAGGGTGGGGATTTTTCCAAACACAGGTCGAATTCCGCGAGACGATTGCGCACTACATTCCTTTCACAACGTCAGCCGTGCTTCCTGCAAGATTAACCTTCACAACCATTCCTCGAGGGAACACAGGTTCCACAACCTATGCGCACAATTCCACCCTCACAACGCCCTCTGCGCCTTTTCTTCGCGATCTCTGCGATTAGAATGTCTGTGACCGCCCTTACCGAACCAAGTTTCTTCCAGGAGGACCAATGAAACTCGCCCTCGTCGCACTCGCCGTCTCGATTGCCGCCATCCCACTCATCGCGCAGGAGCACCCATCCGTTACCGCGCAACCCAACACCGTCTACGTCGGAGCTGACGGAAAATTCGAATCCGCCCCCGACACCGCCCTAATCCAGTTCAACATCTCCGTCCAGGAAGACACATCCCAAGCCGCCTACCAACACGCCTCGAAAGATGTCGAACAAGTCCGCCAGGTTCTCCACGCCAACGGCATCGAACCCAAAGCAGCCAACCTCGGATTCTTCTCCGTCCAACCCGTCTACGACTGGAAAAACCCCAAACGGAAAGTCATCGCCTACCGCGTCACCACCGACGTAACCCTGAAGCTGAAGGATTTCTCCAAGATCGGACCGATCACCCAGCCACTAGCCGAAGCCAACGTGAGCGAGACCCAGTCCCTGAACTACACGCTAGAAAATATCGACGACGCCAAGAACAAAGCCGTAGAAGACGCCTACCGCCGCACCCGCAACTCCGCCGACACCCTCGCTCACGCCAGCAACCGCAGCCTCGGCGATCTCAACTACGCTTCAGTCGATACCTTCGAGAACCCTCGCCCGATTCTCGCCCGCATGGCGCGCCCCATGGCGATGGCCGGCGCCGCGGCACCTCCACCCCCTACAGAAGAGTTCACTCCACAAACCGTGACGGTCACAGCACACGTAAACGCCGTTTTCAATCTGAAATAAG
>QIAM01000085.1 GCA_003225555.1 Acidobacteriota bacterium | reverse complement strand
CGTATATTTTCGAGCTCTCGTTTCTAATTCCTCTTGCTCGTTTCTGGTAAGAACGATGTGAAACGGGCTTGGCCTTGGCAAGAGATTGTCCCTCCAAGCGCAAGCCTAACTGGCTTATATCGCTCGATGCCAGTAATTATACGTCATCGTATTTACGAATTAGAGTACTAAGCTAGAACTCCGTCATCAAGTTCTCAAATGCAGCCCCGGGGCCGCCAGCGGCTGACTTCATTACCATAAGTGGTAAACTTCGGTTAAGTTCGGATTACCACGGGCGATAAATGATGGCGGAAACGCGCGTGCACGCGCTGGCTGCATCTGTCGCCGTTGGTCTCCGGACATTTGGTGGAAACGAACAAGTTTGAAGGCCCGAGCCTCTCTCCCAGAGGCGACTGCGGAGGTGTGCTTTTTCCCGGACTGAGCGATTTGTTATCCTGCGGGGATACATGGCCCGCCCCAGACAGTTCGTGGCCTCCCCGCTCCCGGGATGGGCGCGGAGGATTCGCCAACTTCGGCTCAGCCTGCACCTGAATCAACTCGATTTCGGTAAGCATCTGAAGTGCTCCTCAATGGTAATTTCCCGCTGGGAGCGCGGCCTGCAAAAGCCCCCCGCCGACTGCCTGATCGCGATGGGTAAAATGGCGGGTCCGCCTGCGGGTTGGTACTTCTGGAAAATGGCAGGCATTGACCCCGCTGATTGCAAGCGAATGCTGGAGAATCCCGGACCACCTCCGAGCGGAAAATAAAAGGCCCCGGCAGAAGTCGGAGCCTTCGCTTGATTCGCGTCTGCTACCACGAAGAACCCCGAACTAGTTGGGAGACGTCTTCTCTTCCACCTTCTCAGCTCCCTCTCGGGTCTTTCTGGCAGCTTTGTGAGTTGCCTTCTTCGTGCCTCTCTTTATGGCGTGGCCGGTTCTCTTGGCGGTACGCTTGGTGGCCCGGCCGGCGTCTTTGGCCGCATCTTTTGTTTCGTGTCCCGCATTTTTCATGTCCTGCTTTGCATCCTGAGGCTGTGACAGGGAGAATACTGACACCCCTGCCAGCAACAGCATCGACAAAAGGATTCTGAGTGCAACACGCATATTGGGTCCCCCTTTTTTGAATTCATCGAAACCCGGTCATCGTAAATGCTGGGAAGCCAAAAAAAACTACCGAACAAACTCTAGGTCCGCCGGGGATGGCTGTGGAGACGCGCTGCCTAAATCCTCTAGCAGGCTGCTGAAGACTCAATCGAGGGCTGCGATTTTGAAACTCTACCGCGGAGTTGCTTGAAAACTCGACTGCGGTCTTCTATTTCGAAACTCTGCCGTGGATTTTGTTTTGAAAGGGCGCGGCTTTCGAGCCGCGCCGTAAGCGCCGCAAAATCAACGGGCTTCAGCCCCTGAGGAAACATCCGATGACGAAGCGGTTCTCACCAAACTGTAAATCGACAATGGGGGCCGCCAAGAGAATTTCAACTGTCAGGACCACCCTACGAATCACGATCCGGCGCCGTGACATTTCTTGTACTTCTTGCCCGAGCCGCAAGGACAAGGATCATTGCGTCCAACTTTTTCCTGCGAACGTACGACTTGCTGCACAGGAGCGGCATCCCCGGCGCCCGCCATGCGCGCCTGTTCCAGTTCACGGCGCTTACGGCGCATAAAGGCTTCTTCTAACTCGTCGGCCGAGGTCGACACCATACGCGCAGGACGCTTTCCGTTCCCGTCACCGCCCGACAACGCGGGAGCCTCCGCCGGAGGTCTCTCCGTGGGCGGGGCCTCGGCTGGCCGTTCCAGGATCTGCATTAAGTAGAGATAGCGGACCGTGTCTTCCTGGAAGCGCTGCAGCATCGCCTCGAACATCTCAAACGATTCTTTCTTGTACTCGACCAGCGGATCATGCTGGCCATATCCGCGCAGTCCGATGCCCTCCTTCAGGTGGTCCATACCAAGGAGGTGATCTTTCCACTGCTGATCGAGCACGCTCAGCATGATCATGCGCTCGTGGTGGCGCATGGCCTCGGGCCCAATCAGCTTTTCCTTGGCTTCGTAACGGTCTTTGAGTTTCTCGAAAATCGCGTCCCCAAGCTCCTGCCGGTTCAGCGCCTCGGCCTTGACGCCTTCCGCCACGAAGTCGACTCCAAAACGGGTGAAGACCGCGTCTTTCAGGCCTTTGATATTCCAATCATCGGCGTGGGCCTTAACCGGAACGTACTCTTCCAGCAGGTCGCCGAGGATGGCTGAGACGTAGTCCTCGAGGATCAAATCCTTCTGATCCATACCCTCGAGCAGGCGACGGCGCAGGCCGTAAACGGCCTCACGCTGCTTGTTCATCACGTCGTCGTATTCGAGCAGATGTTTGCGCGATTCGAAGTGCTGGCCTTCAACCGCCTTTTGCGCCGTCTCGATGCGGCGGGTGATGAGCTTCGATTCGATGGGCACGCCCTCTTCCATCCCCAGCCGCTGAAGCAGGTTCGACACCCACTCCTTGGCGAAGATGCGCATCAGGTCATCTTCGAGCGCAAGATAGAAGCGCGAGGAGCCGGGATCGCCCTGGCGACCGGCACGCCCGCGAAGCTGGTTGTCGATGCGGCGCGACTCATGGCGCTCAGTACCGAGAATGTGCAGGCCCCCGACGGCGGTGACCTCATCGTGCTCTATGTCAGTCTGCGCTTTGTAGCGGTTGAACGCCTCCGTCCATTTATCCGTCGGGACGGTGTATTCGTTACCGTTGTAGTAGAAAACCGAGATCTGACCGTCTTCCTGCGGTCCCTCGATCTTTCCCTGAGCCACGCGTAGTTGCTGCGCGATGCCTCTTTTCACCATCTCCTGCTTGGCCATGAATTCCGGATTACCGCCCAGCAGAATGTCGGTACCGCGGCCAGCCATGTTGGTTGCAATGGTGACCGTCCCCTTGCGTCCGGCCTGCGCGACAATTTCTGCCTCGCGCTCGTGCTGCTTGGCGTTCAGGACCCAGTGCTTCACGCCTTTCTTTTTCAGCAGGTCAGACAGCCGTTCTGATTTCTCAATTGACGTCGTGCCTACCAGCACCGGCTGCCCCTTGGCGTTGAGTTGCTGAATTTCGTCGGCAGCCGCGAAATACTTTTCTTTCTCCGTGCGGTAGACAACATCCGGATGCTCCATGCGCAGCATCTGCTTGTTGGTCGGAATCACGACCACTTCCAGCTTGTAGATCTTGTCGAACTCTGCCGCTTCAGTTTCCGCCGTACCGGTCATGCCAGCCAGCTTCTTGAACATGCGGAAGTAATTCTGGAAGGTGATGGTTGCAAGAGTCTGATTCTCGCGTTCGATCTTGACGTTTTCCTTGGCCTCGATCGCCTGATGCAGGCCATCGGACCACCGCCGGCCAGGCATCATGCGCCCGGTGAATTCGTCGACGATGATGATTTCGCCGTCTTTGATGACATATTCGACATCTCGACGATAGAGCGCATGCGCCTTGATCGCGGTCTCGACGTGGTGTTTCAGCGGCCAGTTCTCCGGGTCGGCGATGTTGCCGATGCCGAGCAGTCCCTCCACCTTCTCCCAACCCTCATCGGTGACCGTAATGTTGCGATGCTTCTCGTCCACCACGAAGTCGCCGGTGAGTTGCGCGGGCTCCCCAGGAGGCCCTTCGATCTCTTCACCCTTTTCGAGCTTAGGAATAATGCGGTTCACGCGGTAGTACTTGTCCGTCGATTCCTCACTCGCGCCCGAGATGATGAGCGGCGTGCGAGCCTCATCGATCAGGATCGAGTCAACCTCATCGACGATGGCGTAGTTGTGTCCGCGCTGCACGCAGTCCTTGAGGTCGAACTTCATATTGTCGCGCAAATAGTCGAAGCCGAACTCGTTGTTGGTGCCGTAGGTGACATCGGCCGCATAGGCGGCGCGGCGCTCGTCGTCATCCAGATCGTGGACGATTACGCCGACGCTGAGTCCGAGGAAGCGGTACAGCTTGCCCATCCACTCGGAATCGCGCTTGGCCAGGTAGTCGTTGACCGTGACCACATGCACGCCGCGCCCGCTAAGCGCATTGAGATAAACCGGAAGCGTGGCGACCAGCGTCTTGCCTTCGCCGGTCTTCATTTCTGAGATCGTGCCCTGGTGCAGTACCATGCCGCCGATCAGCTGCACGTCGAAGTGCCGCATGTTAAGCACGCGGCGCCCAGCCTCGCGCACCACCGCGAAGGCTTCCACCAGGATTCCGTTCAGGACTTCCTGAAGAGCGTCGTACTCCTCTTTTTCGAGGCGCTTTTGACGGTCGACATCCGGTTCGTCCTCTGATTCAGGGCTCGAATCATTCTCGGCCGGCGGCTTGCCGTTGCCGCCAGCTGCGAACCGGCTCAGCCGCTCCTGAATGCGCCTGCGGAACTCGTCGGTCTTCGCGTGCAGTTCGGCGTCCGAGAGCTTCTGCATCTGCGGTTCGAGCGCGTTGATGGCCGCAACCTTCGGCATCAGCGCCTTGATGACCCGCTCGTTCTTGGTGCCGAAAACCTTGCCTAGTAATTGGTTAATCAAACCGGAAATCCTTCGGAGGGCAGCACAGCCCAAGGCTATCTCTAAAAGCCTAGCATATTAGATGCAAGAAGAGCCCGCGACTGACTTGGCGGAACACAATGTCTATTATAATTGCCGCCAGTCGTACGCCCGGAGGCGCATATGCGTGCACGCCTGTCCTGGTTCTTGCTTCTTATCCTGCTCGTCTCTCCCGCGCTCAATGCCAAGGACAAGGATAAAGACAAGAAGAAGTCTTCCTTGCCGGAACTCGTCTTACGAGCACGGACGGTGCTCGTCGTCATACACCCTGACGCTGGCGAACCGCTCCACCAGCCGACAGCGAATGCGACAGCCCGCGAGAACGTCGAGCAGGCGCTGATGAACTGGGGAAGACTCCAGCCCGTGATGGACGGTCAGGTAGCGGATCTGGTTATAGCCGTTCGAACCGGCACGGGCCGCATGGTAGGCCCGACCGTGAAGGGCGGCCCGATCGATACCCGGCCCACAGTCATGCAGCCAACCGACACCGGCATTCGAATCGGCGCGCAGCAGGGACATGCCCCACCCCTGAACGATCCCGGCATGTCGAGCCCGCGAGGCGGCGGGCCGCGCATCAGCAACGAAGTGGGCTCGTCGGAGGACTCCTTCGAAGTGTATCTGGGAACGAGCCAGTATCCCCTTGATTCGTCGCCGGTATGGCGCTATGTGGCAAGAGATTGCCTGCGCGCGCCCACGGTATCTGCGGTCGAACAATTCCGCAAAGCGATCGCCGAATCTGAGAAGCTGAAGCCGCCGAAGAACCCTTGAGAATAGTCACCGGCTACTAAACTAAAGAGCTGCGGAAAAAGTCGCCGCGATGTCTCTTTGAAGGGCGCGGCTTCAAGCCGCGCCGCTAAGTTCCCAAGTATCATTGCAAGCACGGCGGCGCGCACCGCTTTTCGTGTATATTCCCCACGACCCATGCCCACCTTCTACGACCGTTTTGTCCAATGCGCCGAGCGCTGGCCAGAGAACGTTGCGCTGGAACTGCAGC
The DNA here is from genome assembly GCA_003225555.1 of Acidobacteriota bacterium. Lineage (GTDB taxonomy): Bacteria > Acidobacteriota > Terriglobia > Terriglobales > Acidobacteriaceae > Sulfotelmatobacter. The sequence goes on along the minus strand of QIAM01000085.1, from coordinate 15,271 downwards.
GCAACGATCAGCTCGAAAGCTGCACCTACGCGGAAGTGCGCCGGATGTCGGAAGCCATCGGGCGTTGGATCACCGAGGACAAATTTGCTCGCGGATCGCGGCTGGCAATCCTCGCCGACAATCACCCACGCTGGGTGGCGGCCTATCTGGGCATCATCGCCTCGGGCTGCGTCGCGGTCCCCATGGACACCGCCTTGCATGCCGATCAGGTAGCCAAGCTGCTGAAAGACAGCGGAACTTCCGCCATCTTTTGCGACGCAAAGCACGCTGCTGTGGCGCGACAGGCGGTCGGCGAGGCAGGCTCTGATAAGACGAGTGTTGGGCTCGTGCTCATGGATCCAGACCGGGTTGCTAAGGGCTCAGCACAGCAGCAATGGTTGACTGACCTGCCCGCGATATTCAAAGCGGGGCCCGGAAACTTCAAGCCGGCGCCCTCAAACCCCGACGATCTCGCCTCCCTGATCTACACCTCCGGAACCACCGCCGATCCCAAAGGCGTGATGCTGACGCATGCCAATATCCTGGGCGAGGTCGAGGCGGTGTTTGACTGGGTCGACATCGGCCCCAACGACGCATTGCTAGGCGTGCTGCCGTTGTTTCACGTGCTGGCGCAGATGGCGAATCTGCTGCTCCCGCTGGTGAAGGGCGCGCGCGTGGTTTACCTGGAGACGTTGAACACGACAGAGCTGATGCGAGCACTGCGCGAGCGGAACATCACAGCCTTCGCCGTCGTGCCCCAATTCTTTTATCTGATTCACGAGCGGATCTTCAGCGAGGTCGCAAAGCGAAGCGCGATCACGCAAAAGATATTCAAGGCCCTGATGGCGCTCAACCACGCGCTGCGCCGGGTTGGTATTAATGCGGGGCGCCTCCTCTTCGGCAGAATACATGCGACCCTCGGCGAGAAGATGCGCTATCTCGCGACCGGCGGATCACGCTTCGATCCCGGCATCGCCCGCGACTTCTACTCGCTGGGCATCGATGTGATGCAAGCTTTGGGTCTGACCGAAACCGCCGCCGCCGTTTTCGTGAATCGACCCGGCGACATCGTCTTCGGTTCCGTGGGCAAGGCGATGAAGGGCGTTGAAGCGAAGATTGTTGACCTCCAGCCTCAGGACGATAGCGGTCCGGAGGTGGGTGAAATCGCCCTGCGCGGGCCGATGGTCATGAAGGGATACTGGAATCGCCCGGATGCGACCGCCGCGGTTATACGCGATGGCTGGTTCCTCACCGGCGATCTCGGCTATTTCGACTCCCACGGCAACTTATTTGTCACCGGGCGCAAGAAAGAAGTCATTGTCCTAAGCAATGGGAAGAATGTCTATCCTGAGGAGATCGAAGCGCACTACCTGAAATCACCGTTCATCAAGGAAATCGCAGTGTTGGGGCTGGAAGGCAAGCCGGGCGAAGGTGGCGACCGGCTGCACGCTGTGATTGTGCCCAACTTCGATGTGCTGCGCCAGCGCAAGATCGTGAACGCCAAAGAAGTAATCCGCTTCGACATCGAAAGCCTGTCGCCGCAAATTGCTTCCACCAAACGCGTTAGCAGATATGAAATCTGGCAGGAAGACCTGCCGCGCACGAGTACGCGCAAGATCAAGCGCTTCGAAGTCGAGAAACGGGTCAAGGCTAATCAGGGCCGAAAGCTGAAAGAGGATGCAGAATTGCCCGCCGAGCAGCCTCTGAACGAAGACGAAACTGCCTGGCTGGACCAGCCGGATGTTCAGCGAGCGCTGAAGGTACTTCGTGAATCTGCTCGTTGCGCTCCGCCGAGCTTGCGTCCAACTCACAACCTGGAGCTGGACCTGGGCCTCGATTCCATGCAGCGCGTCGAGTTGCTTACCCGCCTCGAAGAAGAACTGGGAGGCGACGTCCAGGAATCGCAACTAGCCGAGATCTATACCGTCCGCGATCTGGTGGATGCTGTTCTGCAAAGCGCGGCCACCGGCGCTGGAGGCCGCGGAACGCGTACAACGTTTGCGGGATGGAAGGCGATCCTCGCGGAAGAGCCCACCGATCCCGAAGTTCTCGACCTCGGCCGCGCCAAGCCCGTCGGCGATACCGCAGCGTACTGGTTGTCACGGCTGATACAAGTTGTCGCTGCTGACCTCTTTCATTTGCGAGTTCGTGGCCTGGAGAACCTACCGCGAACGGGCCCGTATATTCTCTCTTCGAATCATCAGAGCTACCTCGACCCTGCAATCCTGGCAAGTCTGTTGCCGGAAGAGACTCTGCGAAGTGCCTTTGCCGTCGGAACGAGTGAGATCTTCAGCGAAGGACTGATGCGGCGGATCGCTCGTTGGCTGCGTGTTGTCGTTGTCGATCCGGACGCAAACCTGGTGCCCGCGATGCGCGCCGGCGCCCACGGCCTACGCCTGGGACGAGTGCTGATCCTTTATCCCGAAGGCGAGCGCTCGATTGACGGCACTCCCCGAACGTTCAAGAAAGGCGCCGCGATTCTATCGATCCACATGAAAGTGCCGATTGTGCCGGTGGCAATTGAGGGCTTTTACGACGCGTGGCCGCGGGGCAAGGGATTCGTTCAGAAACTCGCGCCCCTGAAAGTGGAGTTCGGCAAGCCCATCCTGCCGCCGCCGGAATCCGACGCATCGGAGGCTGCCTACGAAAAGCTGACGGCGGAATTGAAGGACCGGGTGGTCGAGATGTGGCGGAGTAACAGAGATGCTTAAGAACTTGGTGATGCGAAGCAGTTTTGAAAGGGCACGGCTTCAAACCGTGCCGCTAAGTGCCACAAACTCAATCCGGCTTCAGCCGCTGGGGGACTCTTGCCAACAATAAAGTCGTGTCATGTCGAGGTGACTCGCTACCGGATACTCGGTCCTACTTCGCCACGCTAGCCATCTTCACTCCGCGCGAATTGGCCGCATACCGCGCAATCCCCTTATACAACGCTTCCGCAATCTGTTCGCGGTAGCCGTCGCTGCGCAGCCGTTGCTCGTCGGTAGGGCTGCTGACGAACGAAACCTCCGCCAGAATTCCCGGCATCGCTGTTTCCGTCAGCACGACAAAGCTCGCTGCCTTAACGCCACGATCGCGCAATCCAGGATTTTGCACCGACAGCGTCCCGTAGAGGGAGCGCTGCACACTCGCCGCCAGCCGCCGCGACTGCTCAATCTTAGAATGCAGTTCGACGGAAGACAGGGTTCCAGTGAGGCCGTTCTTGCCGCCGTTTCTATTCTCGGGTGTCTCCGTGTTTTTCGAATCCGGAGCAGAGAAGAAGTTCGTGTAGTAAGTCTCCACGCCGCGCGCCGAAGGCAGGTCGCTGTAGTTCGCATGCACAGAGACGAACAGATCGGCCTGCGCCTGGTTCGCAATTCCCGCGCGTTCATCCAGCGGAATGTAGTTATCATCCAGCCGCGTGTAGATTACGTCTGAGCCGAGCCGGGTCTCCAGCAATTTCCCCAGCCGCCGCGCTATCTCAAGCACAAGATCTTTCTCGAGCAGGCCCCGGCGCCCGACCGTACCCAGGTCCCATCCGCCGTGCCCCGCGTCTACGACAATACGCATCTTCGGCACCCGAGCCCTCAGCTGGAGATCTTCCCTGGTCGGAGGTGGAACCACAATCGCCAGCTTATTCATCTCCGCTTCCACTTCGTTCGGGAACAGGTTCACGGCGGCTTTGGGATTCGCCCCTATCTTTCTCACCTGCACCACCAGCCGGTAAGGATTCGGCTCCAGACTCACGGAAAAATTCGAATTGCCCCGGGTCTCGAGAACGACGCGAGTCATGCCCGAAACCGGCTGCGCCACCCGGATACGGCTCACCAGCGGGTCGCCCACATCGATGGTCTTTCCCGCCAGTTCCGCCGCCAGCGCCGTATCCCGCAAATCGAAGTAAATGCGATCCGGGCTGCTGATGCGATGCGCTTCGTACTGCACCTGGTCCCCAAGGTCGAGGACAATCGTGGTCGAATCCGTCGACGACCAATGCCGAATTCCGGCCACATACGGAAACTTAGACAGCTCCTGCGGCGTGGCGGCACTGTTCGCGGGCTCAGCTGTAGTCGAAAGCGAATCGGGAGTGGCATTGGCATCCGGAGTCGTATCAGAAGTGGGGCTCACCTGCGCCGCCACGGGAGTGGATGGTTTCGACTCGGTACCGGTGCCTTCCGCTTTTTTCACCGCCGGTTCTTGGGATTGAACAATCGCGCTGCCCAACTGAGCATTTTTGAGCTTCCACCACACACCCGCAGCAAGCACCGCCCCAATGACGACCAACATCAATGCGATCAAAACTCCAGGGCGGCGGCTCGTCGATTTTTCAACCTCAAGGACTGGCTCAATCGCTGTTTCCGTTTCGAGATCCGTTTTCACCTCGACTGCAGGCTTTTCGAACAGCTCCGTAGCGAGTGCGGGCTTTGCCGCAACCTCCACGGGGGCAGCCTTGGCAACCGCCTGAGATACAGCCGGAGTTACCGACGCCACTACTTGCGAGACCAGTTCCTCCACCGGCATCTGTGCTTGGACTGAAGGCGTGGCCACTGCCGCGGGAATACCTTCCAACTCTGTAGCCGCTACCTGTGCCGATTCCGCGAACCGGTCTTCGTCCTCCGGCTTCAGTGCCCCCAGGATCAGTTCCGCAAGCAGGCTCAGATTGCCGACGTCACTGTCGTTGAATCCAAACGGCTCGGTTGAGAATGCTTCCAACACTCCAATCACGCGCTGCCGTCCGCACAGCGGCACGGCGACCATGGAACGCGCGCCCAGCTTGCGGCAAGCCCGCAGGTTTACCCGAGGATCCAACTCGGTATCGTCGCAGCGGAAAATCTGCGCCATGCGGAAGCAGGCGCCCGAGAATGCAGATTCGCGATCGATTCGCGCCCCTAAGTCCGGCTTCACAGTGCCGGCAGAGGCCCGCAGCACAATTTCATTATGCTCAGCCAGCGCGATGGCCAGTCCGTCCGCACCGGTGATTGCAACCGCGCGCTCAGCCACAAGCTGCAGCACTTCATCGAGAACAAACTGTTCGCCCGCCTCAAACTCCGCTTGAGGAGCAACCTCGAAACCCGTTCCCCGAGCCGCGAGCGCGCGCCTCCGCCTGACTTGTTGATGAAGCGCAGAAAACGCCAGCAAGGCCTGCAGGGCGTCACGGCTGGAAGGTTTGTCGGAAACTTCATCCAGGTAGTTGCTGGCTGCTGCTGAAGAGCGCTCCTGCACCCGCGGCCACGTAGACACACGCATCTCCGCGAACGGTGGAGTTACCTCGATGCTCGGTTTCGTGGGAGTAGTGGCCATTCCAAGCCCGCGCCCACACTCGACCGCTACAGTTTGGGATCGGGTCAATTCCTTGTCAATTATCGACTTTAGCCTACTAGGCCCGAGGGGCACACGCCTGGGGGTAAGCGCGGCACTACTCCGGCCCCGTCAGGCGAGCTTCAGCCTGACAATGGAGTCCCCTTTAAGTTAGCGGGCTTTAGCCCGCGTTGCAATTACTAGGGCATGACCTCTCGGACGTGCCCTTTGGTAACCCGTCGATCTTCCTTCTTTGTTGCGATTGCGAACAGCTGCCGGATGGTCCCGCCCAGCCCTGCGCTGCGTGGAATGGAAGCTGTCAGCCCAGTTGGCATGTCATCCCGACGAGAGCGATAGCTCTCGGATGGACCTTACGACGTCGTGAACCACGATGCAGCAGGCGGGCATCGTCTCAACGCATGTGCTGGAAGCGCTTCCAGTAGAAAACTCCACGAACCTTGAACCATCCCGGGTACTGCAAGCCACATTGCGGCAGAGCATAGAATCTCCCGATAAGGCCCCCCCGACCGACCTGCGATTCTCCGGTGGTGTGTATGCAAGCAGGACTGAGCCCCGCGCGACAACCGCGGCCCCACCATAGGCACGATCTCCGCACCTTGACCTACGTCGTCCTCGACGAAGCCAACGGCGGAATCGTTCGCAATCTCACCCATGAGGGCATCGGCGTTCAGGCCGTCGCCGCGCTCCGCGTACATCAGATTGTTCGTGTGCGCTTCGAACTGCGTTATCCCAAGCTGCGGGTCGAAACCCAAGGTGAGGTGGTCTGGTCCACCACGTCCGGGCAATGTGGAATCCGCTTTCTCGGCCTTCCGCCCCGTATGGTCCGGCAGATCAATGAATGGATCTTCGGAAGCTTATTGGAGTCCGTCCCCCTACATTCGGGATGGCGCGCCCAGTCGATGTTCAGCGCCCCTGCTCGGAGTACAGGATTGCCCGAAGTAAGCGACGGGTTGATCGTCTCGCGCACGCCACAGAAGGTCATTCAACTCGAGCAGCCCGTCCCGCTGGAGTTCGATCGCGCGGATGAGGCCGCAACTGAAGAGTTGACGGCAGAACTATCAGCGGACCGCGATTGGCTCTCTCGCCCGCTTTCTGCCCGAACCTTGGCCGCAGTGGTAGATGGGCTCGTAGTGGTTGCGTCCCTGCTCTTGTTCTCGCTCGTATTTCTCTCAGTAACCCATGAAATCCCCCAATGGCCACTCAATCTCGGCGTTGCAGTCGGGGCCACCGTGCTCATAGCGGCTTTCTATTGGGGATTCTTTCAAGCATTTGCCGGAGCGACCCTGGGCGCCCGCCTGGCAAGGCTAGCCAGCGCCGATCAAGAGGAAGAGAAAGAGGAAGCAGATCGTTTCAGGTAACAACGGAGAACCGAGAACTGACTGACAGCTGAGAGCTGACGGCTGACAGCTGCTTTCCCTAATTCGCAAAATACTGCTGCGCCAGCCACAATTGCAAAACCCGCTGCACCCGCGGCGCCAGCTTCACGAATCGGATGCCTACGTTCCCCCGCTTGTCCTGCCAGGCAATCTCAGCCCGCGCCTTCAAGGTCGATTTGGCGCCCGGAAGGTCCAGTGAAATACGCAAGTTTTTGGTCGTTTCAACCGGAGCGTCCGTGTGAACCTGCAGCCCTCCCTGGCTCACGTTGACCAGGCCCGCTTCCACCCGCCCGTGACTGTTGAAGCTCAAATTGACCGGCACTTCGAGGCCCGCGCGATGGTACCGCAGGCGTCCATCCAGAATCAGATTTCGCGCAGCCGAAAGCGTGCGCACCGCCTGCTCCACCGAAATCGGCTTTTGAAAGGCGAAGATTGCCCCTGTCGAATCCAGACTCTGACGAGACTCCTTTCCGCCCATGATGACCAGCGGTACGGTGTTAGAACGTTTTTCGTCCCGCTGTAGCTCGCGCAGAAACTGGATAGATCCGTTCAGGTCACAATCCACGATCAGCGCATCGACCTTGGACTTGTTCAACCGGATAAGAGCGCGTTGCGGCTCGTCTTCCACCGCAACATCCATGTGAAGGCCGCCGAGGATGCATTCCAGAACACTAACTTCCGGCCAGTCGCGCGAAACTACCATCGAGGAAAGTGTCATGAGCTCACTCTAACCACGCCGGTACGGTCACCGTAGATAACCAACGTAATGGCGCTCGACCTCTGCCCTCGGACACTTCACACGAAATAGCCCCTCATAAACCGGCGCGGCATTCGTTTAGGATTCATTAGTGGCGAACTGGTCTGGTTGCCATCAACTGTTCCGTCCAGCTTGTCACAAAGCCATTTTCGTCCAGAAACGGATTTCTCGCGGTTTGCCCGTCAGCCACCCCCAATCAGTAAACACTGGGCGACCTTTGATCTATCCGCGAAGTATGAGCCGATATTCATTCAACTCCCCGGCAACTCGCTGCCTGCCCACCGAATACTTGGCCCCTGCCGTCTTTTCCTTGCGCCTTCAGCCTCTCTTTCCGAAACGGCTGGCCTGGCAAACCCCGGTTTGACAGTGCCGTGGCAAGTTGCGGATAGGGAATAATCCCACCTGCTTCGATTGAGACAGCGTGCATTTCACCTTCTTTCAGCCTGTATCAGCGGGGTCACAGGCGCTCATGAAAGGAGGTCGTAATGACCACATCTAAGCTTCCTGCTCGTCCCTCCCTGGAATCCCTGCGCAAGCAAGCCAAGAAACTGGCGCGCGGCATCGTAGCCGGCCATGCAAGCGCCATCGCCCGGGCGCGGGCCCAGCTGCCGCAAGCCGAGCTGCCGTTGTCACAGCGTGATGCTCAGTTGGTGCTGGCGCGCGAATATGGGTTTCCAGGCTGGCAGGACCTGGTTAAAGAAGTAAAGCAACGCCTGGGTAGGGGACTCGAGTGGGCCGTGTCCCAAGCCCGCCGCCGCATCCATGACAATGACATCGAAGGTCTGCGGCAGCTGTTGGCTGAGTACCCGGCCCTATTGTCGTGGAGGGCGGATGAAAACGACGGCGGGCTGCTCGGGATGGCTACCGAGTCCTACGGCGACAGCTTCGACCCGTCCCGGGAGCAGATATTCACGCGCGCGGCATGTGCAGAGTTCCTGATCGATGCAGGCGCAGTCGTCGCGCCGTCGGTATGCGATGGCCTCATCGCTTCCCGCACAAAGGGACTGCTCGATCTCTTCCACCGCAGGGGCCTTCTTCCCCAATCGCTCCGGTTCTTTGCCGCGCTTGGCGACGTCAATGGCGTTCGCGCCTGTCTTGATGCGAATGGCGACGATCTTGCAGCAGTGAACCAGGGGTTCATGTGTGCCTGCCATCTCCAGCACGCGACCGCAGCGGCGCTGCTGCTGGATCGTTCGATCACGCTCGATGCTGGGCTGGGAAGGCAGATCGATGGCGGGCCGCGACGTTCCGCATTTGTCCAATACATCATGGCGGAAAGTGAGACGCTCGCCTTCACCAACGCCGACCCGGCCGGGCCCTGGCAGGCTTTTGTCATGCGACAGGTCGTGCGCGCGGTGAACGACGGCGACCTGACATCCTTTGTCGGCGGATTGCGAGGTGAAGCATGGATGCTGGCAGACGCATGCGTGAAATTCCAGGTCGGACTGATCGAGCGGGCGGTGCTGCGCGATCGCGAAGCTTTCATTACTGCTCTTTTTGATCTCGATCCCGCTGTGCTGCGCCGTCGCGTCCCGCCGCCATCGCAGGCCATTGAATTTGCGTTCGCTTATGCGAAGACCCGTCTACTTCCGACGCTGCTGCGCATCTGGCGCCTGCCTGACGATCTGCCACACGCAGCCGGGAATGGAGATTTCGCACGCGTGAAAAGCTGGTTCGACGCGGAGGGCAAGCCTGCACTGGGCGACCTGGCGAATCATTCTCCCGCCAACAGCGTGCACACCCGGGAACCTGAATGGGGCGAGCCCAGTGTGCAGCAGGTTCTCGACACCGCGCTCGCCTGGGCGGTCCTCAACAACCACTTCGAGATCGCCGACTTTCTTCTCGGTCACGGGGCCGATATCAACACGAACTGGAGCTCCCACGAGCCCGCCAGCATCCTGCATGAGCTGGTGTATTTCCACAAGAATTACGAAGCGATGCAATTCCTCATCGATCGCGGCATCGACATGACGATCGTCGATTATCGATGGCGCTCTACCGCCGAGGGTTGGGCATCTTACGCTGTGAAGGACGAGAAGATGGCGCAGTGGCTGCACGAGGCGCTACAACGGCGGGAGCAGGCATCGCGCTGAAAGCGGCCAGGCGGATCAATCAGAAGGCCGCCCGGGCAAGTGCGACCTTTCACCGTGAGCCGAGGCATGTCGGCTTCAGAACCTTCTTTGTTGTCTGCAGTCGACGTGACGAACACACCGGCAGTCAGAGTCCCGGCCCGCGAGCAGAGGGTAGGAGAATAGTTCCGCTAAAGCGCCGTAGCGTTTACGGATTGCTGGCGGATCGTTGGCTCACCTGAGACTATGCCTAGTGTTGACGCAATATCGCCCTTTCGCCAATCAGGCGCCACGCCCGCGATACCACTCCACCGTCTTCTGCAGCCCTTCCTCGAACCCCACCTTCGGCTTGTACCCAAGCCTAGCCTCCGCCTTGGAAATATCCGCCAGTGAATGCTTGATGTCTCCTCCTCGCTCGTGACCGTATTTCGGCTCGCCCGAATATCCAGTAAGTCTTTGCAAGGCGCGAAACGTTTCGTTGAGCGTGACCCTTCGCCCCGTCGCGACGTTGCACATCTCCCCCGCCGCCTGTGCCGCGGGCGCCTTGCAAGCTAGCAAGTTCGCCTCGACAGCGTTATCAATGTAGGTGAAGTCGCGGCTCTGTTCTCCGTCTCCAAAGATGGTCGGCTGCTCGCCCCGCAGCATCTGCATGATGAACTTGGCCAGCACTCCCGAATACGGAGAAGATGGATCCTGCCGCGGCCCAAAAATATTGAAGTACCGCAGCGACACCGTTTCTAATCCATAACAGCGGTAGAACGACGTCATATAGTGCTCGCTAGCCAGCTTGGCCACCGCATACGGAGAGATCGGGTTCGGTGCCATGCCCTCGTGCTTGGGCAACGTAGGCGTGTCGCCATAAGCCGACGAGGATGCCGCGTAAACCACACGCTTCACCTTGGCATCCCGCGCCGCGACCAGCACGTTGACCGTGCCGTCTACGTTAGCTCGATTGCTTCCCAACGGATCCAGCACCGACTTCGGCACTGAAGGGATCGCGGCCTGGTGCAGAACGTAGTCTGCTCCCGCGCACGCCTTCTTCATCGCGTTCAGGTCGAGGAGGTCCGCTTCGCGAAAGTCGATGCCATCCAGAATCTCGGCAATGTTCTCGCGCCGTCCGGTCGCGAAGTTATCGACGCCCCGCACCTGCTCCCCACGCGAGAGCAGCGCCCGAGCCAGTGACGATCCAATGAAGCCACCAATTCCAGTGATGAGATAAAGTGCCATGGCCCATTCATAATAACGAATGGGAGAAATTCCGTGCTGCCGGGAAGCGGATAGTCTCCCTACCCTTCCGGCGGCTTCACGGCAGGCTGGCTGCTACGCAAAATCCGAACGAACTCATCCCGCAACAACATCTCCCGCTTGTTCGAAAACCTGTACCAGGGCCTGCACCGCCGCAGCGGGATCGGAAATTACCAGCATAGGTTCCCGCAAACCAGCAGCAGCAATTCCCGGTCCCATGACGACGGACGGCCGCGCAATGCTCTGCAGCAAGCTCCGCAGCCGGGCCCGGTCATCCTGCGACATCTCGGTAAATGCGATGCTCATGCCCAGATACGGATCATTCACCTTCACTGTACCCTTCGCACTCACCTGAAACCCGTTCGCCGCCAACTTGAGAACTAGACTCGTGCCCACAGAATACGTCGAAGTGGCTTCTACGTAACACCCGTGCATGCTGATGTCGTTGAAGCTGGCCCAACTTCGTGTGTCGCCATCCACTTCTGTCATTTCAGCGCTGCCTTCACATTTGTAACGGGGGCTGCGGCGTTTTTCCACCATGTTGGGTTGTGGAGCCGCGCCCGAGTTCGCAGTCGCGGGGTCCGAGCTTGGCACGGTTCCCAACGCCGCCCGGCCACCCGCCGACAAGGTGTCGGCTTGTTGCAATGCCTGCAGGTACGCTGTCCTGTCATTCCTTTCATGTTCCATATTCGCCTATGCCGACCCGGATCAATTGCGGGCTGAGACGCGGCCGCGTCACCAATACAAATGACGCCGCCGGTGTCTGCTGTATCTATCGGATATTCCGCCGGAAGATTTAGCGGTTACCCACAAGATGAGAGTCCGCTAATCGAGAGAGACTGGGGTTTCTGCTTCCGCCTGCGCCTGCCGCGCCGACTGCCGAATATGCTTCCACAATTCCTCACGACCGGCGCCAGTTTTGGCTGAGTAAGGAAGAATGTGAGCGGAGGGATAGTCTTCCGTAAGCGCTCGCATGGACTGATGCAGCTGGTTGTTGGAGAGGCGGTCGCTCTTGGTCGCAACCACCAGAAAATCCCGGCCCGAGGCACTGAGGAACTGCAAAAGCTGGAGATCGCTTTGTTGCGGAGGAACGTTCACATCCACCAGCACCAGGCAAAGCGCCAGCGTCGCCCGCTCGTTCAGATACGGCTCAATGAACTTCGGCCATTCCTGTGAAATCTCGCGAGAGATCTTGGCATAGCCATATCCCGGAAGGTCCGTGAAGATCAGCTCCGGACGCGGCTTCCCGGGCCAGCGGATTTCGAAGAAGTTGATGCTGCGAGTACGCCCCGGAGTGGAACTGGTACGGGCTAGCTTGGTTCCGACCAGCGAGTTGATGACGCTGGACTTGCCGACGTTAGATCGGCCAAGAAAAGCGATCTCCGGCAATCCCAGAGCAGGGAACTGGGCAACATCCGTTGCCGCCGTCAGAAATTGCGTAAGAACCCTCATGCTCCAGTTTGCAATGCGGAGCAAGGCGCTGGCAAGTCCGCTCGACGGATCAAGTTCCGAGTAGCCGCCTAGGACTAAGCCGCTAGGGCGGCGGACGCTACCGCGTAGGTAACAATTCGGGGAGTATTCCCCGGTTGAAGACGATCCCCCACAAGCAGCGATAGGCGGAAACTCTCAAGAAACAGATGATTCCGAATCAGCCAAAAACACAGGTACTAGCAATCACAAAATGAAGTGCGGTATACCATGAAGCGTGCAACTTCCCGTGAACCCGCCGCTATTGCCGATGCTCGCCAAGCGAGTGGGTGAATTACCAGCCGATGGGGATTGGGTTTTCGAACCGAAGTGGGATGGGTTTCGCGCACTCGTCTTTCGCGATGGTGATCAGACCCTGATCCAGAGCCGCGACGAAAAGCCACTAGACCGCTATTTTCCGGAACTACTGGAGCCGTTACGCTCGGCATTACCTCCTCGCTGTGTCCTCGATGGAGAGATTGTTATCGTTAAGGACAATGCACTCGACTTCAACGCGCTTCAACTGCGCCTCCATCCAGCCGCATCGCGCGTGAAGCTTTTGTCCCAACAAATTCCATCCTCATTCGTGTTCTTCGATCTGCTTTGCCTGGGAGATCGGGATCTTCGGGGCGAGCCCTTTCAACACCGGCGCCGCGAACTGGAATCGCTGATTGCATCGGCGCCGCCCCCCATCCATCTGACACCGGCGACCGAAGAGCGCAGCGTTGCCTCGGATTGGTTTCGCCGCTTTGAGGGCGCAGGTCTTGACGGAGTCATTGCCAAGCCCACTTTAGGAACCTACGAGCCAAACAAACGCGTAATGCTCAAGGTCAAGCACGAGCGCGACTGCGACTGTGTGGTTGCAGGATTTCGTTGGCACAAAAAAGGTGATCGCACCCTGGTCGGCTCATTGCTGCTGGGTCTCTTTGATGATGCCGGTGCTTTGCAACACGTCGGGGTTTGTGCCAGCTTTAGCACTGAGAAGCGCGGGGAATTGGCAGAATTCCTCAAGCCTTACCGCAAAGACGCGCTCGATTCTCATCCGTGGAAAGCGTGGGCGGACGAGGAAAGTGCGACCGATGAAGGCGTCAAACGCATGCCGGGCGGCCAGAGCCGGTGGAGTCAAGGCAAGGACTTATCGTGGGAACCGCTCCGACCCGAACTGGTGGTGGAAGTCGCTTACGACCACATGCAAGGAAGCCGCTTCCGTCATACCGCGCAGTTTCGCAGATGGCGAACGGACAAAAAGCCCAGCGACTGCACCTACGCTCAGCTCGAAGTCGTACCGCCGCAAGAGCTGGCAGCGATTTTCCCCTCCGGTCGTTAAGCCTAGCCAGCCTCCTATCAATCCTCTTTCGTTGCTTTTTTTTTGCGCCATTCGCGCCATTCACGCGTCGGATCATCATCAGGGTCGGGAGTCTCTTGCGGCGGCCGCTGTGCTTCGGGCACGTGACGTAGATTGACTCGGATGCGGGTCCAGGTCGAAGACCTGCCTCGCATGGAATCAACCAGCACGTCGTCCGCGGCAAGCAAACCGGCTATCTGGACATGTTTGCTCTTCCACCTTTCCAGACCCGCCAGCGCTGCTGATTTATCGGGAGAGTTCGCAACGACGATGAGCGGCATCTTCACTCGCGGCTTCTTTACTGCTGATTTAGCGCGCGAAGGTGCTACTCGGGGCGCTTCGGCTTCCGTCTTGCGAAAGTGCGGTGGCCATGGTGCGTCGCCGAGACCGGCGGCTTCGTCTTTATCTGCAAGCTCAAGTAATTCTTCAAGTGAGCCCGGCTCTGCATCCATGCCCGCATGTGGATCGCCGATTTTCGCGAAGCGCTCCGGTATCGTGAAGATCGTAAAGTCGGCTGGGTCACAGTCAGGGACCTCGTGCCAGTGAAGCGGCGCCGAGACACGGGCGTCGGGAAGCGGGCGTACCGAATAAGCAGAGCACATGGTCCGGTCCTTAGCATTCTGGTTGTAATCGAGAAACACGCCATGACGCTCTTCTTTCCACCATTTCGAGCTAGCCAGAGAGGGCGCACGGCGCTCCACTGCGCGCGAAAACGCGACCGCCGCGCGGCGTACTTCAGCGAACGTCCAGCGCGGTTCGATACGTACATTTACGTGCATGCCGCGTGAGCCGCTAGTTTTGGGCCAGCCGCGAAGACCTAGCTCTTCGAGCAGCCCCTTCACTTCGAGAGCGACACGGCGAACATCCGCCCAACTGACACCCGGAACTGGATCGAGATCGATCCGCAATTCGTCGGGGTGATCAAGATCGCTGGAGCGGACCGGGTGCGGGTGCAGTTCGATGCAACCGAGATTAACGATCCATGCGAGCCCAGGCGCGTCATCGACAACGATCTCCTCCGTAGTTCGGCCCGAAGGGAATGCCAGCGTGACGGTTCGCAGCCAAGGAGTCCGCTGGGATGGCGCACGCTTTTGATAAAAAGCCTCTGCCTCGGCGCCGTTGACGAAACGCTTCAGAACAATCGGTCGATCACGGATTCCGGCGAGTGCGCCCTGCGCAACGGACAAGTAGTAGCGTACAAGATCGAGTTTCGAAATTCGTACTTGCGCTGAAAAGTACAGCTTGTCGGGATGCGTTATTTGGACTTCACGTCCCTCGACCGAGAGCACCGTGCTGGCTGTTTCTTTTGCCATGAAGTCAGGCTACCACTCCAATGCAGCACTGTGGGATTGCCCGTGAACCTTCTCGATTCCGGCAGAGTGACGGGCAAACCTGAAGTAATCCCAAGGTAAGAGTTGCTGACGATCGTGCGCCACGAGCACGAAAGGCCGAAAGGCAGAGTAGCGCGCAACTGCTTAACTGATGAGGGTAGGGCCCTCGGTTGTGCCAAGAAGAAGTGCAAGCTTCATGCTGTACGAGAGATGAGGGAAGGTCCCTCGAAGCCGCTCTGCAGGTAGCGTGACTTCTCCCCGAAGTGAAGACGCGATAGTAAAATGCTGCGACTCGCCAATGTTTCGGGAGCATTCCCCGATAGAACGTTTGGCTCAACCTCGAATACACTTGCCTCAATGCCGACCGGGGGTGTCCGGCTGAGTGTTGTGCCTGCGGCAGAAGCAAG
>QIAM01000084.1 GCA_003225555.1 Acidobacteriota bacterium | reverse complement strand
AGGCGCAGTCATGCCAGTTTGGATTAGCTGGATAGGGCTCGCCATCGCGGCGTACTTGGCCTATCAAGGTTTTCTATTGAGCAAGACGCCGACAAAATAGATTCCCTTCATCAGACCAGAGGATTCAACTGGCGAAAAATCATTAGCATTGACCTTGATCGGTCGGCATTCCCGGTGCAGAAGACATAATTTCCAAATTTCCGTCCGCACGGGTCCCATCCCCCAAGAAATGGCCACCCGTCGAGCGAGAAGCCAAAAGTCCGGGAGGAAAATAAATATTTGAACCGCCCGCGACGGATTCCGCCCTCCTCCGGCAACTAATTAGATAGCGGCAGAACTTTGGGTTGCGAACACAACGGGCGCTGCTAACCTCTTCATTTTTCGACCTGCTCGGAACTGCTGAGCACAGTCTGAGCACGATTCGCCTTCCCTCTGGCCACCCCTCTATTCATTCCATCCGCAAGGAGTAATCTGTCGTGAATCCGCTCTTAACTGCTCAACAAGTGGCGGCGCTTCTTGGCGTCCCAGTTTCTTTCATCTATGACCGCACCTGCCGAAGCACAACGGACCCAATCCCCCGCCTGAAGATTGGCAAGTACGTCCGGTTCGATCCAGACCAAGTTGAGTTGTGGCTCAAGCAGCACGATGGCCTGAGTGCCGGTTCCGGAGACCGTGAGTCAGGCCTAATGGCCACAAAACACTCCGCCTCCGAATCCGTGAGAACGGATTGAGAACAGCTAGCCTCCAGTTTCTTCTTGACAATCCGTCTTTCCGTATATACCTTAAGTCGCATTCCGTCCTTGTGAGTGAGCAATTGACTCGAACAGGCAGACCAAAGAAGCCAGAACACCTTCGCCGCTCAAAACTAGTGCTCGTCAAACTGACGTTGCAGGAGCACCGAACCTTGCGAGAGTTGTCGGAGGCTGCTGGCAAAACCGTATCTGACCTGATGAGAGAAGGTGGCGTGCTCATGGGCCGAATGCTTACGAAGGGAAAAGGCGGGTCAACCCGAAAGGAGAAAAGCAAATGACCCGTCGTCGTAGCTTTCAAAATGGGTGTCTGATGAATCGAAAAGGAAAATGGGTAATTCGCTGGCGTGAGCGCGTGCCAGTGGAAGGTGGTGAACTTCGGTGGAAGCATAGAGCTGAAACGCTTGGCTTGGTCCGTAACTTGACCAAGGGCGAAGCCGAGAAAATCCTCCGCGAACGTCTTGCTGAACTCAATCCGTTGGCAGAGTTTCCAACCCGCGACACTGGGTTCACGGAACTGCTCCAACGATGGGAAAAGGAATCACTCCCAAACAAGAGTCTTTCCACTCAGGACGGGTATCGGAAGATTGTCACGAAACACATAAGGCCGTCTTTCGGCCCCTACAGTCTGCGTGAGATTAGCCCGTCCCTGATACAACGATTCGTGCAGGACCGTGTTAAGAGCGGCCTCACGCCGCAAACCACACGCAATATCTACAACACACTTCGGGCGGTCCTCAACTTTGGCAAGCGATTGAAGTACGTCAAAGAGAATCCCGCTGACGGTGTGGAGTTGCCAAGGCGTGCAGAAAGAGAACGCAACGTTCTGAGCCCCGAGGGTGTCCTGGCGATTCTGGATGCATTCCGGAACGACAGAATGTCCAAGGCTCTAGTGCTGTGTGCGTATCTTACGGGTTTGCGACGCGGCGAGATCAGCGGATTGAAGTGGCAGGACATTGATTTTCTGGCGGGTGTGATTCGACCACAGCAAGCGGTTTGGAACGGGCAGGAGTGTGGCCTCAAGAGCAAGGCAGCTTACAAGCCACTTCCCTTGCCCGAGAAACTCCGTGACGCTTTCTTTGAATTGCGCAGCGAGTCGAAATACCGTCAGGACGGAAACTATGTGTTTACGGCTCGCAATGGAAAGCCCGTCAATCTCTCCAACTGGGGAAGGCGGAAATTGAAACCTCTTCAGAAGAGACTAGGGCTGCCGGAAATCAGTCTCCATTGTTTCCGCCACAGTCACTCGACCCAGTTGAACGCGCTCGGTACAGACCCCAAGACCCTGCAAACTCAACTCCGTCATGCAAACCCGGAAATTACCCTGGGCCGCTACACGCATCAGGTTCCGGAGCTACAGAAAGCTGCCGTGCAGCAGTTGGAGGAAGCACTGTATCGAACGGAAGAGACAACCCAGTTGTTCTCAACTGTTCTCAACTAGGAACTAACCCGTGATCGGTGGTGAGCCAAATGCTTGAAAAATATGGAGGCCCCGGGCGGAGTCGAACCGCCGACCAACGGTTTAGGAAACCGCTGCTCTATCCAACTGAGCTACGGGGCCAATGCGAAACAGGTCAATCGTTCAGCGGTTTCTCTTGGGTTCACAAAACCCCGCGGAACTTGACAGAAAATCACGCCCAAACTTTCGCCATGATCATTCTAACAACTCTGCTGTTCCTTCACGCTCAGGCCCAATCAGGGTTAATCAGGGTTGGGAATGTAGTTCATCTGGCTCTCACGTGGGACGTGGCGCGTTCGAGTCCCGTCGCTCCCACCGTCTAGTTCGACTTTTAAGCAGAACGCAAGTAGCGGAATCGAACGGAAAACGACCGCAACCCTTCCAGCAGATCAACCTCTAACCCTTTTGGAATGAACATGCTCGCTCCCAAAGAGCAGAGTTTGGGTGAACCATATCGCTGAGTCCGTCATCCAAGCATCTAAACTAACGGTTTCCGGAACACTAAGGGCGGGCGGGAGCGTCGGATGAACTCAGCGTTCGGGAAGTTTTGGCAAGCAGGCGCCGCCACATGGTCGACAGCGTTGTCGACCGGCTACCCGCACTGATCGTGGGCATCCTCGCCTTCGTTCTTTTTTATGTGCTCAGTTTCCTGGCCGCGCGATTCGTGGCGCGCGCCGTTTCCAGTCGGCGCCAGAACCTCGCTGTAGTTTTTGCCCGCCTCATCCAGGGCGCCACGATTCTGGTCGGCTTCCTGGTGTCGTTTTCGATCATCGCGCCTTCATTCCAGGCGAGTGATCTGATCAAGATTCTCGGTGTCGAGGGCGTGGCCGTCGGCTTCGCTTTTCAGAACATATTGCAGAATTTCCTTGCCGGCCTGCTGTTGTTGTGGACTGAGCCATTTCGGGTGGGTGATGAAATCAAGCTGGATGCCTTTGAAGGAACGGTGGAAGAGATTCAAACTCGTGCCACGATCATCCGAACTTATGACGAACGGCGGGTTGTTATTCCGAACGCCCGACTTGTTTACTCACTCCGTCATCGTGAACATGGCGCTCGGCAGCCGCCGATGGGAGTACGACCTGAGTGTCCAGAGGTCTGAGAGATTGGATGAGTTGAAATCCATGATCATCCAAGCCGTGCAAGGGGTGTCGGGAGTGCTTTCCGATCCAAGCCTGAGGCTCTCGTAATCGACCTGAATGCTCTTGATCCTGATACGGTCAAGATGCGGGTCTTGTGGTGGACGAACGATTCCCGCCAGCATCAAATGCTTGCCTCGTATGACCGGGTTCTGTCCGCAATTGTGGAGGCATTCCACCGCGCTCGTGAGAAACAGGAGCGGGCAGCCTGATCCGTCCTGAAACAACAGATGCAGGAAGAAAGTCCTTACAGAGGCCTCTAGTAGTGGTGTACAACTCCAGAGGGTTGGTATAAAAAGGACTGGAACTTTCGGGCAGCACGTCATTCTCCAGGGCGAACCCTTGTTTCTCCGGCCCACTACGCTCCGCGAAGCAACCCAAGCCCTCGCTGAAGGCGGGCAGGTGCTTGCCGGTGGAACCGATTTTTTTCCGGCGCTCGGAAGTCGTACGGTTAGTGGCGCGGTCATCGATGTTTCGCGCGTTGGAGAATTACGCGGAATCGAGTTCTCTCCCGATGAAGTCCGCATTGGAGGCGCTACCACCTGGAGCGAAATCGCCGCCGCCTCCCTCCCTCGTTGCTTCGACGCATTGCGCGCCGCGGCTCGCGAGGTGGGCGCTGTGCAGGTGCAAAACCGGGGGACGATCGCGGGGAATCTTTGCAACGCTTCTCCCGCGGCTGACAGCGTTCCGCCTCTTCTGATCCTGGACGCAGAAGTGGAGTTGACTTCCTGCTCAGGCGTTCGACGTCTGCTGCTGAGAGACTTCATCGTCGGTAATCGCAAAACGCGCCGCCGCTCCGATGAAATCTTGTCCAGCGTGATCGTGCCACTCGGCCTGCAGGACGTACCATCGGTCTTTCTCAAACTTGGCGCACGGCGATACCTGGTCATTTCGATCACCATGTTGGCGGCGCTGCTGAGCCGCGAGGGAGATGGACGAGTCGGTGTGGCACGCATCGCAGTTGGATCCTGCTCAGCCACCGCTCAGCGCCTTCTCGAACTCGAGCGCGATCTGGCCGGGCAGCCCGTTCGTCGTGAACTTTCTTCCCTTGTGCGTGCAAGTCACATCGCTCCCCTTTCGCCGATTGACGACGTACGCGCCCCCGCGGCGTACCGGCGTGACGTGACCCTAACGTTGGTCCGCCGCGCGCTGGATGCTTGCGTGGAGGCCCAGTCGTGAGCCCGTGGTCCGCCATTGAAACTCGCAAGCCGGAAGTGGATCTCGCTTTCAAGGTGAATGGCCGTGCAGTGAATGTTTCTACTTTACCGGCGCGGCGGCTGTCGAATGTTCTGCGTGAAAACCTTGGGCTCACCGGCACCAAGGTAGGTTGTGACGCTGGCGACTGCGGGGCGTGCACGGTGCTGTTAGACGGCGAGGCGGTTTGTTCTTGCATGGTCGCAGCCGCCCAAGTCGAAGGCTGCGAAATTACCACCGTTGAGGGACTGAAGGCCCGTGCCCCATTGTATGACCGGCTCCAGAAATCGTTTCTCGCCGCGGGCGGCGCCCAGTGCGGCATCTGCACACCCGGCATGCTGATGTCAGCTACCGCTCTGCTGGAGAACAATCCCTGCCCAACGGAATCCGAAGTGATGGACGCAATCGGCGGTGTCCTTTGCCGCTGTACGGGCTATCGCAAGATTGTTTCGGCGATTCTGACCGCGCACTCCGAGCACGTTTCCTCACCCACCGCACATGCCGGCGCAGTGGGACAACGATTGGTTCGGCTCGATGGCCAACGCAAGGCCGACGGCACTGAAATTTTTGGGGCGGACGAAATGCCAGCTGATGCCTTGCTCCTCCGCGTCATTCGCAGCCCTTATCACCGAGCTCGTTTCAGCTTCGGAGATCTGCGCTCCTACCGAGAAACGCGACTTGGCATTCAAGCGGTTCTTACGGCTAAGGACATCCCCGGTAAGAATTGTTTCGGTGTGATTCCGGGCTTCGCCGATCAACCCGTTTTTGCGGAAGGCGAGACTCGATTTCGCGGGGAAGCTATTGCCGCCGTTGTGGGTGAGGAGCAGGCGGTGGAACAGCTTGATCTTGAGAGATTTCCGGTCTCGTGGGACGAGTGCCATGCACTCATGGAGATCGACGAAGCTTTGCAATCAGGCGCGCCGTTGCTGCACGCAAATCGCCCAGGCAACGTGCTGGTCGGGGGCCGGGTGGTGCGCGGGGATGTCGAGAAGGCTCTTGCCCAAGCTGACGTTGTCGTAGAAGGCGAGTATGAAACCAGTTTTGTCGAACACGCCTGCATCGAACCGGAAGCTGGTTTTGCGCGGCGAGTCGGCGATCGCATCGAAGTGCAGGCTTGTACGCAGTCGCCATACATGGACCGTGCGGATCTCGCGGCTATCCTTGCGCTTCCCGCCGACCGCGTTCGCATTATCCCAACTGCGGTCGGAGGCGGATTTGGCACCAAGCTCGATCTCTCCGTGCAGCCTTTCATCGCCCTGGCCGCGTGGCATCTCAACCGCCCGGTGAAGATGACTTACTCGCGCGTCGAGTCCATCATGAGCACGACCAAGCGGCATCCAGCGCGCATTCGCGCGCGCGCCGGCGCGAGCAAAGATGGCAAGCTCCTCGCCATGGACATCGCTGCCGACTTCAATACCGGTGCCTATGCTTCGTGGGGCCCAACGGTGGCGGCTCGCGTTCCGGTTCATGGCTCCGGCCCCTACAGGGTGCCGCATTATCGCGCGCTCACTCGTGCGGTCCATACGCACCTCGTGCCCGCCGGAGCGTTTCGCGGATTCGGCGTGCCCCAGGGAACGATCGCGCAGGAGCAACTCTACGACGACCTCGCGAATCGGCTCGGGATGGATCGCCTTGAATTCCGCATCCTGAATGCGCTGGACGATGATTCCCCCACCGTGACCGGACAGGTACTCGGAGAAGGCGTCGGCATTCGCGAATGTCTTGAAGCCCTGCGCCTGCGGTGGAAGGCGGCCCGCGTGGAAGCGGAAGACTTCAACCGCACGACCAGCACCCCGCTGCGCCGGGGTGTTGGCGTCGCCGGCATGTGGTACGGATGCGGGAACACTTCCCTTTCGAATCCGTCGACGATCCGCATCGGATTAAAGCGCAATGCGAGGATTGTGCTGCACCAGGGCGCCGTCGATATCGGTCAGGGCTCGAACACGATTGTTACGCAGATATGCGCCGATGCGCTTGGTGCGCCCGTTGACCAATTCGATTTGCTTTCCGGAGATACCTCCATTACGCCTGACTGCGGGAAGACGTCCGCGTCGCGCCAGACGTTTGTAACAGGGAAAGCGGCCTACCTGGCAGGGAGAGCTCTGCGACAAACTCTGTTACGTATGGCCGGTGCCTGTGACTGCGCATCCTTCGAATTTCGTGACGGAAGAGTGATCGCTGTTGACAACGGCAAGGCTCTTTCGGTTGACCTTGCCGATCTTCCGCTCGACGAGCACGGGTATGTCCTGACGCAGGAAACCACGTTCGATCCTCCGACCAGCCCGCTCGACGAGAATGGTCAAGGGAATCCATATGCCGTGTACGGCTTCGGCGCGCATTTGGCCGAGGTGCAGGTGGATGTCGAACTCGGAACCGTGCGCGTGCTCCGGATTACGGCAGCTCATGATGTCGGACGAGCGATCAATCCCACTCTGATTGAAGGCCAGGTCGAAGGCGGCGCCGCCCAGGGACTCGGCATGGCGCTCATGGAGGAATTCACGCCCGGCAAAGGAGAGAATCTGCACGACTACCTGATTCCCACCGTAGGCGACATGCCTCCGGTAGAAACCATACTGATTGAAAAGCGTTCGTCCGTCGGTCCCTTCGGCGCCAAGGGAATCGGGGAGCAAGCGGTGATCCCTACGGCACCCGCCATCCTCAACGCGATTCACGACGCCATTGGCGTTCGCATTCGCAAAGTGCCAGCAACGCCTGATCGGATCCGTGCTGCCATTCTGGCCGCGCGAGGCCCCGGAGATCCCCGTGGGTAACGATGACGCCATCCGCTGTGACGCCTGCCCGGTTCTCTGTTACATCAAGCCCGGCCGGACCGGATCGTGCGACCGCTACGCCAATCACGATGGAAAGCTGGTTCGGCTCGATCCCCACGTGCTGCTCGATCAAGCAGTTTCGCGCGGAGAGTCCGTCGTCCCCTTCCTGGAGCACAGTCAGGACTGGAACGGCAACCTCGTCGATCAAGCCGGAACATTCGTGACGGCCATCGGGGCAGGAACGACCTATCCCGACTACAAACCTGCTCCTTTCATCATTTCCTCCTCGATCAACGCGGTGGACATGGTGACGGTCGTGACCGAGGGCATCTTCAGTTACTGTGGCGTCAAAGTGAAGATCGATACCGATCGCTATCTCGGGCCCGAAACCAATACCGTGCGCGCGCAGGGCGAAGCCGTCGGCCACGTAACTACCAGCGAATACGGTTCGCAGATGCTCTCGCTTGGCGGCGTTCGCCACCTTACCGGCGGAAGCCGCCAGGAAGGCACAGTTACGTGTCAAACTCTGCTCGATTTGTGCAATGGAAAACCGGCGGAATTGCAAATCGATGACGGCGCGTCGATCGTCGTGCAATCCGGACAACCTCCCATCGTCGATGGCGTGCGCGAAGAGCGGATGCGCGTCGGCTGTGGTTCGGCCGCCATTGGAATGTTCGCCAAGCAGTGGTTTGGCAAGGTGGATGAAGTCGTGGTCGTCGATGACCACATCACCGGGGTCCTCTCCCAGCACCAGGCCGGTAAATTGCTCGGCGTACCCGAGACGGGAATCCGACTGAAGGGCCGCCGCTCCACACCCGGCAGATATTTTCAGGTGGCGGAGCCGGGCATCGCATGGGGCGGAACGAATCTTGAGGATCCACGTTCCATCCTGAAACGTTTCGATCCGAAAGCCGCCTGGCCCGGGCTGCACTTGTTGATGGTGAGCACCACGGGCGAGCACTCGGCCTACTACGAACTCGATGACAAGCTGGACCTCGTCGAAAAAGAACTTCCCCGCGCTCTGCAAGAGTCGGTTGCGAGGATTCGAGAGAACTGTGAGCCCGCGCTCTCGACCGTTCTCTTCATGGGCGGCGCCGGAGGCTCCTTGCGTGCCGGAGTCACAGAGAACCCGGTTCGTCTCACGCACTCCGTCAAGGACGCTCTCACGCGGATTACTTGCGGCGGAGCGCCAGCCTACGTCTGGCCCGGAGGCGGCATCACCTTCATGGTCGACGTCAGCCGCATGCCGGCGAATGCCTTCGGCTATGTGCCGACACCCGCGATTGTCGCCCCCATCGAGTTCACGTTGAAGCTTGCTGACTATGCGACGCTGGGCGGACACATGGATCATGTACGGCCTCTCGCCTCTATTACTGGCGAAGACCGCCAGCGTCGCGTGGCCCATCCCGAGAATCCCTGGCCGCTGCAGCCTGCAAAAGGCACGAGGGGCGCGGAATGAGAGCGCCTGCACAAATTCGCTGGCTGCCCGATGGCAAGCGTCTCCATCTGAACGACGGTCCCATCGATCTGGTTGTGGAAGCTTTCGGCGATCAAGACCAGGTTCAGGTTGCGTATCGCGCAGCCGCGACTCGCTTCGTTACCGTTCTCGACGAGCTCTGCCAGGAACTCCCGCTCTTGCGTAAGCCAATGCTTTTGGATTCAGTTCTTCCCACAGGCGTGGTAGCGCGGCGCATGGCCGACGCCGTCGCTCCCTTCGCCCCGCGCTGCTTCATCACGCCCATGGCTGCCGTGGCCGGAGCGGTAGCCGAAGAGATCCTCGCTGCGATGACCTCGGTCGCATCCTTGTCTCGCGCCTACGTAAACAACGGTGGCGACATCGCCTTCTACCTTGCGTCCGGTCAACGGTTTGTGGCCGGCATGATCGAACGTCCTGATCGCCCTTCCCTTCTCGGCACCGTCACTTTGCGATCCGATCCGCCGAGCCGAGGCCTCGCGACCAGCGGATGGCGTGGACGCAGTTTTTCTCTCGGCATCGCAGATGCCGTCACGGTCTTAGCCCGCAGCGCGTCGCTCGCAGACGCAGCCGCCACTGTCATTGCCAACGCTGTGGACTTGCCCGGCCACCCCGGAATTGTGCGCCAGCCTGCCTGCGAGCACGCACCTGACAGTGACCTGGGCAGCATTCCCGTAACGCGTTCTGTCGGTACCCTAACCGAAAACGAAATACAGAAAGCTCTCGATTCCGGTACGCATGTCGCCGAAGAGTTGCTGGCACGTGACCTGATCTCGTCCGCCGCGCTCAGTCTGCAAAACCATTCGCGGATCATCAGTTCACCGCAGGATGACATTGTCCAATCTGAATCCTGGAGCCTCCTTCATGCTTGAGGTCCGCGTCAGGAAAAAACTTATCCTTCTCGAAGATATTTTCCATGAAGGCGGCCCGGTATCCGCCGTACCTCAGCGGCGGGGGGCCGCCCTCGCTGTTATTCACAATCCGTTTGCCGGTGCCTACGTCGAAAACATCGCAGAGTTTATGGAAGACCTGAAGCCCTTCGGCCTCTCCATGGCGCAATCCCTGGTCGCAGCCCTTGGCGGCGACCCGCGCGTCGTCGAAGGCTACGGCAAGGGTGCAATCGTCGGAACCGCCGGCGAGCTCGAACACGGTGCGCTCTGGCATGTTCCCGGCGGCTATGCCATGCGTGATCTCCTGGGCGGGGCCAAGGCCATCGTCCCTTCCACCAAGAAGGTTGGCGCGCCGGGCACTCGGCTCGACATTCCGATCACGCATGTTAACGCCTCCTACGTCCGCAGCCATTTCGACGCCATGGAGGTTGGCATCAATGATGCTCCGGGCGCCGATGAGATTCTGCTCGCCCTTGTCATGACCACGGGCCCGCGCATTCACGCGCGCGTGGGCGGACTCAAGGCTTCCGAGATTAAAGGAGAGGACGGACTCCGATGAAAGCAAAGATTCGCAAGGTCGCGGTATTTCTCGAAGAGACACTCAGCGAAATGGGCCGCACGGTCGATCCTCCGACGCGCCGTGCCGCCGCTGCCGCCGTCATCGAGAATCCGTATGCGGGGCGATACGTCGAAGATCTGTCGGAATTGATGGATATTGGAGAAGAGCTCGGTGAATTGCTCACCCAGAAAGCCGTGGCCGCACTCGGAATTACCGCCAACACTGCCGAAAGCTACGGCAAAGCGGCGGCCGTCGGGGAGAACGGAGAACTGGAGCACGCCGCTGCCATTTTGCATCCCAAGCTTGGTACGCCGGTGCGCCGTGTGCTTGGCAAGGGTGCGGCTCTGATTCCTTCCTCCAAGAAACGCGGTGCTTGCGGCTTGAGCCTTGATATCCCACTCGGGCACAAGGACGCCGCCTTTGTCCGCAGCCATTTCGACGGTATGGAAGTGCGCATTAACGACGCGCCGCGCGCCAACGAAATTCTGGTCGCGATCGCCGTCACCGACAGTGGGCGTCCTCTTCCGCGCGTTGGAGGTTTGACCAAATCCCAGATCAAGGGCGAAGATGGCCTGCGTTAAGCGCAGAGTTCTTGCAGACTTAGGGAAACTGGGTTTTGATTTTGACGGGGCGTGACTCTTTGATCTTGCTTTGAAAGGGCACGGCTTTAAGTCCCGCCGAAGTGCCGCAACAATCGACCCGGCTTTACAGTTTGGTGAAAAACTCTGATTTTGGGTAGCGCAGCGTTTTCAGCACTGCGATAAAGCCTTTCTTGTCTGATCAGGGCTTTAGCCCCAGAGGTACCTGGAGGGAGTTTTTCAGCAAACTGTTTAGCCGCTGAGGACGTCTGCACCCTGCTAGGTTGACACAACTTCTGGCAACGTCGTGGCCGGTGGAGTATTGCGGCTGCGCAGCACGCTGACCAGCCCGTCCACCACCACCATCCCGATCCCGGGCAAATCTCCCAACTGGATGCTCGCCAGCAAATTTTTCCCGGCGGAATGCTGGGCCTTGTCCATCAGCACGAAAGTAGCCGGGCGTCCTGGAGCTACCAGCCCGCCGTCGAGCTTGCGGATCTTCGCAGTGTTCCCCGTTGCAAAGCAAAAAGCGACTTCCGCGGGAATCTCCCCCAACGCTGCCAACATAGAGATCATCCGCAAAATTCCCAGAGGCTGCACTCCCGATCCCGCCGGCGAGTCCGTGCCGAGAATCACGCGATCCAGTTGCTTCAATTCCTTCGCGGTGCGCAGCGTAAGCAATGAGGCTCTCTCGTTTCCGTTGTGCACGATTTCGAGCGCCCGCGTGGACTTCTCGCAGAGCTCCACGATCTGATCGCCGGGCAACGCCGTGTGCCCGCCATTGATGTGCCCGATGACGTCCGCGTCCGTCTCCAGCACCATGTCCTTATCGATCAGGCTCGATCCCGGGATCGATGGCCCTCCGGTGTGAATCGTGCTTTGGATGCCATACTTCCGCGCCCACAAGACCATCTGCCGCGCCGTCTTCCCGTCCTTCACGCTACCCAGCCCGACTTCTCCCAGGATGGTCACGCCCGCCGTCGCCAGTTCTTTGAAGTCTTCTTCGACCATGCCATGCTCGATCACAGGTGCCCCGCCATGAATCCTTACCCCACCCGGGCGGAACGCCGTAAATATTCGCTGCGCAAATACCGCCATCGCCTTGACGCCCACCACGTCGCGCGGCCGCCCGGGTGTGTGCACCTCGCCGGCCGATACCATCGTGGTCACTCCGCCGTGGAGATAGCTGTCGATCCAGCCGAGTTGGTTCTGGCGCGGCGTCCAATCTCCGGCCACCGGATGCACATGACTGTCAATCAATCCCGGCGCCAGCGTCGTTCCTTTCGCATCGATCGTGGTGGAGGCCCCTGCGACATCCACGTCCCCCCGCTTGCCCACCGCCGTGATCTTTCCATCCACAGCCACTACGATGTTGGCATCCAGAATTGGCTGGCGCAAATCTCCAGAGAGCAGCAACCCAATGTTGCGGATGACCAACTTGTTTGCACCGCCAGCAGGCTTAGCATCATCATTCGCCATGGGGAGACGACCTTTCGACGCAGAATGTCACAGCAGTGCGGACTTCTTCTTTGCGGACCGCGAGGAATGTGACTATTTCGCGCGCCCGCTAGTATACAAATTTGCCGATGGCCGGAGATTTCCAGGCCAATTCACGCGGCCCGTCCCAAAAATCTCGAAGGCAAATTCTTGCATGACCTTGAATTGTGTGCGGGAGCAGGGTAAGCTCCATCAAACTTCCAGCTTGTGACAGGGCCACACTTTGCGAGACGACATCATCTTCTGGGAAGTGGATACTCAAGCCGACTTCATGCTGCCCCACGGAAAGCTTTACGTTCCCGGGGCCGAGCGCCTTTTGCCCAACATCCGCCGACTTACGGATGCCGCACGTCACGGCCAAGCCTTCCTGGTTTCGCATGGCTGCTTCCATACCGTTGACGACCCTGAGTTCGCACAGTTCCCGCCGCACTGCATCGAGGGAACTGAGGGCGCGAAGTATGTACCCGAGGCTCTCACCGACAGCGTCGCCGTGGTGCCCAACCGTGAGTCGGCGAGCTTGCCTAACGACCTCTCGCAGTTCCAACAAGTGCTGCTTCAGAAGCAGACGCTGGACATCTTCGAGAGCCGCCATGCCGGATCATTGGTAGAGCGTCTTCCTCGCACCGCGGAAATTGCCGTCTTCGGCGTGGTTACGGAATACTGCGTGCGTTTCGCTGCCAAAGGCTTGCTGGACCGCGGGCGGCGCGTCTGCGTCGTGCGCGATGCAATCGAGACTTTGAATCCCGAGGAAGGACGGAAGGCCCTCGACGAACTCCAATTAATGGGCGCAGAGCTCGTCAGCACAGACCAACTCTTAGCCCGCTTTCAACTTTTTTCCGCCTAAAGCATTCCGCGCCGCAGCGGGGGTCGCAACGCCTCTCCAACAAAGGGATAGAACGAGGCTTTTGGCTAATTGAGTTCCCTCACCCAGATATTGCGGTAACTGATCGGCGGGCTCGGATCGCCGTGTGCCTGTAGCATAATGGGCGCGGCGTCGTACTTCGTGTAGAACGGCTTGCCGATATATAGCGTCTGGCCCTTCAGCTCGAAATGATTCTGCACCAATACGCCATTAAAAAAGACCGTGACATACGCTGGAGTTTTTAGCGATCCGTCAGCGTTAAATCTGGGCGCGGTCCATGCTACGTCGTAGCTTTGCCACTCTCCCGGCTTGCGGCTTGGATTCACCAGCGGAATGGCTTGCTTGTAGATGCTCCCCGCCATGCCATTCACATAAGTCTTATTGCTATAAGAATCGACCACCTGCAACTCATATCCGCCATCGGCGGGACCAGTCGAGGCGAGAAACACCCCGCTGTTTCCCCGTGCCTGACCGCTGCCGGTGACGTTTTCCGGAACCTTCCATTCGATGTGGAGTTGATAGTCGCGAAAGCTTCTCTTCGTTTCAATATTACCGGCAGCTTTGTTCACTGTGGCCACGCCGTCGGCAACAATCCACTTGGCCGGCGACTTATCTTTTGCCGATACCCATTCGTCCAGATTCTTCCCATCGAACAGGATGATCGCGTCCGATGGAGACGCCCAGCACTCGGCGCCGGGCGTAACTACTTTCGGCACCGGCTCCCATATTTCCGTCTCTTCTGGTTTTGGTTTGGAGGAGGCTGCTTGCGTCTCGCCAGCCTGAGGCGCGACTGACTGGTGCGCGTATAGGTCTCCACCGGTAACAAGACTCGTGAACACGACCACCATAGAAATGATGAACACAAAATTTCGGATGCGCATAGTCCTCAGAGGATACACCCAGGCCCGTCTCATAGCCCAGCCAAAGTGATGGATTGCAGTACCAGCAAAACTTGATAGCATCAATCGGAACACCGGGAGTGGAGGCCCTGTCCAAAATCATGATCTCTCGCCGCAGTTTCCTCGTTGCTGGTGGACTCACCGCACTTGCCTCAACCCGCGTCTTCGGCGCTAACGACATGCTTCGCATCGGAGTAATCGGCGCCGGCAGCCGCGCGAAACAACTTCTTGATGCTGCGGATAAGGTCGGCCCTTATCAGATCGTGGCCGTAAGCGACGTTTATGCGCCCCACCGCGATGCCATCAAAGAACGTTCCCAGGGCCTGGCGACGACCCACCTGGACTACCGTGAAGTCCTCGAGAAGGACATCGATGCCGTAATCATCGCGTCCCCGGACCACTGGCACGTTTCTATGGCGCTTGACGCGCTGAAATCCGGCAAGGACGTTTTTCTGGAAAAGCCGGTAACCCACTCCATTGGCGAAGGCGCGGCCTTGATTCGTGCGGTCCGTTCGAGCAAACAGGTTTTGCAGTGCGGGATGCAGCAGCGCAGTTGGACTCATTTTCGCGATGCCGTCGATCTGATCCAGGCAGGCAGTCTTGGCCGCGTTGTACAGGTGCGAACCTACTGGTGGCAAAACTATCAAAGAGACTGGCCAACGAAACCGATTGACCAGCAAGCCCTCGATTGGAAACTTTGGCTCGGGTCCACGCCAGATCAGCCGTATACCCAGGAAAAATTCTTTCATTGGCGTTGGTTCTGGAATTTCGGCGGCGGCGCCATGACCGACCTGTTCACGCACTGGATTGATATTGTGCACTGGGCTATGAAAGCCGATCAGCCACGCCGGGCGCAAATGCTCGCGGACAAATATGTTTTTGATCAGTGGGACTGTCCAGACACTATCCAGGCAGCTTTTCGCTATCCCGGCTTTGATGTCGTGTACGAAGGCATGATGAGTTCTTCCATCGACGGCGGCGGCCTTGAGTTCCGCGGCAGTAACGCAACTCTAAAGCTCGATCGCGGCGGCTTCAACGTGTATCGCGAAGGTGTGCCCAGGGAACAAAATCCTATTCTGAGTGAACACAGCTATCGCGATGGCACAATCGATCACATGGAGAATTTCTTCGACTGCATCAAGAGCCGCAAAGAACCAAATGCGCCCGTAGAAACCGGAGTTGCGGCCGCGGCCCCCGGCCACATCGCTAACCTGGCTTTCAACCAGGGCGGTCAGATTGCGTGGCCCCCAAAGGCCTGAGTGACCGATCCGCGCAATATTCAATTCAGTTTGAAGCGTTATGTTTTAATTGGTTGATGATTCCGGCGCGTTTTCGGTGGTTCTCATGCATTTTCATCGTGATCGTGTGCTTGCGGACGCCTTCGCAAAGTACGGAACCGAAATCGACTCGGGACTGGGCCGTCTATGGTGGCGACCCTGAAAAGACGCACTATTCTCCGCTGACCCAGATCAATAAGTCCAACATCAAGCGGCTTGAAGTTGCATGGTCGTATGACACCGGAGAAACTGGCGGTCTGCAGACCAGCCCTATCGAAGTCGCTGGGACTCTTTACGGAGTCTCGCCGTCACAAAAGATCTTTGCTCTCGTTGCCGCGACCGGCAAACTGAAATGGAAATTTGATTCCGGTATTGTTGGCACTCAACCCAGCCGCGGCCTTACCTATTGGAGCAGCCCCGACAACAAAGATCGGCGAATCATCCTAGGCGTGATGAATTTCGTTTACGAACTGAACGCAGATACCGGGCAGCCGATCCCAACCTTCGGCAACAGCGGCCGTGTTGATCTGCGCGAGGGTCTGGGGCGCGATGTGGCCACTGGTTCCATTGCGCTGACCAGCCCGGCGGTCGTTTACAAAGACCTCTTCATTGTCGGTGGCCGTGAGTCGGAGACCTTGCCCGCCCTTCCTGGCGATATTCGCGCCTATGACGTGCGCACGGGAAAACTGCGCTGGAGCTTCCACACCATTCCCCATCCCGGCGAGATGGGTTATGAGACCTGGCCGAAAGATGCATGGCAGAAAAGCGGCGGCGCGAATAACTGGACGGGAATGACAGTTGATCAGAAGACTGGCATTCTTTATGCTCCGACGGGTTCGGCGGCGTTCGATTTTTATGGCGGCGACCGCCTGGGCGACAACTTATTTGCCGACTGCGAGCTCGCACTGAACGCCGAAACCGGCGAGCGCATCTGGCACTTTCAGGGTGTGCGCCACGATATCTGGGACCGTGATTTTCCCTCCCCTCCTACTCTAGTGACGGTTACGCATGATGGAAAAAGGGTGGATGCGCTCTCGCAGACAACCAAGCAAGGCTTCGTCTACCTCTTCGATCGCGCTACTGGAACACCGGTCTTTCCCCTTGAGTATCACAAGTATCCGCCGAGCGACCTCTATGGAGAAGTCGCCGCCGAAGAGCAGCCCCTTCCAACCAAACCAGCACCCTACGCGCGCCAGCGATTGACGGAGGACATGCTCACCAACCGCACTCCTGAAGCGCACACGTGGGTAGTGGATCAGTTTCGGACATACCGCAGCGAAGGGCAATTCGTTCCGCTGAGTGTGGGAAAGAACACCATTATCTTTCCGGGTTTTGATGGCGGCGCAGAGTGGGGCGGTCCGGCATTCGATCCGGAGTCAGGAATTCTTTACGTCAATTCCAATGAAATGGCCTGGGCGGTCGAGTTGGCCGAGAACACTGGCGATCGACTGAGCGGAAAGGGCGTCTACCAGAGTCAATGCACGATTTGCCATCGTGACGATATGAAGGGTTCGCCTCCTCTTTTCCCTTCGTTAGTAGGCGTGCGTGATCGTATGACCCAGGAGGAAATCAGAAACCGAATTCAAAAGGGCGCGGGCCGAATGCCCGGCTTTCCCAATCTCACTACCGATGAAATCAACGCGCTGGTTAAATTCGTGAGCGAGGGCGAAAACAAGGAGCTGTCGTCTGGTCAACCTGCTCCTCCGCTCATGCCCTACCGATTTTCCGGGTACACCCGGTTTCATGATCCCGAAGGCTATCCCGCGGTAGCTCCTCCCTGGGGCACGCTAAGCGCAATAAACCTCAACACCGGCGAGTACGCGTGGAAGATTCCGTTGGGTGAATATCCCGAGCTTGCTGCCAAAGGTACGTCGAACACCGGCAGCGAAAATTATGGCGGGCCAATCGTGACGGCGGGTGGACTCCTCTTCATCGGTGCAACGAACTATGACAAGAAGTTTCGCGCGTTTGACAAGTCCACAGGAGAATTGCTGTGGGAGACCAAGCTCCCGTTTTCCGGCAATGCGACGCCCATCACCTATGAAATCAGTGGCCGCCAATACGTGGTCATTGCAGCCGGCGGAGGGAAGGACCTGAAATCGCCTTCTGGTGGTGTTTACATTGCCTTCGCGCTTAGGAGTCCTGAATGAATCGCCGCGAATTTTCCAGCGGGGACGCACGTCGGTTGCATCTCCGCTCCAGCATCGAACAGGCACTCCCTCATCTTTGGTCCGGCCCAGCCCGCAACGCACGCCAGCCCCGCTCGCGCGAATTTGAGAAACTTCAGTTCGGTTGTTTCGGTTCACTTCAGTATGAACACGTTCACCGGGAGGCATCGTTTCCGAAAACAATGACGATCAATTTCCCTGTATCATGGCTACCGCCCGTATTCAATCGCAATCAGACTAGCGCTTGATACTGCAGGTAACGTCAGCACGGAACGCGTGAGGAGGATCGATGTCTCAGATCGACGTCCCATTGTCGCGCGGGGGTTTCGGACAGACGCAGCGAGCCGACAATTGGTGGGTACAACCGCTGGTTGTGTTTCTCGGTTTGTCGGCATTCATCGCTTACTCCACGTGGGCTGCTCTGCAGGGGCAGCATTTCAGGTTCGGACCATATCTCTCACCATTTTATTCGCCAGAATTGTTTGGCCCCGCACATGAGGGTTGGTTCGGTCCAAACCCACGCTGGATGCCTGTTTGGGTTACGGGAGCGATGCTCATTCTATGGGCGCCGGGCGGCTTTCGAGTGACGTGCTACTACTATCGCGGGGCGTATTACAAGGCTTTTTGGGCCGATCCACCTTCCTGCAGCGTGGGCGAACCGCGCAAGACATATCTCGGCGAACGATCGTTTCCTTTGATCCTGCAAAACGTCCACCGGTATTTTCTTTATCTGGCCCTGGTGTTTCTCGTAATTCTGGCGCGGGACGCGTGGGATGCGTTCTGGTTCGACGGCCGGTTTGGCATCGGGGTCGGCACTCTCGTCTTGTTGACGAACCTCGTTCTGTTGAGCTCCTACACTCTGGGATGCCACTCCTTTCGTCATCTGGTCGGCGGTTTTCGCGACCGGTTGGCGGGGGCGCCGGCTCGCAAGCGAGTTTACGATTGCGTGAGTTGCCTGAACCAGCGCCACATGCTGTTTGCCTGGTGCAGCCTCTTATCGGTAGCGTTTTCCGATTTGTATGTGCGGATGTGCTCGATGGGTATCTGGACGGACTGGAGGATCGTCTAGTGAGCGAGTACATCGCGCATGAGCACGACGTTCTGATCATCGGAGCCGGGGGCGCAGGGCTGCGGGCTGCCATCGAGGTTTCGGCCGCCGGTGGAAAGGTCGCGGTCATTTCGAAATCTCTTCTCGGCAAAGCACACACCGTGATGGCCGAAGGTGGCGTAGCCGCGGCGATGGGAAATGTGGACGACCGGGACAGCTGGCGGGTTCACTTTGCCGACACCATGCGCGGTGGTCAATACCTCAGTAACTGGCGTATGGCGGAGGTGCACGCCAAGGAAGCTCCGGCGCGCGTGCGTGAACTGGAAGCCTGGGGCGCACTTTTTGATCGCACCAGCGACGGCCGAATTCTGCAGCGGAATTTCGGCGGCCATCGGTATCCTCGGCTCGCGCATGTGGGCGATCGCACCGGCCTGGAAATGATTCGCACTCTTCAAGACCATGGAATTCATCTCGGTCTCGACGTTTTCATGGAACACACAGTCGTCACGCTTCTGAAGGACGGCGAGCGCATCGCGGGCGCGTTTGGATACGATCGCGAGCGCGGTCGATTTCACTTGTTCCGCGCCAAAGCCGTGGTGCTGGCGACGGGAGGAATTGGAAGGGCTTACAAAATTACCAGCAACAGTTGGGAATATACGGGCGACGGCCATTCGCTCGCCTACCATGCCGGTGCGGCGCTGATGGATATGGAATTTGTGCAGTTCCATCCTACGGGAATGATTTGGCCACCCAGCGTGCGCGGCATTCTGGTGACGGAAGGAGTGCGCGGCGAGGGAGGCGTGCTGCGTAATCGGAATGGCGAAAGATTCATGTTCAAAGATATTCCGCCGCTGTACGCTAACCAGACCGCCGATACGGAAGAAGAAGGCTGGCGGTACACGCAGGGGGATAAAAACGCGAAACGCCCCCCGGAGCTGCTGACCCGGGACCACGTGGCCCGCTGCATCCGGCACGAGGTGCGAGAAGGGCGCGGCAGTCCGCACGGCGGTGTGTTCCTGGACATTGCGTGGATCAAGGAGAGACTTCCCAACGCGGCGGAGTACATAAAGAAGAAGCTGCCCAGCATGTATCACCAATTCAAGCAGCTTGCCGACATTGACATCACCCAGGAGCCGATGGAAGTGGGTCCTACGACCCACTACATGATGGGAGGCGTGAAGGTGGACGCTGACTCCGAAATGTCAGACGTGGCTGGCCTGTTTGCAGCGGGAGAGTGTGCGGCAGGTCTGCACGGCGCCAACCGCCTCGGCGGGAATTCACTTTCCGATTTATTGGTCTTCGGCAAGCGAGCTGGGGAGTACGCTACGGCCTACGCAAAGGAGAACTCGCTGGGTGCGGTGAATACGGATGAACTCGAATCAGCGGAAAAATGGGCGCTGCAACCCTTCGAGCGCAAGGGCTCCGACAATCCATATGCCGTGCAACATGCTTTGCAGGACGTGATGCAGGAACGGGTGGGGATCGTGCGTCAGGAACAGGAGATGCTGCAAGCGCTCGAGCGCATTCGAGAGTTGAAAGCTGCCAGCGACCGTGTCAGCGTGGATGGAAACCGGGAATACAATGCGGGGTGGCACACGGCGCTCGACCTGCACAGCCTGCTGACCGTATCGGAAATTGTTACCCGGGCGGCGCTGGAACGGAAAGAGAGTCGGGGGGCACATTTCCGCGATGATTTTCCCGCCAAGGACGAGCAGTATGGCGGCTGCAACGTCGTGGTGCGAAAGGGCGCCGGCGGAGAAATGCATCTCACACGCGAACCCATTCCCCCGATGCGAGACGATCTGCAGCAGATCGTCCAGGAGATGAAGTAATGGCGACGGCCACGTTTCGGATCTGGCGTGGGGAAAAGGGTCAGGGAAAGTTCCAGGACTACACTTCGGAAGTCTCGGCGGGCATGGTGGTCCTTGATGCCGTGCATCAAATACAGGCGGAACAGGCCGGCGATCTTGCGGTTCGCTGGAACTGCAAGGCGGGGAAATGCGGCTCGTGCTCGGCCGAAATCAATCGCATGCCAAAATTGATGTGCATGACGCGGCTGAACACGCTCCCGCTGGAAAGGCCTGTGACCGTCGAACCCATGAAGGCATTTCCGCACATGAGGGATCTGGTTACGGACGTATCGTGGAATTATGGACTAAAGAAGCGCATCCCGAAGTTCCAGCCGCGGCAGCCCGACGCGTCCGATGGAACGTGGCGCATTGCCCAGGAGGATGTCGAACGGGTGCAGGAGTTTCGAAAGTGCATCGAGTGCTTTCTCTGTCAGGATGTCTGCCACGTCTTGCGCGACCATCACATGCACGAACAATTTATCGGCCCACGATTTCTCGTGTATGCGGCCGCGCTCGAAATGCATCCGTTGGACGTGGGCGATCGCGTTGAGAGTCTGAGAAAGGATTTCGGCATAGGTCTCTGCAATATCACCAAGTGCTGTACCAAAGTTTGTCCTGAAAACATCACGATCACCGACAACGCGATCGTCCCGCTCAAGGAGCGCGTAGTGGATCGCTTCTTCGATCCGCTGTCGAACCTGTTCCGGGTATTCAGCAATTCGAAGACATAGGAGATGTTATGCATTTCGAACTGAAATCCATTTCCGAGCACAGTATTCCCGAAGCGCTGGCGAAGGTGGAGCGCTACAGACTATTGAATGAACCCAGCCTCGCGGAGAGCATTTGCCTAGATATTCTGGCCATCGTACCCGACCATCAGCAGGCGCTGATTTCGCTTCTGCTGGCGCGAACCGACCAATTCCAATCCCCTGTGCATGCGAGACCCGCACAGGAGGTTCTTGCCCACATTGAGGGCGACTACGAACGGGCTTACTACGAGGGCATCATCTGGGAGCGCCTGGGAAATGCGCACATTCGCCACGGCGGCGCTGGAGCCGGCGCATCCGCATATCACGCGCTGCGGGAAGCAATGGATCATTATGAGAAAGCCATGGATTTTGCGATACCCGGAAACGACGACGCCATTCTGCGATGGAACACCTGTGCGCGCGTAATCATGCAGAATCCGGATATCCGACCGGTGCCCCAGAATGAGCCTGCACAGGCGTGGGGGCACGACGAAGCCGGCTCCAGAATTGCAGACGCTTAGCATCAAAGGCCATTACGTCACCTCGGTGGTCGAACTGTGCGCGCGGGGCTCGCCACTACGAATCCGCTCGCATTCGATGTCGCCGGGAACATCAAAGCTTGCCCGAGCATTTGGACCGGATGACGGAGACAGAGCGGAACGCTCAGACGAGACTGGTCGAGACTATTCTGCCGCTGCATTGCCGTCGGGGACAACCGCCGAAACGGTTGCACCGTAATTGCACCCAGATTCCAAAGGTGCCAATTTGCAAGTGCTTGAAAAGGATGGCGGGGACGACGGGACTCGAACCCGCGGCCTCTGCCGTGACAGCGCGCTGGTTTGAAGTACTTTCAACGACATAGAAGAGCACGGACGGCACTGTAAATCATTGGATGTACATCATAGGCAACGGTAATGTGTATCGCGATGTGTATCGCGCTTCAAGAGATCTCGAAGGCTTCTTGAAAACAGTGCCAGAGTGGCGAGTAATTTTCAAGCTGCCCGTCATCCGTGCCTTGACGGTTTCTGGGGGGTACTCTAGCATCTGCCTCCCAGAGGATAAAAACTGTGATTGACGCATCCGATCGTTCCCGCGTATCACGGCGGAGTCTCCTGACCGGCCTGGCAACGATGCCCACGCTATTCGTCGGGGCTGGCTTAAGCGCTGCCCAGACAGCGGCCGGCAACGCCACAGGCAAACAGGTTCAAGCCGCTCTTAGAAACGCGGAGCGGAACCAAGCTCGTCATGCTTGGCACTGGCGCCGGGCCGAATCCGATGGTGCCGGGACGCACGCGGCACATGACTTCTCACGTGATGGTGAGCAATGCCACAGCGTACGTGCTCGATTGCGGGCTCGGCGTCACGAACCAATTCGCCAGCACAGGTGTTCCGTTTACCGCCGTCCGCTCGATCTTCATCACGCATCATCACCCCGACCATAACGTCGAATACGGTCCCTTCATTCTCCTCGGCTGGGTGCAAGGCCTGCCCAGCACAGTGCGCGCGTTCGGTCCGCCTCCGCTCAAGCAGATGACGGAGGATTTTCTGCGTGCTTACAAAGCCACGATCGATTTCTGGGTGGAGGACTTGAAGGTTAAGCCGCTCGTCTCGCCCGACGTGAACGAAGTGTCGGCGGCTGGAACAGTCATGCGGGACGAGAACGTCAAATTAAGCGCGGCCCTTGTTCAGCATCCTCCCGTGCGGCCGGCGTTGGCGTACCGGTTCGATTTCCATGACCGCTCGATCGCGTTTTCGGGTGACACCGCGCCGATCGATGCTGTGACACGGTTGGCCAAGGGCGCGGACATCCTCCTACATGAGGCGATGTACGTGCCTGCGCTCGAAGCGTATGTCCACGATCGCATTGCTAAAGGGTCGCCGATCCGCTTCGACGATTACATGGCGCACATGAAAGTCGATCACTCGCCAGTCGAACATGTCGGCCGTATCGCGAAAGAAGCAGGGGTCCAAACCCTCGTCCTCTCGCACCTCACGCCCGGCATCGACGGAATTCAGGACGAGACGTGGCGCAACTTGGCTGCAAAGCAGTTCAAGGGAGAAATTGTCGTCGCGCGGGATCTGATGGTGTTGTAATCCGCAGCGTCAATAGATCGAGTCAATTGGTCGCGGAAAACGCCGCAGCGTTTACCAATATCCCCCCTGTGGGCGACGACTCTTCCTTGATTAGGTCTTGTCTGGATGGCCCGTCAGCCAATAACAACGGTGGCCTAGGCATACAATCACATCGCGTCGACTGGGAGAAAGCGGTCGAATTTGGCAACGGCTTGTAGCTCGAATAACCTGGGGCTTACATAACGGGGCGAATCGCCTTGCAGAAAACGGAGGGCAGAGATGGAGCGCCGGACGTTTCTCGTGAGGGGTGGTCAGACAATGGTATGCGCGCTAACACTCAGCGCGACGAAATCTGGCCTACGAACGGAGCAAAAGCAGTCCCAAGATTCATCGAGCACGCTTGAGGAACGCGTCGCGACAGTGATTCAGGCCCATGACGCGCAGGGAAACCACAGAACGGGAACGAACGTGGACAATGTATCGGCCGAGTGGCTGGCCAACCAAGTGCGGCAGATGGGCGCAGAGCCCTCACTTGAACCCTTTATATTTAGTCGGGTCGACCCGCAGTTGTGCTATCTGCGGGTCGACGGTCGCCGCATAGATGGAGTACCAGTGTTCGACGCCAGTTTTACGAATGCGGAAGGAGTACATGGCAGGCTCGGCCCTCTCGGCAGCGATGTCGAACTTGGGTTGGCAGAATCTGAACCGTCCAAGCTTGCAGAACCCGGAATTGAGTACCGCAGCCAAGTCTCAGAGGCGCGGAACAGTCGTCATAACGCGGTTATCGTTCTGACACGCGGCGCAAGGCCGGGACTTTTTCTGATGAACGCTTCGGCTTTCAACAAGCCATTCGGCCCACCTATGCTGCAAATCTCGAGCGCGGAAAGCGCATGGCTTAAGGAGCAAGCTCAGAGGCGTGCGGAAGCGACGTTTGTCGCTCAAGTACGTCGGACGACAGCACGAGCCTTCAACGTCACCGTCAGAATAGCGGGCAACAACCCGACGCTGGCGCCGCTCGTTCTGATGGCGCCGCGGAGCGGCTGGTGGCAATGCGCCAGCGAGCAAGGAAGCCGACTAGCTTGTTGGTTGGAAGCGCTCCGGGTTGTAGCTGCAGATAAGCCAGCGCGAGATTGCTTCTTCGTCGCCTTGAGCGGCCACGAACTCGACCTTTTGGGAATGGATGCGTATATCAAGCGCCGTCCCGATCTGATAAAGGGCGCCCACGTGTGGATTTTTTTTGGCTCGGACATCGGTGCGCCGCGGCAGCCTAATCTCATCCATGCCTCTGACGATGCGCTCGAACAGTGGACCGTTGCAGCGATGGAGAAGGAAGGGCTGACGGTGAACGGGAAAGCGCGTCACGACTCGATGGCTCGCGGTGAGGCCGGTATCATCCAGCGTGGTGGCGGGCGTTTCGTGACTGTGGCAGGTGGCAGCGAGGGATACCACAGTGTAGCCGACCGTTGGCCGGAAGCTGTGGATGTGGCCGCCCTGACTCGCTATGCCAAAGCGTTTGCGAATGGAGCTCTGGCGCTTGCAAAGCAGAGTGTGTGACGAGAATTGATGTGCATCGCGATAACTCGCGGATGGCAACTCGGAAGTTGAGGTGTGGGGCTACTCTAAAGGCTGCTTGCCCGGCAAGCACCTCATTCCCGCGTAGACAATCATCCGAATTCACTAGTCACAGCCGGTCGTAGTAATGGATCTCAAGCGTAATGCAGCCAGTCTCTGACTTGAACGGACCGTGGCTGACTCCGGGCGGTCGGCATGCGTAAGTGTTTGGCCGAAAGCGCTCGCCGCCGTTGCCGTCTGCGCAGCGGCAGTTGATGTAATCAGGGATGTTTCAACAACTATCGGTTTGGACCACTTTAAAATATACTGTTGCCAGTTTGGGCGGCCAAACCGGAAATGTCCGTGAAGGCCTGCGTCACGCCACCGGAAGGAGGCTTATGAAGCGCTCCACGTTGTTCCATGTACTCTCTGCGACGGCTTTTTCTGTGGTGCTCATCTGTCCAGCGCTCGCGCCTCAGGGTACTAAGATGGCACCCGACGCGAAGACGATGACGATCGAGGGCGCCGTTCGGGACCTCGCCTGTCCAGTCCAAAATCCGGCTGGGACCGCCAAGAGCTTCAGTTTGCAGTGCACCCTGGATTGCGTTAAGCACGGCTCGCCGATCATCATCCTCACCAAGACCGGGCTGATATATTTCCCAATCTCTGCGTACATGCCTGATTCCGACCAGCGCGAAAAGATGATGCCGTTTGTAGGAAAGTATGTGCAGGCAACCGGCCCGGTGTTCACGCGAAACGGAACTCACGCGATCGCAATCACACAAATCAAGGAACTGAAGAGCGTTCACGTGGACACCGACGCTCGCTGAGCCATCGTCCTTCGACCATTGGTCCGTCAGTTGCGACGGGACCGGCGCACCTTGGTGCTTCATAGAAGTCGCAAATAAGTTCACGACCCGGTGCCGATACCGATGCGGCCTCACCAGGCATCTCGTTCGGGCCCCGTACCTCGCTTTGCCTCAAGTGACAAGACCGCTGGTCATTGAGTGCTATTGATTCCATGACAATGTCGGCTCCCTGGACCCGAGTAAACTTTGGTGGTGCCAACCAACCAAAAAGGCTCGGGAGAGTCAGAGTAGGAATCATGGTTACCCATAACCCCCTCTACGGATCCGGACAAGCGGGATTGCCGCATCCGGCTCTTACCTCAGGTGATAACGCCCATGCGGCGCAGGGGATAAGGATGACAAGTGCGGGCGGGAGGCAACCAGCGGTCGATCAGGCGCCGCATCCGGTCCCAAAGCACGCGGGCTTTCTGGCTGCGCCGCAAGAGCGTGCGATGCCAGAGCCGACCTACTTGGAACCGAAACGTGTACAGCGCCGCGCGGTTGGTAGGCACTCCGTAATAACGAATGTGTCCACCCACGACCGACCGCAGCCACTGGCCCACTTCCGGGATGGGATCATGCATGCGTCGTTTGAGTTCGGCCTTCACCTCGCTCAACTTCGCTTGCAGCCGTTTGCGAATCGTCTGCCGCAGGACCGTGAAGCGTCCGTTCCCCCTCTTCTTCCCACAGATGTGGGTGAAGCCGAGGAAGTTGAACGTCTCCGGTTTCCCTTCTCCGCGCTTCTTCCGGTTTTCAGCCGCGAACGGTCCGAACTCCAGCAGCCGCGTTTTCTCGGGATGCAGCTCTAAGCTGAACTTTCGCATTCGTTCGATAAGTTCCGCCCAGAACCGTACGGCATCCGCCTTCGTCTGGAAGCCCACCACGATATCGTCGGCAAACCTCACGATGATCATGTCACCGCAGGCTTGTTTCCGACGCCACGCTTGGGCCCACAGGTCGAACACATAATGGAGATAGACGTTAGCCAGCAACGGCGAGGCACTGCCGCCCTGGGGCGTCCCTTCTTCCGCCCGTGTTCGTCTCCCATCCTCCAAC